>JAFVAN010000048.1 GCA_017480485.1 Ruminococcus sp. | reverse complement strand
GGGGGAGGACCAAAAGAGGGGGCTCCCCGTCGATCTGATGTGATGGGTACCTTGTTTCCCCCCTCTTTAGGTCCTCCCCCTCGCGCTCCCCTTCCCCTTATCTTCCCCATGTTTAGGCTTTTCGCGCTATAGGATAGTGCTGAAAAAGGGTTGTACGCCCGCGATTTTTGTCGAGCAAACCGATACCCCGCAGCTGTCGCCTCCAGCACACTGCGTATCTGCTTATACGCTGTATAACGATCGCCTTAAACAAAGGAAAACCCAGAACACAAGGCCCTCTGCTTAGCTGCCTTAAAACCGAACAAGCCAAAAGGAGAAGCCTCCCCCTTTATTTCAAGGTAAAAGGGGGCGTGGGGGAGGAAGAGTAAGGAAGAGGGAGCGCGAGGGAGGAACCTCAGGGAAGGAGGGGACCCGCCCCCTTTTGCGCGCAAGCGTTTTAGGGGCCCCTCCGTCCCTGTGGTTCCTCCCTCGCAACGAGCGCAGACGCAGCGAACAACACAAAGAAAAGGAGAGAAGCAGAGGGCTGGGGGAGACCGAAGAAACCCCTCCGTCCCTGTGGTCCCTCCCTCGCAACGAGCGCAGACGCGGCGCAACCCGCAAAGAAAAAGAGAGAAGCAGAGGGCTTGGGGGAGACCGAAGAAACCCCTCCGTCCCTGTGGTTCCTCCCTCGCAACAGGGCGTCGCAGAGGCCCCGCAGGGCAAGCGCAAGCCTTAAATAACTTCCAGCTTCAGCTCGTCCCCGTCGGCCGTCAGGGCCATGCCTGCTACTGCGCCTTGGCCTCTGTCGATGAGCACCTCGGCGATCTTATCCTCTACCTCGGCGCGGATGACGTGCCTGATGTCACGGGCGCCCAGCTTCTTGCCGTGGCTCTTCTCTGCAATGAGCGCTGTGGCCTTGTCGTCCCAGCGGAACTCGATGCCGTTCTCTTTAAGCGGCTTCTTCATCTCCCCAAGCATAAGCCCTGCGATCTTTGCGTAGTCCTCCTTGCTGAGGGGGTCAAAGACAACTATCTCGTCCACTCTGCCCAAGAACTCCGGCTTTAAGAAGTCCCTCAGGGCCTTCATGGCCTTGTCGGTGGAGATCTCGGCCTCGGTCTTGTTGAAGCCCACGCCTGTGTCCTTATCCGAGGAGCCCGCATTGGAGGTCATGACGATAACGGTGTTCTCGAAGGACACGCTTCTGCCCTGAGAGTCACGGAGGCGGCCCTCGTCCAGAATTTGCAGCATGATGTTCATAACATCCGGGTGGGCCTTTTCGATCTCGTCGAAGAGCACCACGCTGTAGGGGCGGCGGCGGACCTTCTCGGTGAGCTGGCCTGCCTCGTCAAAGCCCACATAGCCCGGAGGCGAGCCGATGAGCTTGGAGACCGAATGGCGCTCCATATACTCGGACATATCGACTTTTATGATGGGCTCGGTGGCGTCAAAAAGCTCCTCGCCCAGGACCTTTACCAGCTCCGTCTTGCCGACGCCCGTGGGGCCGACGAAGATGAAGGAAGCGGGTCTGCGGCGCTCTGTCAGCTGTACGCGGGTGCGCTTGATGGCCTTTGCGACGGTGTCCACTGCCCGCTCCTGACCGATGATGCGCTTTGAGAGGGCTTCTTTCAGGCCCCTGATCTTCTGGTACTCGGTCTCGACGATCTTATTGGCGGGGATGCCTGTCCACATCTCGATGACCTTTGAGAGGTCGCCCTCTGTTACCTGCAGGCCGCTGATGGCCTTCTCCACCTCCTCGAGGCGGGAGCGTATCTGCATGAGCTCGGCCTTTTCCTTTGCAATCTCCTCGTAGTTGGGCTCGCCGTTATCGGCGGCGGTCTCCAGCTCTGCGGTGCGGGCCTCAGCCTCTGCAAGGCGGTTATTGAGCTGGTCATACTCCGAGAGCTCGGGGCTGCCTATGGATGCCACGGCGCAGGCCTCGTCCAGCAGGTCGATGGCCTTATCGGGCAAAAAGCGGTCGTTGATATAGCGCTCTGAGAGCACGGCGCACATACGGATGCAGTGGTCGGAGATATTTACTCTGTGGTGGCGCTCGTAATACTTGGCGATGCCCTTGAGCACCTCCACGGTGTCCTCGACGGTGGGCTCGGTGACAGTTACGGGCTGGAAGCGGCGCTCCAGAGCGGAGTCCTTCTCGATATACTTGCGGTACTCCTTGAAGGTGGTGGCGCCGATGACCTGCACCTCGCCCCGGGAGAGGGCGGGCTTCAGGATGTTTGCGGCGTTCACGGAGCCCTCGCTGTCCCCTGCTCCAACTAGGTTATGGACCTCGTCGATGAAGAGGATGACGTTGCCCTCGCGCTTTACCTCCTCCACAAGGCCCTTGCAGCGGCTCTCGAACTGGCCGCGGAACTGGGTGCCCGCGATAAGGGCGGTGAGGTCCAGCAGGTAGATCTCCTTATTGCGCACCCGGAAGGGTACGTCGCCCTTGACGATGCGCTGGGCAATGCCCTCGGCGATGGCGGTCTTGCCGACTCCGGGCTCGCCGATGAGGCAGGGGTTGTTTTTCTGTCTGCGGGAGAGTATCTGGATGACCCTCTCGCACTCCTTGTCCCGGCCGATGATGTTATCCAGCTGGCCCGAGCGGGCCTTTTCGGTAAGGTTGGTGCAGTAGTTGTTTAAGAATTTAAGCTCGGGCTTTTTCTCCTCTCTGCGGCGGCGGAAGCGGCCCTGAGACCTCTGGTCGGGCTGGTCGTTCTTCTCGGCGGGGGGATTGTTGCCCCCGAAGAGGTTTTGCAGGAAGCTGGGCATAGTGCCGCTGCCCCCCATCTCGAAGTCCTTGCCGTCGTTGAGCTCCATGAGCTGGTCGGTCATCTGCTCGATCTCCTCGTCGGTGATGCCCAGCATTTTCTTAAAGTCGTCGGCCTGAGAGATGCCAAGCTCCGCCGCGCATTGCAGGCAGAGGGCTTGGTTTTTCTTTTCGTTTGGGTTCTTTGGGTCCACCTGCGAGATAAACACCGCAGCGGGTCTTTTCTTACATCTTGAACACATTACAGGCTCCATATGTTTTGTCTCCTTTCTGTTTTTTAAATCCCCCACCATCTTTTGATCGGGCGCACACGATAAGTCTCAGCGCCTCCCCGGAGGGGAGGTGGGTGCCCTTGTTTATGAGGCGGCGGTGCAGCCGTTTTTTTAATTCCCCCACCATGTTTCAACTGTGCGTATATGTGGGGTCTCAGCGCCTCCCCGGAGGGGAGGTGGGTGTCCTTGTTTATGAGGCGGCGTTGCAGCCGTTCGGATGGCCTGCTGCGGGTGGGGTCCCGCAGGCCAATATTAAAATATTAAACCCGAGCTGCTGCGAATATTGTTGTTTCATTTACGGTGCTGCTGCCAGAGCGGAGCTGAGCACCGACCCTAGGGTCCTGTCAAAATTGTGCATTGAAAAATTCTCCCTTTTCCACAAAGTTCGCCCCTCGGATTTGTGCAAACATATGTTTTTATATTTAATTTAGTCACAAACCCTGATTTGTTGCACGCGAGTGTGCAACAAAAGGGCCTTTTTCGCCTGTTTATAGAAGAGGGTGTTTTCGGCGGCTTTCGCGCGCGTTATTATTTTTACTTGTACAAGTTACTTATACAAGTATATATTAATATTATTACTTGTACAAGTTACTTATACAAGTATATATTAATATTATTACTTGTACAAGTATAATATAAATAATTACTTATACAAGTATTATAATATAAGAGATAATACCTGATAATATAAGCTTATGATATAACTTATGTTATAATCTGATAATATCAGCAAGCAGCCTTCGCCGCCTGCGGCGGCTCGGGAACGGGGCGGAAATGCATCCCACCCCGTTGGGGGGTGTGAGCATTTACCGCCGAGTATCGCTCACCCTCGGCAGTGCGCTTCTTGCCTCTTGCCTCTAAATTCTTGCTTCTAGTGGCTTTTACCGCCGAGTATCGCTTACCCCTCGGCGGTGCGCTTCTTGCCTCTTGCCTCTAAATTCTTGCTTCTAGTGGCTTTTGCCGCCGAGTATCGCTCACCCTCGGTTGTGCGCTTCTAACTTCTCGCCTCTAAATTCTTGCTTCTAGTGGCTTTTGCCGCCGAGTATCGCTCACCCCTCGGCGGTGCGCTTCTTGCCTCTTGCCTCTAAATTCTTGCTTCTAGTGGCT
>JAFVAN010000022.1 GCA_017480485.1 Ruminococcus sp. | reverse complement strand
GTACTGCCCTGTCCCTTTGAAGAACAATCTGCAAAATGGACAGAGGCTCAAAAAGAGGAATACGGGTACATTGTTTCACTTGCGGATACAAAAGAGATCACCTCGGAGCATTTATCAAATAATGCAATGAAAGTCAGAAACACTCGGCTTGTAGAACTTGCTACAGATTGCTGTATCTGTTATTGGAATGTAAAAGACAAGCGCAGCGGAACAGGACAGACAGTGCGTATGGCTCAAAACAAAGGGATAGAGGTAATCAACCTATTAGAAACAAAATGAATCAGTAGCTTTCTCAATATTTTGTCCATTGAAAAAAGGCTCAAATGCGTTACTGTTTTGCATTTGAGCCTTTTTATATCGTTTTTTGTTTTATACAGAATATTGCAAAGTGCGTATTTACGTTGCTTTTGTCGGTAGCCTTAACTTTGGGAAACTCCGATCTCCCACTTTGAGACTGTTTGGCGGGAGACGTTCAGCCGCCCCGCCAGCTCCTCCTGGGAGAGGCCCATCTGCTTGCGCAGGGTGTAGAGCTTGTTGTTGAATCCCATGTTACTTCCCGCCTTTCTTTGTATTTTTTGCCGTCAGCAGCAGGCAGATGACTGCCGCCGTCAGGACCGCCGTTGTAATAATGCTTGCCTCGAGGCCGTAGGCGCCGCCGTTCAGCAGGCTGTTCCCCTTGGCGCTGAGCTCCAGTACCGAATTCTCTGCCGCCTCGCCGCCGCTGACGGAAATTCCCAGCACAGAGCCCAGAACGAAGTTCCAGACGGAATGGAGACCGCAGGCCATCAGCAGGCTGCCTGTCCGCAGTGTCAGCAGGCACATGAGGACCGAAAACAGTACAAGGTTCAGGACACCCGCAAGCATAACGGCAGGGTCGCTGCCGCCCATGCTGAGAAGGTGAGGGGCTACAAAGGTCAGGGTGCTGGCACCTATGGCCAAGGGCAGCGGGACCTTATCTTTGAGAGCGCCGAGGACGAGGCCTCTGCTCATTACCTCCTCGGTGGCGCCCTGAATGGCGTAGCCTGCGAACATAACGCAGAGCAGCAGAGCATCGGGGCGGCCTGTGCCGTTGTATTTTAAGGCTCCCGCCAGCAGCGCTCCGCCTACGCAGAGGCCCAGCAGAAGCACACCTGCGGCGCCGCCCAACAGCCAGTACAGCGGCCTGCCTGTGACACCGATGGCGGCGAGGCTGCGCTTTTCGATCTTCATCTGATAAAGCAGGGTGATGACTAGGGGAACTATGCAGCCCCAGAGGGTGATGGCCCCAAGGGCCCGAGGCCCCAGCTGCTCGCCCTTAAAAACATTCAGGCCAAGAGCGAAGTGCAGCAGGATTACCAGCCCCTCGGCCAAACCGAAGCCCACTATATAGCACAACAGAAAGGCCAGCAGCTTTTTTTCTGCCAGACGCCCTGCGGGCATCTCGCTCCTGTTGTTAAAGGGGCTCAGGTCGGAAACTATCTTTTTTCTCATCGTTATGACCTCCTGTGTGGTTCTTGATGAGAAAATAATAGCATTTTTTCCAAAAAAGGTCTACCAACCGCCCTTAACATTCCGTCAACGGAGGCTGGAAGTTACGTTAGTTCTCATTGCATCTGCCGAAAAGCCGCGGGTCACGGCACTATTCAAGCTCCTCCAGAAGCTTTGCAGCGGCTTGGGCCAGCGCGGACACGGGCAGGCCAACGACATTAAAAAAGTCGCCCTCAATACCGCTGACCAGCAGAGCCCCACGCTCCTGTATGCCGTAGGCTCCCGCCTTGTCCATGGGCTCGCCCGTGGCGATATAGTCCGAGATCTCCTCATCGGTCAGGTCCCGGAAGCGGACCCAGGTCACCTCGGAAAAGGAGACCTCCCTGCCCTGCAAGCTGAGGGCGGCGCCGCTTATGACCCTGTGCCTTGTGCCTGAGAGCCTGCGGAGCATACGGGCGGCGTCCTGCCGGTCCCGGGGCTTGCCGAGGATGTCGCAGAGCTCCTCGCCCACCACCACGGTGGTGTCGCAGCCGATGACCAGAGCCTCGGGGCGCTTTGCGGCCACCTCGCGGCACTTTTGCAGGGCCAGCAGCTGTGATGCCTTCTCGGCGGCTGTGCCCTGAGGTATGACCTCCTCGCCCTCGGCGGGAAGAATGTCGAAGTCCTTGAAAACAAGTCCCAGCAGTTCACGGCGGCGGGGGGACTTTGAGGCGAGGATGACCCGCCTGCCCTTCAGGGCCTTGTCAAGTGCAAAAATATCCATAGCTCCTCCGTAACAAAAAGAGCCGCCAGCGTGACGGCTCTGATGATCTTTAGTGTTAGCCTATTATCGAACCGCACTGCGAGCAGAAGCGGGTGCCTGCGGGCTCCTTGCTGCCGCACTGTGTACAGAAAACAACATTGCTCACGCGGGGCTGCTGCTGCGGGGCGGGAGCAGGTGCGGGAATAACCGGCGCGGGCGTCGGCTCTGGTGCGGGTGCAGGTGCAGTCTCGCCGAAGGCCATAGGCTTGGGGGCCTCGTCATAGTACTCATCGCTGCCTGCATAGGTAGTGGCCTCGCTGTACTCGGGGAACTGAGGCGCAGCGGGAATGGGTGCAGGTGCAGGAACCGGTGCGGGCGCGGGGATCGGCGCGGGTGCGGGCTGCACGGGCTGTATGTTCTGCACGGGAGGCACGACCACAGGCTGTGCGGGCTGCGGTGCTGCTGCGGGCAGCACGGCCGTTGTCTGCTTTGCGCCGCAGGACGGGCAGAAGGCAACATTGATGTCGATACGGGCGTTGCACTTGGTACAGAACTTTACGCCGTTGACGGCGTTGAGCTCCTCCTGAAGCTCCCGAAGCTCTGCAAGCTTGGCATCGACCTCTGCGGCAAGATTGAGCACCTCGTTGTCGCTTACCTGATCCAGACAGCGAAGCTTGATTATCCTGCCGATCTCGGTATATTTCTTATTGATCTCCTCCAGATCCTGATTGATGATCTTGTTTATCCTTGAGGAGTCGGTCCTTCTGTTTCCTGTGCGTTCATATATTGCCATTGCAATGCCCCCTGAAAATAATATACGGATAAATTAAAGCTACTCCTGCGGCGCCTCGGCTGTTTCGGCGACCTCGGCTGCGGGCTCCTCGGGCTCGGGGTCAGGCTCGTCCTCTGCGGGCGGGTCGGCGGGCTCGGTTTCCTCGTCCTCTGCGGGAGTTATCTCCTGCTCTGCTTCTGTATCTGTGGGAGTTTCCTCCTGAGTCGTTTCTTCCTTTGTTTCCTTGTCCTTGGCCCCAGCCTCGTCCTTTTCGTCGGAAGCCTCGGCGGGAGCGGTCAGCTCTGTTTTCTGCTCCTTGGCTGTCTTGGTGGTCTTGGCGGGGTTCTCGGAGATAATGATCTCCTCGGGCTCCTTCTCGGCAACGCCCTCGGCAGAAGCGACGGCGGAGCTCTTGATCTCCTTTTCAAGCTCTGCGGCGGTCATGGCGCTGCGCTTCATGGCCTTCTCGCTTACGGTGGAGACCCTAACGGTGGTGTTCACATAGTAGTGTCTGAGTATCTGGTCATAGCTGTAGCCGTGGTCGGCGTAATACTTTGCGCCCCACTGGGACATCCCGACGCCGTGGCCGTAGCCGTAGGTCCTAAAGCAGAACTGTCCGTTGCTGTAGCTTATCTCGAAGGCGCTGGAGCGCAGGCCGAAGAGCTTTCTTGCGGCGGCGCCCGTCATCCTTGCGCGGCCGCCGTCGATAACAAGGGTACCGACATACTTGCCGCTGTGGACAGAGGATATATTGAACCAGTTTGCCACATCCCCGGAGAGGACAAAGCCCAGTCTGTTCTGGAGGATGTTCCTGATCTCATACTCGGAGAAATATGTATTAACGCCGTAGTTGGGGTCTTGGGCGTCATAGGCGCTGACCACGGGCTTTAGGTAGCCGTAGCTGACGCCGAAGATCTTTGAGCACTCGGCGGAATAGCCCGCCATGGATGCGCAGTAGACCGTATTGGCGATGCCGCCGTTATAGTAGACGCACTGGCCCTCGACGGCCTTGACGCAGTCCTCGATCTTCTTGGGATAGCCCGATTTAAGGGCGACGGTGGGTATCAGCCCGATGCCATCGTTGAAGCGCAGGTGGGAATAGGCTGCAACGACCTGGGCCTTGATGGCCTCCTCGTTCCAGTCGGCGCCGATCTCGTTATAGACCATCCGACACAGCATCTCGTGGGCGTTCATTGTGACCGTCCTGCCGGAGATGAGGTCCTTGACGGTAAAGAACTCGCCCGTCACGGAGCGTGTTGCGTTATAATTCATTTTTTCGGGCTGGGGGTCATAGACCTGAGTTCCGTCCTCGGGGAGAGTAACAGAAAAGCTCTCTGTATACGAGGGATAGTAATAGGGATATTCCAGATCGTCCCAATAGGCGTCAACGACATCCACGACTTCACGCTCGGGAGCGGCGCTGACGGCGGCGAGCACCTGATACTCGTCGATGCCTGCCTTTCGGTATTCGATGAGCTGAACAGTCTCGGTCTCCTGTGCCTCTGCCGACACTGCCCTGACATTGGCCTCTTTTTTCTCCCCGTCTGTCGAGGGAGAATAGGTCTTGGCGGGGGCCTCGGGGAACAGCGCGCCCACCGATGCGGCGGCGGCGGCACCCAGCGCAATGACAGCGAGCCTGACCGTTTTACTTTTCAGCTTCAAGACGGGATCCATAATCAGCTTTCACCTTAGTCCTTCCGAGGCAGCACGCGACGCAAGCGACACTGCCCTATTTACTATTTTAGCAAAATAGCGAAAAAAGTCAAGGCATAGAGATATAGTGCCCTGACTTTTTGTGATTTTATACAATACTGCGGCTCCGTTTTCGTAAACTTTGCCTATTGCTTTATTTGTTCTTGAAATATCTCTGTCCGTCAACAACTGCGGCGAGCTGGAGGCTGTTCTCGAACCAGCTGGCGCTGGCGGGACTGCTGTAGGCAGGCGCATAGTAGAAGGTCGCGCCGTTGACAAGGGCTGCGCCCTCGCCGTTCAGGGCCCTCTTGACCACGTTCATCGTATCCTCGGAGGGAACATTGGTCTGGCTGTAGTAGTTCTGCACGGCTGTGAACTGGTTGGGAGCGGTGAGCACCTCGGCCAGAGTGTTGGGGAAGAGCTCGGACTTAACTCTGTTGATGATTACGTTGGCCACTGCCAGCTTGTTCTCCTCGGAGCAGTTGCCCACCTCGCTCTGTACCACATAGCACATCATCCTGAACTCGATGTCGGTATAGGAGATGACGCCTGTGTTAACGGCGGGTGCTGCCTCGGTGGTGGTCTGCTTGGGGGCAGAGGTCTCGGGAGCGGTGGTCTGTGCGGCGGGGGCCTCGGTCTTCTCGGCGTTCTCGGGGGCCTTGTCGGTAACGAGCTCAGCCAGGATATAGCCGCTCATGCCGTTATCGTCATATACCGAATACCACTTGTCGTCGGAGGTGATGCCGTCGCCGATGACGGAATCGCCCTCGTTGAAGATATAGATTATGGGCGCGCTGAGTGAAGGCTCAGTTCTGAAATTGACGCTCTGCTCCATGTAGAGCACAGTTTCATCCATCTCGACCAGCTCTGCGGGAGCGGCCTCCTCGGTCTCTGCCTCGGTGGGCTCGGTCTCCGCAGCCGTGGTGGTGGTGTGGGCGGCGCTTGCGGTGTTATACTCCTGAACGCCTGCCTTGCGGAACTCGTAGGTAGTGACAAGTGTATCGTCACTTACTGCGGCAGCGGGAACTGTTGTGACAGCTGTGGTGACTGTAGCTAAAGCGCTTTCCTCTGCGGCACCGTCTGCTGCGTCTGCAGTGATGCTCTTCTTACCAACTGCGCTGATGACTACTCCCACCGCCGAAAAGAGCATTGCGGCTGAGATAACAGCTGCAACGGCCCTTGCGGCCCTGCTGTTCACGACAGGTATTTCGTCTCTTTCGGATCTGTTGTGTTCCATACGTTTACATTACCTTCCTCATGGCAAGATGCCATAGATCAGTATGACCAGCCCAAGTACTTCTTGTTGTTGCCCCAGACGTCGCGCCAGATCTTCGGGAAATAGATCTCAGAGTCGGGCCGCTCCTGATAGGAATCAACTATCAGGTCCAGGTTGTCCTTTGCGGTCATTTTCTTTGCGACGATGACCCATCTCATATTCGCGACCTCGTTAGAGCAGGTCGAGAGGGTGATGTAGTCGTCGTCCTCGGTGCATTCAACATCGCAGGAATACCAGGACTCCTTGCGGATGTTGTCCAGCCACTTCTCAAAGGAATAATTCCCGTTGTCGAAGTTTCTGTATCTCCAGTAGTCAAACACTGCAACGTCGTCCTGAGACTCGTCCGAGGCCGCAACGAAGCAGGAGATTATGACATACTTTTCGTTTTTATCGTAGATCGTGTTGAACTCGATCATCGGATGCTTTTTCAGGAAGCCCACGCCCTCCTTGTACTCGGCAAGGTGGGTGAAGGAGGTCCCCAGCCTTCTCATGTGGTGGCCGTAGATGATGATGTCATCCGGCTGGCCGTTCTCGTCGATGGGCACAAGGGCGTCAACAAAGATGCTGCCCGATTCGTAGTAGATGCCGTCGATGTTCCTTCTCAGGTAGTAGTCGTTGTCCGCATCCACATCGCCGGAATACTTGCGCTGCATAACGGGGAAGTTGATGTACTCGTCGCCGTCGTCGTTGACGAAGCCGGGTATCTTTATCCAGCCGACTACCTCGCTGTTGCGCTCCAGCAGCTCCTTGGCCCACTTCTGCACCTTGCGCTCGCCCTTTGCGCTGCCGTCTGACGAGGGAGCTGCGCTGCCTCGCTCATCGGTATCCGCATCCACGCCGTCAAGGTTCAGGGTGTCTTCATCATCTCCCCAGTCGGGCTCATACTTGACTATGTTCTGAACATAGTTGAGCTCGACCTGATCGGTCTTTAAGAAATCCGTCAGCTCGTTGAGGGATGCTGCGAACAGCACGATGGAGAGCATGAAGATTATTTTTCTTATTATCTCGGCGACGCCGTCGCCCTTCCAAGGGATAAAATATTTGAAGAACCTCAGGAAGAAGTTCTCGCTGCTTTCGGGTGAAAGGTTTCTTACTTCGTTTCCCATAGACTATCGATCCTCGCTTTCTGTCATCAGCTGCATCAGCAGCTCCAGCGCTCCCGCCGAGGCCGCAGTACGGATCATATCTCTATCCAAATTTTCATATTTCTTATACAGTTCCAAGTCCCTGACTATTTCCCTGCCGCCAAAGCGGACCGAAACGTAGACCGTCCCGACGGGCTTCTCGGCCGTGCCCCCTGTGGGGCCCGCGATACCCGTTACGCCAATGGCGCAGTCGGTGTCCATCAGCTTCATGACTCCCGCGCTCATCTCGCTGGCGGTCTGCGCCGAGTAGACTGTGAAGCGCTCGAGGGTCTCGGGGCTGACGCCCAGGACCTTTTGCTTTATCTCTGTGTGGTAGCTGCACACGCCGCCTTTGTACACGCGGCTGGCTCCCGGCACGGAGGTAAGCCTTTCGGAGATCATTCCGCCCGTGCAGCTCTCGGCTGCCGACAGCGTCCTGCTCTTCGTTATCATATATTCTACAACACGAACACTCAAACTGTCAAGCCTTTCTGTAACCGATTTGTTATCTTCGGCAAAATTGAACGAACCCAGCGGTCGTTTATCTTCCATTTTGCACATAAATCCAGCCTCCTTTTTGAACAAATTGCGAACAGCGGTTTTGTTTTTAATCAAAGATCGGGTGTTTTTTATAGCCCGGGTGTAACCAAATCGTCACCCGAGAGGGGCGGCGGATAAGGTCGGGAAAACACGAAACAGCGCCCTTCGGCGTGGTGTACTATATTATAAGAGAAAAGGTGACTGTCCGTTTTATTGTACAACATATTAAAACTTGGTTACAGCCTTAATTTTTTTGTAACTGATTTCAAGTGTACAAAAATACTCTCTGTTATTTTGGCCCTTTTCAGTCCGAAAAATCGTATTTTAAGACTTTTGAAAGTTAAAACCTTTACACCCGCCCTATGTTAACATCTCGTTCAATTTGCCTTAATTTGTTAGTTTTTGGCAAATTTTACAGTATTTGAGAGCTAATATCCAATGAACGCGCTTTTTTCTTGACAGAGTCAAACCGCATATTTACGCCGATTGATTAAAAACGCCTACAATATTTATGCAAATTTTTTAAGATATTTCACTGTCGTGCCCTCTACCGCCTTCTGCACAAGGGGCTCAAAATCGAAGGCAGACTGGGCTTTTTCCACATCATCAAGCACGGGTCTTGTCTTCGGGTGGCGTGGAGTGAACACAGTGCAGCAATCCTCGTATGGAAGGATAGATATATCAAAAGTATCTATTTTTCTGGACACTTCCACGATCTCGGATTTGTCCATTCCGATACATGGACGGAACACAGGTATCCTGCAGGCGGCGTCGGTGCAGACCATGGCGTACATAGTCTGGCTGGCCACCTGTCCCAGGCTCTCGCCTGTGATGAGGCAGGAGCAGTCGTCCCGCTCGCAGAGGCGCTGGGCGATCTCCATCATCAAGCGGCGCATGATGACGGTGAACAGCTCCTCGGGGCAGTTGTCGCGGATGGTCTCCTGGATCTCCGTGAAGGGGACGCAGTGGAACTTGATCTCGCCGCAGTATTCGGAGATCTTCTCCGCCAGCTTCTCCACCTTGAGGCGTGCGCGCTCGGAGGTGTAGGGCGGGGCCTCGAAGTGGACGGCCTCCACCACCACTCCCCGCTTGGCGATCATGTAGCCCGCCACGGGAGAGTCGATGCCTCCCGACAGCAGCAGCATACCTCTGCCGCCTGTACCAACCGGGATGCCGCCCGCGCCGTCAACTCTGATTGCGTTGACAAAGGCGTGCTTTTCTCTGATCTCCACCGTCACCAGAACATCGGGGTCGTGGACGTCCACCTTCATCTCGGGGTAGCGCTCAAGTATCTCGTGGCCCAGCCGGGCGCAGATGTCGGGAGACTTCAAGGGGAATTTCTTGTCCGCCCGCTTGGCGTTGACCTTGAAGGTGGAGGCATCTTCGAAGGCCTCGTCAAGGTACTCCATTGTCCCTGCGATGATGGAGGGCATATCCTTTTCCACCTTTGCGGCCCGGGCCAGCTTTGCAATGCCGAAGACCTTTGAAAGCCTGAGCATGACCTCGTCCATGTCGATGCTCTCCTCCATGGGTTCAACATAGACCGTGGACTGGGAGCGAGTGATCTCAAATTTTCCGAGGCTGTGTAGGCGGCGCTTGATGTTCTTCACCAGCACGCTCTCGAAGGTGCTCTTGTTCAGACCCTTGAGGGCGATCTCGCCGTATTTGCAGAGTACAAGTTCTTTCATGTTTTTTCGTTCCTTTCCGACTCTCTTATATATTAAAATAGTATAAAAAATTTGTTCTCGTTATTTTACCTTATTTTAGCAAGAGTTTTTTGTGCAATAAGTATAGAGGAGATAAGCTCGTCTATTTCCGCCTCTGTGTTCTCGGCTGAAAAGCTGATACGCAGGACGCTGTCGCGAAGCTCCTCGGGGACATGGAACTCGGCGATGACCGAGCTTTTCTTGCCCTTTGAGCAGGCGGAGCCGCTGGAAACGTAGATCTCCCGCTGCTCCAAAAAGTGCAGAAGCACCTCGGACCGCAGACCCTTCACCGCGATGCTGACAACGTAGGGGCTGGCATCGGGGCGGCTGTTGATGGCAATGCCGTTTTCGAGGCAGCGTCGGGTCAGGTAGGTGCGCAGCTCGTCGGCACGGCGAAAGCGCTCATCAAGTGTGGGGGACAGCTCACGGCAGGCAGCGCCGAAGCCCATTATCAGCGACACGCTCTCGGTGCCGGAACGGAAGCCCCGCTCCTGCCCGCCGCCCAGCATCAGGGGCGGGATGTGAACGCCCTTGCGTATGTAGAGGGCGCCGATGCCCTTTGGTCCGTGTATCTTGTGGGCGCTTAGGGAGATCAGATCGGCCCCCAGCTTTTTGGCAAAGAGGGGCAGCTTCATGAAGCTCTGGACGCAGTCGCAGTGCAGGAGCACCTGAGGGTATTTTTTTCGGATAGCCTTGAAGGCCCGTTCGACAGGGATCACAGCTCCCGTTTCGTTGTTGACGTGCATACAGGTCACAAGGCAGGTGTCGCCGTCCACTGCGGAGATGATATCCTCGGGGTATATCGCTCCGTCCTCCCTCGGGACCACGCGAACGACGGTGAAGCCGCCCTCCTCCAAGGCGCGGCAGCAGTTCTCGACAGAGGGGTGCTCCACGGAGGTGGTGACTATTTTTTTCTTTCGCCGACCAACAGAATGGGCGGCGCCCATGATGGCAGTGTTGCTGCTCTCGGTGGCACAGGAGGTGAAGAATATCTCCTCGTCCAGAGCTCCAAGCGCCGAGGCGACACTGCTGCGGGCCTCCTCTCGGTGCTGCTCTGCCGCAAGGCCAAGGCCATGGAGAGACGAGGGATTACCGAAATCTCGGAGCCCCCTGCATATCGCCGCGACCGCCGCCTCGCTTGGCTTGGTGGTGGCGGCATTATCGAAGTATATCATGTGATACATTTCCTTTCGCATATTATGTCATTTTATATTATAACACAAGTGAGCGGATTTTTCAACTGCCTGTTGTGAACGAATAATAAGAATAATGTGAAGCATAATATTTGTACATGAAAATGTACTGTTGATATCTGTGTACCAAATTTTGTACTTGTTCAAGCTTGTGACATTTTGCTTATCACGCCTATTCTGTACAATTATTCGGATAGTTGTCTGTCGTAATTTAAGTACAGCTATTTGGACTATTGCTAATTTGCGGGTGCTTGTCGCTTTCAGCCGTGTTACATATATCAATCCAATAATATGGACTTATAAATAGTTTATGGTACAGGAAATTGTACTAAACGGAGGAGCTATGAGAAAGAGAACACTGATAAGGATATTCAGCATAACGGCGGCCACAGCGGCGGTGATGGCCGTAAACGGTATGATACTCTCCAAGCGGAGCGCGCAGGCCTCGCTGTCGCTGCAAAACAGCTATCTGCGGGCCTTGGAGGAGCTTTCCACCGCCGCCGACAACATCTCCAACACCCTGCAAAAGGAGCTCTACGCAGGCACCGCCGATATGCACCAGAAGCTCTCGCAGCAGCTTTGGCGGGACTCGTCCACGGCAAAGGCAGCGCTGGCGCAGCTGCCCGTCAGCGGCGCAGAGCTCGAGAACACCTACAAGTTCCTCTCCCAGGTGGGCAACTACTCTCTGGCGATGAGCGAGAAGGTGCGGGAGGGCGAGCAGATAACCGACGAGGAATACGAGAACCTTGCGTCCCTCTACGACTTCTCACTAAAGCTTCGGGATGGTATGTGGTCACTTGAAAACAGCGTGGCCGGAGGCGAGATCAGCATTTCCGACGCTCTTGGCAAGCAGGACGAGGATCTGGACGCTCCCACCGTCACCGACGGCTTTGAGGACTTTGAGGAGGGCTTCGACTCCTATCCCACTCTGATATACGACGGCCCCTTCTCGGACCACATCCTTGAAAAGAAGCCCCTGCTGCTGGAGGGTGAAAGAGAGATTTCCCGGGAAATGGCCCACGAGCGGGCAGGCTTTGCCCTGGGGGTCGATCTTGGCGACATCGACCTCATCGGCGAGGAGGAGGGCAAGATGCCGTCCTATCTTTTCAGCGACGAGGCAGGCACCGCCACCTGCTCGATAACCAAGCAGGGCGGCTATATCTCCTACTTTTTGAAGAGCCGCCAGGTGATGACAAGCTCCATCAGCGAGGAGGACGCCCTTGCGGCGGCGGACAAGATCTTGGAGGACCGAGGCTACACCTCCATGGGCCGCACCTATTATGAGAACACCGCCAACATCATGACCGTGAACTACGCCTTCTACGCCGACGACATCTGCTGCTACACGGACCTTATAAAGGTCTCGGTGGCAATGGACAACGGTGAGGTGCTGGGCCTTGACTGCCGGGGCTATCTGGTAAATCACACCCGCCGCCAATTCCCGAAGGACCGCAAGTCGGTGCTGGACGTCCAGCAGCAGCTGAGCCCGAAGCTCACCCTGCTCTCCCGTGGGCTGGCGGTCATCCCTTCGGACTCTCAGGAGGAGCTGCTGTGCTACGAATTCAAATGCGAGGCCCCCGACGGCACCCACGTTATTGTTTATTTCAACGTCGTCACAGGCAAGGAGGAGCAGATATTGATCCTCTTTGAAAGCGAGAGCGGGACCCTGACGATGTGAAAACGTGAAAAGCTTTTGCCGCCGCAGATAACGAGAGCTATTTCTCCACACCTCACGGGCAAGAGAAAAAACGGCGGAAAATACATCTTCCCCGCCGCAGGCGGGGAAGATGTATTTTCCGCATTCCCCGAGCCGCCGAAGGCGGCGAGTGCAACCTAAAAGAAGGAGATATTTATGGAATTAAAAAACAGCACCACCCTTGAAAACCTGATGCGCGCATGGGCGGGAGAAACACAGGCCTGCTCCCGATACAGGATGTCGGCGGAGAGGATGCGGCAGCAGAAGCTTTTCAGCTTGGCGCGGCTATTTGACTTCACAGCCGATCAGGAGCAAAAGCACGCCGAGGTCTTCTTCTCCCTAATGCAGGGCGGGGGCTCGGGAAAGCAGACCATCGAGGCCGACTATCCCTCTGCCCTGCCCGAGGATGCAGCGGAGCTTTTGCAGGCCGCCTGCAACAGAGAACAGGAGGAGGCCGAGAGCATATATCCCGCCTTTGCAGCCAAGGCAAGGGACGAGGGCTTTAAACAGATAGCACAGACCTTCGAGAGCATCGCGGACATCGAGCGCAGCCACGGGGCCCGCTTTGTTTACTACGCCGAGCTGGCCCGAGAGTTCAGGCTCTATTCCGAAAAGGACAGCACCCTCTGGGTGTGCCTGAACTGCGGCTATGTCTTCGAGGGCGAGACTGCCCCCGAGCAGTGCCCTGTCTGCTCTCAGCCTCAGGGCCACTACGTCCGCGCCGACGAGCTCTGCGCGGGGATACTGTGAAGGAAAAAGGAAGTGAGCTCATGATGACAGCCAACCTTGCCGCCGCAGTCATCTACCTGCTGGCGGTCTACGGATATCTGGAGAGAAAGCGGTGAATATGTAGCTGCTGCCTATCTCCACTTTCCCAAAAACTGCAAGCTGCAAAAAAGCTGCCCACCCGATATGTGTGTGGCAGCTTTCTTGCGTATATCATTTATACTCAGCACTTGACAAACATAGCGGCGGCGGGGACAGCGGCCGAGAGGGCAATGCAGATGAGCCATGCGGCAGCGCTCAGGTGAGTGAGCGAAAAGGCTGCGCCCAGGGCGGGCAGGGCCATGCAGAGGATGAGGGCTGCAAGGGAGAGCAGCACCGAGAGGATGAGCAGGGGGTTATCCGTCAGGTGCAGCCTGTAGAGGGGACGGCGCTCGCTCTTGCACTCGAAGACGTGGATGAGCTGGGAGAGAACAAGGGTGACGGTTGCGCCTGTTCTTGCGGCGGCAAGGCCCCATCGGGGCAGCAGCAGTGTGAAGGCCGCCAGTGTCATTATGCCGATGAGCACGCCCCTCAGGGACATACGGTAGAGCAGGCCGCCGCTGAAAAAGCTGTCCTGCTCGCGGCGGGGCGGGTCGGACATTACGCTGTCCTCTGAGGGCTCGCAGCCAAGGGCCGCGGCGGGCAGGCCGTCGGTGACAAGGTTTATTAGCAGCAGCTGCGAGGGCAGCAGCACCATCGGCAGGCCCATTATTATGCCCCCCAGCATGGTAAGCACCTCGCCGATGTTGCAGGAGATAAGATAGCGCACGAACTTGCGGATATTTTTATAGATGGTCCTGCCCTCACGGACGGCACTGACGAGGGTGGAGAAATCGTCGTCCAGCAGGATGCAGTCGGCGGCCTGACGTGCAACGTCGGTGCCGCTTTTTCCCATGGCAACGCCGATGGAGGCTTCCTTCAATGCGGGGGCGTCGTTGACGCCGTCACCCGTCATGGCGCAGACGTGGCCGCGGCTCTTAAAGGCCCGCACTATCCTCAGCTTGTGCTCTGGGGTGACGCGGGCGAAAACTGCGGCGCTCTCGGCGGCCTCGGCAAGCTGCTGGTCGCTCATGCGGTCAAGGTCGGCGCCTGTGTAGACCGTGCCGCCCTCCCGAAGGATGCCCGTCCTGCGGGCTATGGCGCAGGCGGTCTGCTTGTGGTCGCCAGTTATCATTACGGTCCTTATCCCTGCGCGGGCGCACTCGCGGACGGAGCGCTCGGCCTCGGGGCGGGGCGGGTCACTAAGGGCCATAAGGCCCAGCAGCACCTCCCTGCCCTCCAAAAGCTGTGAGAAGGCCAGCAGCCTCATGCCCTCGGCAGCAAGCTCCTCGGCACGGCGACCAAGAGCGGCGGCGATCTGCGGGCTCAGGGGGGCGGTCTCCTCTCCCTGCCACACATAGGAGCAGAGGGGGATGATAACATCGGGGGCGCCCTTGCGGTAGGTCAGGCGGCCCCGCTCCTTGTCCTCCACTGTCACGGACATCCTGCGGGTGCGGCTGTCAAAGGGCTCCTCGGAGATGCGCCTTGCTTTAAGCGCCGCGCCCTCTGCCCCGCAGCTCATGGCGGCGGCGAGGACCGCGGCCTCGGTGGGGTCGCCTTCGATGCGGGCTGCGCCTCTGCCGCCTCTGTCGCGGCCGTTTCTGGGAGCATCTCTTGTGACAGAGGCGTTGTTGCACAGGGCGGCGCAGAGCATCAGCTCCGACAAGCCCTTAGACCCCTCGAGGAGAACTGGGCTTCCGTCGGGGGCCTCGGGGCCGTTTTTGCCGAGGGTGTATTCTTCTATATCCTCGCCGCAGACAAGGACCTGCTGGGCGGTCATGGAGTTCATGGTCAGGGTGCCTGTCTTGTCGGTGCAGATGACAGTAGCGCACCCCAGAGTCTCAACGGAATGGAGCTTGTTTATGAGGGCGTTCCGTCTAAGCATACGGCGCACCGCAAGAGCCAGAGCGATGGTCACTGCCGCAGGCAGGCCCTCGGGGATGGCAGCCACCGCGATGGAGATGGCAGTCATGAGCATATTGAACACGGGCTCGCCCCGCAGGACCCCGGCCGCGAACACCAGCCCGCACACTGCCAGACAGATCAGCGCCAGCACTCGGCCCAGCTCTCCAAGCTTTCTTTGCAGGGGGGTAAGGTCGCCGCCTGCGTCGTCGATAAGGCGGGAGACCTTGCCCATCTGGGTGCGCTTTCCCGTGGCAGTGACTACGGCGCGGCCGCTGCCGCGGGTGCAGACTGTGCCCATATAGACCATATAGGGCAGGTCGGTGGCATCAAGATCGGGCTCATTGCTGCGGGGGCGCTTATCAACTCCTGCCGACTCTCCCGTGAGCATACTTTCGTCGCACTGCAGGGCGCTGCATGAAAGCAGGGCGCAGTCCGCAGGCACTCTGTCCCCTGCGCTGAGCTCGATGACATCTCCCGCCACCAGCTCGGCTGCGGGCAGACGAAGGAGCTCGCCGTCACGGTAGGCCCGAGCTGTGGGAGCCGTCAGCTCCGAAAGGCGTTCGAGGGTCCGCTCGCAGCGGTACTCCTGGATAAAGCCCAGCACCGCGTTCATCACCAGTATCGCAAGTATCGGCAGGGCGTCTCCCGCCCGCCCCAGCAGGGCCGACACCCCCGCCGCGATCATAAGTATCAGGGACATGACGTCCTTGAACTGGCCCGCGAAAACAGCGGCCGCGCGGCGCTTTTTCCTGCCCTCCAGCACATTGCCGCCGTCGCGGTTAAGCAGTCTTTTTGCCTCGGCCCGAGTGAGCCCCAGCGGCTCCCCGAAGGCGGCGTTTTTTCTTTCGTTCATCACAGACAGCTCCTTTTAGAGGTTAGATGTTAGAGATCAGAGGTTAGATAGATATTGCTCTTTCTCGCCTCCGGACGGTTGTCCCGTCTTTTGATTATATTCGGACAGGCAGCGGGTTATTCATCGGGGCTGAACACCTTTATAAAAACTGAACAAAATGTTAATTTTCAGTAAAATTCTTGTAATTTTATGCAAAAAGTAATACAATATAGTTAGCTATATATTCAGCTAAAAATACTGAAAAAAATCACATAAAGAACAACGCGGAGACAAAACGAACAGAGCGGAGGTGCAAAGACAGTTATGTTGACGCTGAGCGGAAAGGCTGTCTTCGGCGGCATTGCAAGAGGACCGCTGTACTACCACAGACAGGACGAGACCACTGTTTCAAAAAGAACAGTTACAGATACCAAGAGCGAGCTTGAGCGCTACGAGCTGGCCAGAAGTCAGGCCATCAATGAACTGGACGAGCTCTACGAGCAGGCCATTTCCAAGGTGGGCGAGAACGAGGCGAGCATCTTTCTGATACACAAGATGCTGCTCTCTGACGACGCCTTTTGCAGGACCATCAAGCGAAGGATAGAGATGGATTGCTACAGCGCGGACTACGCTGCGGCGCTGACGGCCCGGGACTTTTCCATGACCTTTACAAAGATGACCTCGGACTACTTCAAGGGCCGCGCCACGGACATCAAGGACGTAAGCGACAGGCTCATCCGTCACATTCAGGAAAAGAGCCAGAAAAAGATAGAGCTCCACGAGAAGGTCATACTCTGCGCCGACGACCTCTACCCCTCCGAGACCATGCAGCTGGACCTCTCGAACGTACTGGGCTTCGTGACCTGCTACGGCTCGTCAAATTCTCACACTGCTATTCTGGCACGGACAATGAATATCCCCGCCATCATCGGCGTTGGGGCCGAGGACCTGAGCTCCATGCACGGCAAGGCGGCTGTGCTGGACGGCTATAACGGCAGGCTCTTTGTGGAGCCCGACGAGGCCACTGCCCGAGAGCTCGATCTCATCGAAGAGGAGGAGGCCAAGAAGCGGGAGCTGTTAAAGCGCTTCAAGGGCCGCAAGAACGTCACCCTTGACGGCACGGAGATCGAGGTCTTTGCAAACATCGGCGGAATAAAGGACGTTGGGAACGTGCTGGAAAACGACGCGGGGGGCGTGGGCCTGTTCAGGAGCGAGTTCCTGTTCCTTGGGCGCAGCTCCATGCCCGACGAGGAGGAGCAGTTCTACAACTACCGACAGGTGGTAGAGCAGATGAACGGCAGGACCGTTATCATCCGCACCATGGACGCAGGAGCAGACAAGAATATTTCCTACTTTGGGCTCTCGAAGGAGGCCAACCCCGCACTTGGCGTTCGGTCAATAAGGCTCTGCCTGATGCGGCCCGAGATGTTCAAGACACAGATACGCGCCCTGCTGCGGGCCTCCATGTACGGCAGGCTGGCCATCATGCTGCCGCTTATCGTGGACAAGGAGGAAATCTACCGCGCCAAGGCACTGATCGAAGAGGCCAAGACCCAGCTGCGGGCCCGCAGTCAGCCCTTCCGGGACGACGTGAAGATCGGCATAATGATCGAGACCCCCGCCGCCGCCATCCTGAGCGACGAGCTGGCCCAGGAGGTGGATTTCTTCAGCATCGGCACCAACGACCTGGAGCAGTATGTAATGGCTGTTGACAGGCAGAACATCCTGCTTGAAAACTACTTTGAGGAAAAGACCCACCGCGCCCTGCTGCGGTTCATGGCCATGGTCTGCGACAACGCCCACCGCTTCGGGATACCCGTTGGCGTGTGCGGCGAGCTGGGCGCCGACCTGTCCCTGACGGAGGAGTTCCTTAAAATGGGTATCGACGAGATATCCGCAACGCCCTCCCAGATACTCCCCCTGCGGCAGAAGATACGCTCTATCAAGCTTGAGGAGCGCAAGCAGCTCAAGGGCCAGAAGAGGTTCTGATTTTGCTCGATAATACCGCGCATCCTGTCCCCACAGGGCAGGATGCAGGATAACATATTTACATATTTCTTTTTCTAAGGACAAACAAACATGAACTATTACATCTACGGCTACACCGACAAGGGCAAGTACCGCTCACATAACGAGGACTCGCTGCTGGTGAACCGTGTCTGTGTTACAAAGGGGGGCTATTCCTCTGTCTGTATAGCGCCATTCTTGGCCGCCGTTTGCGACGGGGTCGGGGGCGAGCAGGCGGGCGAGCTGGCCTCGGAGATATGCGTCAGCACCCTTGCCTGCACGGACTACGATTCGTCGGTGAATCTTGACCACACCCTTATGCAGATACACAATAAAATAGTCCGCACGGGTGTGTCCCGTCAGGAGACTATAAATATGCAGACCACCATCTGCCTGCTGGCCGTGGACGAGAACGGCACCGCTGTGTGCTACAACGCAGGGGACAGCCGAATGTACCGCTACACCGACGGCGAGGTGCGGCAGCTCTCTGTTGACCAGACCTACGGACGCTTTCTCTACGAGAAGGGCGAGATCGAAACTGCGCGGGAGCTCTCGCCGGAGCTAAAAAACGCCATCGTTTCCTCCCTTGGCAGCGTGCTGCAAAGGCCCAATATCGAGCACGTCGAGTTCCCGGTGCCCTTCGGAAGGGACGAGGACGACGTGGTGATAATCTGCTCCGACGGGGTGTCGGATTTCGTTTCTCAGGACGAGATCGAGATAGCCCTGCAGCTGGAGGGCAAGAGCTTCGGCGAAAAGCTGGAGGCCCTTTGCGAGCTGGCGATACGCAACGGCAGCACCGACAATATCTCCATCATCGGCATCAAGCCCTGGGAGACCGTGGAGCAGTATCGCGCCCTGACAAAGTCCGACGCACCGCCCATGACCCAAGAGGAGGAGCTGGCGGCAAAGGAGGCCGAAGCCCTCCGCAAGCAGGCCGAAAGCCTGAGCCTTGAGGAGCAGTCCGATCTGAGCCTTGCGGCCCTCTTTGCGGACCTTGAAAAATTCAAGCAGGAGCCATAGGCGGACAAGCCCAAGGGGAGGACGATATGACAAGAGACGAGGTATTCAAGCTTATAGTCGAGGACATACATTCCACCGTGGCGGCCACCGTGGACAGCGAGGGCCTGCCCGTTACCTGCGTCATCGACATGATGCACGAGGACGAGCACGGGCTGTATTTTCTCACCGCCAAGGGCAAGGCCTTTTACAGGCGCCTCACCGACAAGGGCTATATCGCCCTCTCGGGGATGAAGGGCAGCGACACCCTGAGCAGCATCGCGGTCTCGGTCCGTGGCAAGGTACGGGAGCTGGGCACAGAGCCTCTGCCCCTGCTGCTTGAAAAGAACCCCTATATGCTTGACATCTACCCCACCGAGGAGAGCCGCAAAGCCCTGACGGTCTTTCAGATCTATGAGGGCAGCTGCGAGTGGTTCGACCTCTCGAAAAAGCCCATAGAGCGCGGCACCGTCAGCTTCGGCGGAGCGGAGGTCAGGACCGAGGGCTACACCGTGGAGGAGGGCTGCATCGGCTGCGGCTCCTGCCTGACAGTCTGTCCCCAGCGGTGCATAGATATGTCCGGCTTCAAGGCAGAGATCAAGCAGGAGAACTGTCTGCACTGCGGCCGCTGCGCCGTGGTCTGTCCCGTGGGCGCCATCGTCCGGAAGTGAAGCAGGCCGTTTTGAGATGATACCTAGAGGGATGTTCCGCCCAGACCAGCGGGACGTCCTTTTGTTTTCCCTCGCCCAGCCCGTTGTCGTGCCACCGTATCGCGAGGGAGTCCCCGTACATCACACCGTTGTAAGCTGGCTTTGCCAGCGGCACGCGACCTGCGCCGTGCGCGCTAGCACCGTATCGCGAGGGAGTCCCCGTACATCACACCGTTGTAAGCTGGCTTTGCCAGCGGCACGCGACCTGCGCCGTGCGCGCTAGCACCGTATCGCGAGGGAGTCCCCGTACATCACACCGTTGTAAACGAGCTTGCGAGTGCTCACGCGACTTGCGTGGTGCACGCTGTGCACCTATTGACAAAAGCTACAGGATGTTGTAAAATTAACATGGGTAATTATGAGAAACGGAGGTATCTTAAATGGAACCTAACAATAAACCGCGGGCAAGAGAAAAAAAGGTCACCGAAGGGGGCAAGGGCGTCCATAAACGGGGCGACGGCCTCGGGACGGGACCCGTCGGCTCGGCGGACGGCTACTCGGGCAAGAGCTCGGGGGGTGCAGGCGGCTCCGGCGGCGGCATAAACCGCGCTGTGCTGGGCGGCGGCATCGGCCTGCCCATACTGATAATAATAATCGTTGTGCTGGTGTTCAAATTCGGCGGCGCCTCGGGCGGCAGCGAGGGCGGCGGCCTCTTTGGGAACTCTACCCTGCCCTCGGGCTTCGGCGGAGACTCCACCACGGGCTACTCCGATTCGGCAGCCAAGGAGCCCGACCGCACGGTCGCTGCGGGCTCGAGAGAGAAATACACCAAGATCAAGGGCAACGGCCAGGACAAGATAACCTTTATGGTCTATATGTGCGGCACCGATCTGGAGAGCAAATACTCCATGGCCACCGCCGACCTTACGGAGATGGCCTCCTCGAGCTTCGGGGACAATATCGAGATCATCGTCTGCACAGGCGGCTGCTCAAACTGGAAGACTCAGGGCATAAGCAACAAGGTCAACCAGATCTACCGCGTAAGGCCTGGCGGCCTTGACCCACTGGTGCAGGACTTCGGCACCAAGGCCATGACCGACCAGACCAATCTGGCAGAGTTCATCAAATACTGCAAGCAGAACTACCCCGCCGACCGAAACGAGCTCATACTCTGGGACCACGGCGGCGGCTCGGTGTCGGGCTACGGCTACGACGAGAAGAACAAGTCCAAGGGCTCCATGGGCCTCAGCGAGCTAAGCAAGGCCCTTAAAGCAGGCGGCGTGAAGTTTGACTTCATCGGCTTTGACGCCTGCCTGATGGCCACCGCGGAGACTGCCCTCATGTGCAACGAGTACGCTGATTACCTCATCGCCTCCGAGGAGACGGAGCCGGGCATCGGCTGGTACTACACCAACTGGCTCACAAAGCTTGGACAGAACACCTCGATGCCCACCATCGACATCGGCAAAAACATCGTTGACGACTTTGTGACCGCCTGCGCCTCTAAGTGCAAGGGCCAGCAGACCACCCTTTCGGTCATCGATCTGGCGGAGTTTGCAAACACAGTTCCGCCCAAGCTCTCCTCCTTCTCGGGCTCTGTGAGCACGCTGATCGACAACAAGGATTTTCAGACTGTTTCGGACGCGAGATATGCCACCCGTGAGTTCGCCCGCAGCTCAAAGATCGACCAGGTGGACCTTGTGAACCTTGCGGAGAACATGAACACCGACGAGGGCAAGGCCCTCAGCGACGCCATCAAGGGCGCCGTAAAGTATAACCGCACCTCCTCGAACATGACCAACGCCTACGGCGTGTCCATATACTTCCCCTATCAGCGGACCTCCTATGTTGACACCGCCTGCTCCACCTACGACCAGATCGGCATGGACTCGGCCTACGCCAAGTGCATCCGCCAGTTTGCAAGCCTTGAGACCAGCGGACAGATCGCGGCGGGCGGCACCTCCAACCCCTTGGCCTCGCTGTTCGGCGGGTCCTCTTCGGGGACCTCGGGAGGCTCCGACGCCATCGGCTCGCTGCTGCAGGCCTTCTTGGGCGGCGGCGGAGACAGGAGCATAGACGGCCTTGACAGCGGCAACACAGCCTTCATGACCGAGGGCGACACCGCCGCAGCAGCCGACTATATCTCCATGAACTATTTCGACACCGCAAATCTCTCTTGGGAGACCGAGGACGACACCTACTATCTGGACATCCCCGAGTCCCAGTGGAAGCTGATACACAAGCTGGACCTGAATATGTTCTACGAC
Source organism: Ruminococcus sp. (assembly GCA_017480485.1). The sequence goes on along the minus strand of JAFVAN010000022.1, from coordinate 29,499 downwards.
GACGGCGCGGGCTATGTTGATCTGGGACTGGACAACATCTACTCCTTCAGCGACAACAAGCTCATCGCCGACACAGACGGAGACTGGCTCTCGGTCAACGGCCAGCCCATCGCCTACTACCACACCGACACCGTTGAGGAGGGCGACAAATACACCATCACAGGCTACTCTCCCGCAATGCTCAACGGCGAGCGGGTAAGGCTCATCATCGTCTTTGACAACGAAAATCCCGACGGCTACATCGCGGGGGCAGTCACCGACTACAACGAGGGCGAGACAGAGACCGTGGCCAAGAGCATGACAGAGCTGAACACAGGCGACAAGCTGGAGTTCCTCTGCGACTACTACACCTATGACGGCGCCTACAGCGACACCTACTACCTTGGCGAGGCCATGACCGTTTCCGACAATATGGAGCTCTCGAACACCAAGGTGGGCAGCGGCAAGCTGAAGCTCACCTACTGCTTCACCGACATCTACAACAACACCTACTGGTCAGAGGCGATAGAGAAGTAAGCGCCGAGGCCCGACAGAAAATTCGATGGGAAAATGGTATCTCCCAAAATCCAAAGCTAACGCTTTAATGTGAGCTTTTCAAACAGATAAGCTCCGATAGAAAGAAGGATAATTATGAACACAGACAGAAGAAAAGTAGTGCTTATCGGCACGGGAATGGTGGGCATGAGCTTTGCCTACTCCTTGGTGAATCAGGGAGGCATCTGCAACGAGCTGGTGCTCATCGACGTAAACAAGGAGCGGGCCAACGGCGAAGCCATGGACCTTAACCACGGCCTTGCCTTTGCAAAGTCCAACATGAAGATATACGCAGGAGAGTACCGCCACTGCAAGGACGCGGACATCGTTGTCATCGCGGCGGGCGTGGCCCAGAAGGAGGGCGAATCCCGCCTTGACCTGCTGCAAAGGAACGTGGAGGTCTTCCGCTCCATCATCACGCCCGTTATCAAGAGCGGCTTCGACGGCATCTTCCTTGTTGCCACCAACCCTGTTGACATCATGACAAGGGTTACCTACGAGCTCTCGCGGTTCGGGGCCTCACGGGTCATCGGCACTGGCACCTCTCTGGACACTGCGCGCCTGCGCTACCTGCTGGGAGATTACTTCACCGTTGACCCCAAGAACATCCACGCCTACGTAATCGGCGAGCACGGCGACAGCGAGTTCGTGCCCCTGTCTCAGGTAATGCTTGCCACAAAGCCCGTCAAGACCATCCTTGAGAGCGAGAACAACACCTACTGCATCAAGGACATGGAGCAGATAGAGGAGCAGGTGCGCACCGCCGCCTACAAGATAATTGAGGCCAAGCGCGCCACCTACTACGGCATCGGCATGGCCCTGACAAGGATAGTAAAGGCCATCCTTGGGGACGAGAACAGCGTGCTGACTGTTTCGGCGAAGCTCTGCGGAGAATATGACTGCCGCCACGTTTTCATCGGCGTGCCTACCATAATCGGCCGCAACGGCGTAAAGGAGATCGTGGAGCTGGACCTCACCGAGGATGAAAAGCAGAAGTTCCTTGCCTCCGCCAAGGTGCTGGATGATAATTTCGAGAGCCTGAAGCTTTGAACTGCCAAAAGACAGAGCGTGTCTGTATCCGGCTATATCAAGGAGATGTATCATGCAAACTATCATCTGTGAGGTCTGCGGCGCCAGAGTGAAGCTTGGCGACGGTGCACCTTGGCAGTGCACAAGCTGCGGGGCACGCATCCCTGCCGAAAAGGCAGCTGCCGCCGCCGCACAAAAAAAGAAGGCTGCCCCCGACGCTATGACACCCGGAGAACGCTCGATGACTTTTTTCCAGATGCTGGCGGACAAGGAGCCCAAGGGAAGCTATCGATCTAAGGCATATATCAAGAAAAAGCAGAATATCAAGCTGATCGTGAACACTGTTCCATGGGCTATACTGATGTTCTGCTGCGGCTTGGCACTGTTTCTCGGCGGCATCCCCGAGGACAGGCCATACGCCTTTATGTTTTTCGGCTTTGCGGCGTTTTTTGGGCTGTTCGCTCTTATGGGCGCCGTATCGCTTTACCGGAACAGAAATAAATAAAAAACGAAAAAGAAACTGTTGCACGAATGGTTTCAGACGAAAAATGGTACCTCACCCCGAAGGGGGTGAGGTACCATTTTTCGCACTTTTGCGCCGCTGCGGAGCAGCGGCGCAATTATTATTTTCAAGAAAGATCGGATGCTGACAACAACCATTATTTTGCTGTTTATTCTATAGGCAGCCTTCCGTTGAGCTTGTCGATAATTACGGGCAGTTCGGCGTCTATCTTGTCGTTGTCCAGCTGGCAGGTGCCGGCGTTCATATGGCCGCCGCCGCCATAGGTCAGGCAGAGCCTTCCGATGTCGAAATCGGAGCTGCGGTTGATGATGGACTTGCCGATCATAACGGCGGTGTTCTGCTTGCGGAAGCCCCAGGCAACATGGACCGAAAGCTCGGTCTCGGGCCACATGGCATAGACCATGAAGCGGTTGCCCGCGTAGATGGTCTCCTCGTTCCTGAGGTCGATGACGGCCACCTTGCCGTCGATCCTTGTGATGCGCTGAAGCTGGGCCTTGAAGAGCTCCTGCTGCTCAAAGTAGAGATCCACTCTCTCCTTGACATCCGGAAGGGCCAGCACCTCGTCAATGCTGTGGTCAACGCAGAAGGTTATGAGCTCCATCATCAGGTCGTAGTTGGAGATGCGGAAATCGTGGAAGCGGCCAAGGCCTGTGCGGGCGTCCATAAGGAAATTCATCAGCACCCAGCCCTTGGGGTCGAGTATCTCGTCCTCGGTGAAATCGGCGCTGTCGCCCTTGTCAACGGCCAGCATTATCTCCTCGGAGACATTCTTGAAGCGCTCCTTGCCGCCGTAATACTCGTAAACAACGCGGGCGGCGGACCTTGCCTTGCCGTCGATGATGTACTTGTCCTTGTACGTTGCGGGGTCGTTGCGTATGAGCTCGCTCTCGTGGTGGTCAAAGGCAAGGCCGACCCGAGGGTCAAAGGGAAGGTTCGTGGTGATGTCGTTCTCGTTCAGGTCGATCTTGCCGTCCTGAACGTCCTTGGGATGAACGAACTTGATGTCGTCGATCTCCCCCAGCTCCTTCAGGAGCATTGCGCAGACGAGCCCGTCAAAATCGCTGCGTGTAACAAGTCTTTTCATTTTCTTTTCCTCCGGTGATATTTTTCGTGACATAGTTGACATAGTAAGGGCAATAGTGCCTATATTTATTATAGCAGAAAAAAATTTTTTGTCAATAATTACCGTGAGGAAACTACGGAAATCAGTTTTCATTTTTTGTTATGCAATTTTGCCGCTCTGCGGCAAAATTGCGGGTGCCGAAAGAGAGTATCCCCCCCGCCGCTGGCGGGGGGATACTCTCTTTCGGCCTAATAAATACTGCGATAAGAACAAGACTTTTAAAAACTGATTTCCTTGAGGGGGGACAGGAGCTATTTTCCATTCGCCGCTGCGCGGCGGAGGGCGTGGTGTCTGAAAAGGTATCTCCCCCTGCGGGGGGGAGATACCTTTTCAGACCGATTATTGCACTTTCTTAACAATTTGTTTGCTCGTGAAAAACCGTGCGGGGAGATCACGGGAATCATTTCACTTTTTGAGCCTGAATTCTTACGCCCTGCGACAAAAAGCGGTTGTCCGAAGGAATTGACAACCTCCCCTAAAAACGCTATAATAAAAGCAGAAACGACAGGTAGGGAGGGACGCCGAATGTACAGGATACTGCTGATAGAGGACGACGACGCGCTGAGGCGCGAGGTGGAGAAGCTGCTGTCGGGAGCGGGGTATGAGATCGTGTGCGTCACGGACTTTCACACCACGGCTGAGCAGATGCTCTCCTCTGGGGCCGATCTTATCCTGCTGGACATCAACCTTCCCGAACAGAGCGGCGAGGCCCTGCTGCAGGAGCTGCGGCGCCGAAGCTCGGTGCCTGTGATAATGCTTACCAGCCGCACCACAGAGCTGGACGAGGTGCTTTGCATGAGCTACGGAGCGGACGACTACATCACAAAGCCCTACAACCCCACCATCCTGCTGCTGCGGATATCGGCGGTGCTCAAGCGCTCGTCCAGGGGGCAGGCGGTGCAGAGCTACCGCGGGGTGACGGTGAGCACCGTCAAGGGGACCCTCTCCCTTGGGGACAGAGAGCAGGTGCTGACCAAGAACGAGATGCTGATCTTCGGGCTGCTGCTGGACAGGCAGGGAGAGATAGTGACCCGTGACGAGCTTATGACCGTCCTCTGGGACAACGCGGAATTCATAAACGACAACGCGCTCTCGGTGAACATCAGCCGCCTGCGGGCAAAGCTTGCGGAGCTGGGCCTGCCCGACGCCATCGAGACCCGAAAGAAACAGGGGTATGTGCTAAAATGAAGCTGAGTGAATACTTGAAGGACAGGCTGCCCGCGCTGTTTATTTCCCTTGGGACGCTGGCACTGGTGGTGCTGTTCCTTTCGGCCTTTCGCATACCTGCGGCGGCCATAGCGGCAACATTGGTGCTGCTCTGTATAGGTGTGGCCTCAAGGGTGCTCTGGGACTACCTGCGGCGGCGGCGCTTTTACGACGAGCTCTGCTCCTGCCTTGAGGAGCTAAAGGAAAAATACCTGCTGGCAGAGGTGCTGGAGGAGCCGGATTTTCTTGAAGGCCGCCTGATACACAGCGCCGTTCGCGAGGCAGACAGCGCCATGTTCGCCCACATCGCAGAGCTGGAGCGGGACAGCCGCGACTTTAGGGAATACATTGAGCTTTGGGTGCACGAGGTCAAGCTGCCCGTGGCGGGGCTGCAGCTCATGTGCCACAACGACGGCAGCACCCGCTACAGCGAGCAGGTGCAGCGCATCGACGGGCTTATCGAGAACGTTCTCTACTACGCCCGCAGCGGCAGCGCCGAGAAGGACTATCTTATCAAAAAAGTCCCCCTGAGCCGAGCCTTTGCCGAGACCGCCGTCAGATACCGCAGCGAGCTTCAGGAGCGGGGCATCGAGCTCTCTGCCGAGGGGCTGGACGTGAACGTCATGACCGACGAGAAGTGGCTCTGCTACATCCTCGGGCAGCTCATAGCAAACAGCATCAGATACGTTTCCGATGAGCGACCGCCGGAGATCACCGTTTCCGCTCAGGACCTGCCCGACCGCACGGTGCTTCGCTTTCGTGACAACGGCATAGGCATACCCGAGGCAGACCTGCCCTATATATTTGAAAAATCCTTCACGGGGCAGAACGGCCACAGCCGCGCCCGCTCCACAGGCATGGGCCTCTACATCGCCGACAAGCTCTGCCGCAGGCTGGGCCACAGCATCTCCGCCCGCTCGGAGCAGGGCGCCTTCACGGAGATATCCATAACCTTCGGGAAGGACAGGCTGCTGGAAAAGGCGGACTGAGCGCCAAGGTTACAAAATTGTAAGGTTAGGTAATCTTGAACGAACGACTTCGGACAGAAAATAACGTATGATATATTCAGGGAGGCTGGGATCTTTTCCCGCCTCTTATTTTTCCGAAAGGGGTCATTATCTTGGAGCTATTGAAGATACAGCAGATGATCAAATACTACGGCAGCAAGTCGAACCTTACGAAGGCCATCGACGATATTTCCTTTTCCGTCGAGAAGGGAGAGTTCGTGGCGATAATGGGGGCCTCGGGCAGCGGCAAGACCACCCTGCTCAACTGCATCTCCACCATCGACCGCCCCACCTCCGGCAGCATACTGCTGGACGGTCAGGAGATCACGAGCCTAAAGGGCAAGGATCTGAATAAATTCAGGCGGGAGAAGCTGGGCTTTATCTTTCAGGATTTCAACCTGCTGGACACCCTGACGGCCTATGAGAACATCGCTCTGGCGCTGACCATCCTGAAAAAGCCCGTCGAGGAGATAGGACCCGCAGTAAAGAACGTGGCGGAGCAGCTGGGCATCGGGGATGTTCTGGAAAAGTACCCCTACCAGATGTCGGGCGGACAGAAGCAGCGCGTAGCCTCGGCCCGCGCCATAGTTACGGAGCCCCGCCTTGTGCTGGCGGACGAGCCCACGGGCGCCCTGGACTCCAAGTCCGCAAGGCAGCTGCTGGAAAGGTTCTCGTATCTTAATCGGGAGCTGGAGGCCACCATCATGATGGTCACCCACGACAGCTTCACCGCAAGCTACGCATCGCGGGTGATATTCATCAAGGACGGCCGCATCTTCCACGAGCTGAGCCGCGGCGGCGACAGCCGCAAGCAGTTCTTTGACAAGATAATCGACGTTGTGACCCTGCTGGGAGGTGACGTGAGCGATGCTCTTTAAGCTGCCTCTGCTCAACATCAAGCGCAGCCTGCGGGACTACGCCATATATTTCTTCACGCTGCTCATCGGCGTGGCGGTGTTCTATGTTTTCAACGCCATCGAGACCCAGACGGCCTACATCGACGTTTCCAAGGACACCCGTGAAATGATAAAGCTTATGAACACCATCCTTTCGGGAGTCAGCGTGTTCGTGTCTGTCGTGCTGGGACTGCTTATCGTTTATGCCAGCCGCTTTCTTATGAAGCGCCGAAACAAGGAGTTCGCCATCTACCTCTCCCTAGGCATGAGCAAGGGCAGCGTCTCACTTATGATGCTGCTGGAGACCGTGCTCATCGGTCTTGGCTCACTGGCGGCGGGGCTGGTGCTGGGAGTCGGCCTTTCACAGCTGATGAGCGCCATGGTGGTGAACCTCTTCGAGGCGGACATGACCTCCTTCAAGTTCACCTTCTCGGGCGGGGCCACGGTTAAGACCGTCATCTACTTCGGCATAATGTACATCGTGGTAATGATCTTCAACACCATCACCATCGGCCGCTGCAAGCTCATCGACCTGATAAGCTCCGGCCGACGCTCGGAGGAGCTGAAGCTTCGCAACCCCATACTCAGCATCGTGATATTCATGATCTCTGCGGCGGTGCTGGGCTGGGCCTACTGGCGGGTGGGCTGGAGCAAGACAGCCATGAGCGAGAGAGTGCTGCTGCTCTGCATCCTGCTGGGGGCGGTCTCGACCTTCTTTATCTTCTGGTCTGTCTCGGGGCTGCTGCTGCGGGTGTCCATGAGCATAAAGCGCACCTACTATCGGGGCCTCAACTGCTTCACAGTCCGCCAGATAAGCAGCCGCATAAACACCATGGTGTTCTCCATGGCGGTCATCTGCCTTATGCTGTTTGTGACCGTGTGCCTGCTGGCGGTGGCCTTCTCCCTGAGGACCACCCTGAACGAGGGCCTGAAAAAATACTGCCCCGTTGACTTTGAGATAAGCTACTATAACCTCGAGGACGGCGAGGACTTCGGCAGCTGCGAGGAGGTCTTCCGCGAGCACGGCTACGAGCCCGAGGACTACTGCGACAGGTGCGTCTCGGTGCATATGTACAAGGGCACTGTCAAGGTCCCGGATATAGTTGGAAAGTACATGGACGAGTTTGCTGATCTTTCCGAGAACAACATGATGGTCACAGCGCCCGGTTCTGTGCTGCCCGTCTACTCCGTGGGGGAATACAACGCCCTGCTGGACCTGAGAGGCACGGGAGAGGAAAAGCTTTCCCTCGAGGAGGACGAGTTCGCTCTGCTGTGCAACGTTGACGCCGTAATGCCCGTCTATGACAAGGCCCTGAAAGACGGCGCCGAGATCGAGTTCAACGGCCGCAAGCTGCATAACGGTTATGACAAGTGCGTGGACGGCTTTGTGCTGATATCCGTATCCCGTGGCAACCCCGGTGTCATCATCGTTCCCGACTCCGCCGCCGAGGGCGTGGAGTATATGTACGAGCACTTCTCGGGAATGTACAAGGAGAGCGGCAAGAAGGACAAGCGCAAGGCGGACGAGAGGTTCCTGGCGGCCTTCGAGGAATCCTTCAAGGGCTTTAACACGGACGCGGTCCTGCAGGGAGACGGTAGTGAGCCCGCCAAAAAATACGCGGGCGAGCTCACCAAGCTGCAGCTGGGCGATACGACCATCGGCGTCACGGCCATTGGGACATTTTTGGCCCTGTACATCGGGCTGGTGTTCCTTATCACCTGCGGGGCTCTGCTGGCGCTGAAGCAGCTCTCCGAGGCCGCCGACAGCGTGGGCCGCTACGACATTCTCCGCAAGATCGGCACTGACGAGCAGGATATCTCCCGTTCGCTCTTCCGCCAGACAGGCATCTTCTTCCTGCTGCCAATGCTGCTGGCCTGCATACACACCGTCGCGGGCATGAAGTTCTCCCGTCGGGTGCTGGATTTCTTCATCAAGGAGGGCTTCGTTCGCTCCATGGTCTCCACCTCGGTCATCATCCTGCTGATCTACGGCGGATACTTCGTGATAACCTACTTCATGAGCCGCAGCATGATACGCGGAAGGAACGACAGATAGTAAAGCTCAGCGGAAAAACGGTATCTCCCCCGTAGGGGGAGAATACCTTTTTCCGAACATTCCCGAGCCGCTTTAGCAGCGAGGACATATAGACCAAGTTGAGAAAACAAAAATACAAAAATGTAAATCCATCTTGAATTATGTGCTTTCAGAGTTTTACGATCGGCTATACGAAAGATAAAAGGAAAAGACAGCAAAACGGCATATATACGTACTATCCCGCAGGAGCCTCTCTGCGGGATATTTTTATGACGGGATCGCGGGACTTTTATGTCGAAAAAACGGGCCCTTCAAATATGAATAAATTATAAAAAGAAAAGACCATTCATTGACAAATCGGGAGCATGATGATATTATTATCTTAGGTCACTATGATCAAACTATACTTTAATATAACGGAGGAAATGAAAATGTTTGAAACTGTTGCTAAGATCATTGCAGAAAGAATAGAGTGCGATCCTTCCGAGATCAAGCCCGAGTCCACTTTCAGAGATCTGGGTATCGACTCCCTCGACACCGTTGACCTGATGATGAACCTCGAGGACGAGATCGGCATCGAGATCGAGCTGGACCAGAAGGTAGAGACAGTTGGCGAGCTGGTAGATTTCATCGAGAGCAAGCAGGACTGAGACTATGATCAAAAGCAGTATCTGTGAGCTGCTCGGCATCGAGTATCCCGTACTGCAGGGCGGAATGGCGTGGATAGCCGACGGCAGGCTTGCCGCGGCTGTCTCCAACGGCGGCGGCCTTGGCATTATTGCCGCAGGCAGCGCCGACGGCGCCTATGTCCGCGAGCAGATAAGGATCGCCAAGGAGCTTACCGACAAGCCCTTCGGCGTAAACATCATGCTGATGAGCCCCTTTGCGGACGAGGTATCGGCAGTTGCGGCCGAGGAGCGCGTGAGCGTAGTCACCACGGGAGCAGGCAACCCCTCTAAATATATGCAGATGTGGAAGGACGCAGGCATCAAGGTGATACCTGTTGTTGCGTCCGTAGCACTTGCAAGGCTTATGGAAAGGCTCGGTGCCTCGGCAGTTATTGCTGAGGGCGGCGAGAGCGGCGGACACATAGGAGAGCTCTCCACCATGGTCCTCGTGCCCCAGATAGCCGACACAGTTTCGCTGCCCGTCATTGCCGCAGGCGGTATCGCCGACGGCAGAGGCGTTGCGGCTGCTTTTATGCTCGGAGCCTGTGCGGTACAGGTCGGCACGCGCTTTCTTGCAGCCGAGGAGTGCAGCATAAACCCCGTGTATAAGGAAAAGATAATAAAGGCGAAGGACCTCTGCACCATGGTTACGGGCAGAAGGCTCGGACATCCCGTCAGGGCCCTGCGCACCAACTTCCAGAGGGAATACCTAAAGCTTGAATACTCCCCCGCCACCGACGAGGAGCTTGAAGCCTTCGGCGCAGGCTCGCTCAGAAAAGCCGTTGTTGACGGCGACAACGACGGCGGATGCTTTCTCAGCGGACAGGCTGCGGCTATGGTCAAGAAGATACAGCCCGCCGCCGAGATCGTTAAGGAGCTTGCAGAGGGCGCCGAACCCCTGCTGAAAGGAGCAGGCGAATGGGTAAGATAGCCTTCGTTTTCTCGGGTCAGGGCGCACAGCGTCCCGGCATGGGAAAGGACATATATGATGCCTCCGAGGCCGCAAGGGCCGTGTACGAGAGGCTTGATAAGCTGCGCCCTGAAACAAGTGCGCAGTGCTTTGAGGGCTCCGACGAGGAGCTTATGCAGACCAAGAACACCCAGCCCTGCCTCTATGCCGTTGAGGCGGCGGCAGCCGCCGCTCTGGCGGAGCGGGGGATACGCGCCGATATGTGTGCGGGCTTCTCCTTGGGCGAGGTGGCGGCCCTGAGCTATTCGGGAGCTGTAGATGTTGAAACAGGCTTCGAGATCGTCTGCAAGCGCGGCGAGCTGATGCAGCAGGCAGCCGAGGAGAACCCCGCGGCAATGGCGGCTGTGCTCAAGCTCCCCAACGAGAAGGTCGAGGAGATTTGCGCCGAGATAGCGGACTGCTACCCCGTGAACTATAACTGTCAGGGCCAGATAACCTGCGCTGCGGCGAAGGACTCCATGCCGGAGCTCACCGCCAAGGTAAAGGAAGCCGGCGGCAGGGCCATCCCGCTGAAGGTATCGGGGGGCTTCCATTCGCCATTTATGAAGCAGGCAGGCGAAGACTTTCTTGCGGCCCTTGAAAAGTATGACTTCAAGGCCCCCGAGACGGTGCTCTATTCAAACCTGACTGCCCTGCCCTATGGTGAGGACATGAAGGCTCAGCTGGCGGCCCAGATAACCTCTCCCGTTCTTTGGGAGAAGCTGGTGCTGAACATGATCGAGGCGGGCGCCGACACCTTTGTTGAGCTTGGCGCGGGCAACACCCTTGTGGGGCTCATCGGGCGCATCGACAAGAGCGTTCGGACCTTCTGCGTCAGCGATCTTGCAGGGCTCGAGGCTGCGGCCCAGGCCCTCGGGGAATAATTTAAGTGAGGAAATAAATATGCTTAAAGGCAACACAGCCATTGTTACAGGCGGCTCGAGAGGCATCGGGGCCGCGATAGTGAAGGAGCTCGCTTCCCTCGGGGCCGACATCGCCATTCTGGACATCGGCAACGAGGAGCAGGCCAAGGCCCTCTGCGAGCAGGTCTCGAAGGACTTCGGCATAAAGGCCAATTACTACACCTGCAACGTCGCGGACTTCGATCAGACCAAAGAGACCGTTGACCGCATCAAGAAGGAAATGGACAACGTCACCGTGCTGGTGAACAACGCGGGCATCACCCGTGACGGCCTGCTGATGATGATGAGCGAGAAGCAGTTCGACGATGTCATCAGCGTTAACCTCAAGGGCGCCTTCAACATGATAAAGCACTGCTCAAAGCTGTTCATCAGGAACAAGTGCGGCAGGATAGTGAACATCTCGTCTGTATCGGGCCTCAGCGGCAACGCGGGGCAGGCAAACTACAGCGCCTCGAAGGCGGGGCTCGTGGGCCTTACTAAGACAGTCGCCCGTGAGTTTGCAGCAAAGAACATCACCTGCAACGCCATCGCCCCGGGCTTCATCGCCACGGACATGACCGCAGACATCAGCGCCGAGAACAACCCTCTGGCGGCCTCCATCCCCCTTGGACGGGCAGGCGCCCCCGAGGATATCGCCAAGGCAGCCGCCTTCCTCATCACCTCCTCCTATGTGACGGGCGTGGTGCTGAGAGTTGACGGCGGACTTGGTATGTAATAACGGAAGGAAAACTGGTATGGATAATAAACTTCGCAGAGTAGTCGTTACAGGCATCGGCGCCGTTACCCCCGTGGGCAACACCGCCGCCGAGAGCTGGGAGAATATGCTGGCCGGCAAGAACGGCATCGGCCCCATAACGATCTTCGACACCACTGAATACAAGGCAAAGCTGGCCGCCGAGGTCAAGGACCTCGACGCCAGAGCTTATTTTGAAAAGGCCGACCTGCTAAAGACCGACAGATACGCCCAGTTTGGCGTTGCGGCGGCCGAGGAGGCAGTTAAGGACAGCGGCTTTCAAGGCACTATCGACCCCGAGCGCTGCTCTGTATACTTTGGCTCCGGCATAGGCGGCATACTCACCTTCGGCACCGAGCAGAACAAGCTTATGCAGCGCGGCCCCAAGCGGGTGTCACCCTACTTTGTGCCTATGATGATCGCCAACATGGCGGCGGGCATGATAGCCATCCGCTTTAACTGCAAGGGCGCTGCAATGCCCTCTGTTACGGCCTGCGCCTCGGGCTCTAACGCCATCGGCGAGGCTATAAGGGCCATCCGTCACGGCTACACCGATCTGGTCATCACAGGCGGCTGCGAGGCAGCGATCTCGCCCATCGGCGTGGCGGGCTTCATAAATATGCAGGCGCTCTCGGTCTCCGAGGATCCAAATGCGGCTTCCCTGCCCTTTGACAAGCGCAGAGGCGGCTTCGTCATCGGCGAGGGCGGCGCAGCCCTGATACTGGAGGAATACGAGCACGCCAAGGCAAGAGGCGCCAAGATCTACGCCGAGGCTGTGGGCTACGGCTCCACCTGCGACGCTCACCACATCACCGCCCCCGACCCCGAGGCAGGCGGCGCCTCCAGAGCCATGAAGCAGGCACTGGACGAGGCAGGCTATACCGACAGCGACAGAGTTTACATAAATGCTCACGGCACGGGCACGCCCCTTAACGACAAGAGCGAGACGAGGGCCATCAAGCTCTCTATGGGAGAGGAGGCCGCAAGGCGGGCCTATGTAAGCTCCACAAAGTCCATGACAGGTCATATGCTGGGAGCTGCGGGAGCCATTGAGGCCATTGCCTGCGTAAAGGTTCTGACCGAGGGCGTTATCCCGCCAACCATCAACCTCAACGAGCCCGACGAGGAGTGCGACCTCAACTACTGCCCCAACACCGCGGTAAAGGCCGACATCGATCTGGCAGTCTCCAACTCTCTGGGCTTCGGCGGCCACAACGCCTGCGTTGCCTTCAGGAAGATCACCGACTGAACACTGATTCTCAAGGAGTAAGCTTCGATGAACGAAAAGGATATCAGAAAATACGCCGAGCTTATGAAGGAGCTTGAGCTTTCGGCGCTGGAAATAAACGAGAAGGACGGCACCGTAAGGCTTGAACGGGCCGCAGTCGTGCAGAGCTTCACGGCTCCCTCCGCAGCAGCCCCCGCACCTGCCCCTGTGCAGGCCCCCGCCGCACCTGCTGCCGACGCGGGAGAGATAGTGGTGCGCTCGCCTATGGTGGGCGTGTTCTACGCCGCCCCCTCCGAGAGCTCCGAGCCCTTCGTGAAGGTGGGAGACAAGGTGACAAAGGGCGCCACCCTCTGCATCGTGGAGGCCATGAAGCTGATGAACGAGCTGCCCGCAGAGCAGGACGGAATCATCACCGAGGTCTGCGTGCAGAACGGCCAGGTCGTTGACTACGGCTGCGAGCTTTTCAAAATGAAGATAGCATAAGTCAATATCAATGCTGCACAAAGCTGTTTTGCACGGCTTTGTGCGCGTTTGCGTATATGGAAACAAACCGAGAGGAGGACGCGGCCCCGAGGGGCGCGAAATGAAATGAACAAAGAAGAAATAATGCAGATACTTCCCCACCGCGACGATATGCTGCTGGTGGACGAGGTGGAGCTTGTAGAGGACGAGTCCCACGGCAAATACCACGTCAAGGGCACCGAGTTTTTCTTGAACGGACACTTCCCCGGGTACCCCATAGTCCCGGGAGTGATACTCTGCGAGATACTGGCCCAGTCCTCCTGCGCTCTGCTGGCAGATAAGATGAAGGAGGGCTATATGCCCCTTTACACCGGGCTCAATAACGTCAAGTTCCGCAACCCCGTCCGCCCGGGAGACACCATCGAAACAAAGTGCAGGCTCACAAGAGTGAAGCACCCCTTCTACTTCGCGTCGGGAGAGGCCTACGTTGACGGCAAGCTCTGCGTAAAGGCCGAGTTTTCCTTTGCCCTCAAGGAGAGTGAATCATGTTTTCCAAAGTCCTGATAGCTAACAGAGGCGAGATCGCCGTTAGGATAATCCGCGCCTGCAAGGAGATGGGCATTGCCACCGTTGCGGTGTATTCGGAGGCCGACAAGGACGCCCTTCACGTTGCTCTGGCGGACGAGAGCTACTGCATCGGCGCCGCTGCCGCCCACGACAGCTACCTCAACGAGGAGCGCATCATCAGTGCTGCGCTGTGCTCGGGGGCTCAGGCCATCCATCCGGGCTACGGCTTTCTTTCCGAGAACCCACACTTTTCCCAGCTCTGCGCAAAGAACGGGATAGTGTTCATCGGGCCGCCTGCCGACACCATGGAGCGCCTCAGCGACAAGACCACCATCAAGAGCCTTATGAGCAAGGCGGGACTGGAGGTCATCAAGGGCACCGACGTGCTTGCAAGCATCGAGGAGGCCCACGCGGCTGCCGAGAAGATCGGTTATCCCGTAATGCTGAAGGCCCGCTCGGGCGGAGGAGGAAGAGGCATCAGGATGGTGCCCTCGGCCGACGAGCTGGAGAACGCCTATAACCTTGCTGTTTCCGAGGCCGAGGCGGCCTTTGGTGATGGCTCTGTATACATGGAAAAATTCGTTTACCCCGCCCGCCACATCGAGATGCAGATAGTGGCCGACGAGCACGGCAACGTGGTCTGCCTTGGCGAGCGCGACTGCTCTGTCCAGCGCAGGCACCAGAAGCTCATCGAGGAAAGCCCCTCGCCCGCTGTCAGCAAGCAGCAGCGCAAGGAGCTTATAGCAAAGGTCACCGCCGCTGTAAAGCAGATCGGCTATGTGGGGGTAGGCACCCTTGAATTCCTGCTGGACAAGCAGGGAAACTTCTGGTTCATGGAGATGAACATAAGACTTCAGGTAGAGCACAGCGTCACTGAGGTGCTGATAAATATGGACCTGGTGAAGTGGCAGATAAGGACCGCCGCAGGGGTGGAGCTGAACTTCACACAGGACGAGGTGCGCTTCCGCGGCTCTTCGATAGAGTGCCGCATAAACGCCCTGTCCACGGGCAAGCTGGAATTTCTGCACGTTGCCGGCGGGCCCTTTGTGCGCTTCGACACATATCTTGTGCAGGGGGTCGAGGTCTCGCCCTTCTATGACTCGCTGCTTGGCAAGCTTATAGTCCGGGCCGGCACCCGTGAGGAGGCCCTCAGAAAAATGAAGGCCGCCCTCTGCGAGCTGGTCATCGGCGGGATAGAAACGAACATCGCCCAGCAGCTGGAGCTGGTGAGCGACGAGCGCTTTATGAGCGGAGAATACGATCTGACATTTATGGAAGGCAGGTAAAGGCAAATGCCGTTTCTCGAATTTTTATACAAGCCCAAGAACGAGCTTGAAAAGGGCGGCCGTGCCGTTGCACCTATTCAAGAGGACGCCAACGAGCCCGAAAAGACCTGCCCCAACTGCCACAAGCAGATACCCATAAGCCGAATCTGGTCCAACGCCAATACCTGCAGCTGCGGCTATCATTTCAGGATGAGCGCAAGGCAGAGGATAAGCTTTATAACCGACAAGGACACCTTTAACGAGATGTTCTCCGATATAACCTCCAACGACCCTCTGGGCTTCGAGGGATATCAGGACAAGCTGGAGACCGTTAGGGCCGCCAGCAACGAAAACGAGGCTGTTATCTGCGGCACCTGCCGCATCGGCGGCACAAGCTGCTGCCTCTTTGTGATGGAGCCGAATTTTATGATGGGCTCCATGGGCTCTGCCGTGGGCGAGAGGATAACAAGGACCTTTGAATACGCCACCGAGCATCGGCTGCCCGTTGTGGGCTACACTGTTTCCGGGGGCGCCCGTATGCAGGAGGGGCTGGTGTCCCTTATGCAGATGGCAAAGACCAGCGGCGCTGTAAAGCTTCACAGCGACGCGGGGCTGTTCTATCTCACCGTTCTCACCGACCCCACCACAGGCGGCGTCACCGCAAGCTTTGCCATGGAGGGAGATATTATCCTGGCGGAGCCGGGGGCCACCGTGGGCTTTGCGGGGGCAAGAGTCATCGAGCAGACCACCCGAAAGACCCTGCCCAAGGGGTTCCAAAAGTCGGAGTTCCTGCTGGAGCACGGCTTTGTTGACGCCATTTCTCCAAGGCGCTCCCAGCGCTCGCTGGTGAGCCATCTTTTGAAGCTTCACTGTGGAGGTGATGAGCAATGAGCACCGAGGCTTACGAGATAGTTAAGACCGCCAGAAGCGGCGCACGCTACACAGGCTTTGATTTCATCAAAGGCATATTCTCGAAGTTCGTTGAGCTCCACGGCGACAGGCGCTATTCCGACGACAGCGCCATTATCGGCGGCGTGGCCTATCTTGGCAGCTGCCCCGTCACCGTCATTGCCATCGAAAAGGGCCACAACGCCCGCGAGCGTATGCAGCGCTCCTTCGGGATGCCGAACCCCGAGGGCTACCGCAAGGCCCTGAGGCTGATGAAGCAGGCCGAGAAGTTCCACAGGCCCGTTATCTGCTTTGTTGACACCGCAGGGGCATACTGCGGCATCGGTGCCGAGGAGCGGGGTCAAGGCCTTGCCATCGCCGAGAACCTGAGCGAGATGATGACCCTTAACACACCCGTTATCTCCATCCTCATCGGCGAGGGGGGAAGCGGCGGCGCTCTGGCCCTCTCGGTGGCCGACAGGGTGTATATGCTTGAAAACGCCGTTTACTCTGTTATTTCTCCCGAGGGCTGCGCCAGCATCCTCTGGAAGGACGCCGCAAAGGCCCCCGAGGCCGCCCAGTCCCTGAAGCTCACCGCAAAGGATGCTCTCTCCCTCGGGATAATCGAGGACATGATAAGCGAGGAGAACATGGAGGCCCCCGAGTTCTTCACCGAGCTCCGTGACAGGCTGGCGGGAGAGCTTGAGATACTGAAAAACGACAGCGACCTGCTTGCACACAGGTACGAACGCTTCCGCAGGATAGGCTCCGCGGACCAAGGAGATCACACATGAATATTTACCGCAATTTCTGCACCGAGACCTTCAATGCCGACGGCAGCTTGGCTTCCTTCAAGCTTGAATATCCCGACACCTTCAACTTTGGCTACGACGTTGTTGACGAATACGCAAGGCTTGAGCCCGAGAAGCGGGCGATGGTCTGGTGCGACACAGAGGGCAATGAGCGAAGCTTCACCTTCGGCGAGCTCTCAAGCCTCAGCAACAAGGCCGCAAACGTTCTGCTGTCCCATGGCATCGGCCGCGGCGACAGGGTCATCCTTGCCCTGAAGCGGCATTATGAATACTGGATCACCGTCGTTGCCCTGCACAAGATAGGGGCCGTTGCAGTGCCTGTCACTCATATGCTGACCGCCAAGGATTACGTTTACCGCATCAACTGCGCCGACATAAAGGCCTTTATCTGCACAGATCAGGGGGACGTCCGCGAGCGCGCCCGAGAGGCCGTTATGCAGACAGGCGCCGATTGCAGGCTCTGGTCCATACGCACCGTCATCGACGGCTTCATGAACTTCTCGGAGCAGCTGGAGGCCGCCTCCGACAAGCTGGAGCGGCTGGAAACAAAGGTAACGGACCCCATGCTGCTCTACTTCACCTCGGGCACCACAGGGATGCCCAAGGGCGTTATCCACGACCACACCTACGCGCTGGCCCACATCGTCACCGCAAAATACTGGCACCACGCCCTCGACGACGGTCTGCACTTCACAGTGGCAGAGACAGGCTGGGGCAAGGCCTCTTGGGGCAAGATCTACGGCCAGTGGCTGGTGGGCTCTGCTGTTATGGTCTTCGACTTTGACAACTTTGACCCCAAGCAGCTGACGACGGTGATAAAAAAATACGGCGTGAACACCTTCTGTGCTCCGCCCACCATCTACAGATATCTTGTGCGCTCGGGCATCCCCGAGCTGCCCACTCTGAGCTACGCCACCACAGCAGGCGAGCTGCTGAACCCCGAGGTATTCAGGAAATTCAAGGAGCTCACGGGCCTCACCCTCTGCGAGGGCTACGGCCAGACCGAGACCACCCTGCTCACCGCAAACTTCTCTCCCGAGACCTCCATTGCGGGATCCATGGGCGTTTCCTCGCCCCAGTACGACGTGCGTCTCATAAACAGGGACGGCACCCCCACGGCCCGAGGCGAGATCGGCGAGCTGGTGGTAGTACCCAAGGACGGCCGCAAGCCCGAAGGCATATTCTCCTGCTATCTGGACAACGAGGAGCTTTTCAAGGAGGTATGGCGAGGCGGCGTTTACCACACGGGTGACTCGGCATTCATCGACGAGGACGGCGCTCTGCGCTTCAACGGGCGCTTTGATGACATAATCAAGACAGGCGGCTACAGAGTCGGCCCCTACGAGGTGGAAAACGTTCTGATGGAGCATCCCGACGTGCTGGAATGCAGCGTTGTAGGCGTTCCCGACAGGCTCCGCGGGCAGGCCATAAAGGCCATTATCGTGCTGCGGCAGGGCGTTGAACCCAGCCGCGAGCTTGAAAAGGAGATCAAGGAGTTCACAAACTCCAGGCTCTCGGATTACAAGTGGATCAGGATAATAGAGTTTGTCAAGGAGATGCCAAAGACCATCAGCGGCAAGGTGCAGAAGGCTGTACAGCGCCGCCAGTAAATTCAGAATACGAAAACAGTACCTCACCCCCTGCGGGGTGAGGTACTGTTTTCTATAAGTGAACTATGTACCGACCGACTGCATATAATATCACAGGTCAACGTGAGTGCAGAAAATGTCGCCCTTGTCGGTGATGTCGATGAAGGCGTAGGCCGGGCCCTTGCCGTCCCGCGGGAGCGCTGCGCTACCCGGGTTAAGGATGTGTACGCCGTCGGTATACTCGTAAAAGCGGACGTGAGTGTGGCCGTAGAGGGCGATCTTGGCGCCGATCTCCTTGGCCTTGTAGAAGAGCCTGTCCAAGGAATACTTGACGCCCCAGGTGTGGCCGTGGGTGTATAATATCTTCACATCCCCTGCATTAAAAACGCCCGTCAGCGGCGTGTTCGAGATATAGTCACAGTTTCCTTTTACACTAAGGATGGTCTTGTCGGGATAGGAGAGCTTGATGCGCTCCAGGTCGCTGTCGCCGTCCCCAAGGAAGATGAAGACATCGGCGTCCTCGTTTTTAAGGAAGACCTCCTTCATGCGGCGAAAGCAGCCGTGTGTATCCGCAAGAACTATTATCCGCACTCGAAGCACCTCCCCCAAAAGTCGTAATACGGAATAATTTATATAATTATAACATAAAGTATTATATATATGCAATAGAAAAAAGGAGAACAAATTATGAGCAATTTTAATCAGCCCGACAAAAAGACCGTTGACGCCCTGATGAAGGCCGCCGCCAAGTCTCTTGGCACCACGCCCGAGCAGCTGAAGGCACAGATAGACAACGGCACCCTGCAGCAGAGCCTCTCGGGAATGAACAACCGCCAAGCGGCCCAGCTGAGCGCTGCCCTGAACGACCCCAAGAGCGCCGAGCGGATCATGAACTCGCCTCAGGCAAAGGCGCTTCTGCAAAAATTAACAAAAAAATAAAGGGATGAAGACAAATGGACGATCTTATGGAAAAGATCCAGAGCGTGCTCTCGGACAAGGAGAGCATGGAACAGATACAGCAGCTGGCCTCGATGCTGGGGGCGGCCCCCGAGGACAGCGCCCCCAAGGAGCAGCCTGCTTACGCGGCCTCCCCTGCGGCCTCTCCCCTGCCGGACCTTTCGGCGCTGGCGGCCATTAAGGGCCTTGCCTCCCGCTCGGCGGGCAGCGACAAGAACATTGCCCTGCTGATGGCTCTGCGGCCGCTGCTAAAGGAAGAGAATCAGGCAAAGATAGACCGCATAGTCAGGATATTCAAGATAATGGCCCTGTACCCCGTGCTGCGGGACAGCGGCCTGCTCGGAGGTGAGCTCTTTGGCTGAGGAGGGTTTTGATGCCATGCGCCGCGACGCCATCCGACGGGTGCAGGAAATGCAACGCCGCTCGAAGGCCCTTGTCTCTCCCGAGGAGGCGCCCAAGCCCTCGGGCGGCAGGCCAGCTCCCGATCTGCTGGGGTCGCTGCTTGGGGGCGGCTCAAAGCACGGGGAGCTCTTTGATCTGGCGGGCATCCACATCGACGAGGAAAAGGCCCTGATCGGTATGCTGATCTACATACTGTACAAGCAGGGCGCGGACATCAAGCTTCTTCTGGCTCTGGGTTATCTTCTGCTGTGACGGCGGCGGGCTGAGGCTCTGAGGGGGCCTCCTCCTCGGGGACCTCGCCCCGCTCGAGGGCGAGCTGCCTGTGTCTGTAATCAACAAGCTCGCGGACAAGGCAGTAGATGATGGAGCAGGCGGGCACGCTTATGAACATACCCAGCATACCGCCCATGGCGCCGCCCACGGTGATGGCAAACAGCACCCACAGCGAGGGCAGGCCCACGCTCTTGCCCACCACCTTGGGATAGATAAGGTTGTTTTCCAGCTGCTGAAGGATTATCATGAACAGCACGAAGAACAGCGCCTTTTTGATGCTGGTGAACATTATGAAGAAGGCACCGATGGCGCAGCCGATGATGGCGCCGACGATGGGGATGAAGGCCGTTACCGCCACCAGCACTCCCACCGCAAAGGCGTTGGGAAAGCCGAATATCAGCATACCGATGCAGGTGAGGGAGCCAAGGATGCAGGCCTCGAGGCCCTGTCCCGAGATGAACTTCGAGAAGGTCTCCTTGGACATATTGCAGACATAGCACAGGCGCCTTGCTGTCTTTTCGTTTACGAAGGCTGTAGTTATGCGATATAGCTGGACCTTGAGCTTCTCCTTTTGCAGCAGCATATAGATGGCAAAGAACAGGCCGATGATGAAGTTGATGACCGTCGAGATAAGGCTGGAGGCCATATTATAGGTGGAATTCAGAGTAGAGAGCAGCAGCTCGCTGTCCTTGAGGGCGGTCTGGATGCGGTCGGTTATCATGGCCGTGTCGAAATTAAGCTCGGGGAACCAGCGGGCCAGCAGTTTTGAGTCGCTGATGTGGCGGCTTATCCTGTTGACAAGCTCGGGGACCTGAGTGTACATCTTCGAGACGGTGTCGATTATCTCGGGGATGAGCAGCGAAAGCATGGCAGCGATGACCCCGAAGCAGAGGACAAGCGTTATCGCCAGCGACAGGGGCCGCTTGATCTTGGCCTTGATGGGGCCGTAGTTATTGTCCTTGTCGGGCTTGAAGAAGGTGCGCTCTATGGCGCTCATAGGCACATTGAGTATCATTGCCAGCAAGAAGCCGATTATACAGGGCGAGAGTATCTTCATAAGCCTTCGCAGCACCGATAAGATGCTGCCAAGATTGAATAGCGCCCAGAAAAGCGTTACGCCCACCACCACAAGCATCAGCTGTCGGCGGAATTTTTTCTTCTCCTTCATATTTGTTTCTCCTTCAAAATAAGACTGCCCAAAAAAGACAGTCTTATTCCTGATCTATACTTTATTTAGTCATCCAGGTCGATCTCCATGATGGGCTGGGAAACATCTGCACCCGCAGGCACCATGGGAAGAACGTTGACATCCTTGTTGATGCGGACGTCGATGAGGCAGGGCCTGCCGCAGGAGAGTGCCCGCTCCAGGCCCTCCTTGATCTGGGACTTCTTCTCGATGAGCACGCCCTCGATGCCGAAGGCCTCGGCCAGCTTCATAAGGTCGGTGCCGCGGTCGATGTCGGTCTGGGAGAAGCGCTTGCCGTAGAAGAGTCTCTGCCACTGGCGCACCATGCCAAGCACGTTGTTCTCGAACACCAGCTCGATAACGGGGATGTTATGCTTTGCAAGGGAGGAGAGCTCGTTGCAGTTCATAAAGAAGCTGCCGTCGCCCGCGATGTTTACCACTGTTCTGTCGGGGTTGCCAAGCTTTGCGCCCATAGAAGCGCCAAGGCCGTAGCCCATGGTTCCCAGGCCGCCCGAAGAGGCGAAGGAGCGCTGGCACTTGAAATTATAGAACTGGGCCGCCCACATCTGGTGCTGGCCGACCTCGGTGGATATTATTGCCTTGCCGTCGGTGAGGCGGTCGAGCTCCTCGATAACATCCTGAGGCAGGACCTCCTCGGGGTCGCCGCTGATGCTCACCATCCTGAGGGCGTAGGTCTTCTTCCACTCCGCTATCTTCTGCATCCACTGGGGGTGCTTCATGTCGGGAAGGATGGAATTGAGCCTGTCAACTATATATTCGATGTCGCCGTTTATGTAGGCGTCAACGCCGATGTTCTTGCCGATCTCGGCGGGGTCGATCTCAACGTGGATTATCTTGGCATTGCGGCCGAAGGTGTTGGGGTTGCAGAGCACTCTGTCCGAGAAGCGTGAGCCCAGCACGATGAGCAGGTCACACTCGCCCAAAGCAAGGGCCGAGGTCTTTGTGCCGTGCATACCCAGCATACCCGTATAGGCGGGGTCGGTGTTGTCGAAGGCGCACTGGCCCATCAGGGAGAGAGAAACAGGGGCGTCCAGTTTCTTTGCAAAGACAGCCAGCTCCTCAACGGCATTGCAGCTCACAACGCCGCCGCCCGCATAGATAAAGGGCCTCTCGGAGTTCTTGATGAGCTCCGCCGCAGCGTCGATCTGGGCGTTGATGTCGTCCGGATTATGATGGACGGGCTTTTCGGGCTTTTGTCTCTCGAACTCGCACTTTGCGGCGGTGATGTCCTTCGGCACGTCGATGAGCACAGGGCCCTTTCTGCCCTCGTTAGCGATATAGAAGGCCTCGCGGATAGTCTTTGCAAGATCCTTGACGTCCTTCACGATATAGTTATGCTTGGTGATAGGCATCGTAATGCCGCAGATATCTACCTCCTGGAAGCTGTCAAGACCCAGCAGCGAGGTAGTAACGTTGCCCGTTATCGCGATGAGCGGGATAGAATCCATATAAGCGGTCGCTATACCGGTAACAAGGTTAGTGGCACCCGGTCCCGAGGTGGCGATCACCACGCCCGTCCTGCCTGTTGTTCTGGAATATCCGTCGGCTGCGTGGCAGGCGGCCTGCTCGTGGGCGGTGATGACGTGCCTGATCTTATCCGAATACATATAGAGGGAATCATAGATATTCAGCACAGCGCCGCCCGGATAGCCAAAGACGGTATCCACGCCCTGCTCCAGCAGGCACTCAGCGATTATATCCGCTCCGTTAAGAATCATAGAAAAACATTCCTTTCAATTTTTATAGCTATCCTTTATTATATAATATTATGCGGATTTTGTCAATCACTTTGCAGCGGAAATCACGGAAATCAATTTTTGATCTCCTCAGACGCAAGAATGCTTTGCGGACACCATTTCCTGCTTCTTGCCTCTAAACATCTTGCATATAAACGCAAAAAGAGCAGGACGACAAGCCTGCTCTTCGTTATGCGATATTATATATCAACTGCATTGTACTGTTCAGTACATGGGAATTCACTCCATATATAAAATTTGAATTCTCTGCGCCCGCGCTCTACGGCGGCGCCAAAAGTGATCAAGCCATGGGACTCGTTACCTTTCTTCAAATTAGCCTTTCGGCCGGGGTCCTGATTCAAGCTAAATAAACCTTTGGACTCACTCCAATCTATCAGATATTCAGGTTTCTCATGCTGGCACCTTTCATAAAGCACCACTCCTTTAGCTTAGTAGATAAATCATATCAAGTCGAAGTAAAAGCTAAATAAACCTTTGGACTCACCCCTGTCATCTCAGAATTCCAATCTGTGAACTATGCGTACTTTCATAACGCATCACTCCCTGAAATGATCTGTAACGATGTATCAAATATCTGCAGTTGAATTCAGATTCTCATCGGACTCACTCTCTCAAATAAATTTGGGTGTCGGAAAAGGGATCTAAATGTGCATTGGAAACACTCCGTTCTTAAAAGATATTCTGTCTTTTAACAAGCATTTTCATTGGAAAAAACCCCTTTGTGAGTTCATATAGCACCCGATCTCTGCCGGGCATTCGATTTTTTCTTTCGGCCTATCCGAAATGCAGTGACGTAATGCTGAAGCTGCGCGAAACTCTTGCGTCCTTATATATAAGCCTATCGGCTGAGTTTATCAGTCTTTACACCTGAGTTGTAACTCTTGGTTCAAGCGAACATGTCGAGTCTCGGGATAACATAGCCGATCTCTACTGTGTCCATTGGGACTCGCTCCTTTCAAGTCTGATTGAGCCGCCTGCGGCATCCAAGCCTGCCTATCTGGGAAGTGTGGATCTATTGGCAACCTGAACTGCCTCCGCTCAAGGCCCGTGACCATCTATAAATTCAAGGTGGAAGAATGCTTTGCAATCCTCAAGCCTCCGTCGGTTGCTGCCAGAATCCCTCTCGTCTGCCGCCGTACTGCTCTACGATACGTCTGTATTCTTTTCCTTGATTGTATTGTAGCACACTTTTTGTACGTTGTCAATAGTTTTTCTCAACTTTTTTTGAAATATTTTATTTAACATTTCTTTCAAAAAATGTGCTTGACATTCCGTTATAAATGTAGTATAATAATAGTGTTGCGGCGGCCAAAAAACGAAACTTAGGCCGCTATATTTATATCCAAAACAAAGGAGGACTTGGCCATGGCTAACGAATATACGCCCGATCTTTACACCCTTGAGGACGAGGACGGCAAGGAGCAGGTATTTGAGATGCTCGACACGATGGAGTTTGAGGGAGAGAAATACTTCGCGCTCACCCCCTACTATGAGGATCCCGACGAGATGCTGGAGGACTCCGGAGAGGTAGTCATCCTAAAGAGCGAGTTCGAGGGCGACGAGGAAATGATGGTCTCCATCGACGATGACGAGGAATACGACCGCGTTGGCGAGATCTTTATGAAGCGCATCGAGGCAATGTTCGATTTTGATGACGAGGACGAGGAGAATGAAGACGAGGACGGCGGCGCCGCTCCCGAGGTCTTTTCCTGACCTGCTGTAAACATAAGCTGCAAGGGCGCTCTTAGGGGCGCCTTTTTTGTACCCGAAGGGGGCTGCCGCTTGTCCGCCCTTGTCAATAGTTAAACTGTACAATTTTTTACTCTTAAATTGCACTATATTACCTATTGAAAAACGGGGCATTTTGTGGTATACTATAGTCAAATAAAATTACTGCCTTGCGCGAGCAAGTATGGTTTATATGATCCAACACATGATATTAGGGAGTCATGTCTCCGAAAGCGGACTGCAGACCTCCCGCCCCGGACCGCCTCGGCTGCTTCGGGCTACGGACGAAGGGAGCGCGAAACCTAGGGGTGACACCCACCTGCTTAACAGCGGGTTTTATTCACCATACGACGGCAAGGCGGTTTTTATTTTTTAGATTCACCACCGGATCTCAGTCGAGCGTCTGGCTGGGCTTGTTTGCACCTGCGGTGGATACAAAGAGTTTATAAGTAAAAAGCTCGCTCAATCCCCTGAGCGAGCTTTTTACTTCTCTTAAAGTATATTCTCCAAAAACGCGGCGGTCTTGGCGTCGTAGCGGAGGTCCTGAGCAGCCATGTCCTCCTCCAACTGCCAGACCTTTGTGGCGGCGAAGACCGAGGATACGAAAAACTGCTGGCTGTTGAGATAGCCCAGAGGTACCACTGCGGGGGGAACGCCAGTATCCTGACTCAGCTTTTTGACCCTTGCGAGGCGGGCCAGGTTGGCGGTGCTGGTGAACTGTCCGTCCAGAGGCACGGTGGCGTCGCCCTTTGCAAAGCGGGCAAAGAAGCCCTTGGCCTGAGGCGAGAAGGCCATCACGGGTATGTCGTGGCGGCGGTACCAGTTATACTCCCACATATTCATGCAGACCAAGGTTGGGTCGTTGAAGGTATCGGTGCTGGAATGTGCGAGGCTGTAGTTTATCTGGCTGACGGAGAAGGGCTCCATGCCGTGCTGCTCGGCGTATTTGTTTGCGGCCTCTATCCTTGTGGAGGTCCAGTTGGAGGCTCCGATGAAATGCACCCTGCCGCTCTCCACAAACTCGTTGAGGATGGGCATTATCTCGCTGACGGGAACATTATCCGCGTCGCGGTGCAGGAAGTAGATGTCGATATAGTCGGTGCCGAGGCACTCGAGGCTTCGCTCCAGGTCATATTTAAGCGAGGCTGCATCCAGCCTTGGGACCAGCTCGCCCTCGGCGTTCCAGGTGTGGTGGCCGCCCTTTGTGGCGATCAGCACCTTATCGCGGCAGCCCCGAGACGCCAGCCAGCGCCCGATGACCAGCTCGCTGGAATCCTCTCCGCCCTCTATCCACGAGCAGTAGCTGCGGGCGGTGTCGATGCAGGTCCCGCCCAGCTCGACGTACTTGTCGAGGAGGGCAAAATAGGCCTCATCGTTATCGTGTCTTTCAAAATTCGCCGTACCGAAGGTAAGGCACGGCAGCTCAAGAGTATAATGCTTGTTTTTCAGTGTGTAAGTAAACAACCGTATCACCCCATATATCATATATCAACATAAATATATTATTCTCTAAATAATATATTATCACAATAGCACCGCACATTTCAAGGGGTATTTGTTAAATTTTATTGATTTTCAAAAAAACACTTGACAAGCTTTGCAGCTTGATATATAATTAAGCATAGCGTAAAGCGGCGTTGCTTTACAATATTTCGCAAAATGACATAAGCACTCAGGCCGAAACGAAAGGGGAAGATGACATGAACAAAAATCTTGGCGTCAGCGATCTTATAGATATCTACGGCGAGCTTCTCACCGACAAGCAGCGTGATATGCTGGAGCTCTATTACAACGACGACCTCTCCCTTTCGGAGATTGCAGAGCATTACGATATCACAAGGCAGGGCGTACACGATTCCATCAAGCGGGGCGAGGAGACCCTGAACGAGTACGAGAGGGTGCTGGGCCTGCTGAGGACCCAGAACGACTACAGAAACGAGCTGCTGCACTACAAGGAGCTGGCCCTCGAGATCTTCGAGGAATGCAAGAAGGTCTCCTTCGGCCGCCCGATAGCCGAGAAGACCATCACCCTGCTGGAGACCCTCGACGCAAAGCTCGAGGCCTACGACAACACGAAATATCTTGAATAAAAGCCGAAAGGAGCTTAGATAATGGCCTTTGAAGGACTCAGCGAAAAGCTGAACGGAGTATTTAAAAAGCTCAAATCCCGCGGCAAGCTCTCCGAGAGCGACGTCAAGGAGGCAATGCGCGAGGTCAAGATGGCTCTGCTGGAGGCGGACGTAAGCTACAAGGTAGTAAAGGAATTCGTTGCCAACGTTTCCGAGCGTGCCGTCGGCGAGGAGGTTCTGAAAAGCCTTACTCCCGGCCAGCAGGTGATAAAGATTGTAAACGAAGAGCTCATCAAGCTGATGGGCGAGGCGAACTCGAAGATAAACTTCCCCAGCAAGCCCCCCTGCATCATTATGATGTGCGGGCTGCAGGGCTCAGGTAAGACCACCCACGCTGCAAAGCTTGCAAAGCATTTCAAGGCCCAAGGCATGAGGCCCCTGCTGGTGGCCTGCGACGTTTACCGTCCTGCCGCTATCGAGCAGCTGAAGGTTGTTGGAGAGCGGGCCGAGGTCGCCGTCTTTGAGATGGGCCAGATCGACCCCCGAAAGATCGCCAAGGAGGGCATCAAGTACGCCCGTGACTACGGCAACGACCTTGTGATCCTTGACACCGCGGGCCGTCTGCACATCGACGAGGAGCTCATGAACGAGCTCAAGGACATCAAGAAGATAACCGAGCCCAACGAGATAATGCTTGTTGTAGACGCCATGATCGGTCAGGACGCCGTAAAGGTGGCCTCCAGCTTCGACGAGGCTCTGGGCATCGACAGCGTTATCCTTACAAAGCTGGATTCCGACACCAGAGGCGGTGCGGCGCTGTCCGTGCTCTCCGTAACGGGCAAGCCCATCAAGTTTGTGGGCATGGGCGAAAAGCTGGACGAGTTCGAGCCCTTCCATCCCGAGAGGATGGCCTCGCGCATCCTTGGCATGGGCGATATGCTGACCCTTATCGAAAAGGCACAGCAGACCGTTGACGAAAAGGAAGCCGAGAAGCTTGCAAGAAAGGTCAAGGACAAGGGCTTTGACCTGAACGACCTGCTGGACCAGATGAAGCAGATACACAAGATGGGCTCCATCCGCTCCATAATCAAGATGCTGCCCGGTGCGAGCAGGATCGACGACGAGGCCATGGAGCAGGGCGAGGTACAGCTCAAAAAGACCGAGGCCATTATCAACTCGATGACCAAGAAGGAGCGGGAGAAGCCCTCCATCATCGACCCCAAGCGCAAGAGGCGCATCGCCGCAGGAAGCGGCACTCAGGTAAGCGACGTCAACAACCTGCTGAAGCAGTTCGAGCAGATGCAAAAGATGATGAAGCAGTACGGCATCGGCGGAAAGCTCCACGACAAGAAGGCCAAGCGCAACCGCAAGGCACTGCTCAAGGGCCTGGGCGGAGAGCTGCCCCCCCAGTGAGCCGCGATCGGCGGAAATGTGAGGTGCAGCTATGGGTGCAGGCGGTTTGTTTGCAGTTTTGGTAGGTGTTTTCTGCATTTTCTGCGCTTACAAGGATTACGACTGGTTCATGGACAACTACAAGGCCCGGCCCTTCGTCAGCCTCTTCGGGAGGGACGGCGCAAGGAAGTTCTACATCGGGCTGGGCGTGGTCATCACGGTGCTGGGGGCTTTGATATGTGTGTATCAGCTCTCAGATAATTTGCTTTCAATGCGGTCCCCGCCGCTTGAATAATAAATGATCATATAAGGAAGTATGGAGGTGAATATAAATGGCAGTAAAGATCAGACTCAGGAGAATGGGCGCTAAGAAGGCTCCCTTTTACAGAGTTGTAGTCGCAGATTCCAGATATCCCAGAGACGGACGTTTCATCGAGGAGATCGGTTACTACGACCCCACCAAGGACCCCGTTGTTCTCAAGGTAGACGAGGAGAAGGCCAAGAGCTGGATGGCTAAGGGCGCACAGCCCACCGAGACCGTTAAGGCTCTTCTCAAGAAAAACGGCACCATCTGATAACACTGGAGGACTTTGAATGGAACAGCTTTTAAGAACTATCGTAACGGAGCTCGTTGAGGACCCCAGCGCGATAGAGATCACCGTTGACGAGCCCAACGAGGAGGGCGAAGTGGTTTACCATCTTCACGTTGCCCCCGACGACATGGGCCGCGTTATCGGAAAGCAGGGCAGGATCGCCAAGGCGATCAGAACGGTAATGAGAGCCGGCTGCTCGAGAATAGGCCAGAGGATAAGAGTCGAGATCGACTGAGCCTCTGCAAACAACAAAGACAAAACAGCTCCGACAGGGTACGCTCTGCCGGAGCTGTTTTTTAATTCCCCCACCATTTATCAATCGAGCGCTTGGTCGGGCTTTGCGAGGCCTCCCCGGAGGGGAGGCAGGTGCATTTGTGAATGAGGCGGCGTCCTTGCCGTTAGGCAGGCTTGTTTGCGCGTGGTTCTACCCAAGCTTTGCGGTCGGCCGAATTGATAGTTGATAATGAGCGGTGCCGCCTTCGGCGAGTCATAATTATCCTCCAAACATTATAAATATTCACTTTGCACTTCAATTTTCGTCGATTTTTTTATAGAAACAACAATATTGCTATCTGTATAGTATATTATTTCATACTTTGATTTACTATATTTTTCATAACAATCTATTGCATCTTTATATGGAATTAGAAACTTCTTTCTATGATCATCACTTTCAACAGATGT
>JAFVAN010000021.1 GCA_017480485.1 Ruminococcus sp. | reverse complement strand
GATATCTCCAAGTGCACCGCCACACTCTCTGCCACCAAGTACACCTATGACGGCAAGGCCAAGACCCCGACGGTTACCGTAAAGAACGGCACCAAGACCCTCACCAAGGGGACGGACTACACCGTTGCCTATAAGAACAACACAAACGCAGGCACCGCCACTGTCACCATCACGGGTAAGGGCAGCTACAAGGGGACCATCACAAAGACCTTCTCAATAGTCAAGACCCAGACTGATATCTCTAAGTGCACCGCCACACTTTCTGCCACCAAGTACACCTATGACGGCAAGGCCAAGACCCCGACGGTTACCGTAAAGAACGGCACCAAGACTCTCACCAAGGGGACGGATTACACCGTTGCCTACAAGAACAACACAAACGCAGGCACCGCCACAGTCACCATCACGGGCAAGGGCAGCTACAAGGGGACCATCACAAAGACCTTCACCATCGAGAAGGACACCCGCATCGACATCACAAAGTTCAAGGCCACAGTGGACCAGCCCGTTATGTACTACGACGGCACACCCAAGCTCCCGAACGTAACAGTAATGGACGGCAGTAAGAAGCTGGTGAGCGGCAAGGATTTTGTTCTGGGCTATGACAGCTACACAAATGTTGGCACAGGCAAGGTATCGGTAAACGGCATCGGGAAATACAAGGGCCAGATCAAGCTTACCTACACCATCGCGGAGCCGATACAGGTGAACATCCCCGATCTCAACTCGGGCCTCAAGCTCTACTACGCCTACACAGGCAAGGCCGTGACCCCCAAGCCCGTCATCACCTACAAGGGCGAGACCCTGACGGAGGGCAAGGACTACGAGATCACAAAGTATTCAAACAACGTAAATGTTGGCAAGGCCTATGCACACGTCAAGTTCAAGGGCAAGTACAAGGGCGCTGTCAAGATGGGCTTCACCATCACCGACAAGACCGTTGTTCTGGCGGCGGACTGCAAGATCACAAAGCCCAAGACCATAACCTACAACGGCTCTCCCGTAACGCCCAAGCTGACCCTTACCTTCAAGGGCACCACTTTGGTGGAGGGCAGGGACTACACCCTCACCTTCTCTAACAACAACGCCCGCGGCACCGGTAAGGCGAGCTTCATCCTCAAGGGCGACTACGCAGGCTCCATCTACCTGAACTTCACAATATCCTGACAGCAGAGCGTATAAGAATACCCTTTTGAACGCTTACGCAGTTCACAGTTAGTTTTTATCATACTATCATAATTCTGTCACAATGGAGAGCTAATATATATACAACAGGTTAGAGGGACACCTGGGCACGACGAAGCGCAGCAGTGCTCGCAGTGCAAGGGTATTTCTGATAAATGTTAAGGTAATTCCGCACGACCCGCGGCTAACGCCTTTGTATGTCATCTGCTTGCCAGCTTTCCGTCATATCACCCAAATTCTCCTTGACTTGCGTCAGCAAGCCTGCGTCGAATTTAGGCGATCTGACGAAAACCTGGACTGCGAATCTGACGCACAAGGGCCGAGCGGAATTACCTCCAGATAAAATGCGGCAAACACCTCGCTGCCGCCAATCGGAGACAACACTCAGACAGGCAAGATGACCCAAGCTCCCGACCACATATTATTTTTTCTCCATCTGATCATATAATCTAAGGGAAAAGCCCCGCTCAGAGATGAGCGAGGCTTTTTCTTTTAGAGGTTAGAGGTGAGAGGTTAGAGGTGTGGCCGAGGGATATCCGTCTCGGCAGAGGCCTTCTGCGGGCCGCCGTATCGCGAGGGAGCCCCCGTTCATTACACAGCTGTAAACGAGCTTGCGAGTGCTCACGCGAACTGCCCTGGCGGGGCACCGCCCGCGAGGGAGCCCCCGTTCATTACACAGCTGTAAACGAGCTTGCGAGTGCTCACGCGAACTGCCCTGGCGGGGCACCGCCCGCGAGGGAGCCCCTGCACATCACACAGTAGTAAGCGAGCGGAGCAAGCGTCACGCGACTTCGGCCGTGCGCCGTTAGCACGACGAGCCGAAGCCTCCCGCGCCGCGGGCGGTGTCGGGGAGGGTGGGGGATTCCTCTATCTCCGGGAGGAGGATGGGAGTTATCACCAGCTGGGCGATGCGCTCGCCGGGATCGACAGTCCTGTCCTCTCCCGAGTGGTTGTGCAGGGGCACAAGGACCTCGCCGCGGTAGTCGCTGTCCACGACACCCACGCAGTTGGCGGGGGCCAGGCCCTTTTTTGTGGCCGTTGAGGAGCGGGCATATATCAGCAGCACGGCGCTGCCGCTGCCCTCGCCAGTCAGGGCGCAGCTGAGGCCCGTGGGGACCTTGACGGTCTCTCCCGGGCGGATGGTCAGGCTCTCCTCCAAGCAGGCCGAAAGGTCATAGCCCGCGCTGCCCTCGGTGGCCCGCCGTGGTGTAACCGCCTCGGGCCGCAGCTTTTTTATCAGTAGCTTCATGGGTCGTCCTTCTTTCTCATATTATGAAATACAGGTCCTGTATGTCCTCGCCGCCTGCGGGGGAGATATCTTTTTTCTATCTTACATTATAATAAAAGCTGTCGGCGGCCTCCCGGTCCCGGCCCGTGAAGATCCGCTTGGTGAGGCTGCGGTTCTTTATCAGGTACCAGTCCCCGAACTCGTCGAACTTGCGGGCGGAGGTGGTGACGTAGTTCTGTTTCAGTACCCCGAACTTTTGGCCTCGGCTGCGGCCCAGCCTGTTGAGGCGGGCTGCAAAGTCAAGGTCCTCAAGGCTCACAAGGCTCTCGTCGAAGCCGCCCACGGCGTCGAAGTCCTTGCGGTAGACCCAGAACATAGCGCCGCTGAGGAAGGCCCGCTCCTTTAGCATGACGTGGAAGAGGTTCAGCGCCACATAGCTTGCCGAGCAGGCGATGCCTAAGGACATCCTGTCGAAGCGTGGATTGGCGCCGCCGCCAATGAATTTCCCGCTTGCAAGCTTTTCCCTTATCTCGATGAAGGAATACTTGGTCATAAGGCTGTCGGCGTCCACCGTCACGACAATGTCGCCCGTTGAGGCCCGAACGCCCGCGTTGCGGATGCTGCTCATGCAGCGGTCGGAGTTCTCTATCACCTTGGCGCCCAGACGCTTTGCGATATCCGCCGTTCTGTCGGTGCAGCGGTTGCAGACGACTATCATCTCCACCTCGTCGGGGGCGGCGTACTTTGCGGCAGAGCGCACTGCCCGAAGGCATTTGCCGATGTATTTTTCTTCGTTATGGGCGGGGATGATGACCGAAAATCTGTGGTTGCTCATGTTTTCACATTCCCTTCTGTCAGTCGCTGTACTTGGAGGTCAGACCGTAGTATTCCTCCAATGTCAGGCCGCTCTCGGTGAGCAGCTT
The DNA here is from genome assembly GCA_017480485.1 of Ruminococcus sp. The sequence continues at coordinate 5,697 of JAFVAN010000021.1, read as the reverse complement.
CGACATTTCCTTTCCAACGTAGCGGACGTGCCAGGACTCGTAGTTATAACCAGTGATGTCCTCCTTGCCCTCGGGATAGCGGATGATGAAGCCGTACTTCCAAGCGTTTGCGGCGAGCCACAGGGCCACGGGCGAGCCGTTGAAATAGCGGCTGGCCTGGTTGATGTCGGCGGCAAGGCCGCTCTGGTGCTCGCTGTAGCCTGCGCGGGCGGAATAGCGGTCGGCGGAGGCCTGACTGCCGTCACGGGCGACGTAGTTCCAGTAGAGGGTGTTCTGGTAGTCATAGGACCGATAGCCGGAGCAGACCCAGATGGAATAGCCGTCCTTGGCGGCGCCCTTCTTCATTTCCTCAAAGGCTGCGTTGGTCTCGGGAGTGAGGCCGCCGGGGCCGTAGCTCCTTGGCAGGGAGTAGGTCTTGTTTACTATCAGCAGGCCGTCAACGTAGGTGACGCCGTTTTTCTGAGTGAGGTATGGGAACTCGCTTATCTCGTTCTTTTCGGAATAGGTGCGCTTGCCCTTTTTCTCGGTGTAGGCCTTGACGGTGAAGGCGTAGTCCCTGTTGCGGCCGAACTGGTCGGTGGACCATGTGGTCTTTTCAGTGTCCGCCAGCTCCTCCCACTCGCCGTCCTTGGAGCGGCGAACGCAGACCGTATAGCCTGTGGCGCCCTCGACGGCGTCCCAGGTGATATTGGTGGTGCCGAGGGTGGTGGCCACCATGAAGCTTGCCGCCGTCAGTGCCTTAGGTGCGGCGGGCTTGGTCTCGGCGGGGGTAGTCTCGGTGACTGTTGTTGTGGTCTCGGCTGTGGTGGTTGGTGCTGGGGTGGTCTCAGTGGGCGGGGGAGTGGTGGTCTCCGGCGGCGGAGTAGTGGTAACGGTGGTAGTGGTGGTTGTGGTGGTAGTAGTTTCGGCGGTGGTAGTAGTAGTGGTAGTGGTGGCCTCGGCACTGGTGGTAGTGGTAGTCTCGGTAGGCTTTTCGGTCATAGTGATCTCCTCGGTGACGACTGTAGGGGCCTCGGTGGTGGTGTCGGCAGAGGTGTGGTCAACAGAGACTCTTTTCATGAGCTCGGGCTCACTCTCCGCGGTATTGCCGCAGCCCGCCAGCACCAGCGCCGCAGCCAGTGCGGCCAGCATCCTTCTTTTATTCATTATATCACGTCTTTTCATTTTTATGACATTTCTCAAAGCTCCTGCTTTATCCTGTTTATTACGGTCTCGAGGACCTTGAGACGGGCGTATTTCTTGTCGTTGCCCTCAACGATGGTCCAAGGGGCGGTGGTGGTGGAGGTCTTTTGTATCATCTCGTCAACGGCGTCCTCGTAGAGGTCCCATTTCTCCCGATTGCGCCAGTCCTCGTCGGTTATCTTCCAGCGCTTCTCGGGGGTGTTCATGCGGTCGTTGAACCGCCGCAGCTGCTCGTCCTTGTCGATCTGGACCCAGAATTTTAGAATGATGGCGCCGCTTTGGGAAAGCTCCTCCTCGAACTCGTTTATCTCGCGGTAGGCCATGGCGCAGCGGGCCTCGGGGGTGATGCCCTCCAGCCTTTCCACCATTACGCGGCCGTACCATGTGCGGTCGAAGATGGTGATATGGCCGTCCTTGGGCAAGCGCCTCCAAAAGCGCCAGAGGTAGTGGTGGGCCAGCTCGTGGGCGTCGGGAGCCGCAACTGGCACGGCCTCATAGCCTCTGGGGTCCAGAGCCGAGGCTACGCGCTTGATGGCGCCGCCCTTGCCTGCGGCGTCCCAGCCCTCGAAGGCAAGGATGACGGGTATCTGCTTTTTATAAAGCTTGCCGTGGAGCTTGGAGAGCTCCTTTTGCAGGGCCTTCAGCCTTTCGCGGTACTCCTCCTCGGGGACTGTCTTGTCGGCGAGGGAGACCTCCGAGAGCTTTGGCGTAGGCGCAAGCTCGAAAAGCTGTGAGACATCGCTCTCTGCGGGGAGGGTGTGCTCGGCCTCCAGCGCCTCGTTCAGGCGGGAGGTGAGGATATCGAAGAGCTCTCTTCTGGCGGCCAGCTTGTCCTCGGCGTCGATGACGGTCCAAGGGGCCCAGTTGGTGTCGGTGCGCTCCAGCATATCGTCGAACTGCTTGAAATACTTGTCGTAGTGCTTGTTGCGCTTTCTGTCCCTGTCGGTGATGCGCCACTTGGTGGAGCCGTTCTCCTCCAGCTTGTCGAAGCGTTTTTTCTGCTCCTCCTTAGAGATATGGAGGAAGATCTTGATGATGAGGTAGCCGTCGTCGGTGAGCTGGCGCTCGAAGGTATTGACGCTCTTCACCCTGCGCTCGTACTCCTTTTCGGAGAGGTCCTCCTCCAGCTTTGCAATGGCCAGCTCCTGATACCAGCTGCGGTCCATGACCGAGAGCTTGCCGTACTCGGGGATGCCCTCCCAGAAGCGTTTCATAAGGGGGTAGCGGCGCTCGTACTCGTTGGCGGCCAGCGTGGATGTTACCTTGAAGAAGCGGGGGTCCAGCAGCTTGATGGTATCTCCGATAAGGGTCCCCTTGCCCGAGGCGCCCCAGCCCTCGAAGATGATGATGGCGGGCAGCTTTTTGTCCTTCATCTTCACCTGTAACACAGACAGCTGCGAGCAGAGCTCCTTAGCGGCCTCCTTGTTATCCTCCCGTCCCTTATAGGGGTTTTTGATCTTTTCCAGCATATAACATTCCTCCTTTTCCCCCGACAGCCTCGGGGCATATTAAACCACAATAATTATAACACATATTCTCTCAAATGTAAAGCCCTGGGCGGTGCCCCGCCCTGGGCAGGTCGCGTGAGCACTCGCAAGCTCGTTTACATCGGTGGAGTGTGAAGGGGCTCCCTCGCGATACGGTGGCACTCAGAGGGGTCATGCGAGGCTAAGCGTTCCTGCGGCTTGGTCATAGGCCGAAAAAGAATATCCCCCGCCTGGGAGATCTTTTTAGGCGCAGTTTTTTTGGCGCAAAAGGGTATTCCTCCGCCGCCAGGCGGAGAGAATACCCTTTTGCGCATCCTCAACTTTGACGCGCAGCGGCAAAGTTGAACTAAGGCGGTATAAAACGATATTTGCGAGATCCCGAGCCCTTGACAATGATCACTCGTTGCAGTAAAATGTACATAAAGGAGTGAGGAGAGTGAAAGGAATAGCTGATCTTGAAGAGCTTTATAATGAGCAGGGCGACGCCCTCTATTCCTTGGCGCTGGAGCTGGGAGGCTCCAAGGAGCGCGCCGCAGAGCTGCTCATCCTGGCCAACGATGACTTTCTGGACGAGAGCCTCGGCCTCGGCAGCAAGGAGAGCCGTTTCAGGTTCATGAAAAAGCAGCTGGAGAAGCACGCCGAAAAGCACGTCCTGACCTATAAAAGGACCACCATGCCCGAGGACGTCTACGACCGCATTGTTTCGGGCGCCCGGATATATATCAAGACCGGAGGCAGAGTCCGCAGCCGCCTTATGACCGCCGCCGTCGTGGGCGTGATGCTGCTGGTCCTTGCGGCGCTCGCCCTCTACGCATTTCATTTTGTCTACAGCGACGAGCACGACCAGCTCTTTCGGGAATATTACGAAAGGAATGTTTCTCAGGAGGAGAGCTAGCGCGGGCGGTGCCCCGCCGGGGCAGGTCGCGTGAGCACTCGCAAGCTCGTTTACAACTGTGGAGGCCACAGGGGCTCCCTCGCGATACGGTGGCACGCAGAAGGGTCGAGTAAGAGGAAAATAAGCGCCAGCACCAGCCAGCGGGGAAGCACCCGCACAAAGCCCACCGAACGGCTGCACCGCCGCCTCATCTGCAAAGGCACCCACCTCCCCTCCGGGGAGGCGCTGAGACGCTGCGTGTCCGCTCGATTGAAACCTTGGTGGGGGAATTAAAAAAAGACTTGACAAATGAAAAAGAGTGTGATATAATAATTTAGTCGCCGATAGTCGGCAGTGATGCCCGACAGAAATGGACAGGTGTCCGAGTGGTTTAAGGAGCCGGTCTTGAAAACCGGTGATACGGCAACGTACCGTGGGTTCGAATCCCACCCTGTCCGCCATTTTTTATATGTATCAATAACCAGCATTTGCGGATTTACCCAAGTGGTGAAGGGGCTCCCCTGCTAAGGGAGTAGCACCTGAAAAGGTGGCGAGGGTTCAAATCCCTCAATCCGCGCCAAAAAGCCCGATTTTAGGCGGTTTGCACCGCATAAAGCCGGGCTTATTTTTTGCTCTTTTGTTGTCCGCTGACGTGAAAAGTTTTGCTCTATTTCACCCGCTGTTACACCCCTTTCAGTTGTCTGATAAAGGCATCATATATAGGTGGAGCAATAGCTGCTACCGTCTGCACTAACTCATCTATCAGAGGCATAACGCTGTCAAGGTCTCCTGCGCCGCTTCACCATTCTGCCTTTAGCTTTACCGTCCTTCCTCTTTATCTTGTGTATTCTTACTCTCTGACCCATAATAATCAACTCCATTACTATCGCCTACGATATTCACACCTTCGCCGTCCTGATCGTATTCGTAGCTCTCAAAGTCGTATGAGCTTATGAAGTCGAACAGTTCTTTGTCCTTGGTGCGGATATAGCACAGAAACGCTGCTGTAATTGCGGTTATAGCTACGGTCATAATAACTATGATAGTAGCCATAATCTTTATTGTGTGTGTCAAACGTGCTTGATCTCGTTCCCATACAAGGCGAGGTATTAAATCTTTGTCGTTCATAGCATACGCCTCCTTTGTTATATTATACCACAAAAGAGGCCATAAAACAAGCTATTTCAGCTTAGAATATATCATTTTTACAAAATTCTCCCCGGCTTTTCCAGTAGCTACATAGCCCCACGACTTTTGAAGTGCGCTGACAGCTTTAGTGGCAGAGTCATCATACTTCTTTGAGTCCGTAACAACTACAGTGTGCATTTTTTTTACATATGCAAGCCTGAGAAGCTCTTTTACTGCATATGAGCCTACTGTGTTATCTCCCAGCTTATAGCAAGAGCCTGTGTCAAGATACTTTCCGTTTACTTTCGTTTGGTCTTTCGGTCTGAGCACTCCGGCGACAGGCCAGCAGGCATCGCTGCCCGTCTTGTTGTTGTACCAGTGCTTCACCAGCTGGGCCTTCTCGTGGTTGCCGAGGGTGTTCTGTTCGAGGCTCGTGAACCAGTCGATGTTCCCCTCGCCGTTGGCGATGGCCACGTGGCCCCAGCTGCCGCCCGACCAGATGACGACGTCGCCCTTCTGCGCCACCAGAGCCTTGGTGTTGGGTATCCTGTCGAAGTTTTTGACGAGGGCCGGGAGCTTTGCAAAGTTCGTGTAAAACTCCCTCGCTCCCGATACCCATGGCATCTCGGCTATCTTGATGCCGATGACGTCCCGGAAGTACAGGTCTGCAAGGTCAACGCACTGGACCCCCGCCTTGCCGTCAAAATCGATGGGCTGCCCGAGGTATTTCTTTTGGAATTCGTCGTAGGTCATTCTGAGTCCTCCTTTTCGACTGTATTTTTTAGCTTGTTTACGACCTTCTGCAAGAGCCCCGGCATCGGGACGCCGATGGCAGAAAGGTTTTCAAGTATTGATATCAGCTCGTTGATGATGAGCCAGATGGCCACCACAACGCCGAAATAGTAGCTGTGGTCGTACTCGATGCCGATGAGGCCCAGGCCCGAGATCACGAGCCAGTCAACGCAGGCGGCGGCCACCACTACCAGCATATAGCAGAGCTTTTTGACTATGCCCTTGAGGCCTATC
>JAFVAN010000020.1 GCA_017480485.1 Ruminococcus sp. | reverse complement strand
TTACAATGCACAATGCAGAATGCACAATGCACAATTATTATATGATTCTTATTTGGTTTGATCATGTTCTCCTGACGATTTCACGATCTGTATTAGTATTTTATTTAGCTCACTGCAATCTCGATTTATATCTTCATATTGTTCATCATTAAGATACTTCGTTTCATGCAATATCTCTAACCAATACTCTGTTTCACTCGCTTCTTTCAGAGCGATACTCATTTTCGCTCTGAAATCAGCTTTCGTATGTCCTCTGATAGCTTCATGCACATTTGCACCTATGCTCGTACCACTTCGTAATACTTGTTTAGACAGCACATACTCTTTTTTCTCATTTGTAAGATACTGATACATTTTCACAATTCTGATTGCGAATGCTTTTGATTTTTCAACAATGATATTGTTATTCAAAATGCCTCGCCTCCAAATTGTGCATTGTGCATTGTGCATTGAACGCTATGGATTTGCGACTGCTACCATCGCATATCTTATGATCTTTTCGCCTATCTTGTAGCCCTTGCTAAAGGTCTGGGCTACAATGTTTTCGCCCAGCTCCGGGTCCTCGACCTGCGAGACTGCGTTTGCTATGTTCGGGTCAAATTCCTGTCCCGTGGGGTCGATGACCTCGACTCCCAGCTTTGTCAGCATATCCGAGAACTGCTTGAAGATCATCTCGACGCCGGATTTATAGGCGGTGTCAGCGGTCTCGGTCCGGAGGGCGCGCTCAAAGTTGTCTATCAGCGGAAGTATCTCCGCCACCGTGTCGCCCTTGACTGTCGCCGAAAGCTCCAGCCGCTCCTTTGCCGAGCGCTTCCTGAAATTGTCGTACTCCGCCATCAGCCGCAGATATTTGTCGTTCTGCTCCTCCAGCTGAGCCCTGAGCTTTTCCTCCTCGGTGGGCTTGTTGTCTTCTTGCTCCTGTTCTGCCTCCTCTTTATTTTCTTCGGCGTTGTCTGAAACAGGCTGCTCCTGCTCGGGAGCTTCCTGCTCCGCTTCGGTCTTTTCTTCCTCCTGCGTTACAGGCTTTTCGTTTTCCTCCTGTGTCACTTGTCTGCGCCTCCCTTTCTCTAATCGTTATTTTCCTCTTCGCCGATGTCGTCCGTCAGCAGCTCGGTGAGCTTCTGGGAGAAATACTCGATATACGGGATGAACTTCGCATAATCGAGCCTCATTGGCCCCAGCAGCCCAAGGGTGCCGACCTGTCTGCCGTCCTTGCTGAAGGGGGCGGCTATCAGCGACGAATTGCTTATTACAAAGCCCTCGCTCTCCGGCGAGAACATTACCTGCAGCCCGCTGAAGGTCTCGTCAACGAACCGCATCATGCCTTTTTTGTTGTCCAGAAAGCTTATTATCTCGCCCTGATCGAAGTCCTTGCAGGTGAGCAGGTTTCTTGCTCCCGTCACCGAGACCTCGCTGGAGGTGAACTCCTTTGAGAGCTGCAGCAGCTCGTTCATCAGGGGCGCCAGAGTCATCATGTAGGCCCCCATGGCTGCGGTAAGGTCGTCAAACTTCTTGTCGCTCAGCTCCTCCAGAGGTACGCCCTGAAGGTTCTTCTGCAAATAGTTGTCGAAGAATTCCAGCTGCTCGTGGGTCAGGTCGAATTCCAGCCTGCACACCTTGTTTTTGATGGCGCCGCTGGAGGTTATCATCAGGATAACGTACATCCGCTTGCCCGTGGGGATGACCTCCACCTTGGAGATCATTGAGAACTTAGGAGTTGAGGTGGCCACCACCGACGCGCACTTTGTAAGCTCTGCAAGGGCCATGGAGGCCGAGTTCACAAGCTCCTCCTCGGTCACTGCGTCTCGGGGTATCATGGCGTCCAGCCTGCTTTTCTCCTCCTCGGAGAGGGGGTTTGTTTCCATCAGGCTGTCAACATAGAGCCTGAACCCCGCATAGGTGGGCACTCTGCCCGCCGAGGTGTGGGGCTGCTCAAGGTAGCCCTGCTTTTCAAGCTCTGCCATCTCGTTGCGGATGGTAGCGGAGGAGGCCTTGACGTGGCTCATTATCGCCTTGGAGCCCACAGGCTCGCCCGTGATAATATATTCATCGACTACGGCTGTGAGAATTTTCAGCTTGCGGCCGTCCATAGGACCCTCTCTCCTCTCGTTAGCACTTTCTGTTTTTGAGTGTTAGCACTCAGCCTTCCCGAGTGCTAATTATAGTTTATACCCTTTTTCCCGATTTGTCAATACCTTTTTCAAATATTTTTTCCCAAATTTGAAAAAAAATATTCGCCGCTTTCTGTGCGCTTTTGATACATAAAAAAAGAATAATGAATAATGAAAAAAGAATAATGAACAATGAAGGTGTCCGCTTCGCGGACGATTAAAATTTTTAAAATCATCGCCGCAGGCGATACCTTAATTATTCATTATTCTCTATTCGTTATTCACTATTCATTGAGTCTCGGACGCTTCTGTCTCCGCGGTCTGCACCTGATAGTCCGTGATGCCCTTGCCCTGATTGGGGCTGCGCTTTGAATAGCCAAGGTCCATAAAGAACACCGTCACCAGCGCAATGCACACAGGCAGGGCGTAGTGCAGCCTCAGCCGCCGCAGCAGGTTGTCAAGCATCGGCGCCCCAAAGTACACAAAGGCCACCCCGCCGATACCGAAGACCAGCAGGCCCTCGGCGCAGACGCGGCCGTTGATGTTCAGGAAGTAGCCGCTGTAGTCCCACCACTTCTGGCCGTCGTGGGTCATTTCAAGGTAGTAGGCCGTGAAATACTCCACCACGCCGCAGAGGACCACCGCCGCGAAGAACTCCACTATCGGGTACTTGCGGAATTTTTTGAGCAGGATGAGTATCAGCAGGCCGCCGCAGCCGTAGATGGGCAGCCACGGGCCGTGCATGAAGCCGCGGTTCACAAGCTCGCCCACCTCGACAAACTTGTAGATAAGCTCCCAGGCCCAGCCGATGAAGCAGCAGATAAAGAACATCAGCACGATGGAGGTGAGGGAATAGCTGCGGGTATAGAAGATGGTCTCCAAGCGGGAGCGCTTCTTTTCCTCGGGGATGGTGAAGAGCCGCCCGGGGTAGGTCCTGCCCTCGATAACGTCGATGTAGTGGGCGATCCTGATCTTCTTTACCTCGTTTCGGTCGATGGCCTCGGTGCGCTTTGTATATACCGGCACGATGCCGAAGAACTCGGAGAGGAAGGCTCGGAAGCCTGTGTACCTGTCGGTGAAGGCCTCAGCCTCGGTCCTTAGCTTCTCGATGTCATCATAGGCCTCGTCCAGCACCTCCTGCTCCGCCTTGCGGTAGAGGTACTCGTCGTTCAGAAGCTCTGCGCCCTCGATGCCCTTCTCCTTGGCCTGCTGCCTCAGGTGAACGTAGAACTCGGTATACACGGCCTCCTTATAGGGGCTGACGAAGAAAACATTGAGCAGGTCTCCCGTCGCGCTCCCACCGATATCCCAGAGGATGAAGGAGAGAATCAGCTTGAAGCACTCGAATTTATGGCCGTTCATCAGCCTGCGGGAAAGGGTGATGGCCTGCTTTGCGGTCAGGTCCGGGTTCTCGGCGATTATGTAGGGCACAAGGTAGTAGGAGAAATATTTTATCACGCCTCCCACGATCGTCAGGGACCAGAGCATCATGTACAGCTGGCGGAGGATGAGCGTCCAGGCTGCCCTGCCCCAGCGCCTTACGCGGATGAGCATGAAAAAGCTTCGGGGCTGGATCTTTTCATAGGTGCGCCCCTCAAGGAAGATGCGGGCCATTATGACCACGAAGACGTTGAAAATGAAATAAGAGATAAAGAGCCGAAGCAGTATACTCGTTATTATAAGCACGGTAAGAGCCGCCCTGTCAGAGCGCACCACCGAGCGTATGCCCCCAAAGATAACGTTCATGTATGAGCCCGTGGTGAGCATATTGGCAAGCTTTGCGAACTCGCCGTCCTTCATGGCCAGCTCAACGAAGCCGATCTTTACGCTGTTCTCCTTGTTGCGCTCGTACTGGGCCTGGGCCTCCTCCATATTGCTGGTGATGGTCTCGCCGTCGATATACACGCCGATATTGCCTGCCGCGAACTCATATAAAACGTCGCCCGTGTCGGCGCCTGCGGAGACGGTTTGGGCTATCTCTCTCCCGTTCTGCCCGCCAAGGGTCATGGTTGCCGAGATGGTATCTATACTATATTTAAGGTCAAAGAACGCAGTCACAAGACACACGAACACAAACAGCAGATAATGCTTGCGGAGGCTTTGCTTAGCTGCTGCCTTTGCCGCCCTTCTGTCAAACACCGAGGTCTCTCCTTTCGCGAGGATAATGTAATTAAATCAATTATATCACAGCTGAGGATATATTGCAAGACTTTTATATATCAGTGTGCGAAAATGCCCTGATAAGAGCGGGGATCTTAAGAACGATCCGAATAATAGGCATTCACCAGACTGCGGAGGCCGAGGGCCTTGAGGTCCTGATATCGGGCGCTGTAGCGGGCCTTGGTCCGCTTGCCTGTGATAAGGAACCGCACGCAGTCCCGAGCATAGCGGTCCAGCTCCCGCAGGGTGTCGGCGGTGGTGATGACGGAGAAGAACCAGCAGCTCCAGCTGAGGTCGTTGTCCTGTGGGCTTTGCAGCAGCTTGCGGTCAAAGATGCGGATGAAGGCTGCGGCTGCCTTCTCGCCCCCTGCGCCTGTGCGGGCGCTCCAGCGGGCAAGGGCACGGGCCTTGCGGCGCATTTTCTGCTTTAGCTTCTTCACCGTGGCGGGGGCGATGTCGATCTTTTCCCGCCCGCAGATAAAGCCCAGAAAGCACCAGCTCTCCCCCGGGGCGGTGAAGCTCTCCTTCTCGGGGTTGACACTGAGGCCCCTCTCCGAGAGAAAGCCGCGGATAAAGTCCGCATATGCCTCCGCCTCCTGTCGGGTCCTGCCGAAGACGATGATATCATCCGAGTAGCGGGCATAAGGCACCCCGAGCTCTGTAAAATGCCTGTCCAGCTTCGAGAGGTAGAGGTTGGCATAAAAGGCAGAAAGGGGCGTGCCCGCCATAATGCCCTTGTCCTCCCTTATCCTCTCTCCCCCGCTGAGGACAAAGGGCTCCTCCAGCAGGGCGCGCAGCAGGGCCGTGAGCCTCGGGTCGTCCGAGAGGGCGCCCTCCAGCATCGGCACCAGACGCTCGGTGGGAACGGAGTTGAAATAGTTGCTGACATCCACCTTATATGACCACATATCCCATATGCCTCGGGTGCGGGTCAGGCGGCGGACGGCGTCCTTGGCAGTGCGCCCCGCCCGAAAGGAATATAATCCCTCGGCAAAGAGGCCGTCGTGTTTTCTAATCATCAGGTAGGTCAGGAGCTTTAGCACCGTATTCCAGTCCTCGGGGTAGGTATAGACCACCCGCTTCTTTTGCGAGCTCATTTTGCTGATGACGGCCCGCTTGGGCAGGGGGTAGGGGCCGCCCGCCTCAATGGCCTCGCAGACAGGCAGATAGCCGCGGCTCTCCGCAAAGGCGCAAAGCTCCCTGACAAAGCCCTTGTTGGCTGTCAGCCGGGACTTGTATTCAATAAAGCTCTGCCACTCGCTCTCCTGTGAGAGCCTGTCAAGCAGCGACATACCTCTGCCTCCCTTCATAAGGCTCGAAAGCCCCCCGTTCACGGGGCGGGTATATATGCCCCTGCCGCCTGCGGCGGGGGGGACTTCCGCCTGCATCAAAGCATAATAAAAGCAGAAAGAGAAGAAATTAAATCCAAGAAAATTCTTGGATGTACGAGACCGTACACAGGCGGCTGCCTGCGAAGCCGTTTCGGGGCCTGTGCCTGATCCGCCGCAGGCGCAAAGCGTTCTCTTTCTGCTTTTATATCGTTGTACTGGCCTTATCAGCCCAAGGCTCTGCCTGTGCGCTCTACCACATATCTTCTGGTGTTCCACCAGCCGTGGTGGTCGTAGTAGAAGCGCAGGTAGGCCACGCCCTCCTTCTGGCAGTCGCGCCTTACCTTATAGGGGTTGCTCCTCTCGGAGATGAGCTCCACCACAAGGGCCTTTCTGCCGTCCCTTGTGAAGGTGAACACCGTGGCGTTGCCGTTGGGAGAGAACCGCTTGTCCAGCTGATAGGCGGGAAATTCTGCGCGGTAGATCTGCTCGAAATACTCGTGATAGGCGCCGCCGAAGGAGAACTGGTTCTCCTCGTCGGGCATCGTGGGGCCCCAGGAAAAGCCCGAGGGTCCTGCGGGAGCAGGCTGTGCAGGGGCTGCCTGCTGAGCGGGAGCGCTCTGCTGGGGCTGGGAGGGGCCGTCCTCGGGGACAGGCTGGCCGCCCGCCTCCTTCCAGAACTCGTTGAAAAGGTCCTTTGCTGCCTTCTCGGCGCCGCCGCCAAGAAGCTTAGAGAATAAGCCCATGATGATACCTCCTTTTTGTAATGAGAGCCGACGGCGGGGAAAACCTTTCCGCCGCATCCTTCGCTCGGCTAATAATTAGGTCGGTTAAATTATAACATATATTGGCAGTGAAGTCAAGTGTTAGCGCGCACGGCGCAGGTCGCGTGAGCACTCGCAAGCTCGTTTACAACGGTGTAATGTGCAGGGGCTCCCTCGCGATACGGTGACTCTACCATGACCCAAGTGGTCGTCTATGAAAACTTTGCACCAAAGAGAAGCTGCGGGGAAGCCCTTTTACGCCTCTCCGACAGCGGCGTCAGCCTTGCCGTTTTTCATTTTCTCCTCGTACTCGCTGCCGGGCATGGGCTTGGCGAAGTAATAGCCCTGTATCATATCGCAGCCCTGAGTGGCAAGGAAGTCCACCTGGTCCTTGATCTCAACGCCCTCGGCGACGGTGCGCATATTCAGGCTCTTCGCAAGCTTGATGGCCTCGGAGACGACTATCTCGCCGCGGTCGGTGCCTGCGGCCTCTCCCCGGAAGAACTCGGCATCCAGCTTCAGCACGTCCAGAGGCATATCCTTCAGAGAATTAAGGGAGGAATAGCCAGAGCCGAAGTCGTCCATAGACACCGCGAAGCCGTATTCCTTAAGCTTTGTGATGGTGTGAATCATGGCGTTCTTGTCGTCGAAGAAGGCGCTCTCGGTAAGCTCGATCTCAATGAGCTCGTGGGGGGTGCCGTAGTTGTCGATCATGTCGCGTATCTGCTCGGCCAGGTCCGGCTCGATGAAGTGGGCGCGGGAGACATTTACGGACACAGGCACGCACTTATAGCCCATATCCAGCCAGCGGCGCTGGTCGCGGGCAACGTGGCTTATCATATAGTGGTCGATCTCGGTGATAAAGCCATTCTTCTCGAAGATGGGGATAAATTTATAGGGGGTGATGAAGCCGTACTCGGGGGACTGCCAGCGGATAAGTGCCTCGGCGCCTCGGAGCTCCCCTGTGCGGGGATCATATTTCGGCTGGTAGTAGACTATGAATTCCTCGTTGGCAAGGGCCCGCTGCTGCAGCTCTGTAACGGTATCCTCCCACCTCTGGTCCTCCACCAGCTTGTCGTCGAACCAGGCTGCCGCGGACTCGCTGCGGCTGTCGAGAGTGGCGCGGGCATTGCAGGCGTTGTTGTAGTCGCTCTCGATGTCAACATACTTCCGCCTTCCGAAGAGGCCGCCGCCCCGGGACTTCTCGATCAGGAAGACACCCGCGTGGAACACAAAGCTGTGGGCGCCGCCCACTGAGCCAAGGCCCGAGAGCATGGCGTTTATCCTCTTATCAAGGGCATCAACGTCGGTGTAGTTCAGCAGCAGGGCAAAGCGGTCCTCGGCGCTGTGGGCGCAGAGCTCCTTTTTGGTCACCATGGTGTTCAGGGCCTGATGGGTCTCGGTGAGCCTCGCCTCGCCGTCGTCAAGGGAATGACAGATGCAGTAGCGCCTGTAGCCCGTGAGCTCCAGATCAATAAGGGCGTAGGTCTTTTTGGCGTTCCTTATCTTCCTCAGGGTCTGCTCGGAGCGGAAGATGAACCACATCCAGTTGCGGCCCTTGGTCTGCATATCGGTGAAGAACAGCTTATTGACCTTCCGCTGGTGCACGGCCGAGGTGATGGCATTGATTATCATTATGATGAACACGATGGCAAAGATCAGCGCCGCGCTCAAAAACATCAGCACGAACAGCACAAGGTCGGTGTCCTTCAGGGAGATAACGGCCCTGAAGAAAAGCCTGCTGCCGTCCTCCAGCTCCAGCTCCTCCCAGATAGGCAGCTCCATGCGCACACTTTCGTCAAGGGTATCCTCTCCAGCGGTGTTATAGAATATTTTGAAGGTCCTTTTCAGCAGCTCCTGGAACCCGATAGATATGCCGCCGCCATCGTCTCCCGCGAGGACAGGGTCTTCGGTGTCGGGGTGCAGGATGATGGAGGTACTTTTCTCTGAGGCCACGGGCTCGCCCTTGTCGTCAAGCACGCTCTCCCCGTTCTCATCCATAAGCGAGTCAAGATCAAGGAAGTAGGTCTCTCCGCTCTCACCGCAGGTGTTTTCGCCAAAGGAGTGGACGATGTTGCCATCCTTGTCCTTGATGAAGTAGGTCATGCCCGCCTCGTCAAAAACGGCATAGGGGTCGCTCTCTCCCGCCAGGCCCCGCTTTGCCAGCCTGATGAGCACCTGCTTTTCCTCGTACTCGTTCACGATCCCCGTATCAACGGTGAAAAAAAGCACCGTGCCGACAAAGAACAGCAGCAGCAGCGCCGAGACCGCCGAGACCAGCAGGAACAGCAGGATGGAGAGCCACCACCTGTTTTTCCCGAGCTTAAGATATTTTTTTCTTTTTTTCTTTCTTGTAATAGCATCAGCCATGGCTTGATCTTCCTGTCACAAAGCCCCGCAGGGCTGTATTTATATACAGATATAATTATATCATACTTTGTTAAAAAAGTAAAGCATAATTAAAAAGAATTTCGACCCCTGAGGTTTTTTTCTCCACACTCTTGCAAAAGGGCGGGATATGTGATATGATATCATAAAACGATCATCTCAAGGGAGGAATACATATGGACATTTCACGCATCGCCGAAAAGGGCTCGCCCAAGAGCCTTATGACCCTGCACGAGGACACCGAGGCACTGGGCCTCGGGCTGCTGGAGCCCCGGGCATACTACATCCCCTTTGCAGAGGGACAGCAGCCCGCAGAGAACCGCACGGCCTCCGGCCGCCTCGAGCTGCTGAACGGCCTGTGGGGGTTTGCCTACTTTGAAAGCATCATCGACCTGCCCGACGACTTCACGGCCATGAGCTTCGAGAGGACCATCCCTGTGCCCTCCAACTGGCAGCTGCACGGCTACGACCGCCCCCAGTATTCAAACGTGAACTACGTCATCCCCTTCGACCCGCCCTTCGTCCCCGACGATGTTCCTGTGGGCGTGTACAAAAAAACGTACACTTACTCCCCTGACGACCTGCGGCGGATATTGGTGTTCGAGGGCGTGGACAGCTGTATGTACCTCTACATAAACGGCGCTCTGGCGGGCTACACACAGGTGAGCCACAGGCTGAGCGAGTTCGACATCACCGACCTGCTGCAGGAGGGCGAGAACGAGATCGTCTGTGCGGTGCTCAAATGGTGCGACGGCACCTACCTTGAGGATCAGGACAAGTTCCGCCTCTCGGGCATCTTCCGGGATGTTTATATGCTCTCGCGGCCAAGGGAGCGTCTGGAGGACTACCGCATTACCGCCGATATGCAGGGAGGCTTCTCCTTTGAGCCAAAGGGCGCCGCTGCGGAGATCGGGCTCTATGACAATGATACGCTCCTGCTCTCGGCCACCGTGCAGGAGGGCCAGCGCTTCACCGCCGAGATAGAGGAGCCGAAGCTTTGGAGCGCCGAGAGGCCCTATCTTTACACCCTCATCATCCGGGCGGCGGGAGAGGTGATAGCCGAGCGGGTGGGCTTCCGCACCACGGAGATACGGGACGGGGTCTACCTCTTCAACGGCAAGAAGATAAAGCTGCTGGGCGTAAACCGCCACGACAGCTACCCCGACACGGGCTATTACGCCGATGAAGCCAAGATGCGCCGAGACCTTGAGCTTATGAAGGCCCACAACATAAATTCCGTCCGCACCTCCCACTACCCCAATGCCCCACGATTCTACCAGCTCTGCGATGAGTACGGCCTTTACGTCATTGACGAGGCAGACATCGAGAGCCACGGCTGCGTCAACGAATATCAGAACTTCCGCTGGGACAGAGAGGGCAACTACAACGGCATTGCCCTTATTGCGGGAGACAAGCGGTTTGAGACCGCCATCAAGCACCGCCACGAGCTGCTTGTAAAGCGGGATGTTAACCGTCCCTGCGTCGTTATGTGGTCCCTCGGCAACGAGAGCGGCTGGGGCGAGAATTTCAGGAGGGGTGCAGAACTGGTCAAAAAATTGGACACTTCCCGCCCCGTCCACTACGAGAGCACTCACCGCCTTGACGACACCCCCGACGACATCCTCGACATGGTCTCGGAGATGTATATGTCCATCGAAGGGATGAAAGAATATCTTAAAAACGAAAATGAAAAGCGGCCGCTGCTGCTTTGCGAATACTGCCACGCCATGGGCAACAGCTCGGGGGACATGGAGGACTATTACGATACCTTCATGAGCTCGGAGAGGTTCATGGGGGGCCTTGTGTGGGAGTGGTGCGACCACGCCCTGCCACTTGGCAAGACAGAGGACGGAGAGGTAAAATACGGCTACGGCGGAGACTTCGGCGAGTCGCCCCATGACGGCAACTTCTGCTGCGACGGTCTTGTTTATCCCGACAGGACGCCCCACACGGGCCTGCTGGAGGTCAGCCAGGTCTACCGCCCCGTAAGGGTCAGCCGTGCCGAGGACGGCAGCTTTGTGTTCGAGAGCATCCTGCACTTCACCGCCGCCCACGAGCTCCTTGACTGCCGATATGAGATCACGGACGAAAATGGCCTTTTAAGTGAGGGCAAGGTGGAGTTCACCCTCCCCGCCGAGGGCAGGTGCTCCGTCACCGTTCCCGAGGCCGCCGCCGAGTTTGAGCGGGAGACCTGCATCTGCTTTGTCTTCACGGACAAGCAAACGGGCCGTCAGGTGGGCTTTGACCAGATAAAGCTCTGCGAGGGCAAGGCCCGAGAGCTCCCCGCTGCCGCCTCCCTGCCCGCGCTCTCCGAGGAGCCCCTTAGCTTCACGGCAGAGGTCGAGGGCCTGCGCTTCGTCTTTGACCGCAGGCGCGGTGAGTTCTGCTCCATTTCAAAAAACGGCAAAGAGCTGCTGCAGCGGCCCATGGCCTTCAATTTCTACCGCGCCCCCACCGACAACGACACAATGCACTGGGACTGGCAGCGGGCCTATCTGAACGACCACGACGTGAAGGTCTACGAGACCTCCGCCGCCCTTGAAGAGGGGTGCGCCGTCATTCGGGCCGAAACGGGCTACGGCCGCAGCTGTTTCAGGCCCTTTGCCCGAGTAAAGGCCGAGTACCGCATATACGGCGACGGCAGGCTGAGCATCTCGGCGGAGCTGGACACCGACAGCAACAAGGTGGAGCTGCTGCCGAGGTTCGGGCTGCGGCTGTTTCTGGACAGGAGCTTCGACGGCCTATGCTGGTACGGCTACGGCCCCACCGAGAGCTACAGCGACAAGCACCAAGCCTGCCGCCTTGGCAGCTTCTCCTCCAAGGTCGGCGATCAGTACGAGCCCTACATCCGCCCACAGGAGAACTCCTCTCACTGGGGAACGAGGCACCTGACCCTCACCGACGGCTCGGCGGAGCTCAGGGTAAGCAGCGAGGGCGGCTTTTCCTTCAGCGTAAGCGAGTACACCCAAGAGGAGCTTGCCTCCAAGGGCCACCGTCACGAGCTGGAAAAGAGCAGCTTCACGGTGCTTTGCGCAGACTTTGCGATGGCGGGCGTGGGCTCCAACTCCTGCGGGCCAAAGCTTATGGACAAATACCGTGTGCCCCTTTGCGGCAGCTTCGGGCCGATGGTGATAGAACTTCGGTAAGCGAATTACGACAAAAAAACGGTACCTCATCCCGCAGGGGGTGAGGTACCGTTTTCGCTCATTATGGGTCATCCTTATCCGACCATGACCTCTCCCGAGGTCTCGCCCGTGAACTGACCGCCGTCAAGGACGTTTACGGCAACGGAGCTTATGTCGTCCGCCGAAACGCTGTCGGCGATGCTGTCGCCTGTGATGTTCAGCGAGAGGCTGCCGCCGTTGCTGCCATCGGAGCCCCAGCGGCCCGTAGCGGCGCTTACCAGCTGGCCGTTTTGGCATTCAAGGCTGTTGCCGCCGTTTATGTTTATCACCGAGGTGGTGTTGGTGATGTAGAACATTGGCCCATCGGTGCCGTTGCGGATGGTGGTGCCGCTCATGGTGAGGGTGGAGCAGCTGGCGGTGGCGTCACTGTCGGCTGCGTCTCCCGACATACTCTGATAAAGCATCACGCCGTTGTTGCCGCCGCTGACGGTGAAGTCGCAGTCGGTCATAGTGATGGAGTTCTTGCCCTCGATGACCGCCGCCTGAGCGCCTGTGGAAACGCCTATCACGTTCTCGACGGTGATGTCACCTGTGGAGTAGATGCAGGGGCTGCCGTCGCCCGAGCACTGAACAGTGGAGTTGGTGACCGTCACATATCCGCCGCCGCGGTCGGTGGCGATGGGGGCGCAGTGGGCGCCGCCGGTGGTGATGTCAACGTGGTCCGCATTGATAACGCCCTCGTAGGTGGCGTAAACTCCACGGGAGGAATTGCCTGTGGTGGTTATCTGAACGTTGGAGACATCCGCCTCGCCGCCCGCTGTGGCAAAGACTGCGTTTGCTCCGCTGCAATCAGAGGTTATGGTGCAGTCGGTGAGCTCTGCGGTGCTGCCTTCGCCCACCACCAGAATGACGGAATTTATCCCGTAGAAATTGTAGTCGTCCGAGACATCGGCGCTGCGCTGGGAGTCGTTAGTTGAGGCGTCGCCCGTCTTTACGATCTCGGCATTGGATATTTTCAGCGAGCCGCCGTTGATGACCAGAAACACGTTCTGGTCGCTCTCGGAGCTTGTGTAGGTGCCGCCCGTGAGCTCAACGTTAACGCCGTCGATGATGTAGGCCCCGCTTAAGTCGATCTGCTTGTTGCCGATGGTGACGGTGGCGCTGCCCGAGGTGAGCTCCGGGTTGTCGGCGTCGGCCTCAAGTATCTTGATGTCCGAGACGCCCGCGTCAACGGTGTCGGCCTCTTCGCTCTCTTCATCGGCCTCGGGCTCTGCCTCAGGGGCGGCCTCTGTTTCCTCGGGGGCCTCCTCGGCGGCCTGTGTGGTCGTTGTCTGCTCGGTCTCCGCCTCGGAGGAGGCAGCGGTCGTTGTGGCTGCTGTGGTAGTCGTTGTCTCGGCAGTGCTGCTTTCCTCGGCATTCCCGCAGGCCGCCAGCACCAGCATCGAAATGACTGCTATTGTTATTATAGATCTTTTGGTAGTGTTTTTCATAGGATCGTTCCCCTTTCGGTTTGAAGAGCGCCGCTCTCCTTTTCTGATCCTATTATATTCCCCCTACCTTAAACAGACTTTAATCAAATATGAAAAGCAGGTGAAATTATCCATCTGACCCGAGGCGTTTTTATTTTGTTTTTGACCTGCCCTTATAGCCCTTGAAGGCACGGTCCACCTCGTACAGCAGCCGCCTTGGCTCCCGAAGCAGCGAGCCGTGGCCCCTGTTCAAAAATACCCTGTGGACGAAGTGATACTTTGTGCGATCTACCTTTTTCAGGACGTGCCTCAGGCCCGGCTCCTTCTCTCCGTGCCAGAGATAGGTATCTGCCCTGTTGAACGCCTCCAGCTTGTAGCGGTACGGCATCATGGAATATTCCAAGGCGAAGAGGGTCTGTTTTGAAGCATCCTTGTAAAGCATCGAGCCGACGTCCTCGCCGAGTATCCTGCCGAACAGGCGGGTGTGCCTAAAGGCAAAACGCTCGAGGCCTGCTATCAAGGATGCAAAAAGCCTTTTTGGCAGGTCGTGCCTGAATCGGGGGTATTCAAGGATCGTGAAGCCGTCGGCAATGGCCGTGCGGACGCTTATGCGCGAGTCAAGCAGCAGCTCGGTCATTATCATCCCGCCAAGGGACTCGCCGAGGATGATATCCACCCTTCCGTCAAAATTCTCCACAAGATATTCGGCTATTTTTTGTGCCTCGTCGATCACACTGATCGCATCGACCTCGGGCTCATCGGGATTAAAGCCGTCCTCTGCCACGGCAATGATGTGGTATTTACTTTTTGCAGCATCAATAAAGGGCTGAAAGCTAAGCTGCCAAGTGGTGTCCGCTCCGTGCAGCAGCAGCAGAGTGGTCTTGTTTTCCCTTCCGAATTCAAAGTATTTCATATGCCCTCCTGTGCGGCCTCGGTGCACGGCGCAAATGTTCAACACAACTACGGACTATCTGATTAGGAGTTTTTTTGGGGGGGATTTAATAATGCCTACAAAGAAAGTAACTAGATCGGCAAAGGCTATTGAGCAGTATAAGTAATAAAGGGGCTACACAACAAAAGAGCTGCCGAGTGATCGGTGGCTCTTTCGTTGTCCGGACGTGTCCAGTTTTCGAGTCCAGTTTTTATAAAAAACAGGTATTGTTTATACATAATGCGTAATTTTTATTTTATGCCAAATACCATAAAAAGCCCGATATTACGCAAAATACGCAATATTGGGCTTTTAGCTTTGGCGGAGAAGGAGGGATTCGAAGAAAAATCATTTGACGAAATCCTCGCATCTGCGCGGTTTATGAAAATCGTGCGGACAAACGTGCGGACAAAATGCACATTTTGCTGTTAAATGATGGAAATGAAGTAATCGTCTATCGTTTTGTCTACAAGCTTTCTCTTTTCAGAGAAGGTGTGCTGGTAGACCTTCTTGAGGGTGGAATTGGTGGACCAGCCTCCGCGCTCCATTGCGTATTTGTCAGGGATTCCGAGCTGGAGCATGACCGAGGCGTTCAAATGACGCAGATCGTGAAAATGCATATTCCAGCCTTCTTCCTTCATCCGTTTCTTGAACCAGCGGCTTAAATTCTGATAGCTGATGTCAACAATGAAGTCTGTGTCCTTTTCGTGCGGGATAGCTTTGATCATATCCAGCAAATACTTTGGCATCTCAAGTGTTCTGGTGGAGTTGTAGGTCTTGTTGACGTCACGGATATGGTCCTGTCCCTTGAAACAGATCTTGCTGCGCTGAATAGTCACATAGCCCTTTTTGATGTCACCGAACTGCAGACCTCTGACCTCGCTTATGCGAAGTGACAGCCAGAGTGCGAGCATACAAGGAAGCTCCAAGTCTGTGCCTTTTATCGCTTTGATAACTACCGCCGGGTCAGGCAGGTTCTTGATGACAGGTTTCTTTGCCGGGAGAGTGACGTGGATATCCGGTCTGATGCCGTAGAGCTTCAGTGCTGTCATCACAAGGTTCTTCGCTTCGTTCAGCGTTTTTGCTCCTACACTGACGGAGTCCTCGTTGATCGCCTTCTGCATTGTCAGACTGCTGACCTCGTGGACATCGAGTTTCATAAGAGACGGCAGCCTGTTTCTGCGAATGATCTCATAGCCGTTGATCGTTGACGGAGAAAGGATGTTTCTCTTCAGATCAATGTAGCCTGAAACCGCATCTCCGACTGAAAAATCGGGGATCTTGCTTTTGTTGTCCCTTGCAAACTCGAAGGCGAGCTTTTCAGCCTCCCAACGCTGGTCAGTAACAAAAGTCTTTGTAAGCTTTTTACCGTCCTTATCCCTGCCGAGATAAGCATCACAGCGCCACTTGCCGGATTTGAGTTGTCTTGCTGTTGCCATGTTGTTATACCTCCTTAAAAAATAAGGAAGGCATATAATGAACTGTTATCATTATACACCCTCCGTCTTGTTTTGTCAAACCGGAAATAGTTTACTTTGCGATCAGTTCAGCAGCTTCAATGCCTGTCTGTTCAACAAACTGCTGCAGCTTTTCAAGGGTGATGCAGGAAGGGTCCTTGTCGTAGGCGTACAGTGTCCTCGTAGTTACCTTGAGCATCTCTGCAAGCTGTTCCTCCGAGATACCGTTGATGTATTGAAACTTGCGGATATTGCTCCATACTATTATATATAGCGCATATTTGAATGCCGGGTTACTCTTTTTCACTGCCTGTCCCTCCTCTCAATCCTCCATCAGCTGTTTCAGCGTGATAGAGTAGGTGTTCAGGAAGCTCTCAAGCTGACCGAGTGTAACATTTCGGGCATTCATGTCGTAGATAGTGAGCGTCCTCGGTTTGATCATCAAAACAGCCGCCAGCTGTATGTTTGAGATGCCGTGCATCTGCTGATAGTACCTTATCTTGCACCAGATCTTTCTGGTGAGAAATGTTTGTGCATTACCTCTGTTCATTGTTGTTTCCTCCATAATGTAGGGTGTGTAGGGCCAAAATATAACTTTTTTTAGATGTTTTTGTTTTCTAAAAAGATGATATATCTCCCTACACACCCTTCATTTTATTCTTTTGTTTTTAACCCCTCATAAACGACACCCTTGCTATTGCGCTGTTTTTTGAATTTGCAGTCTTTCAACAACTCAACAGCGAATATGGCATTAGATCTTGGCTTTTCGCCATTACTTTCGCAGTATGATTTGTAAGCGTCATAAAGCTCTGCTCCAGTGCAGGAATGCTCTTCTCCGATTTCACAGCATTCTGCTATGAAAGCCGCTATCTGATCACTACCTCCGCGGTATGCATTTACCGCCTCTTTGATCGAGCTGGGTTCAAGCAGCTTAAAGTTGGCATCTATCGCCTTCTGTGCACCCTCGATCACCCATTTGAGGATAGCACCACCGGCGTTCTTGACAAGAAAATCGCCGTAGTTCAGCACTTCATCCGATTCAGGGATTACAGCATCAAAAGGTATGATTTTGATTCTGCGCCAGGTGCCGGCATCGCGCTCATACACTATTGGAAGGTGATTGCTGCATAGAATAAGTGTATGGGACGGCTTGAATGAATCCGGGGCTTTATACAACCTTTTCGAAGTGATCTCGTCCGTCGATGTCAGGTTCTTCAGCATCTTTGAGCTTAACGTTGCACCTTCCGAAACTTCGGAGGTTATAGCCAGCCTCATCCCCTTCAGAACGGCTTTCTCGCAGTCAGGGTTTTTGCTCAATCCCATAAGCAAGTCAGAGTTAATGGTGACGGCATAGTCGCCAAGAACTGACCTTATGGAGTTAAAGAACGATGACTTGCCGTTCCTGCCGCCGCCATAGGCAATGTAGATGCATTCCTCCATCACCTGGCCGATGGCCGCCATTCCAATCAGTTTCTGGGCGAATTCTATCTTTTCAGTGTCACCGCAGAATACCACGCGAAGGAAAGAGCTCCAGATTTCCTCGCCCTCAGATGACGGCGATACCGCTGTGATCTGAGTCAGATAGTCCTTCGCCTCATGAGGTGCTAATCCCTTCATTCCGAGTGCAAGATCATATGTCCCCGCAGGTGTGTTTAACAGATAGGGCTTATTATCCAGCTTATTTGATGGTATCAAAACTATGGGCCGGATTTCCTTCATAACAGCTGCTACTGATGCCGATGAGCGGTATTTCTTTGCATGAGCTAGATATGCAGAGGCTTTGCTTGCTTCCATCTTCGCAGCCTCTTTCTCATCTTCGCTTACCAGATTAACTCTTGCCTGTGCCGCCTTATTTGCTTCCAGTGCTTCTTTAAGCTGGAAGCCGCTGAATGTTTGAATAAGCTTCTGAAATCTAACCTCCGACGTCATCCATTTCGTGCCGTCATATACCATGTATCCGTATATTTCGCAATAGATCATCTTATCTCTATTGACTGCTTCTACCACCCTTGCCTGCCCAATGTCAGAATAGTCCTTAGGCTTTAGATTAATTGGAGGCAAGGCAGGTATACCGTTGTACACGGTAGGCGGGATATAGTTCGGGTCTGATGATACGATGTCATGATAGAAATTGACAGCGCTGCGCCAGATTATCGCAAGCTCATCGTCACCCAACTGTGGCGAACACTTTTTCGCTTCGTTCAAGTAGAGATTGTAGGCTTTGCCAGTCTCACCGAATCGTTTAATGGTCTTGACTGCGTATGTATGCATTGTGCTGTTCCGCTGCCCCTGCGAGATTACTGTCTGAACAGCAGGAGTAGCAGGTACCGAACTGCTCTCATCATTTCCGAGCTCGTCGATGGAGATGACATCGGCTATGGTAAGGTCACCGTCATGAGTTTCCACCTCTGGATTTGGAGTGCCGAAGAATATGCGGGCGGCATCGAGAGTTTGCCTATCAAAGAAGGGAAATTTCTTGTTGATAGCTCTCTTCAGAGCTTCATATACTTCGGGATTGCGAATAGTATCGCAAGGAAATGCAACATGAAATTTCGGCCTCGGTGATCTGCCGTCCTTTTCTTTCATATTGTTCCGACTATAATGAACGTAGAACTGCACGCTGGGAAAGGTCTTGGCGACATCCTCTGGTGTTTTCCATTCATTTGGATTATCGGAGTGGGTATTGTCAACGTCCATGACAATGCAATTAGATTCGATGAACCCAGCCTTGCTCCTTTGACCAGCTTTGAATCGATAGGGGCAGTAATCGTGCGACACTGCTACCTTAAGCTCCTCCTCGTTTGTGACCTCAACTTCAGCTGGGAATGCCGTATTTGAAGGCGTTTCCAACAAATTCGATGTCAGAAGTACAATAGGTATCATTTGAATAACCTCCTTTGTTGATTGAAAAGCGATCCTGCAGATCTTGCTACTTTTTGGCAGTTCCAACGCGCTTTTGGCTGCTATAATAAGATTACCACACTCAACACCTTATTGCAGTTTTTTGCATACCCACTTTGTGACCAACAAAAACCATAGTTTTTGCCACAAATTGTAATTTGCATTAGACAAATTGCTTTACAATTACATTTTTTCAAAGCGACAATTATACAAGTTGCACAAAAACAAGTGGGTATTAAATACCCACAGCATTATCAACAAAATAATAGGTCGTTTTTTGTCGGCTTTTACCAACGATATGATACCGTCGAAGACTTTAATAACCTAACTATTGAACTCGGCTCTACTGCTTCGGATATTATTAACGATCAAAAAGCATCTGCAAAAAAGCAATAAAATGATTGACTGTTTGTGCGGAAAGTGATATAATCAATATTGGATAGCTTTAACGCTCGATTTCAATCTTAAGCTAAAACCAATATATAAACGTTTTATTTTTTTTAGCTGTCAGTTAGCTGCCGCTAACAATGCGCTATAACATTCAAAAAGAACAAAGGAGAATTTACACTATGCTTTTGACATTATTTTTGGCGATAATTCTTTGTGTCGCGATAACGCTTATGCTGATCTCGGCGGTGGTGTTTATCAAGGAAAAGTGGCTGTTCTCTTCGGCTCCCAAGGAGGCGCTGGAGCTTGTGATAGACCGAAAAAAAGAGGAATTCTACGGTGCCCGCAGGATTGGCTGGACCTTGATGGTCTTCAGTGTGGTAATGATATTGGGCGTCGGTGTGGTATCAATTTGGGACGGCTTCAGAAATGACTATACGTTCTGGCAATTCTTCCTGCGGTTCGTTTTGATTTTTACAATTTATAAAGTCTATGATATGGTATTTTTCGATTATTTCCTGCTTTGCAAATTCCACTTTTTCCAGACCTTTACCCCGGAGGTAACGCCGGTCTATACAAACAGAAAGTACGGATATAACATCAAGAGCCAGCTGTTGAAGCTCATTGTCATATTCCCGGCGGCATCGGCGCTTGCAGCGTGGATATGCACACTATTTTAAAGAAGATTTCTTGTGGAGGAGCTGTTGATAATGAAAGAAAAATACACACTTGCGGCTGACGGCTTTGTGGGCTATTGGCATCCGTCCGACTCTCATGAGGGTCGGGCTATAATTGTTTCCCCGGGTCGGGAGCCGACTATGAGCTTACAAGGAAGGGCTCGGAATTTCTGCGAAAAGCAGGCTGGAGCTGTCTGCTTGTGGGCTTTGCGGGCTGGGCCGGATTGCCCGAGGATCCTGTGCTCGCTCCTGTGGAATTTGCAGAAAAGGCAGTAAATGTACTTAAAAGCGAGGGCTTTAAAAAGATCGCTATGTATGGAATATCCGCAGGGGCGAAGTTTGCCATCACAGCGGCATCGCTGATCCCGGATGTGAGCCTTGTTATTGCAGGGTCGCCATTTGATTATACCACAGAGGCTTTTAAGGGAACAAAGGCGCTGAACAAATCGACCTTTTCATGGCGGGGCGAGCCGCTCCCGTATGACCCGACTGTTACGCTTCATCGGAATATCATCAGCGTACTTTTCCGCACAGCCTTCTCGAAGAAATACGGGAAGCGGCGTATGCTGCGAGGGTGCTATGACGAAAATATACAGACAGAGGCGGCGAGGATAAAGGTCGAGAATATGCACGCCGATTTTCTTATGCAGTGCCCCGGCTATGACGACTGCTGGCCTTCGGACGAAGCTGTGCCGAGAATGAAAAAGATACTTGAGGGCAACGGTTATCCATACAGAGTTCAGGCGACTGTTTATGAAAAGGGCAGTCACCTGCTTTGCGGAGATCTTATGTCCTCGCCCGAATACTTAAAGTCGATGCGAAAGATACTTCAGGCAGAGTATGCCGATCAGAACGCCTGCAACAATGCAAGAGAGGACAGCATGAAGGAAGCATTGGAATTTCTTGAGGGTTTGGAATGAAACAGCTTTACTCAATGCTCTTGTCATTCGGGGCAGAGGTGTTTTATGGAGTGCAGTAAAGAATATCAGAGAGGTGTATTAAAATGGGAAAAATACATATTGAAAAAGGCAGCGTTCAGGAGACCTTGATAATACCGCTTTATGCTCGTAAGCTGTGCGCGGAGCAGTTCCCAACATTGTATCAGGACAAGTATGCCAAGATGATCTGCGAAAGCATCGACTATGATTTTTCGGACATTGAAGCTAAGAAAAACAATAAAATGTATCAGTTCGGCGGACTGGAAGGCGCAATGCGTGAGAAGGATATGTTGTGGGAGATCGCGGACTATTTGAAGAACCACCCGAAGGCAGCGGTGGTGAATCTCGGCTGCGGACTTAATATGACAGGCAGAACGGCAGACAACGGGAGCTGCAAGATCTATAATCTTGATTTTCCCGATGTCATCAAGGCGAGAAATGAGATCATACCTGCCGGAGACAGAGAAGAAAACATTATCTGCGACCTGAACGATCATTCGTGGATGGATAAGATCGACGCTGAAAATGGTGTTGTGCTTTACGCTGCCGGAGTGTTTCATTACTTCACTGCGCAGCAGATAAAGGATATGGTCGTTGCAATGGCGGAAAAATTTCCGGGCGGCA
Source organism: Ruminococcus sp. (assembly GCA_017480485.1). The sequence goes on along the minus strand of JAFVAN010000020.1, from coordinate 7,049 downwards.
GGCTGGTTTTTGATGCAGTCGGGAAATTCGGAAGAGATAAGCTGATGAAGGGCACGCTCAAAAGTATGGGCATGAATGATGTATCGGGGCTTTTCTGCGTGAGTGACAAATCTGAACTGGAGGGGTGGTCCCCCAAGGTAGAGTTAAAAACGAAGAAAAGCTATATGCAGGGCTATTACAAGCTTGAGGACCCGAATATAAAAGGCATTCACCGCTTCCTTGCGAAGCTGTGCGACAGTCTTGCAAAGATGTATGTTTATCAAATGGAATTTACAAAGTAAAGGTGAATAAAATGGCAGATGAAAAAATAGGCGGTGTTGCAGAAACAATGCTGCAGACACTCTATGCAAGAGCAAAGGAATCCAAAAAGCCAAACCATAAAATATACGATGAAAAGGCTATCGAGATAGTTGAGCATATGAACTATGATTTCTCTCTTGCTGATAAGGATACGTTCATGTCCAGCGGAGTTGTAGCGAGGACAATTGTTCTGGACAGAATGGTAACTGACTATGTTAAAGATAATCCGGAGGCTACGGTTATCAACATTGCCTGTGGAATGGATACACGCTTTTATCGAACAGACAACGGGAAAATTCATTGGTACAACATTGATCTCCCTGTCACAATGGAAGTACGCAAAAGATATATCACAGAAAATGACCGTGTGACTAATATAGCTGCTTCAGCAATGGATGAAAGCTGGACGGAGCAGATCAAAAATGTTACAAACAATGTCCTTGTGATCATTGAAGGTCTTTCTATGTATCTTTCTGAAGCAGAGGTAAAACAGATCTTATCCATCATTGACAGGCATTATAATAATGTGACTGTCTTTATAGAAATACTTAATCCGAGGTTTGTAAAAAAGAATGTAGAGAAATCTATCCAGCAGAGCGGAGCCACATTCACCTGGGGCGCAAAAAGCGGCAAGGAGCTGGAGAAGCTCTGTAGAGCATTTCACTGGCAGGGCGATAGAAGTCTTGTGGAGGGAATGGTCGAGATCTCGCCGGTCTACAAGGTCATTGGAAAGATAGGTGCGATCCGTAATCTGTCTAATAAGATAGTAGTATTAAAAAAGTGACCTGATATGTATAAACGAAAAGCAGCCCTGAATACAGAGCTGCTTTTATAATTCATATTTAAATATAGTATACTTATACCACCGCTTCGATAAGGACCTTATCTCCTATGCTGATCGTATCAACACCGACCTTCTTATTTTTGTTGAAGCAGAAGCTGATCATATAACCTTTACTTAAATGATAATAATCAAGGTAGTCCGAAAGCTGCTTTTCTCCTCTTGTGTTATACTCCTCACCGTGCCATATCTTAAGCTCGATGATATACTGCCTGCCGTTATAATCAACAATGACATCTGTACGTCTGTTGTTGCGGGTCTCGGACTCGATATAGAAATTACCTGTACCATTTATAATAGGGCGCAGATAGAGAAGGAAAAATCTTCTTCCGTCCTCTTCCTTGAATTTGTCATTTTTCCCTTCGTAAAGGTCACCAAAATGAAGAGCAAACTTCTTAAGCACCAGCTCGATATTAAGGATACCGTTGTCTACAAACTGGTTCTTATCGTTCTCTCCAAGCTTACGTATTGGCTCGTCCATATACTTCTGATTGAGATACCATTCGTAAATAGCCTTTTCAAAGACCTTATTTGCCGGTACAGCGTTACCGCCTTCGTTTCTTATAAAGCCGTACATAACTGCATAATTGAGAGAATCATTCATAACGCTGTAGGAATATTCTCTACCTTCAAAGAGGATAGCCCTTACGACTTCATTCAGCTCAGGATCGTCCTCCAGCTTGTTTATAAGGGAATCTATAAGAACTGTCCTTTCAGAACATATCATATAGTATGCCTTACGTACACCGTCAGAGGTCCATTCGTGAATGTTTTCGTCTATATGCTTGCATATGCTCGAACACAAAACAGGGTAACCCGAGGTATAAGAATATATATCCTCCGAGATACGTGTTATATCCATACCCGTATGGTGATCCTCTTCATAAGATGTAAGCATAGTTGCTATATCTTCAGGAAGGAAGCTCATCTCAACGTCAAAGGAGGCTGCTATATTCCAAGGGCTGTTATGCTTATGTGCATCGTCTGACCTTATCCTGCGGCGGAGATTTCTTATGTCATGAACTCCTGCCAAAATTACAGAACGGAAGGAAACGACTTTATTTCGTTCAAGATAGTTACGTCGAAGCTGTGCCAGAAAATCTAAGAACACCTGATTGTTAGATGCATAGTCCACCTCATCTATAAGAAGGACCACAGGCTTGGGAGCCTCTGCACACCAATCGTTAAGAACAGCAAACAGGTCACCGAGAACATAAGAACTGCTCATTCTTATGTTCTTTATTTCTTTCACGACCTCGTCGCTCATATAGTCTTTAAGCTCACTTATACGGCAAAGCTCTCTGGCAAAGGCCTTTACGAAGCTTTGCTCACGCTCAAAGTCAGCCGAACTCAAGCCCTGGAAATCCAAGGATATAACTATATAGTCTTTCTTAAGAAACTCGGCAAGGGCGTTAAGAGTAGTGGTCTTTCCGTACTGACGGCCCTTGTTTATAACAAAGTACTTACCGCCGTCAACGTATTTTCTTATCTCTCTAAGCCTGTTACGAAGATCGACCATATAGTGTTCCTCGGAATTACAGGAACCCGTTATATTAAAACAGCGCATTATAACTCACCTCACTCATAAGGGTATAACTCTACTGTTTTATTATAACATATACGGGAGGAGATTTCAAGGGGGAATCAGAAAGAAACGTCTTTGCCGAATTTTGGGGCTTTACGTTCCTTGGTTGTTAAATTGATTCCCATTTCTTTTGCTATGTCAGTAAAAGTATATGTAGAAAGTTGAAGTAAAGGGATCAATGATTTGAACGCCTTTAATTTAGGACTTTCCAAATCATAACCTGCAAGTCTAAAAGCCTTCTTGGCGGCTTTCGGATAAAGCTTAAATTGATTACATAAAATAAGCACTTTTTCCTGTCTGGGGTTGGGATTTTTACCATCTATAAGATGTCTTAAAAATTCTGTGTCAACACCAAGCTCATCCTTTAGTTCCTTGCATTTTAACTCTTCAAGTTTCAAATCGTAATATCCTTTGATTATGACAACAGCCTTAAAAAAAGAACATATATCTTCTTTTTCTTCCTTTAATAATGCCTCTCTTATGGATCTGTATTCTTTGTCGTCTTCAACCGAATAATCATTCAGGTATTGAGCTGCATTAGATGCTATAGACTCATTATCATTAAACTCCATACCAGTCAGCATTGCTATAAGAAGCAATATAACTGCTTTGGCTGTATCATCTAGTTCCCCAATCATCTTAAGAATAGGGTATCGTGTTATGTCTAAGGGGTTATTAACGTTTTTCATAAGGTTTTCCTCCAAGTTCCCCTTATAAATGTCAACTCGTCAATTGACTTAAGGAGAGATTGAAGAAATCCGGATTTCTTATCTGAATATCTATAATACCACATGTTTTTCAAAATAAAGCCTATAGCATACCCGAAAACGATTTCGGAATCGTCCATCCTGAAAGTTTGTAGAAATTGTCAAATTCAGGCACCTGTATTTGTGCGTTGTGACGGCGAAAATAACTTGTAAAATCGTTACGATTCTTATTTTCATAAGACTATAAAACGTATAACTAATCGGCCACCATTCGTAACTCAGTTATAACTTATCCAGATTGACGTTTACATACGAGTTTTTCCGCTTATACCATAAATTACTCCAGAAATTCAAATTTGTTAAATTTGAAATCTCGGGTTTGACTATTTTGGATGATTTGCATTAAAACAAAAAGAAAAAAGGAGCTGCATTTGCAACTCCTTTTATAACGATTTATAGTTATACTATTATATATATTCACCCAGTTCCGTAATTAATGTTATATCTTTCTGCATTCCTATCGAGCCCATATTATACAGGAGCAATCCTAATATAAATGACGCAAGGAATGCAAGAAAGATGTGTTTCGTATCATAGCCTTTGGCAGATATATCCGCCAACTCCGCCTGTGTCATACTGCAGGCTATAACGTAGAGAACAAAGAGAAACCAAGAAAGAATTATGAATAAAATTCCTAGTATTTTTATCGCTTTATGTTTCATTAAGGTTATCCCATTTTGATGTTGCATATAAAGCCGTTATATTGTTCTCCATTTCTTGCTTTGTACGTTATATCTATGAGCTGGCTACCTATGTAAAATTGCTCCGATATAGATGCTCCACTCGGCTTTATTGATTCGGCCCACCCTATTACATCAGAAATAGCTTTGTCCAGTTCTTCAGTAGTGAAATCGGGAAAAATTGCATATATAAAATCCTTAAAGATTTTATATGCTATATCAGTCTGATCAATATATATCACTTCGCTTGTTAAGTCATCCGGATTTTCGCGATACAACTTCCAAATGGATATCTCACAATAAAGTGATACGCATTTATTGTTTTGCATTTTTATAGCGACGCTTTTCCCTGTCATATCTTTAGGAACAAACATGTACACACCGTCGTTGCCGGATGTCAATCCTTCATCAGTGTTGGACGGGTGCTCCCATATTACTTCGTCGGTGTTTCTAAAGGATAATGCCTTAAACACCTCTGCCGGGGTCAAGGAAGAAACAATGTATCTGTCACCCTCTACCACTCCACCTTCTTCACTATCAGATGATGATCCTTCATCAGTGTTTGAAGGGCTTGCTTCCTTTACGTCAGTTTCTCCCCATTCTATATCTTTGGTTATATCCGTATTAGGGGTTGGATATTTACCAACGTAAGTTTTGTAGGAATCTCGGTATTCGGCATATTGAAGGTTATAGTTATCATCAATTACGAAGAATATCTCTCCCTTTGTATCGTCCTTTTCCTTAACGTCCTGAATTACGAGCTTTTCAAGCTCGTTTGAAGGATTACTTTCAAGGTCAAGCATATGTTCTCCTTTATAGTCCGTAGAGATGTTTGCATCGGCTATAAGTTCCGCAAGTCGGCTTTGAGCAGAGATATAGACAAGCTTGGCTATGGTATTTGCATTTTTCAGTGCTTCGGCTCCCTCCAGGCGCTCACCCGGAGTATTTTTTGCAAGATCTTTACCCGAAGTAAAGGTTCCCCATTTCAGATTTGCGTCGGTGTTGCTATTCGGATCGGGATACTGCCCTATGTAACTGCCTTCTTTTATACGAAATTGAGCAAAAGATACTTTTCCTCCCTCCTCAAGCTGATAACAGAATTCCCCTTCGGAGTCGGAGTTATCCTTAAGCGCACTTAAAACCGCAGATAATATCCTGTCCTCCTCTGCCGATGCTGTTGTAACGTTAAATTCATAAAAGCCCGGTACGACCTTATCTGACATACTATTCATAATACAGTCCATAGCCGCAGTTTCTACTGTAACAAACACCAGCTTTGCAGCCTGGTTGGCGTGCTCAAGCTCCTTACTGTCCTCTATAGAAGTGCTATTCTCCCCCGACGTATCGTTTCGCTCTGATGAATACGATACAGAATCCGTACTGTCTGAGTTGCCGTTGCTGTCTCCGCATGACGTAATTATTCCGAGGCATAATACGAATGCTGCTATAATTGCCAATGTTCTTTTCATAGATAAGTCCTCCTTAATTTGATATAATCAATAAATTATTGACTTCAAAACGGAATAAAGCCCTATATATTTGATTATAACATATATTCTTGGATTTTGCAATAGCTTATAACATATTTCTTTTGCATAGTCACCTGCAAAAATATAGTATCATATATATGAGGTGATAATTATGTATGATGAATTTGTCCGTTCCCGTATAACTCAGCTTCGTATGAAAAAGGGAGTCTCCGAATACCAGATGAGTTATGATCTTGGCCACAGCAGAGGCTATATTTATAACATATCATCCGGCAAGTCTCTTCCTCCTATGAATGAATTCTTTTCTATATGTGAGTATTTCGGAATTACTCCAGCCGAATTTTTCGATGATAAACTTAAGAATCCGGAGCTTGTTCAGAAAGCGATAGAAGGGCTCAAGAAACTTGATGACGGAGACCAGCTTCTTATCCTTAATCATATTAACCGACTTCTGAAATAAAATCAGTTTTGCTATTGCCGCAAGAAAATACGAATGATATAATATAATTGAAGTCCAAAGTATGATAGTCACGGGTGTCATTCCTTATGTAAGGGAAAGCGCCTCGTGGCTTTTTCTTATGTAACAAAAACAATAAGAACAGTAACGGCCACGCACTGTTCTTTTTACATAAATATGTCCTTCCATTAGGTACATTATCGGGTTACCCCATGAGGGGTAACCTGATAACAGCTACAGAGTCCCCCTAAACAATACTGGGACTGAAAAGCACGTAACTGTACTGCGTGTTCTCTTCTCTGCTCACACCGCATAAGTGCTTACGGGTGAGTCATACGGCACTGCATAAGCGCTTGCAGGCTGGTTTCTGTTAGATTTACCCCTGATTTTTCGGGGAGTCCAGAAATCCCCGAGCTTTCGGGAATTCACGATAGCCACTAAACCCCCGAAGTTTCGGGGCAGGGCTATTATAAAAACTGTATGTCAGCCGAGTTTTAAGGGTTTTAAACGCTGACAGCCGGAGAGCTATAAGCTCAATTTCGATGGACGGAGCCTGTCCTTAAACGCTCAATACCGTCGGGTGCCTGACGTTAAACGCACCATCAGCCGCTGGGAGATGACCACTTCCATTAATCAAAAGCGTTAGATTTGCGGCAAATAATTTAACAGAAAATCTGCATAAGTATAAGGAGGACAAAACAATGAAGAGAGAACGCACCCAGCAGCTGACCTATGCCTTAAGAAACCGCCTTGAGAAAATGGCAGCGTACGGAGAGAGCAAGAAAGCGTATAAGGTCAAGACGCTGGAGTTACGTCGTAAAGCGCGTAATGAGCTTATACGTCAGCATAAGAGCAGAGGGGAGATTAATAACGCTCTATTACATATCGACGCCGCAAAAGATAGGATTTTCAGCTATAACACTATGAAA
>JAFVAN010000019.1 GCA_017480485.1 Ruminococcus sp. | reverse complement strand
TCGCGTCCCGGGCGCGGGCGCGCAAGTCGCGTGAGCACTCGCAAGCTCGTTTACAGCTTTAAAGGCCGCAACGGCTCCCTCGCGGAGGAGCATATGCTAATGAAAACATTATTTCGCCCCCATCCGGCCCGGGTGGGGGCGAAACTAATCTAGCACCGGCCCACAAAGGGCCACCCGCACAAGGCCCTCCGAACGGCTGCACCGCCGCCTCATCCACAAAGGCGCCCACCTCCCCTCCGGGGGTGCTAGCGCGCACGGCGCAATTCGCGTGAGCACTCGCAAGCTCGTTTACAACTCTGTGGTGCGAGGGGGCTCCCTCGCGAAACAGCAGCCTAGATAGATACCACCCGCACAAAGCCCTCCGAACGGCTGCACCGCCGCCTCATCCATAAAGGCGCCCACCTCCCCTCCGGGGAGGCGCTGAGATTTCGCGTGTACGCTCGACTGAAAGATGGTGGGGGAATCGGGGAATTAAAAAAGGGTTGACAAATCGGGAGTTTGGTGGTATACTATATTGTGCAAATTTAATTTAAAGCGTTAAAGTCCCGCGGCGCGGGCATGGAAAGGAAAGGCATTGCATGAAAGAAGTATCTAAGCTCATAGATTTCAGACCTGATATAAAGGTGGTGGACGCCACCCTGCGTGACGGCGGACTTGTCAACGACTTCCGCTTCACCGAGGAGTTCATTAAGGAGCTCTATACCGCGAACCTGCGCTCGGGCGTGGACTACATGGAGTTCGGCTACAAGGCCGACAAGGAGATGTTCGACGTCGATAAGTTCGGCCCCTGCAAGTTCTGCGACGAGGATTTCATACACTCCATCGTTGGGGAAAACAACACCGACCTGAAGATCTCGGTCATGGCGGACGTGGGAAGGTGCAACTACAAGCAGGATATCGTTGAGCGCAGCAACAGCGCTATCGACCTCATCCGTGTTGCGACCTATCTTACCACCATCCCGACGGCGGTGGACATGATCGAGGACGCTCACAAGAAGGGCTACGAGACCAGCTGCAATATAATGGCCATCTCCAACGGCCGCGAGAGCGACATCAAGGCGGCGCTGGATATCATCGGACGCTCGCCTGTGGATGTTATCTATATCGTTGACAGCTACGGCGCCCTCTACCCCGAGCAGATACAGCGCATGAGCGCCTTCTTCGGTGAGTTTGCCGAGAAGTATAACAAGAAGCTCGGCATCCACGCCCACAACAATCTACAGCTGGCCTTCGCAAACACCATCGAGGCCGTGGGCGACGGCGTTGACTGGCTGGACGCCACCTATATGTCCATGGGCCGTGGCGCAGGCAACTGCGCTATGGAGCTGCTGCTCAGCTTCCTCAAGAACCCTAAGTACAACGTTTACCCCGTCATCCGCTTCATCGAGCATCAGATGGTGAAGCTGCGGGAGCAGGGCATCGTTTGGGGCTACGACCTGCAATACCTGATGACAGGAATCCTCAACCAGCATCCCCGCTCGGCCATCTCCTTCACAAAGGAAAAGCGCGACGACTACGCCGAGTTCTACAAGGAGATAATCGCACAGGATTAAAAATTAAAATACCCCCTCCGTCACGGCTGCGGCGGAGGGGGGTTGTTGTTTTTTGTAAGTGCGCGCTCAGCCTCCCCCGAAAGGGGCGGAGGGGTCATTTAAGCTTGAAATGCAAGGGCATACCGTTACGCATGGCTATCTGTATCTCGCCCTGTATCAGCGGCAGGAAGTAGCGGAAGGCCGCCTCGGTCACGTCGTTGCCCTGATCGTTTATCCATTCCTCGGGGAAGAACTTCTCGCGGTTCGCCACGTTCTCGGCGGGGGTGGATTCGATGGTCACCATATAGGGGATATCAGAGATACGCTTGAATATCATGGTCCTGCCCGTCTCGCCGTCAAGGGCGGCGCGCACGCCGGCAGAGCCGATCTCCTCGGCCTCGTCGATATCCGTCTTCGAGCAGATATGAGAGGAGCAGCGCTGCATAACGTTCAGCTCGATGCTCCTTACCTTGCAGCCGATCTCCCGGCGGACGATGTTCTCCAAAGCCTTGCCCACTCCGGAAAGATACTCGTGGCCGAAGTTGTCCACAACTCCCGAGCGGCAGTTCTCCTCGGGTATCTCTACGCCCTCGGAGACCGCGACGATCACGGCCTTGTGCTTTGCCTGCATTGCCCTCACGTCCTCAACGAACTGCTCCACCGAGAACTTTCTCTCGGGAAGGTAGATGAGGTGGGGGGCGATCTCCTCGTTTGCCCTGAGGCAGCAGGTCGAGGCCGTCAGCCAGCCCGCGTGGCGGCCCATGATCTCAACTATGGTAACGCTCTCGATGGAGTATACCGAGCTGTCACGGATTATCTCCTGCACCGTGGCCGCAACGTATTTCGCCGCCGAGCCGAAGCCCGGGGTGTGGTCGGTGACGGGCAGATCGTTGTCGATGGTCTTGGGGATGCCGATGACCCTTATCTTCGAGCCCTTGCCGATGAGGTAGCGGGAAAGCTTTTCCACCGTGTCCATGGAGTCGTTTCCGCCTATGTAGAAAAAGGCCTCTATCCTGTGCTTTTCAAAGCACTGGAGGATCTTCTCGTAGACCGACAGGTCCTCGTCCTGCTCCGGCAGCTTGTAGCGGCAGGAGCCCAGCACCGTCGAGGGAGTCTGCCGCAGCAGCTCCATGTCCTCGTTGCTTTTTATCACGAGCTTCAGGTCAATAAGCTCGTCCTTGATGATGCCCTCGATGCCGTTGATAGAACCAAAAACGGCGTCGATCTCGGGGGTGCGCAGCGCCTGCTTGAAAACCCCCACCAGTGATGCGTTTATGGCGCAGGTAGGGCCTCCCGACTGTGCTACTGCTATATTCATCAGCGATCGTCCTTTCCTTTTAGAGGTTAGAGGTGAGAGCATTTGCGTCCTTGCTCACCTCTCCCGATATTTTTATTATACAACACTTTTTTCAGAAATGCAAACATTTTAACAGTATTTTCCTCAAGTTTTACCATTCGGACAAATCTTTTCCCACGGACCCCCTCTTTAGTGGCAGAATGAATAATGAAGGTGTACGCTTAGTGAATAGTGAAGAGTTATGGTATCGCCTTTCGGCGTAAATGTAAAAAGAACAAAAACAATTTCTTGCCGATATTGAAATCTCTTTTGAAGTATGGTAAAATTAAAATGAATAAGGTATTGTTTTTCGGGCGGCGCAGAAGGGCCGCCCCATTGACACCGAAAGGAGGAGCCCGAGTCCGTCACTCGGGCAGCTAACAGCTATGAAAATTTTCAGAAAGCTCGCGGTCTCGCTGACAGCAGCGGCTCTGGCCGCAGCGGCCTTCCTGTCGCCGTTCTCGCCGATAGAGAGCAGCGTTAAGGCCTCGGCAGCAAGCACAAAGACCGCCAAGGAGATCACAGCAGAGATGGGTCTGGGCTGGAATCTTGGAAACACCTTCGATGCCTCGGACTGCACCTGGCTCACGAACGAGCTGGAATATGAGAGCGCTTGGAACGGCGAGATGACCACCAAGGCACTGATCGACAAGGTCTCTGCTCTTGGCTTCACCTCTATCCGCATACCTGTGTCCTGGCACAACCATGTTGACTCTAACAACAACATCAGCGCCGCTTGGATAAAGCGCGTAAAGCAGATCGTTGACTACGCCATCGACGACGGGATGTATGTTATCATCAACATCCACCACGACAACGACATCCGCAGCGGCAAGAAGAACTTCTTCTATCCCTCGAACACCTATCTTTCCACCTCCAAGAACTATGTCTCCACCATCTGGAAGCAGATAGCGACATACTTCAAAAGCTACGACCAGCACCTGATCTTTGAGACCCTCAACGAGCCGAGGCTCATTGGCGACACCAACGAGTGGTGGTTCACAAAGTCCTCGCCTCAGGCGAAGGTCAAGGAGGCCATCACCTGCATCAACACCCTGAACCAGACCGCCGTTGACGCCATCAGGGCCACGGGCGGCAACAACAAGACCCGCCTTATCATGTGCCCCGGCTACGACGCCTCGCTGGACGGCGCCACGGTCTCTACCTTTAAGCTGCCTACCGACAGCTCAAATATGCTGGCGGTCTCTGTTCACGCTTATTCTCCCTATAACTTCGCCATGAACTATTCGGGCGGCACCACCTCCTACACCTCTGCCATGCAGACGGAGCTCAAGGGCATTTTCAACACCCTGAACACCTCCTTCGTAAAGAAGAACATCCCCGTTGTCATCGGCGAGTTCGGCGCAACGGACAAGAACAACACTGCCCAGCGGGCGGCATGGGCAAAGGACTATATGGCTCAGGCAGTGGCCCTTGACATCCCCTGTCTCCTCTGGGACAACAACGCCTTTGGCACAGGCAACGAGAAGTTCGGACTTATTAAGCGCTCCAACAACACCGTCGCCAACACCACCTATCTCAACGCCCTCTTTGCAAACGTGAAGATCGGCTCCCTCAAGGACGCCACGGTGAGCATCAAGTACGATTCCTACACCTACACAGGCAGCGCCATCACCCCCGACAGCCGCAACGGCAGCAACGAGATCACTGTCAAGTATAACGGCAAGACCCTTACCAAGGGCACCGATTATACGGTATCCTACAAGAACAACACCAAGGTTGGCGTCGCCACCGCCACCGTAACAGGCAAGGGCAGGTACGACGGCAGCAAGAGCGCCACCTTCATCATCAAGCCCAAGCAGAATTCCATCACCGCCCTGAAGCCCTATATCACAAGCGACAAGGCGGGGATGATAGTCTACTGGAACAAGGACAGCAGCGCCACGGGCTATCAGGTTCGCTACTCCAAGTCAGCGGACTTTGCCACCTCCAACAGCACCACCATCACGGACCTTGACAAGAACTATGTATACCTGACCAGCAAGCCTCAGGCAGGTGAGACCTGGTACGTCAAGGTGCGCTCCTTCTACACCACCGACGGCAAGACCACCTCTACCCGCTACGGCAACTACAGCGCCGTGCAGTCCATCACCGTCCAGAACGACATCACAAAGCTGGGGGCGCCCCTCCAGTATTCGGCCTACACCTACACGGGCTCGGCCATAAAGCCCGTCAAGCTTGTGAACGGCAGCACGGAGCTTGTTGAGGGCACGGACTACACCGTTACCTACACCAACAACACCAAGGTAGGCGTTGCCACCGCGAAGATCACCGCCAAGGGCAAATACACGGGCTCTGTAACAAAGACCTTCATCATTAAGCCCGCCAAGAACGCCATCACTGCCCTGACCTCCACTACAGCGGGGGCCTTCAAGCTAAGCTGGACCAAGGGCACCGCAGGCACCGTGGGCTATCAGGTGCTCTACTGCCAGACCAAGTCGGTCCTTGAGCCCGCCACAGGCGAGGTCAAGAGCGATGACGCCAAGAAGTACGTCCACAGCTACACCAGCACGGACCTCTCGGACCTTAGCGAAAGCTTCTCGAAGATACCCAACTCCGGCGAGACCTGGTATGTAAAGGTGCGCTCCTTCTACACCAAGGACGGCAAGACCACCTCTACCCGCTACGGCAACTACAGCGATATCAAGTCCATCAAGGTAAAGTAAGCGCAGAATGCAAAAACGGACCTCACCCCCTGCGGGGCGGGGCCCGTTTTTCGCTTTGAAAAGCTTTTTATCATCTTTCCTTGACAAACCGAAGAAAATGTGCTATCATATATATCGCGGTGAGAGCCGCAGAATATTTAAAGGGGAGCTTTGAAGAGGCTGAGAGGAAGCAGAGCTATGCTTCGACCCGTGACCTGATTCGGATAATGCCGACGTAGGGATATACAGGATCTTTTGTGCTGTCTTCCAAAGTCGGGGACAGCACTTTTAGTTTCAAAAAACTACCCGAAAAGAAAGGAAGTTTTCAATGAAAAACTCGAAAACACTCATGCTCGTGGAGGGCGCGATAATGCTGGCGCTGGGTATCGTCCTCAGTCTGGTGACACCGTTCAAGAAGATACTGCCCTTCGGCGGTTCCATCACTCTGGTATCCATGCTGCCGATCTGTCTTTACAGCATCAAGTACGGCGTGCTGCAGGGCTGCTGCCTGTCCTTCCTGTTCTCTGTTTACCAGCTTATCTGGGGCATCACGGCTGACGGCCTGCTTGGCTGGGGCCTCACTGCGGGAATGCTCATCGCCTGCATCCTGCTGGACTACATCCTTGCCTACACCGCTGTTGGTCTTGCAGGTCTCTTCCGCAAGAAGGGCGTGGCAGGCTGGATAGCAGGTATCTCTCTGGCACTGGTCATCAGGTTCATCTGCCACTTCTTCAGCGGCGTTTATGTATTTGCCTCCACAGGCAAGATCTGGGAGGATCTGGACTTTGTGGCTGATAACAAGTACATCTACTCCGCAATGTACAACGGCGCTTATATGCTCCCCGAGATCATTCTGACCATCATCGTTGCAGTGCTGCTGCTCAAGCTGCCCGTGACCAAGTCGCTCGTTGCCCCGAGGGACAAGGACTGAGCATTACGGCTTCTTATCTCAAATAAAAAGCTAAAGGGATATCCGCCCCGTTAGGGGCGGATATCCCTTTTTTGTTTATCACATTACCGGCTCATACTCTATCCTGATCTCGGGCAGGGCCTCGATGGTCTGGTAGGCATTCATGAGGCCGTCCTCGAGGGACAGGTCGTTCTCGCCGCTGGCGGGCGGGGCAAAGAGCCTCAAAGTCAGGTCGGCGGGGCCGTCGATGGGGTTCTCAAAGAAATAGCTCATCAGGTCGATGCACTTGGCCTTGGGTGACTTGTAGAACCACTTGCCGTCCAGCTCTATCATAAGGTTGGAGTCATCCTTGAAGTAGAGCTCGCAGAAATGGGGAGCGCCCTCGAAGTGCAGAGGTATCTCGATGCCCTCGGCGTCCTCGGAGCCGCCCCAGCGCAGGGTGGCGGGAAGGCTCAGCTCCTCGCCGCGGGTCATGGCGGGCTTGAAGAAGTCGTCGTGGATGATCTCCTTATAGGTCTGCATAACGGGCTGCTCGATGCCGCAGTCGGGATAGTTGGGGTCCTCGATCTCCAGGCCCAGCCTGCCCCTGTCGCGGAACTGGTAGAAGGTGAAGCCCGAGAACCACTCCTCGGGGTCATATTTCAGCAGGTCGCAGAAGGTCTTTACCATCTCGGCCTGATCGTAGGGGCCTGTAACGTCGCCGTCGGCGTTGAACTCGCTCATTACCATGGGCTTGGCTACGCCGCCGTTTATCTCCTTGAAGCGGCGGTAGCTCATCTTTGTGAGGGCGTAGGTATCGGCCACCTTGCTGCGGCCGAAGCTCTTGTTCTCGGCGTCCTTCTTGGCCACGTCATAGGGCCAGCCCCAATGGAGGGCCATGTACTTATCAACAGACCAGATGTCGGTCTCCTTGACGGCCTGAGAGAACTCCTTTTCCATTATTATCTCGGTGGCGTTAAGGTCCTCGATGCCGCCGATGCAGAGGATGGTCTGGACGTTGGGGGCGTGCTCCTTGAGTATCTTATTGAAGCGGCAGTAGAAATCCGCAACGCCCTGATAGGTGGTGCGCTTTGTGAAGGAGAACCAGTTGCCCGTGGCCTCATGGTTCACCCTGAGCAGCAGTCTTCCGAAGGGGCGCAGGTCCTTGGCGATAGCCACAAGCTGCTCGTCGGAGACATTGGGGTCGATGGTGAGGGTGAGGGTAACGTCCTGTCCGTGGCGGCGGATGTCCCGCATACAGGTGAAGGGCTCGCCCTCGGTGCTGCCCTCGAGGCCGCCCTTATAGGTGAAATAGTCGTCGTAGGGGTAGTCCCACTGGAAGGAGACGTTCGCGTCCTTCATGACCTCTGATATCCTGCCGGGGAACTGCTCGTCCAGAGGGTAGTAGCAATACATGAGAGAGATGCTCCTGTGGGGCCTGCCGAGCTTGTGAAGGATATAATCCTGATTCACATACTCGCCTCTCTCGCTGCCGTCGCCTAAGTCAACAGCGCACTTTGCCTTTCCCATATGTACGGAATATGCCTTGTAGTCTGCCATGAGCCTCAGTCCTTTCTGTTATCGTTTTACGCTTCTCAGCTAATAATTATCTCGTTGAGCTCATCGAAGATGAGCGCCAGATCCTGGAACATCTTGTTGGCCTCGTCCGTTTCGGGCTTCTGGATGGTATAGATGCAGAGCACAAAGGGGCTTTCGGCGTAGCAGATGGCGCAGTCGCTGTAGGATGTGGTCTCGTAGTCGGTGCCGTACTTCTGGGCGACGGTATACTTTTTGCCCAAAGCGGCGCCTATTTGCTTGTTATACTCTGCGTTGGCCAGAAGGTCCACCAGCAGCTGGCCCTTCTCGTTCTCCTTGGCAAAGTTATAGATATCCCTATAAGAGCGCCTCATATCGTCGGGGGTGCACTTAGTAAAGATATATGGGTCATAGAGGAAATAGTTGCAGCCGATGCGGTACTGAAGGTTATTGAAGACCTGTCTTCCGTAGCGGTCCACAAGGTTATTATATGCGGTGTTGTCGCTCAAGAGGATGGTGTTCTCGATAAGCTTTCTGACGCTGTACTGCTTGCCTTTGTCCTTGAAATAGAGCTGGTCGCCCTCGGGGGTGTCGCCTGTCCAGATGGTTCCGATGGTTATCATCTCGTCCAGGTCGATGTCGTCCTGCTCGAGGATGGACTTGACATAGGGGGCCTTGACGGTACTGCAGGTCCAGAATGAGCTGGAGGCGTTATAGCTTATTATCACGCCGTTATCCATATTCTCGTAGGAGAAGCCCAGGTTATAGCCGTACTTGCTGGTGAACTCTCTGAGCTTATTCAGGCACTCCTCCAGCTTTTCGTTGGAGGTGACCTCGTGTATCTCCGAGAACCAGACGGGGCTGGCGGCGATGATATTATTGTCCACGGGGACGGGGTCGGGCTTCTTGGTGGTGGTAGTAGTTGTGGTGGTGGTCTCCGTAGGGGCGGAGGTGGTGGCGGGGGTCTCGTCCTCGCTCTCCTCGGCGGGCTGCGAGTCGGGGGCTGCCGTGCCGGAGGTCTGCTTATCGGTAGAGGCAGCGGGAGCTGCCGAGACTGTATCCGTCTCCCGAGAGCGCTGGATATTCTTCCCGCAGCCGACGGTGCCGAGCATCAGCACGGCGGCGCAAACAAAGGCTGATATTTTCTTTTTCATTTTCTCTCCTAAGGGGCCCATGCCCCGAACAATATAACAGATCGTACTACCCTATATTACCATAAATCAACACCAAAGTCAAGGTCCTAGCGCGGACGGCGCAATGCCGCCTTTGGGAAAATTGGTTTTGAAGATCGGCTTTGTGTGACGGCGGGTCGAAGCTCGATGTGAACTAAAGGTCCTAGCGCGGACGGCGCAATGCCGCCTTTGGGGAAATTGGTTTTGAAGATCGGCTTTGTGTGACGGCGGGTCGAAGCTTGATGTGAACTAAAGGTCCTAGCGCGGACGGCGCAATGCCGCCTTTGGGGAAATTGGTTTTGAAGATCGGCTTTGTGTGACGGCGGGTCGAAGCTCGATGTGAACTAAAAGTCCTAGCGCGGACGGCGCAATGCCGCCTTTGGGAAAATTAGATTTGAAGATCGGCTTTGTGTGACGGCGGGTCGAAGCTCGATGTGAACTAAAGGTCCTAGCGCGGACGGCGCAATGCCGCCTTTGGGAAAATTAGATTTGAAGATCGGCTTTGTGTGACGGCGGGTCGAAGCTCGATGTGAGCTAAAGGGCCTTGCGCGGACGGCGCAGCTAATGCTGCAGGTGCTGTACCTCATTGCAGCTCAACGAAGGCCGAGGGGTTCAGGTAATTGCCGTTATAGCGTATCTCGAAATGCAGGTGGTCGCCTGTGGAGAAACCCGTAGAGCCCATCAGGCCTATGAGATCGCCCTCGTTGACGTGGTCGCCGGGCTCCACATCCACCTCGGTCAGGTGGCCGTAGAGGGTCAGAAAGCCGTTGCCGTGGTCGATGATTATATAATTCCCGTAGCCTCCGCCGCAGCCGCAGGACTCGCTCTTTCCGTAGTCGTGGGGGCAGGAGGTATTGGTGCGCAGGACCGTGCCGCTCTCGGAGGCGCAGACGCGGTCATACTTATCTCCCGAGATATCTATCCCGTGGTGGTATCTTCCCCAGCGGGCGCCGACGCCGTAGGAGATATAGTAAACTCCCGGGGCGGGCCAAGCGAAGGTATAGCGGCACTCCTCACGGCCGATGGTCTCGCCGTTCTCGATGCGCTGGCTAATGCCGTCCCGCAGCTCTGCAAGCTTCACCGACGCGGCGGCCTCGGCGGCCTCCCGCTGCTTGTCCTCGTCGGAGTCTCCGTAGTCTGATTTCAGGATATCCGAAAGCTCCGCCTCGAAGCTCCTGCGCTCGGCGGCGTAGGCCTCGTTCTGCATATCAAGGTTGGCCACCTCGTCCTGCATGGCAGCTCTGGCCTCCGCCGACTCCTCCAGCAGCTTTTCGAGCTCCTTCTTTTCATTATTCAGCTCCTCCAAGCGGCTGTCGTACTCGGTCCGCTCGGCGTCCAGCTGCTTCTGTATCTCCTCCTGACGGGCCTTTTCCTCGTTCAGGCGGTCGATGAAGGTATTGTCGTACTCCGTGACCCTCTCGATCATATCTATCCGCATAAGCACGTCATAGATATCGGCGGAGCCCAGCAGCACATCAAGGTAGTTGCTGTCTCCCGCAAGGTAGAGGGCGCGGATGCGCTTTTTATAGGCATCTATCCTTCGGTCGATCTCCCGCTGCTTGGCCTCTAGGCCCCGCTGGTTTGCGCTTATACTGAATTCCAGCCTTGTCAGGTAGGAATTGATGATGCTTATCTTTTCATTCACGGTCTTGACCTTTTCGGTGATGGTCTTCCCGCGCTGCTTCTCGTCCTCGATGTTATCCGAAAGGCCTTGGAGCTGCTCGTCCAGGACCTCCTGCATCCTGTCCAGCTCCTCGAGCCTGTCGGTATAGGGCGAGACGTCGAGGGCCTCGGAGCCTGCGGTAGTGCCGCCGCTTTCGGGCTGTGACTGAGTGTTGTCGGGGGCGCTGTAGTCGGGGCTCCCCTGCTCCTCGGCGGGGGGCTGATACTCATAGCTGCTGTCATCCTGCGCTTTGCTGTCCTCGGGATATTCGGGGGTCTCGGGCTCTTCGGGATAGTCATAGCTCTCCGACTCCTCGGGCTCCTCCGGCTGCTCCTCCTCGGGGATGTAGATGACATCAAAAATATCACGGGAGCTGTCGTCCTCGTTCTCCCCGTCGGTCCCCTGCTCGGCAGTATCCCCGTCCTCGGGCAGCTCATACTCCTCGGCGTAGCTATTGGACACGCCGCTCAGGCAGATAGCAGCCGCTGCCAGCATAGCGGCAATTCTTTTAACGCTCCACTTATAATTCTTCACTCAGTTCACCTCCTTTTTTAAGTCGCGTGAGTACTCGCAAGCTCGTTTACAACGGTGTTATGTGCCGGGACTCCCTCGCGGAACGGTGGCCATCAGAAGGCTTGTGCGAATTTTATTTCGCTCCCTTAGGGCCTGTGCTCGCCGAGGGAATATCAACTCAAAGCTTCCCCTGCCTGCTCTTTACCCACGACATATACCCTCTGTTATCGGGGAAATAATCCGTCACGGGCCGAGGCTCGGCGCTTTCTATTAGGCCCAGAGCCTCCTCCAGCACCTCCTCGGGGGTCTTGCCCGCGACGTCTATTTTGACCTCATTGGGCAGCAGCGGGCGGCGGCCTATGGCCTCGTTCCACTGCAGGGACTGAGCGGGGTCAAAGAGCCCCTCGCCCTGCTCCCGCCTTTTTTCAAGCTGCGCCAGCAGCTGCTCGGGCCTGCCGGAATACAGTCTAAGGATGATATGCTCCCGACCGCCAAAGATGGCGGGTATCTCGCAGGTGCGGATGTCATCAAAATCCAAGGCTATGATATTGCGGAAGCGGGAGTTGAGAAAATACTCGATCTGCACCAGCATATTTCCCCAGCAGACCCGCTCCTCAAAGGCGCCCTCGTCGGGGCAGCCCTCGGGTATCGAGAATTCGGGGACCATGTTCTGCTCGATGAGCACGCCCCCGAGCCGCCGACAGAGCCCCTTTGCAAGGGTAGACTTCCCCACCCCGCTGGCCCCGCAGATAAATATCACATCCATTGAGACACCGCCTTTTAGAAAACACAGCCCTGTGTACCGTCAAAAATACACAGGGCTTTAAAACATTATTAAACGTAGTTCTGGGGGTTCTGCGCAACGCCGTTTATTCTTACCTCAAAGTGGAGGTGCGGGCCCGTAGAGTGGCCTGTGGAACCGACGGTGCCCAGTACATCGCCCTGCTTTACCTGCTGTCCGACAGTGACGGTGATGCCCTCGGAGTGTCCGTAGAGGGTCCAGTACCCGCCGCCGTGGTCGATTATGCAGTAATTTCCGTAGCCGCCGCCGCAGCCGCAGCTCCAGGTCTTGCCGTAGTCGTGGGGACAGCCGTTAACGACTCTGATAACAGTGCCGTCCGCTGCCGCGCAGATGTTTGCGCCTCTGATATTAGCAGAGTAGATATCTATGCCCTGGTGATAGGAGCCCCATCTCCAGCCAACGCCGTAGGAGATGTGGTAGAAGCCGGGGCAGGGCCATGTGAACATGGACTTGTCGCTGTAGCCGTAATCCGAGTTATCGGTAGAGGCGGTGCTGCCCGAAGAGCCGGTGCTTCCCGAGCCTGAGCTGCTGCCGGAGCCGGAGCTTCCGGTGCTCGAGGTAGAGGGAAGGGTGGGTGAGGTGACCTGCTGCTGTTGCTGCTGCTCTCTTAGCAGAGCTGCCTGGCGCTCGGCCTCCTCCTTCTTTTTGCGCTCTTCCTCTTCCTTGCGCTTGCGCTCCTCTTCCTCCTTGCGCTTGCGCTCTTCCTCTTCCTTGCGCTTCTTCTCGGCCTCCTGGGCCTCCTTGATCTCCTCCTGCTCCTCAAAGAGCTTCATAAGATCGGCCTCAAAGGCTTCCTGCTCGGCCTGACGCTGCTCCTGAGCGGCGATAAAGGCCTGCTTGTCCTCCTCCAGCTGGTTTATCATTGCCTGGCTCTTGGAGTAGAGGATATCCAGCTTGTCGCGCTGGGCCTCGTGCTTGTTCTGCTGCTCCAGCAGGTCGGCCTTGTTGGCCTCGAGCTCGGCCTTTTCGGCCTCGAGGGCCGCTTCGTCGGCCTCCAGCTGGTCCTTCTTTTCAACAAGGTCGTCGATCATCTCGTTATCGTGGTCGGCAACTCTCTTGACCAGCTCCAGCTTCATCAGCATATCGTAGAAGTCCGTGGCACCTACAAGGATGTCCGAATAGGACTCGTTTCCTGCTATGTACATTGCCCTGATGCGCTGCTTGAAATCGCTGATGCCGTCGGTGATCTCAATCTTCTTGACCTCGATGGCGGCCTCCTTTTCGGCGATGTTCTTTTCAAGCTCCTCTATCTGAGCATTGAGGGCAACGATAGACTCCTCGAGGGTAGCGAGGGTGGTCTCGACGGTCTCGATCTGCTCGGCGATAGCGGCCTGATTCTCTTCCTCCTGGGAAAGGTCGCCCTCGGTGGCCTCGATCTGGGCGTCAAGCTCTGCCTGCTTCTGCTCGAGCTCCTCGAGCTCGGCCTTCTTTTCGTCAATGGCAGAGGCGTTTTCCTCAGCCTGCTCGTTGAGCTCCTTTTCCTTTTCGGTGAGCTCTGAGGCGGCTGCCGTGTTTGTCGGGATAAACGCATTGTTTGCTCCCGAAAGGATGGTGAATGCGGCGAGCACGGCCGTAGCTGCGGCCAATCCTCGCTTTAGCATACCCTTAGTGTTCATGCTGTGATCCTCCAAACAGGTCCTGCGGCGCTGCACTTATATATCTTTCCGCTGCTGCCGCTGTGAATTTTTACACACGTTATTGCTTCATCGCCCCGAGGGGCGCCCCATTTTTAAGGTCCGGATAAATTTGATCTGCTTATACCTTCAGGTGCTTTCCGGTGCTGAAGGAGGTACCAACAGCGCCGATGAGCGCACCGGTGGCGACATAGGCTATGGCGACCTTAGTGAACAGGTCGTTGAAGGGATAGAGGTTGCTGACGCCCAGCACGGTCCAGAGGGTGAAGTCATCGTTGAAGATGTTATACACGCCCTCATAGGCGAACTTGGTCAGCAGCAGGGCACCGCCTGCGGCAAGGATGCCCACGATCATTCCCTCGATGAAGAAGGGTATCCTGATAAAGCTGTTCTTGGCGCCGACATATTTCATTATGTTTATTTCCTTGCGGCGGGTGAACACGCTTGCTCTTGTGGTGTTGGAGATTATTATCAGGCAAACGATGATGAGCGCGATAACGATGGCTCCCGAAAGGATGACCAGCAGCCTTCTGAGGCTAACAAGAACGTTGGTGAGCTTTGTGGGGCTCTTTGTGGACTCAACGTTCTCCATGTTCTCGATAAGGGTTGTGGTCTCGCTCATCTTCTGGATGTCGATGACTGTTATCTTGAAGGTATCGGGCAGGGGGTTGTCGTCGGCATAGCGGAAGAGGTCCTGCTGCTGCTTGGACATATCCTTGACCATGTTCTCCCAGGCCTGCTCCTTCGAGTAGAACTCGACGGTATGTACATTGGGGATGCTCTTTATCTGCTTTTGCAGCTCTTCCCTGTCGGCCTCGGAAACTCCGTCCTTGATCTGCACCACGGCCTCGCTCTTGTCCTCGATGCCGCCGATGATGCGGTTAAGGTTTATGGCCATCAGCACGCTCATTCCCACCATAAGCAGGGAGACGAGCATGATGCAGAAGGACGCGAAGGACATCATTCTGTTTTTCCAGATGCCCTTGAAGCCCTGATGAATAAGGTATCTTGCACTACTGATCTTCATTTGTGCCTCCTACAACTTCATCAAAGGCGATATTGCCGCTGTTGATATTTATTATCCTTCCGCCGAAGTAGCGCACAAGGTCGTGCTCGTGGGTGACCATAAGGATGGTGGTTCCGCACTCGTTGATGCCCTTGAGCAGTCCGACTATCTCGTAGGACAGGGCGGGGTCGATATTACCCGTAGGCTCGTCCGCGATTATGAGCTGGGGGTCATTGACGAGGGCGCGGGCCAGAGCCACTCTCTGCTGCTCGCCGCCCGAGAGCTCGTTGGGATAGCTTTTCGCTTTCTTCGAGAGGCCCACAAGGTTTATAACATAGGGCACTCTGCTGCGGATATATTTTGCGGGAGCGTCGATAACTCTCAGCACAAAGGCAACGTTCTCATACACCGTCATTGTGGGTATGAGCCGGAAGTCCTGGAAAACGACGCCGATGGTCCTGCGCAGGGCAGGCACCTTGCGGCGGGGCAGCTTTCTCAGGTTAAAGCCGTTTACCGTTACCTCTCCCGAGGTAGCGTCGATCTCCTTGAGGATAAGCTTTATCAGTGTTGACTTACCTGCGCCCGAGGGGCCTACAACAAAGGCGAAGTCGCCGTCGTTGATCTTCAGGTTGACCTTATTCAGCGCGTCCACTCCGCTGGAGTAGGTGACTGAAACGTCCTTGAATTCTACCAAGAAAAACACATCCTTAGAATAGTAAGGGATAACGCCGCTGCGGCGCAAAAAAAGGCGGGTCGGGCGTGGGCCCGACCGCTTTGCTTTTTCTTTGACTGAGCTATGAGCTATCAGAATTTGACAGGATTTGCTGTCAGATATTTCTTGACCATAAGGGCGATCTTGAAGATGATCGCGTGGTCAAACTCTCTCAGGTCGAGTCCCGTAAGCTTTTTGATTTTTTCAAGTCTGTACACGAGCGTATTTCTGTGGACGAAAAGCTTTCTGGAGGTCTCGGAAACATTGAGGTTGTTCTCGAAGAACTTCTGTATGGTGAAGAGCGTTTCGTGGTCAAGAGACTCTATCGAGCCCTTCTTGAACACTTCCTTGAGGAAGGTCTCGCAGAGCGTTGTGGGAAGGTGATAGATGAGCCTTGCTATACCCAGGTTATCATAGGAACAGATGACCTTGTCGGTATCGAAGACCTTTCCGACCTCGAGGGCTATCTGTGCCTCCTTGAAGGAGCGCGCGAGATCTCTCACGCCTTCAACTACCGTACCGATGCCGACGTTGACTCTGGTATAGAACTCGCCGCTCAGGGTGTCGGACACTGATCTTGCAAGCTTTTCAAGATCCTTGGGGTCGATGCCGGGGGCAACTTCCTTGATGAGCACGATATCGGTCTCGGTGATATTGAAGACAAAGTCCTTATTCTTGTCGGGGAAGAGGTTCTGGATAACGTCAAAGGCAGAAACGTCGTTCGAGGCGATGATCCTGATGAGCAGTGCCACGCGGGAGGTGTCAGAGCTGAAGTGAAGCTCTCTTGCCTTAACGTGGATGTCGCCGGGGAGCACGTTATCCAGCACAACGTTCTTGATGAAGTTATTGCGGTCGTATTTCTCGTCGTAATACTGCTTGATGCTGGAGAGCGTGATGGCGAGGATGCTGGCGTACTTTGCGGCCACCTCGTCGGTGCCCTCTACAAAAACGGCGTAATCGGGCTTCATGTGAGCGCCGAAGGGCTTGTAGGTATAGCCGTCTCTTACGAATATGTCATGAGAATCGCTGAGATCGAACGAAACGAACTCATTGGTCGTCCCGACCTGAGCAAGCTCCGAGCAGGCGATGATGGTAGCGGCCTCATCAATAACTCCTATCGTGCAGTCGATAGTGTCCCTCATCTGGTGAACAACGCTTTGGAATAATCTGTTTGACATAAGTTTTTCCCTCTCATCTTGCAAAATTCAGACTGATCGCAGAGCGATCCTTTGAAAAAAGTCTTTACACAATTATTATAACAAAAAACGATAGAATTTGCAAGTGTTTTATAGTAAAATTGTTCAAAAAACTTTTTGTGCTTCAAAAAAGGGTAAAACTCACTCGTAACTTATTACAAATTGTAACATATTATGCCGCAAAATGTGTGAACGAACTATTAAAACAGGGGTCTAATCCAGTGTTCCCGATTAAAAAATGTTACCCAAGGGGCGCAGAATGTTACTTATTTGTAATTTCTAAATTTTTTGTGAACGAGCGCTGTCAGTCCGTTTTTTCAGACAAAAAAGAAAAAAGCCGACCTCGGGGCACCCATATCGCCTCTCAGATCGTCTATTATTCGTCAAATAACACAAAAGGCGGTGCCCCGCCCGGGCAAGTCGCGTGAGCACTCGCAAGCTCGGGCGGTGCCCCGCCGGGGCAGGTCGCGTGAGCACTCGCAAGCTCGTTTACAACGGTGTAAACCGCGAGGGCTCCCTCGCGATGCGCACTAAAACTCACAAATTATAGGAAGGCTATG
>JAFVAN010000018.1 GCA_017480485.1 Ruminococcus sp. | reverse complement strand
CGCCCCCACCCGGGCCGGATGGGGGCGAAATAATGTTTTCATTAGCATATGCTCCTCCGCGAGGGAGCCGTTGCGGCCTTTAAAGCTGTAAACGAGCTTGCGAGTGCTCACGCGACTTGCGCGCCCGCGCCCGGGACGCGAGGGAGCCCCCGAGTATCACACTGTTGTAAGCTGGCTCTGCCAGCGGCACGCGACTTCGGCCGTGCGCCGTTAGCACCCCCGGAGGGGAGGTGGGCGCCTTTGTGGATGAGGCGGCGATGCATCCGTTCGGAGGGCTTTGTGCGGGTGGGCCTATCAGGGCTTGTGTGGATTTTTATTTTGCACCCTTGCAGCTTGTGTGTTTTTTGTTTTGCCCCCAGCGGGCCGGTGTGGGGCGGGGGCTTTTAGTTGATAGTTGATAATTGTTTAGAGCGCAAGCCCTCGGCGGGCAATGAAAAACGCGGGCACAAAAATCGCCTCTAACTCCATCTCCCCCTCGCAACAGGGCGACCGCCGATGTTGAGCATCTCATAAAACCGAGGACGTGCACTAAGCCCCGCAGGGCGAGAATCGATGTTGTAAACCACATAAAGCCCGGGACGTGTTAGAAGCCTCGCAGGGCAAGAACAGACGTAACCCCTCCGTCTCAGCTAACGCCGAGCCACCTCCCCCTCTAGAGGCAAGAGTATAGAAGCAAGAGGCAAGAAGAACGACGCTGCCCGCCGCACGGAAACTCGCTTCGCTCTTTCCTGATGGAGAAAGAGGACGGCTTTTACGGCGCAGCATTAAAGCCCCCACTCGGGATGGATGGGGGCTGTTCGCTTTGTGCGCCCATATTAGATTGTGCTGCGCCGCAGTTTAACGGTAGCTTTGTGCGTGTTTCGCCGGGTCGGCGACTTAGGGGCTCTGCCCCTAAGGACCCTGCCAAGGGGCTAAGGCCGCCCCTTGGATTCCGGCCAATTTGCGGATGTGTACTCAACACGCCATCTCAAAGGTGTAAATGCTGTTGAGGGTCGAGAAGATCGCCTTGTCGCCCAGCAGGGTCAGCTCGCCGCTGCTGGTCTCGATGGCGCGGCGGGAGTCGTCGATGCAGGCGTGCAGCCTGCCCTGCTCGTCCAGCTTGATGACCAGATAGCCCTCGAAGCCCAGGTAGCCGTTGCGGCGGCTCCAGTTGACCAGCTCGTCTCCCTTGCGCTCTACCTTTGTTATCCTTGCGTTGCCGATGATCTTGATTATCCTTGACATATTACCACTGTCCTTTCTAAATTTCTCTGTTTGGGCTCTTGGCCCCTTCCATGCTCCTATTATAACACATATTTTGAAAAAGTGTGGGCATTTTTTTGGACAGCTGCACATTTGTTCGGTTTTTGAGTACAGAAATTTGGACAGCAAGCGTGGTTTGGTCACTTTCTGCCCGCCTTAAAAAATATGCTGACGGCATAATATATTATGCTGTCAGCATAATTTCTTGACATATTATCCAAAAATCCGCCGTCATCCCTGTGCATTTATCCAAAATTTACCCGATTATGCTGGCGGCTTAGTGACATTTTGCACAAAGCGTGGTATAATACAGATGTGATAATATTTTAGAATTTATCATTATAATAAAGGAGGACTGATTTATGAAAGCAAAAAAAGTGTTTTCCGGTGTGGGTATTGTTGGAGCGGCTGCACAGATAATCATTAGTGTGATAGCGATCTTTACCGAACTTGAATATCACTCATATGGTTATCTGAAAGATACAGCATTTGGTGCCGACTTTTACACATATGAATACGATGCTACCAGAAAAGCCGCAGATAATGTTGATCATCTCGGATATTTTGTACAATCAGCTGTGGTTTTCTTCGCAATTATTATTGCAGTCCTCGGACTTATTGAGATCGCATACTTCGGTATTAAACTTAGTGAGACAAAGAATGATAACGATATTAATTGATTCAATCTATTACAGGAGGGGATAGTATGAAAAAAATAATAGCTGTAATGTGTGCATTAACGCAATGTTTGTCACTTTTTGCGTGTGGAGCTATTGATTCAAACAATATTACTGGTGAAGCAGAAAAAGCTGCGGAAGTAATGGCAACATCTGATTCCGAAACAATATCGCAAATAAACTTTTATGAAGCAAACACAAAAGCAAAAAATTCTTTTACAAGTAAAATGAAAGAAGTAGATTCCGATTTAGAAACCGCGACCCTTAATAATCTTTGGGATTCATGTGTATCGGTTAGTGAGGATAGGTTTTCTATTATGATGAGCAACTTAGATGATTCGAAAAAAGAATTAAGTATAACTATTTTTTTACTTATGGCTTTTTGTGCAATGGAAGAATTTGGTGTTGACAAAGAAGACCTCGAAGCTGGTATCGGAAAAGGAATAAACGATGAAATTACAGGAGAAAATGACGTAGTATCTTGGTCTATAGGAGTCAGAGGACTAAGCTATTATTTAATGGTTACAAGGAAGTGATAGTATGAAGAAAAATCTTTTAATAATTTGTATAATCTGTTTTTGCATTTCACTTATATCATGCCAAAGCACAGATAACTCTGAAAAGACAAATAATAGCAGAGAAGAAAACTATTCAACTATTCAAGAAACAACAACTACTATGGAAACAACAACTACTACGACAATAGAAATAAAAAGCCCAATCAGTTTCCAAGAAAAAGCGGCAGAAGCAAAAGAATCATTTTTGTTAACCTCAATGTCATTAGATTCAAATATTGATTGGAGCGGCCTTTGGGATGTTTCAACAGTAGTTAATGATGATGTCTTTTTAGTCTTTCAAGCTCCTGGAATAACAAATGATTCAAAATTATTCACATCTGCATTTCTTTTAATGGAATCTTGCGCAGCTACTGCATTTGGGATACAATTCGATGACGCTGAAAATGCAGCAAAAGGTTCAAACGATAGCCTTGAGTGGGAGATGACAGCAGAAGACGGATTGTTAGCCTTTTCAATAAAGAGGAAGTAAATATATGAAAAAGATTATACTGTTTAGCATTATCGCCGTAATTTCTCTTTCTGCATGTTCACATGACCCGATCGAAGAAAGATATAAGAACGATAACAAATTCCAAACAACAACTACTAAGTTTAGCACAAAATTCAACTACGACTACGGCTATGACTATAAAGAAGACTTGTTCTCTTATCTTGATTTTAGTAATATTATGATTAAAAAGAACGGTAGCTTTTATTATGTTTATGCTACGGTAAAAAACAGACATTCATCAAAAACACTTCAGGGCTATGTCAAAGCAGTGATCTACAACGGTTCAGAATTAGTATGCACAAGATTGTTACCTCTGCCTAAAATACGACCGGGAGATAGTGTTGTTGCAGATGCTGTTCTTACCTCCGATTTTTCAGGGAAATATACAAGGATCGATATTCAGGATAGTACGGTTGTTGATTGGTAGCAATACTTTTGAATATGAATAGCTCCCACGCCCCCGCAACAGCGGAGGCGTTTGCTATCTCCCCCCTCACCTCGCGGTGCAGCTGACCTCGAACTCAAAATCGCAAAGGCTTGCAAGCTCCCGTGGGTCGGAGCTGTGGGCGCGGTAAAATTTGGGAAAGCGCTGGCGGATGGCGGCGGCAATGCCGAGGACGTCGGCGCCCTCGGAGTAGGCGGTGTCGGTCAGGGCGCGGCATTGGTCAAGGACCGCCTCCTCGGCCTGTCGGCAGAGGTCCGAGGGGGGAAACTCCGCTTCGGTGGTGTTGTCGGCAATGACCGAGAGCTTGATATCAAAGCGGCACCTCACCCGCCCGTCTTTGATGTCGTAGGAGGTCTCGGCCCCCTCGTGCCGCAGGGTGACGGAGACAGGCCCTCGCCGCCCCGAGAGCTGCAAAAGCTCGCTCTCCCTTCCGCCCAGCAGGCAGTTGAGAGCGCCGCAGAGTCGGGGCTCCAGCTCGAATGACCGCCGACCGTCCACAAATACTGCCGCCCCCGCCGCCGAGACGGTGTCGCCCTCCTTTTTGCTTTCGCCTTCCTTGTCGGAGCCGGAGCCGCTGTCGCCGCCCTCGCTCTCGGAGTCGGCAGCCGTGCCGTCGGCTGAGCGGGGCTCTGCAAGGGGGACCACGGCGCAGCCCAGCTCACAGCTGTTCAAAAGTCCCAGCAGGTCGCAGCGGACGGTGGAGGAATTTTTGTAGTGCCTGTCGGCCACGTCCACAAGGTTCTCGGCGGCCACAGCCCCCTCTGAGAGCTCGGCCTTTAGCAGCCGCGCTGCCTCGCAGTCGGCGGAGATGACCCTCACCCCAAGGTAGCACTCCCGCCCCCGCAGAAAGTAGGAAAACAGCCCTCGGGGGTCCGTTAGGTCCGCATCCTGCCCCAGGACTATGAGCTGGTCGTGGCCCAGGAACAGGAACTCTCCCAGCCTGTCCTCGCAGCGCAGCAGGGCCTCCTCCACGGTCTCGCCCTTGTCGGAGATGCAGAAGACATTGCTCTTGGCGGCGTCCAGCTGAGTGTCGGGGCCGCTGCCCTCGGGGCGGAAGACCTGCAGCGTGACCCTGTAGCCGTCCTCCTCCCGATCGATGCCTACGGCATGGACCATGGCCCGCTCCTGAGAGGCCACGGTGTCTCGGCTTCGGGTCGAGGCGAAGATCAGGCACAGGGAGATAAGAAAAAACCAGATCCTTTTCATTATTCCTCCTACTATCTCAGGGTTCTTTTTATGCCCCGAGCCGCTGTGCGGCTCGGGGCGGGTGCGGGAAAGGATAACTCCCCCTGCGGGGGGAGTTGTCCTTTCCCGCTGTGTTTTTGTCTCTCCACACGGGGGATATCCTTTCCCGCCGAAAATTATGCTCTCTCGTATGGGAAACGCGTTTTACTTCCGCCTTATCATGGCAGCAAAGCAGGCCGACACTACCACCATTCCAAGCAGTGCCGCCGAGGCCACAGGCACGGCTCCGGAATCAAAGCCAGCCGCCTTGCCCCCTGCAAAGAGGGCGAAGGCTGCCGCTGCGCAGAGGGCGCTGAATGCTCCCACCCTGTACAGCGGGGCGGGAGCGTCGGGCTTGAAGGCCGTCAGGCAGGCCCTCGCCGCGCAGAGCACCGCCCCGCAGGAGGTGACGGTACACAGCACCCACACCAGCAGCAGTGCCGCGTCAAAGCGCTCGATCACCGCCGTCTTCGAGGCCGAGGACAGCAGGAATACGGGCTGGCCGCTGTCCGCCAGCACCCCAAGCACGCCCTTAGCAAACAGCAGCAGCCCCGCCCCTGTCGCGCCCCTCACCGAGGAATAGACCGCAGCTGTTTTAAAGGGCCTGCCCTCGCTCTCGGGCAGCAGCAGCACGAAGACCGCCAGCTCTCCCGAACGGGCAGCCATCGCGCCCAGGCCCGACAGGACCTCTTCAATGGGCCGCGCCCCGAGAAAGATGTTGACGGCTCGGAAATGCTCCGCCGCCCCCAAGGCGATAAGCAGGACGCACACCGCCGCAGTTATCACCGAGGCACAGGCGGTCTTGCCGCAGGCCCGACTGCCCATAGATGCGCAGTAGAGCCCCGCCGCCGCAGTCAGGGCGATGACCGCGGGGGTGGAATAGAGCCTTGGGAAGGCGTACTGCACCGTGGAGGCCAGATCCCCCAGCATCACCGTGAGGTAAAAGGCCAGATACCCCAGCCCCAGCCCCGCCCGCAGCCTTCCGAGGGGTGCGGCGCCTCCTCGGCCAAGACAAAGGGGCAGCAGCAGCAGGAACCCTCCCGCCGCTGCCAGAAGCTCCCCGAGGGCGGCAGCTGTCAGGCCCGCGCCCTCGGGGCGGTAGGCCGCAAGGCCGCTGAATGACATACAAAGCATCACCGCCGCCAGCTGCAGCGGGCTCAGGCGTTTAGAGGCCTCAGTCATCCTGCTGCTCCCTTCCCGAGAGGCCCGCCACGGTGCACTCCTCCTCGTCCAGACGGGAGAAGGACCGCCGCGCCACCACGTCCAGAAGCCTCCGTGGCCGCAGGGGCAGCAGAGGCGAGGTGTATTCTATCCCGCCCAGCTGGAGGGCCGAGGCGTTGGCGGCGGTCATTGCCAGCACAGCGCCGATGCCGAATAACCCCGCCGTTCCTCCCGCAATTATGAACACCAGCCGCAGGATGCTTATCTGCTGAGAGAGGGAGGGCACCACAAAGGCCGCCGATGCCGTCAGCCCCACGATTATCAGCAGGGGAGAGGATATGAGCCCGCTCTTGACGGCGGCGTCCCCGATCACCAGACCGCCGGCAATGGATATGGCGCTGCCTACGGCCTTCGGCATACGCACCGAGGCCTCCTTTATAAGCTCCAGCAGCAGGGTTATTATTAGCATCTCCACAAAAAGGGAGTAGGGCGTGGAGTGCTCCGAGGCCGTCAGGTTCAGCAGCAGCTTCAGGGTAAGGGTCTCGGGGTGGAAGTTTGCGGCCGCCACATAGAGTCCCGGCAGCAGCACCGCAAAGAAGAACGCCGAGAACCGCACCGCCCGCATAAGGGCCGTGAAATAGGGCTTCGAGCAGTAGTCGTCCATGGTGCAGAACCCCTCGGAGAACACCGAGGGCAGAAGCAGCGCAAAGGGCGACCCGTCTATGAGCAGGGCAGCGCGGCCCTCGTTGAGCCCCGCGCAGACAACGTCAGGGCGCTCGGTGGAGGCCACGCAGGAGAACAGCGACACTCCGTCCCCGCCCTCGATAAAGGGCTTGACGTAGCCCGAGGCCAGTATGGTGTCCAGACCGATATCTTGGAGCCGCTCTCTCAGCCCCCGCAGCAGGGCGGGGTCGGCGCGGTCGGAGATATAGCACAGGCAGACATCCGCGCACGAGCGCCTGCCCACCTTGATGAGCTCGAACCGCAGGGTGGGGGTCTTCATCCGCCTGCGCACCAGTGAGATATTAGTCCTCAGGGCCTCGCAGAAGCCCTCCTGAGAGCTCATTATGTTGTGCTCGCTGGTGGGCTCGGTGACGGCCTTTTTGTCAAAGCCCTGAACACCCACTGCCACCCCTCGGGCACTGCCCTCCACCAGCACCACCGCGAACCCCGAGAACAGCAGCTCCAGCGTCTCTTCAAGGGTGGGTACGGTCTTCTTGTCGGCTCCAAGAAGGCCGCGCTCGCTTACGGCCTCGAAGAGCTCCCGCTCGTTCAGCCCCAGCAGGCCCAGCCTTTCAAGGGGCTGAAAGATCAGCTCCGACATAAGTGCCGAGGAGGCCATGCCCTCGACAGATGCCACGGCGCACTTCACGCCTCCCGGCTCTCCCCGAACGATATTCAGGTCGGCGGTGTTCCCCGTAAGGCGAAAAAGCTCCGCGCAGGCGGCGCTCACCGACTGCGGCAGCATATGCTCCCCGCTTTTCTCTTTTCCCACAGGCATCCTCCTATCGTTTTTTCATCCGTCTTATTATAGCCGCTTTTGATGCAAAAATTCGGAGGCGCCCGCAGATCTGCATAAACAAAAAATGAAAATTGATTTTCTTGTTCCTGCCCTTTGCTTTGTTGACAATTCTCCCAAAATGTGTTATAAATTTCTCAGAGAGTGTCAGACTATTGCTTGGAGGTGAGTGTCATGCGCAGATGGTTGGGAGTGCTTTTTGTTATGCTTGCTGCCGCAGTGCTGGCGCTGGCCTCCTGTTCGATAAACAAGGCCGAGAGCCGCCCCGACGACGGCGGCACCGTCACCGGCGACGGCACCGCCCCGCCGCCCCCGGGAGAGCGGGAGGATGTGACGGTCTATTGCTTCAAGGCAGGAAAGGCCGACGCCCACCTGATCTACAGCCGCGCCTTCGCCGTCCTCATCGACTGCGGCGAGAGCGGCTTCGGCAAGGAGATAGTCTCCTATATGAAGGCCCACGGCATCCCGAGGCTTGATATGCTGGTGATAACCCACTTCGACAAGGACCACGTCGGCGGCGCCGCAAAGGTGCTAAAGGAGATAGAGGTCGCTCAGGTGGTCCACAGCAACAGCCCCAAGGACAGCGACGAGTACCGAAAATATATCGCCCAGCTGGAGCAGAGCGGCATCGAGGCCGTGGTGCCTGCCGAGCCCCAGAGCGTCGTGCTGGGCGGCGTGGAGTTCACCATCTTCCCTCCGTTGCGCACCACCTACCCCGATTCCCCCAGCAACAACTCCTCCCTGATAACCTCCGTTAAATACGGCGAGTGCTCCATGCTCTTTGCGGGAGACGCCGAGGACGCGCGGCTCTCGGAGTTCATGTCGGTCAATACCGAGCACTATGACCTTTTAAAGGTACCCTATCACGGCCACTACCAGTCGCGGCTGGGGGCCTTTATACAAAGCACCTCCCCACGCATCGCTGTCATCACCAGCTCCGACGCAGAGCCCGAGGACCCGCAGGTCCTCAGGATGCTCTCGGACGAGGGCGCCGCCACCTACCTTACCCGCACCGCCCCCGTCATCATCCACTGCGACGGCCACCACCTGAGAGCGGAATACGAGGGCAGCTAATAGAAAAACGGTACCTCATCCCGAGCTGGGATGAGGTACCGTTTTTTGCACCTTGCGGCGTTGCTTATCTTATAAAATGCGTGGACACCCTGGGCTCGGCCTCGGGCAGGCCGTAGCGCTCCTTGCCGAGGGCGATGGACTTCATGAGAAAGCTCATATTACGGGCCAGCATCCGCATGGTCTGAAGGCCCTCGCCGTCCTGCTGTGCCTCACCCTTTTCGAGGCCATGGGCGCTGTTCCAATACTGGGACGAGGCCACGGGCATATTGCTGATGGTGAAATATTTGTTGAGCTCGTCGAAGGTTGCGGAGCAGCCGCCGCGCCTTGCAACAACGACGCTGGCGCCCACCTTCATCGTCTTGTCGAAATGGCTGCTGTAGAACAGCCTGTCAAGGCAGGCGATAAGGGTGGCGTTAGCAGAGCCGTAGTAAACGGGCGATGCCACCACAAGGCCGTCGGCGGCCTCGAACTTGGGCGCCAGCTCGTTGACGGCGTCGTCAAAAACGCACCTGCCCTTTGTGTAGCAGCTGCCGCAGGCAATGCAGCCCCTGATGGCCTTGTTCCCGATCTGACAGACCTCGGCCTCTATTCCCTCGGCCTCGAAGACCTTCACCATCTCCTCAAGGGCGAGAGCGGTGTTGCCGTTCACCCTCGGGCTTCCGTTGATGATCAATACTTTCATTCTATCTCCTCCTGTTTTATTGCCGCTCACGGCACAAACTGTATGTGGGGCGCTATCTGCGAAAGGGTGTAGAGCACCTCCTCCATATCCTTGTGTTGAACGCCGTATCTGTGCTCCTTGCCCTCGGTGTCCTCAAAGATCAGCATATCGAATTGGGTCTGGCTGTTGATGCCCTTGGATTCCATATATCTGTCCCCGATGCGGTTGGCGGCCAGCGACCCCGCCGTAAGGATAGGGTCTCCCACCACGATGGTGTGGGTCGTGGCAAAGGCCCCCGCATGGACACGGCGCAGGTCCTTGAGCTCCATGTAGCTTACGAGCTCGATGCCCGAGACGATGAAGTCATCGGTGAGCAGGGTGGCAAAGGGAGCGTTATCGAAGAAGCCTCTGGCAAAATAGCGGGGGTCCTTAAGGCCCTCGTTTATCCTTGCGGCAAGCTGCGCCGCCGAGCCGTAGCGCTTGAAAACACGGTGGCTCTTCATCCGAACTATTTTGAAAATGAACCATATCAGCAGCAGGCCGCAGAGCCCAAGGAGCGCCAGCAGAATGATAGTCAGCAGGTTGTCCCAGCCCAGCTGGGTGCCGCAGAAGCCCGCGCAAAATCCCACTATGGCGCTGCCAATGCAGACGGCGGTGATGGCTCCCGCTGCGCTGCCCGAAAGCTGCTTGTAAAATGTCTTTTCTGTGATCTGCGGTGTCATTGTCCTCACTCCTTAAAGCAGTTTTTCCATCTCGTCTATTATCCCGCGGACCTCTTGGGAGGTGTACTCGTCCCCGTCCCAGATGCGGTGGGCGGAGACCGCCTGCCACACCAGCATGGCAAGGCCGTTCTCGCAGGGCTTGCCAAGGGCTGCGGCCTTTTTCAGCAGCTGTGTTTCCAGCGGGTTGTAGATAACGTCGAACACCGCCGCAGACCTTTCGATGAGCTCATCCGCCACGGGGCAGGCGTCCACCTTCGGGAACATCCCCACGGGGGTGGCGTTCACCAGCAGATCGTAATGCTCCGCATGGGGCTGCTCCGCCGTGACGATGGTGACCTTGGCCTCGGGCCTGTGGGTGAGTATCTCGGCGGCTGTCTTTTCCGCAAGAGGCAGGTCGGACTCGATGACCTGGATGGTCAGCTCTGCGCCCTCAAGGGCCGCCGCAATGGCTATCATTCTTCCTACGCCGCCGCAGCCCACCAGCAGCACCCTGCCCGAAAGTTTTGCCCCCAGCTCCTTTACCGAGAGCAGAAAGCCGTCGCAGTCCGTGTTGTAGCCCGTCAGGAGGCCGTCCCGCACCTGCACGCAGTTTACGGCGCCGTAGAGCTGGGCGCTGCGGTCAAGGCCGTCCAGATAGGGCATTATATCCGTCTTGTAGGGGATGGTTATGTTGAAGCCTCCCGTTTCCCTAAGCTTCGGGAACTCCCGGGCGGTGTCGCTGCGGGGTATCTCCGTGAGGTCGTAAACAGCCTCCCGCCCCCGCAGGGCAAAGAGCCTTTCGTGTATCTGCGGCGAGAGGGAGTGCCCCAGCTTCTCGCCGATCAGGGTGTAGTGCTTCATAATGTTCTCCTTTGGTCTCCGTTCGGCGCCGCGGCGCCCTGTGCTGTTATAATTATACTATCTGAGAGGGCAGGTGTCAAGAGAAAAACGGCATTGACAACCCTCCGCCCCCTGTGCTATACTTATCACGATCTATCAT
This sequence comes from Ruminococcus sp., assembly GCA_017480485.1. Next base: position 20,334 of record JAFVAN010000018.1, on the reverse strand, counting down.
AAACTATCGGAGGTGCAGCTATGCTTTCTGCCTGCATGGAGCTCATCGACAGCCTGCCGCTGCGGGAGGAGTTTGAAAAATTTTACCGCGCCAACCGCCTTCGGGGGATGCGCACGGCCTTCAATATCCTGCGGGACGAGGCCCTTGCGGAGGACGCCCTTTCCGAGAGCTTTCTGAAGCTTGCGGAATGTTTTCAAAAAATTCACAATTTGCCTTCTCACAAATTGCAGGCCTATTTTGTTATAACAGTCAGGAACACTTCTCTCAATATGCTAAGGCGGGAGAAGCTTATCGACATCACAAACTACGACGACGAGCGCGACTACGGCGACCTGCCCGAGGCGGACTTCGAGCGGCTTGAAAGCTGCATAGGGCGGCTCTCGGACACCGACAGGGAGATACTCTACCTCCGCTTTGACTTGGAGCTGGGCTACGGTGAGATAGCCGCCGCTCTGGGGGTCACCGAGGCCGCCGCCCGCCAGAGGCTGCGCTACGCCAAGAACAAGCTGCGCGCTCTGCTTGAGGAGGGAGAGCAATGAAGGATAACGAATTTCGCCGCGCCCTTTCACAGGCCTGCGAGAGCAGGCTTGCCCTTGCCTCGGACTGCCCCGAGATACCCGACGACTATCACTTTTCCGACCGCTTTGAGAGCTCTATGCGGCAGGCGGGGCTGAGCCGCTGCATCTCCGTTTCCCGCCGCCCGAAGCTCTGGCATCGGGTGCGGATAGGGCTGTTTATCGCCGTGATCTTTGCGGCGGGCTTCTGCCTTGGCATGGGCCGTATGCCTCTTTGGAATTACGTCGTCCACAACACCGACAAGGGCCGCGCCATCTCCTTTGACCTCTCCACCGCAGATGACCCAAAGAAGAAGAAGATCGAGGAGGTCTACACCTTCACGGGCGCCCCCGAGGGCTATATCTGCGAGGGGACAGAGACCTGCAATCTCTATACTCACGAGATCTGGACCAAGAAAAAGAGCGAGACCGAGACCGAGACCGGCATCATCTTCTTCGCCCAATACATCCCCGCTATCTACAGGGACGCCATCATCACCGAGGAAACGGAATGCGAATATTTCATCGTTGACGGCATACAGTATTACCTGATGACCGAGCCCGACTCGTCCTACACGGGCATAGTCTGGTACAACGGAGATTACGTCTTCCTGCTCTCGGGCGATTTCAACAAAGACGAAGCCATAGATTTGTGCAAAACAGTGAAATTAAAGGAAGAATGACCGAGGCTTCTCACAAATCAAAGCCGAAAATTGTCATAAGGGGTGCAGAGAGCCAAGCTCTGCGCCCTTTTCCTATTGAGTATTATAAAGGAGGTATGAAGCATGAGACGGACTATATGCCTTGTCCTCGCGACGCTGGTGCTGGCGGCCTGCGCCGGAGGCGACAGCAGCGGCAGCGAAAGCAGCCACGCCACAGAGATCGCTGCCCTCTCGGAGCTGCGGGCAGACCCGGAAAAATACAGTGCAGAGGCCGCAGCCCTGAGCCTTGAGAATATGACTTTTTCGCAGGGCCTCTCCGTTGTCTTTCCCGAGGAGCTGGGAGAGTACAGGGTCAGGAGTATCACGGACTTCAACGACAGCCAGCAGGCCATCTATGATGAGTTCCTGCCCGAGGGGCTCTACTCCCCCGAGAAGGTAACGCTGGACCAGCAGTTTTCTCCCGTGGGACCAACGTTCTATGACGAGGAGAGCGGTCTGCGGCTTGACATGGGAGAGAACGGCTTCTTTGTTTTCCAGACCGTGCCGGAGTTCCCGTTGACACAGGACGAGGTCGGCGCACCGCTGCCTCACGAGAGCATTTATGCAGCATCGTCTCCCGATGACCCCGCCGCAAAAAAGGCCCTTGAAGCTGTTGCCGACATGACTGCGCGGCTAAAGGCGGCAACAGGCAGGCGGGACCTCCCCGTTCCACTGTGCTGCGAGGTATACAGCGAGCAGGGCATTGTATACACAAGGCTTGCGACCACCTACAAGGACACCCCCCTATTTGTCGGCGAGACGCAGAACGGCAACACCGGGGACCGCCTTGGGCTCTACGGCTATGACGGCGGTTTTGCCTATACTGACAAGGAAGGCTCGGTGCTCGGTTATGTGAACGAACGCTTTCTGGAGGACGTGGAGACCATTAAGACCTACGACAGCATCGTGACCCCCGCCTCTGCCCTGAAATTGCTCAGCGGGCAGCTGACGGCGGGGCTCGATCTCGAGGTCAAGGGCATGGAGCTCTGCTATCTTGAGGTCAGGGAGGATGAAATGTACAAGGACAGCATCCCCGGGGCAGAGCTCGAGCTCAGGCCCTACTGGGTGGTATGGTTCGGGCTTGAAAGGGTCAGCGAGTGCTGCGGCCTTGTGAGCCCCGACGGCAGTGAGGTGTATTATATTGACAACAGGTAAAATACTGATACTGGCGGTCTGCGCGACGATGCTCGCGGCCTGCGCCGAGGCGCCGGAGGAGGTCCGGGAAGAGATAAGCATCTACGACGCGGCAGAGGCCGTGGAGAAGGCAGATATCAGAAAGGCCTCCTTTGAGGAGGTGCTGGAGGAGGCAAGAGAGCTGTCCCAGACCAACGGCACTAATGTTAAGATAGAAAGCATCATTCTGCCCGAGAGCGAGGCCATGCCCACCTACACCCTGGAGCTTGACAGTGCGGGACAGGAGGAGCTGTTCGCGGCCCTGACGGAATGTGACGAGCTTTCGCTGCAGGGCGGCTATAAGGTGGAGCTGGGCGGCGATATCGACAGCTGGCGGAGCAGCAGAGAGCGCACCTTCACCTACGGCCCGGAGCTTCCCGCAAAGGTGCTTTACAAGGATAAGGACAGCATAAAGATAAGCGACAGCGGCATCTATTACAACTACGAGCTTATCTCGGTGGACGGGGGCATAACCACGCTGTTTTCAAGCTTCGCCTCTCCCGACACCATGCCGCCCCAGACCTACAGCGCCGAAGGCCGCTATTACACTGACCTGAAGGCCACTGACGACAGCTACACCCTGTACGACGGGAGCGCTATGACTGTTGCAGAGGCGGCGGAGATGGCAGAGGGCTTTGCAAACAGCTGTTTCTCAAAGGCCGAGCTTTCGCAGTTCACCTATCAGGCGGATTACATCGACGCCAGGAGGATAGAGGACGACAGATTCGGGATGTATATCGTCCTCTGCCGCAGGGACAGCCGCGGCAGCCTGTTCGACAGCAGCTATGGCTATCTCTTTGATCTTGACAGGCCGGAGCACCCGATCTTGAACGGCATCATATATCTCTGGGTGACGGGCAGCGGGAGGATAGAGGAGCTTGAGCATCACTATCCCCTTAAGATAACGGAGGAAAGGGAGAACAGCGAGTATGTCACCCTTGGCTCCGCCGTTGAGATACTTTCCTACGTCCTGGCCCAGGGCACGGCCTACGACATCCGGAGGTGTACCCTGAAATACGTTCCTGTCTTTACGGACTCGGACTACGAGAGAGACGCCAGGGCCTTCCGCGACAGCCTGCCGGAGGAGGACCGGTCCCTGGTGCAGATATCTCCCGAGGCCATATGCCGCTACGGCAGCTACACCCTTGAGGCCCGGCCCTGCTGGGTCTTTGAGACCTGCTCCGGCAGCGGCACGCAGACGAACTGCGGAACAGTATACATCATCGACGCCCTAAGCGGCGAGCTGAGGATAGAGAGGATAATATGAAGATAATATCCTGCCTGAGGCGGGTGCCTGTATATTCCTTCCTGTTCGGGTGTGGGGCGTGCACGGCGCTGCTGCTGGGCTCTGTGGGCATCTACGGCGCCGAGCCTGACCAGAACAGGGCGCTTGCAGCCTGTCTGTTCGTGCCGCCCTACAACAGTGATGCGGGGGTGCTGCTATACAACGTGCTGTCCTCCTATGAGAGTATGTCCGTGTGGCTGATAACGCTGTTCCCTGTTTTCGGGGCGATGCCCTATGCGGGGGCCTACTGCAGCGAATTCAAAAGCTGCGGCTTTTACCTGTCCTGCTCCCGAATGTCCCGAAGGAGCTTCACCCTTTCTCACTTTGCCGCCATGGGCCTTTACAGTGCTCTGACGATGCTTGTGTCTCTTGGGGCGGTAACGGTGCTGTGCCTTGTCTGCTGCGGGGGTGCGGCTTCGGCGGTGCCCCTGGGAGAGATAGCCAGGCTCTATATTTCCTACTGCGCCTATGCCCTTGTGGCGGGCTGTGTCTGCATCGCCCTCTGCTCGGCCTTTATGGACACCTTTGTCATCACCAGCGGGATGTCTCTGGTGATATATATCCTTGACAGCCTCTATTCCACCTATCAGCTGCGGCTGCTGGCGGCTCTGACCCGGGGCGAGGTCACAGAGCCCGACCCCCGGGCGGAGCTTTTGTACATCCCCTTTTACGCCCACGGCTTCCCCCAGTTCCGCGAGGCCACGGGCCTTAGCCCCTGGGTGCTTGTTCTTGGGGCGGCGGGGCTGGCGGCGGGGGCCTACGGTCTGTTTGCGTTTATGACTGCAAGGAGGATAAGACTGTGAGAGGTTCCCTTACCGTTTCGCTGTATGCTTTCTTTTCGTGGATGAGCGCAAGGCGGCTGATACTGCTGGCTGTCTATCTTGCCTTTTCCTATTTTACATTTCTTTCTCCCTACATACTGTTTTCGGAGCAGCTAAGCTCGCCCCTGGGGGCCTTCGAGCTTTTTACGGTGCTAGAATGTCAGCCTGCGGCGGTGCCATTTATCCCGCTGCTGGCCCTGCTGTGGTTTGCGGACGTGCCGATGACGGACGGCTCTGTGCGCTTTGTGCTGCACCGCACGGGGCGGGCCCGCTGGCTGCTGGGGCAGATGGTCTTCATGCTTCTTATCACCCTGCTGTTCCAGCTCTGTCTGCTGGTCTTCTGCTTTCTTGTCTGCCCGGACACCTTTCTGGCGGACGGCTGGAGCCTGGTGCTGAGGCGGGCCGCCCTTGGGGAGAGCGACATAAGTCCCGCCCTGGCCCTGGACAATTCCGTCCTCTATCAGTCCCGCCCCTATGCAATGGTCATAGATTCGATGGTTCTGACCTCTCTCTATATGCTTTTTACGGGGCTGCTGCAGCTGGTGTTCGGCCTGCTCTCAAAGCGGGTGATAGGGCTTATCTCAAACCTTCTGCTGGTGGGGGCGGGCTTCGGCCTTGACTTTCTGGGCTCGCGGCTGAAATGGCTGCTGCCCCTTTCACATTCGGTGTTCACGGGCCACTCCGACGCGGTCCTGAACATAGTCTACTGCCCCATATGGGCGTCCCGCCTGTATTTTGGGGTGCTGCTGGTCCTGCTGGGGGCGCTGTCACTGAGGCTCTGCAAACGCAGCTCCTTCCAGCTGAGCGACGGGGCGGAATAAAAAATCTATCAAAGGAGACAAACATGAAAAAGCTTTTAGCTCTTGCGGCAGCGGCGCTGCTGCTCACGGCCTGCGCCGAGGCACCGGAGAACGTAAAAAACAACTCGGGCTCGGGGAACGCCCCTGTGTCAGAGAACGGCGGAGAGATAGAGTACATCCCGCAGTCGGAGCTTGAGGCCGACGCCCAGACGGCCCTCTCCCGCAGCTATTCGAACTTTTCCATTGCTGACACCGTAAGGGTGGAGCTGCCCGCCGAGATCGTGGCCTGCGACTTCACCGTTAGGAGCGGCTTTTCCGAAAGGGGACGGGAGGTGCTTGAGCGCTTCTTCGGGCGGGAGACTATTGAAAAGGTGGGCCTTGAGTACGAGCCCGCGACGCCCATCGAGAACGGCGACTACAGCCGCCCTGCATGCTGGTTTTTCTACAGCGAGGAGGAGAAGGCGTACGGCAGCGTCCACGACAACGGCTTTGTGGCCTTCATCAAGCCCGAGCTCTTTGAGGACAGCTTTGACGGCGGCAGGAACATGGGTGTATATCACATCGACCGGGGCGGAGACTTTTCCGACAGCTTTCCCCTCGAGGGCGGCGGCACTACTGTGCAGGAAGCCGCAGACTTCGCCGGAAGGTGGGTGGACGAGAATTACCGAGACTTAGAGCCCGACTACGAGCTTTCGGTCAAGACCGTCATGGCGCGGCAGAACACGGAAGGGGAGTATTCCTTTGACATCATCGTGCAGAAGCTTTACAAGGGGCTGCCTCTGGACGAGCTGCTGACCGTCCTTGAGAATGACGAGGCGGGCGGACCTTCGGAGAGCGAGACATATCTGAAATACGTCACCCAGTCACTGAAGCTGAGGATGAAGAAGCGGGGCGAGATCGGGGCCTTCACCACGGGCTACGGCACTCTGCTGCCCACCGACAGAGGCGCACCGGAAAGGCTCGTCTCCCTCACCAGCGCTATGGGCTTTCTTGAGCACACCTTCACGGACTTCAACGAGCCCATGACCATAAACGACATTAACCTGAAATACACCATGACCCCCGAATACGACTACCGGAACCGGCAGCCCGAGGATGACTGCGGGGTGAAGTGGGCGGGCCGCCTGCAATGGGAATTCGTCATAGACATCGACAAGGGCGATTACCCCTATCAGGAGGGCAACAGCGATGTGGGGGACGTGAGGAAATATATCTACATAGACGCCGAAACGGGAGAGCTTGAATTTGAGTTCGACCTGAATAGGCTGCGTCAGTAAGGAGAAACAAATGAAAAAAACGATCTGCATTATTCTTGCGGCACTGCTCTGCGGCTGCGGCGCAAAGGGCAGCGGCTCGGAGGAGGTCTCTGCCGAGCCCGTGGACTCTCTCCCGGAGGACAGGGAGGCTGCCGCAGAGGAGATAACAAAGGGAGACTACGACAACTTCACCTTTGCCGAGGGCTTTTCGGTGGAATACGCTGCTGAGGCTGCCGTCTGCACAGCTAAGCCCGCCGAGGGCATGGAAAGCGGGGCCGAGGGACTGTTTTCCTACTATCTTGGTGAATATGACAGCGGCGCCGTCGTAAGCGATGGAGGGACCGTTCATGCGGAGACTGCCGAGCGCTTTGCGCTGATAACGGACAGCGGCAGCATCTGCCTCAGCGAGAAGAGCGTTCTCAACCGGGTCCTCTACGGCACGAACACGGAGTATCTTTCAACTTATGTCTTCGGCTCTGACGACAGCACCGAGGAGCTTAAATACAACGGCACCGCCGTGACCGCAGAGGAGCTTAAAAAAGCCGCAGAGGCCATGATCGCTGAGGTGGCGGAGGCCTCGGGCTTTTCAAACGAGCTGCGGCCCTTCGGGGCCTCGGTGCAGGTGCTGGAGGACGGCACAGCTGCCGCCACAGTCCACAGCCGCACAGTGATCGAGGGCCTGCCCATCTTCGACACCATGTCCGCAAAAAACGAATACAGCTTTGAGATCTGCGACCTGCCCCCTGCCTGCTGCATCTTCACGGAGGGCAGCGCCGTGCAGGAATACACGGTGGGGCAGGAGCTGGTGATAACCGACCGTCAGCCCTGCGACATCATCGCCCCTGATGCCGCTATGGACCTTGCCAGCGAGAAGCTCTCGGCCTATCAGAGCTTGGAGGTGCAGCGGGAGGAGCTGGTGCTGATGCCGAAATATCCGGACAGCTCCCGCACCTCTCTTTCTCTCGAGCCCTACTGGGTCATCTGGTTCTGCACCGACTGGTGGCACGAGTGCTTCGCCGCCGTCGATGCCCGCAGCGGCGAGGTGGAGTTTGTGAAGAACAGCTATTAGAGGTCAGAGGTGAGAGGTTAGATGTTAGATACGGTTCGCGCTTTTTTTATTCGACCCACCCTGGCTATGATAGTGCCACCGTACCGCGAGGGAGCCTTTGCACATCACACCGTTGTAAACGAGCTTGCGAGTGCTCACGCGACTTGCGCCGTGCGCGCCAGCACGGTGGGTTGAATTGTGAAGGTATTTGTGCTAATATATACCTATACTTATCTCGGGGCAAAGGGGGTGGTGAGGTGCTGCCGATATATATCGCGATGCTTGAAGAGCAGGAGGACAGGGACAGCTTTGAGGAGCTTTACCTGCGCTGCCGAGGGCGGCTGCTGGGGCTGGCGCTCTCCATCCTCGGGAACAGGGAGGACGCCGAGGACGCAGTCTCGGAGACCTTTCTGCGGGCGGCGCGGAGCTTTTCAAAGCTCTCGGGAATGGACTGTAAGAAACAGGAGGCTTGGCTCGTTATAATATGCAGGAACGTGTCCATCGACATCTACCGCCGCAACAGGCGGGAGGCGCAGCACCTTGACCGCACCGCGGCGGAGCTGCCCGAGATATCCTTCGAGCAGGAGGACACGGGCCGCCTTACTGAGGCGCTGAGACGGCTGCCGAAGGAGCACCGGGACGCGCTGTATATCTACTGCCTCTTCGGCTGCTCGGCAGAGGAGAGCGCAAGGCAGCTGGGCATCTCAAAGGGGGCGCTCTACACCCGCGTCTCTCGGGCAAAGGCGGCGCTGAAAAGGCTCTTGGAAGAGGGTGAGGAAAATGACTGAAACGCGTCTGTCGGAGGCGGTGCTTGCTGCCCTGACGGAGGAATACTCGGCGGAGCTTTATGCCCAGCATGAGGAGCAGGCCTTCTCGCCCCGCTTCGAGAAAAAGATGAACTCCCTCGTAAAGCGGCGGCGCAAGCCCTTTTATCCGCTCATCAGCACGGCCCTGCGGCGGGTGGCCTGCCTGCTGGTGATCCTCGGGACGGGGCTGCTGCTGGGCTTCAAGGGCGCGGTCTACGCCATTGATAAATTCTCGGACGACTTCTACTTTGCCGAGAGCGAGGGGCGGCTGACGGTCTTTTCTAACAAGGCCGAGGGCGCCCCCACGACCATCGAGACCCGCCTTGCCCCCGCCTACCTGCCCGAGGGCTTCGCTCTTGACCACGGGAATGAGGGGGAGGAGCAGATATACCTCAACTACAACAACGGCGAAGAAGAGATCTTTTTCTCCCAGTACACAAAGAATAAGTTTTATATCGTCTGCCTCAACGAGGCCTCGGACTTCGAGCGCATCGACATAAACGGCCACTCGGCTCTTTTCCGGGAGGCCGAGGGCTGGTGCGAGGTCTTCTGGGACAATGGGGATTATATATTGGCTATGACCTCGCCTGTTAGTAAAGATGAACTACTGCGCTGCGCCCGTTCTGTGCAAAAGGCCGAAAATTGAACCCAGCTGTAAGAAACGCCGACCCCGGACCGTTATATTCTGTGAAAGCAGGGTATGGCGGTCTTTTGCGTTTTGCCAAGGCTTTGACATTCCCAGATCTTAGAGGTCAGAGGTGAGAGGTTAGAGGTTAGATATGGAGCGCCTTCGGCGATATTATATTTTGTCAGCACAGCGGATATCTTTTCTAACCTCTAACATCTAATATCTAACCTCTTGAAAGCCGAGGTGGCCTATGAGATATATTCTTAAAAACATTTCGCACAGCCTGCGGCACAGCAGGATGATATGTCTGCTTTATGTGCTTTGCAGCGCGGCAGCAGTGCTGGCGGTGCTGTTCTCCCACGGGGTCTACCAGAACTACAGCACCGAGACCTACATACAGAACACCGCCAAGAACCAGAACCACGCCGGCTACAGCTTTGGGACCATAACAGATAAGCTCGACTATTACGGCACCGTGAGCTATCTGGCGGACGGCAGCGCCACGGTGGGCGAGCTGCGGCAGGTGCTGGGGCTGCTGGACGAGGACATAAAGGAGTCCTTCACGGGCTTTTTCTTTGATTACGCTACAGGCCAGTACGGGCTGGAGGAGTGGATGAGCGGCAGGCTCGAATATCACCCCGAGGAGCACCGCTACGGCCTCTACGGGGCCTATCTCGAAAACATCCGTGTCTCCTACGGAAGGTACATCACCGACGAGGAGGAATACTCGGGGGCGCGGGTGGCCGTTGTGCGGGCCTATGACATAAACGACATCCCTCCCCCGAAGGTGGAGGTGGGCGGCAGCATAGAGCTCTTCGGGCAGGAGTATGAGGTCATTGGCGCTTGGAACGAGGCTGACGCGGGGGCCGACGATCTGGCGGTGCCCTTTGCCTCCCTTCCCGATGACTTCCTTGTGCGATATGTTTCCTTCCTCACGGACAAGCCCGTCACCACAAGGGCCTTCAACGCCGTCAACACCGCCATGGAGCAGGTCTTCGGCGACAGGGTGAACATCCCCATCATGGAGACCGTGGACGAGGGTGAAACAAGGTTCTACACCTCCATCGTGCTCATCTCTGTGGTGCTCTCGGCCATCGCGGCAATAACGCTGATGATACTTTTCAGGTACATCGTCTTTACCCGCCGCAGGATGATATCCATACTCAGGCTGGCGGGCTGCACGAGGGGGCGGGCGGCGGCAATGTTCATCCTCGAGGCCGCAGGGGTGTCGGCGGTGATATTCCTGCTCTGCGGAGGGCTGTATCATTTTCTGCTGCTGCCGCGGCTCACCTTTTTCTTCCCAAGCATCACTCGGGTCTACACTGCGGGGACCTATCTTTATATCTTCGGGGTGTTCATGGGGGTGCTGCTGCTGACCGTGACCGCCATGGTGCTCGCGGTGCTGGACAGGCAGCCTGTGGAAATGCTGAGAAGGGCGGGGAGATAGTATGCTTTGGCTTGGAATAAAGGAGTTCAGGCGGCGCCTGCTCACGAATATTTTTATCGCCATGCAGCTGGCGGCGGTGTTCTTTATCGTTATCAGCATCGTTTCGAGCGTTCGCTCCCGCACGGAGCTATACACGCCCCTTCGGGACATACTTTCACGGCGGGGGGCCTGCGGCGTCAGCGGCACATACCGTTCGGCGGAGGGCGAGAGCCTTGAGGAGCTGGTGCCGGAGATAGACTGCATGATAGGCATCGGGAAGCTCGAGATCCCCTACGGCAGCGGCGACAGCGCCGAGTGCTATTGCTACGATGACAGGAGCCTTTCGGTCTACATCCCGCCCTTGGCGGAGGGCTCCTGGCTCAGCCCGAACGCCCGGGAGCTGGAGGCCGTGGTGAACTACGAGAGCGGCTTTGAGGTCGGGGACATCATTACAAAGGAATACAGTTATTATCGGGAGGACGACCTGACCTTCACGGACCCCGAGACTGCGGAGGTGGAGTTCAGGGTGGTGGGAAGGCTTGCAAAGGAGGCACCCGTCTTCGGCATGAACACTCGGTTCGGGGCGGAGGACGACCACCGCGCCCTCTACGGCCCCTGCACCGAGCAGAGCGTGCTTATCTGCTCAAAAAGCGCTGCGGAGGAGCTGGGCGTCGGGGCCTATCCTGCGGGCAGGCAGATAGTCCTGTTCAAGGAGGGCATTTCGGAGGAGCAGGAGGCAGCGGCCCTTAAAGAGCTTAAAGCCTTGACGGGATTTGCCATGCCCCTTTCGGAGCTTCGGGGGCGCTCGGAGCGCTATGTCTATGAGCAGCTTTTGCATCTGGCGCCGATACTTATAAGCATCGTCATCCTGATACTGGTGAGCACCATCTCAGTCTCGGCCCTTGCGGCGGAGATGAATATGAGGCAGAGCGCTGTCTACGCCCTGCTGGGCTGCACCCTGCGTGGGTGCGGGGCCATATATCTTGTCAGCAGCCTTTTGACCTCTCTGCTGGCCATGGGGCTGTGCGGGGGCTTTGTGGCGGCACTGCGCCTCAGCGGCAGGCTGGCTGAAACGGTGATAGTTTTTGATGCTGGGGCCCTGCTCTGGTGCGGGGCGGTCTGGGGGGTGTTCCTGCTCTGCTGCATGGCGGCGCCCATGCTCATTCTTGGCAGTACGACGATAAAGGAGCAGCTTTCGGAAAAGGGATAATTGACGAAAAGCGAAACATTTTGCTTTGCATCTCCGACTATATATTCGGAAGGAACTATCGGAGGTGCTCGGAATGAGATATGTGTTTTCGGATATCCTGCGGATGGCACGGGGCCAGAGGCTGCCTGTGGTGCTGCTGGTGCTGAATGTGGTGGTGTCCTGCTTGGTCATCTGCTTTTCCTACGGCCTGTACCAGAGCTATAACGTGGTGATAAAGCAGGGGAGGAGCGGAAGGTATATGGAGCTCGCCCTCGCCGCTCCTCAGGGGACGACCCATTACAGCGAAGAATTCGATGTCATGCAGTCGGATATCACCCTTGGAGACGTTACGGATATGCTCTGCTCCCTTGACGGCGACACTGCCGAGAACATCAAGGCCATCAACCTGTTCGTCGGCTTTTACAACAACATCTTCTGCTTTGGAGAGAATGGTGTGATAACCTCCGATGTCGGGATATATTCAGGCTATTTTCACATCAGGCCCAAGGGCGGCTCCATCGTTGCCGCGGGCATCGACGAGGGCTTTATCAGCGACGAGGACTATATCGCAGGCCGAAGGGTCGTCGCCGTGGGCGAGGAGATGGACGCCCCCGAGGGCCGCGGCAGCGTTGACGGCGGCTGGGGCAGGAGCCTGATGGGCGAAAAATACGCCATGATCGCCGGGGAGCAGTTCGAGCTGCTGCGGATGCCAAAGGGCAGCCTTCAGTCAAGGCTCATAGTCCCCCTGACGGCTCTGCCAAGGGACACAAAGGTCTGGGTGCCTTTTGGTCCCGGCTCGCCGCTTATGGAGCTTTACTTTGAAAAGCCCCTGACCATGTCACAATACGGGGAGCTCTCTCGGGCAGTGGGCGCATATTTTGGAGACAGCGCCGGACTGCCCAAGCTTGAATTCACTCCCGCCGAGGAATTATACTACTACAAAACAGTCATGCTCATCTCGGTGGTGATCTCGCTGCTGGCGGCCATAAATATGGCGGTGCTCTACCAATACATCCTTGAGCGCCGCAGCCGCGAGCTGGCGGTCTTCAGGCTCTGCGGCTGCGGGCGGGGCAGGGCAGTGATGATGTATCTTTCGGAATGTCTGCTGGTGAGCCTGCCGCTTTTTGCCCTTAGCGAATATCTTTGGCACAGGCTGCTGATGCCGCGGGCAGCAGAGCTCTTCGAGCATTTTGAGAGCGCCTACAGCTTCAAGCTATACGCCGCGGTCTTTGGCATCTACGCCGCCAGCGTTACGGCTGTTATGTGGCTGATGATAGCCTTCACCGTCAGAAAGCACTCCCTGATAGAGCTGAAAGACAGGGGCGACAGGGCCTTCGGTGTGTTCAGGCTGCTGGAGGTCGCACAGCTCTCGGCTGTGCTGGTGCTGTGCCTTGCGGTGAGCTTTGCCTGCCTTTCAAGGTACGAGCTATATGCGCCCTTTGCGGATATGCTTGAAGGCAGTGGCTATGCCGTGAACTATCAGGGGAGCTTTATGTACGCTGACGATCTAAGGAAGAGCATGAAGGGCGCCAAGGTGTCAGCGACCTGCTTGCTCAGCTTTGTCCCCGAGGGCTACGACGCCGACAGCGATGAAGACTCAATGTATCAGACCGTTGCTTACGACAATGACCTGATCGACAGATATACCCCCAAGCTGTCCGAGGGGACGTGGCTCAATAAAACAGAGCACTCTTATCTTGGCGACAAAATGATACCCGTGGTCGCTGCTCCGAACAGCGCCTTCTCCGTGGGGGACAGGCTCATATCTCCCGACAACATGATAGAATGGGACGAGAACTATGTCCCGACCCGCATCGAAGACCTGTGCTTCATCGTCGTCGGAAAGCTCGAGGACAGCGCCTCTGTTTTCTCCTACCCCTATCTGATGGGTGACTATACCGACCACCGCGATCTCTACGGCGTGTATAACACGGAATTTGTTGACACAGAGGTGATGTTCATCAGAGAGCAGGACATTTATGACCTGTACGGCTTCAATGCCCCGATAATGGGAACGCAGCTGGTCGACTGCAAAAGCCTGAGCGATGAGGAATACAAGGAGATAGAGATGGTCATAAAAAGAATGAGCGGCGCACAGTACATCTCATTTGAGGAAATGAACAAGGCCTCTCGGGCATATATCTTTGAGCAGATGAAGACTGTTTTTCCTATCGCCCTCTGCATCTTCGTCCTTACGCTGATCTCCGGCATCTCCATCAGCGCCATCCGCACCAAGCGCCGACTGCATACCTACGCTGTCCTCTACATCTGCGGGGCAACGAGAAAAAGCTGCGTCCTCAGGAGCCTGTGGGCGGGCCTCATGACCTGCGGAGCCTCGGTGCTGCTGGCGGCCCTGACAGTCATCGTCGGCAAGCAGACCTTTATGAAGGAAACGGTCATCGGCTTTGGGGCCATCCCGCTGGCGGTCTGCACAGGAGTGCTTGCGGTTTACCTTGTGCTTTCAATGGTAATGCCGCTGCTCATCATCGGCAGGGCGACGATCAAGGAGCAGCTCTCGGAAAAGGAATAAGGGCAGAATAAGGCTCCCTTGATTTCCGGCGGCGCTTGTGATATGATATAGCTGCAGGCGTTATCCGATCTTATATCAGGGAGGGCAGTCAGATGGGACAGGTGTTAAGGCGCACAGCAAGGACCGTCAGCCGTTTTAGGCTGATCTCGGCCCTGATATTTATAAATATCGTAGTCTCCTGCTTTGTGATCTGCTTTAGCTACGGGCTTTACCAGAATTACAATATCATGATAACAGGCGGCGAGTCTGATAACAACAAGCCGCTGAATATTTATTTTGACAAGGAGGCGCTGGTGCGGCAGCAAAACGGCACCTACAGCTGCGGAGTTACCAAGGGGGATGCTCTGAGCTTTTTGAACAGCCTCAGCCCCGAGGCAGCGGGGTATATCGATTGCTTTAGCTGCATGGCGGCCTACGAGCAGGATATATACCTTACCGAGAGCGGCGAGGCGGGCGAGTATCTGCAAATATTCAACTTTGGCCTCAAAGACGGGCGGCCCTGCACCTACAGAACCGAAAGGGCCTTGTTCACCGACGAGGAATACTCAAGCGGCGCCGATATCATCGCGGTGAGCGGCTCGCTGTTCGGCGAGGGCGGCGAGGACTTTGAGTCGGCGACGGGTGATATGCGGCTTACGGCCAGAAGGCTCAGGGAAGACGAGGAGACTGTGACCGTCGCCTCGCAGCAGTTCAGGGTGATAATATCAGCCAACAATAACGGCGAGCTCAGCATACCCTTTTCCTCTCTGCCGGAGGACACGGAGCTTGTGGCGATGCCCTATGACAACATTGCGGTGCTGTCCTTTAGCAAGCCTCTGGTCAGGTCGGTCTACGACGAGATAAGAGACTCCATGCAGCTGCATTTCGGGCAGGGCTTTGTCCTTGAGGAGATGACCTTTACTGAGGTCTCGGAGTTTTACTACTACAGAACGGTACTCATCATCTCGGTGCTGATCTCGCTGCTGGCGGCGGTCAACACGGCGATACTCTTTCGGTATATGCTCCAGCGCCGAAGCCGCGCCCTTGCCATCGACCGCATCTGCGGCTGCTCGCGGCTAAGGGCCTGCGCCATGTATCTTGGGGAATGTATGCTGCTGGTGCTGCCGCTCTTCGGCCTTTCGGAGCTTGCCTTCGATCTTGCGGCAAAGCCCTTGCTGGGGAGGATATTCGAGCATCTGGCAGGTGCCTACAGCCTGAGGATATATCTTGCCATCTTCGGTATCTTCACAGGCAGCGCCCTTGTGGCGGTAACGGTCATGCTGCTGCTCACGATCAAAAAGCGCAGCATAACCGAGCAGAAGCGCAGCGCGGCCTCTCACAGGAGCATAGTGCTAAGAGTGCTGGAGGCTGTGCAGCTCTCGGCGGTGCTGGTGCTGGCTGTCAGCCTTGTTTCGGCCATCGAGTCGCGGTATGCGCTTTACAAGCCCTTCAAGGACATCCTCTCTCGGGAGGGATACATGATATCCGCACGGCCCGGCAGCGGCATATATCTTGAAGACCTTTGCGAGGCTGCGGGCGTGGGCGAGGACAGGCTTATCTACACGACTCACAGCTACTACGATATCGCCGAGAAGGACAGTGCGGAGCAGGGGCTGTCGGCCATACAGTACTGCGACAGGCTGGCTGAGCTTTACAGGCCGCAGCTTTCCGAGGGGGAATGGCTTACGGAGACGGGCCATTCCTACAGTGGCGACGGGCTGATACCCGTTGTTCTGGGCTTTTCGTCGAAGCACCGGGTCGGGGACATACTGACGGTCCCGGATTTGCCCCTGAGATGGGACGCCGAGGGCAGGACCATTAAAAGCGAGGATGTGCGGTTCATCGTCATCGGGCGGCTGGAGGAGAACGCCTCGGTGGTCTCCTATCTCGATCAGCTTAACGAGCCGAAGGACTACCGCAGCATTTACGGGACCCTCAACTCCTCCTTCGAGGACAAGGAGATCGCCCTAATGCTGGAGCGGGACGCCGCCGATCTTTTCGGGCGTCATTCCGTTCTGGAGGGCGTGCAGTTTGTGTTTAAGTCCGACCTTACGGCCGAGGGCTATGAAGCAGTTTCAACCCTTCTCGGACAAAACAGCGAGCTTTGGGAGGTCTCCCTTTCCGAGATCGACAGCAACAGCCGAGAGCATATCTACTCCCAACTCTACACGGTGTTCCCGATAATGCTCTGCATACTCATCCTCACCGCCATATCCTCGGTGTCCATCTGTGCGGTGGAGGCTCTGCGCAGGCAGCACGACACTGCGGTGTTCTACATCTGCGGGGCCACAAGGGCAAGGTGCATACTTCGCAGCATTTCATCGACGGCGCTGACGGTGTTCTTTTCTGCCGTCTTGGGCGGTGCGGTGCTGGCTGCGGGAAGGGCGACCTTCCTCAAAGAGACTGTCATAAGCCTTGGGCCTCTGCCCCTTGCGGCCTGCTGCGCGGTGGTTGTGCTCTATCTTGCCCTTTCGGCGATAATGCCCGCCGTGATCATCGGCCGCCTGCAGCCCTATGAGATATTGAAGGAGGAGTAACTATGATAAAGCTTGAAAAGATCGTAAAAATATACAACCCGAAGAAGCAGAACGAGTACGAGGCCCTGCACGGCGTTTCCGCCGAGATAGAGGACGGTGAGCTGGTGGCAGTGATCGGGAGATCTGGAGCGGGGAAGAGCACGCTCCTGCACATTCTTGCCTGCATCGACAGCTATCAGGAGGGGGAGTACACCATTGACGGCACGCTGGTCAAGGACCTTTCCGAGAGGCAGTATGCCAAGATACGCAACGAGAAGATCGGAATGGTCATGCAGGACTTCGCTCTCGTGGAGGATTTTACGGTCCTTGAGAATGTGATGATACCCCTGAATTTTTCAAAGAAGAGGATAAAGAACAAAAAGGAAAAGGCCCTTGCCGCCCTGCGCTCGGTGGGCATCGAGGAGCTTGCAAAGAAGCCCTGCAACAAGCTCTCGGGCGGGCAGAAGCAGCGGGTGGCCATTGCAAGAGCCATCGTAAACGAGCCCTCCATGATACTTGCGGACGAGCCCACGGGCGCCCTTGACACCAAGACCTCGGCAGAGATAATGGAGCTTTTCAAGAGCCTGAACGAGGCGGGGCGAACAGTCGTGATCGTCACCCACGACCCGAAGATTGCCGAGCAGTGCGGTCGGGTCATCGAGCTCAGCGACGGCGAGATAGTATAAAAGAATAAAGGACATAAAAAACAGACCTCATCCTATTCGGGATGAGGTCTGTTTTTGCGGTTATATCACAACATACCTGTTCTTGCCGTTCTTCTTTGCCTGATAGAGGGCCTGATCCACCCGCATCAGCAGCTCGTCAAGGCTCTCGCCGTCTCTGGCCTCGGTGACGCCGATGCTCACGGTGCGGCGGCCCGCCTTCGGGAAGGTAAGGGCCGCGAAGTCGCCGCAGATGTCCCTTGCGGCAAGCTCTGCATAGTTGAGGTCATAGGGCAGCAGCAGCATGAATTCCTCGCCGCCCCACCTGCCTGCGTCGGCGTCGGGGTTGTGGGAGGGGATGCCCTTCCGCAGCAGCTCCGCCAGACCGATGATGACGTTGTCGCCCTCCTGATGGCCGTAGGTGTCGTTCACGGATTTGAAGTCGTCCAGGTCGATCATTATCAGGGACAGCACCTCGCCGGATCTCTGGCGCTCCGATATCCTGCGCTGTATCTCGCTGCGGTTGAGAAGCTTAGTCAGGCCATCGGTGACAGCTGCCTGCTCCAGCTCGTCAAAGGCGGCGTTGATGTAGCTTGCAAGCCTGTTTATCAGGGATACCTTTCCCGAGAAGCCCGTCTGGTCGATCTCCAGCTCTCCGACCTTCTTGGAGGCCGCGGTGCCCTCGCGCATGGCCGCAATGACCATGGTAACGTTGTGCTGGTTAACAAAGCCGTTGGTCCTCAGGAACTCTCCCGAGGTGTAGAAGCCTGAGGTGGGCGCAATGTTCTGGAAGGGCAGGGACTCCTTCGAGACCTCGGTGTTGCCCCAGAAGGTGCGCCTTGCGGCGCAGGAGAACACTCTGATGATCTCGGGGTGGAAGTTCTTGATGACCTTACCGTCCTGCTGCACGCTCTCAAGTATCGTCCAAGGGTCGCCGTAGGCAAGGCGGGCGCTGACGTTCTCCTCCACGTCCGAGGTCATGGTCAGAGAGCCGTCCTCGTTGCTGGCGGTGGGAGCCCGCATTATGTCGATGCCGTTGTGCTGGTACAGGAAGGGGAACTCCAGGGTGTTGTAGAAGAAATGCTCGTTGTTCTTGATGTTCAGGTATTTGTAGTATACCTCATAGGCGGGCTGGCCGTCCAGCTCGTAGAGGGTGGTGCCCTTGGACTTTGTTACATGGAAGGTCTTGCCGAGGGGCTTCCAGCCGCGGATGAAGGTGGAGGCGACGTGAAGGTCCTCGCCGCCGTAGAGGCAGAACACGACGCCGTTATCCGAGAAGCCCCCGTCCCGCGAGAACACGCAGGCACGGTTATCGTAGAGGTCCGAGGAGAAGGCCCCGCCGCCGAAGATATGTATGTCCCCTCTGGCCTCTCCGAGGGCGTTGCAGAAGTCCGTCATGGACATCCCACGGATGGTGGTCAGCAGCTCCACCGCCGTCACCCAGGGCCGCCTTGAGAGCTCGGTAAGAAAGTCCTCCATGACCTCCTTTTCCGTTTCCTGAGTCAGGGTGTACTGCATTATCTCCAGCCTTGTGGAGGGGTATTCAAAAACGGTGCAGATGATGCCGATGGGCGGCTCTGAAAAAGCGCCGTTGATGATGTTGCCGTTGGAGGAGCAGCCGTAATACTGGGCGTCCGGCAGCTCCGCTGAGATGGCGGCGCAGATGTCGCTTATCAGCGGCTTGTCAATGGTCTCGGTAAACAGCTGGAAGGTGATGTGGGATATAACGCTGGAATTGCACCACTGGCGTATCTTCCTAAGCTCAGTCTTCAGGCTGTCCATATCCTTGTAGGTGAATTGGAATTGCCTCATGTTATCCCTCCGTTTGATCTTTTTTGCACGGCCCCGCGGGCCGAATTTGTATTATAGATATTATACCATATTATTTCCCGCTTGTCTACCGATGGAGGAAAGTTTTTTGCAGAAGTCATGCCCTATCCCGCCTGTCCAAAAATTACCCTTGTAATCCCACCGCGCTTGCTGTATAATAATAGAAGCAGCATCGAGCGCCAAGCAGGCGCCCCAAGCAAAGGAGGCAGAGCATGAAGGATAAATACGATGACATCAAGGATATGGAGCTGCCGAGGTATCGGGACCTCCCGCCGATGTCGGCAAACGACAGGGCGGCGCAGTTCAGCCCCTTTGCCGCCCTTGTGGGCTACGACGACGCCGTCGCCGAGACCGCAAGGCTTGTGGACAGCAGGCTGACCCTCACCGAGGACCGGGAGCGGGAGCTCAACGACGGCCTGAACCGCCTGCTGGGTATCATCGGCGAGGGCCCCGAGATCAGGCTCACCTACTTCGTCCCCGATAAGCGCAAGCAGGGAGGAAGGTACATCGACAAGGTAGGCATCCCCCGCATCTACGACAGCTATGCACGCCAGCTGGTCTTCACCGACGGCGAAAGGGTCTCTGTTGAGGATATGTTCGCCATTTCCTTTACCGCCGACGAAGAGCCCGGGGAGGAGTGCGGAGATCAGTTTTAAAGTCTTGCTCTGATCGCAGTATTTATTATGTCAAAAGAGGGTATTCTCCCGCCGCCGGCGGGGGAATACCCTCTTTTGACACCCGCAATTTTGCCGCAGAGCGGCAAAATTGTATAAACAAAAAAGATAATTGATTTCCGTGATGCTCGTTAAAAATGTCGGTTTGTCAATGATGTGATACAAAGATTTCAAAAAAGTTCACCATTTGAAAGGAAGGCGCTGATATAATCAGCGGGAGACTTCCAGTTCAATGGGCGCATGGGGAATTTATTGTAATTTCTACTGTGTACAGCAAGCTGCTTTTTGAAGTCATCAAACGAATAAAACTTGTGAGTTGCATAGAAATATTCGTTGTCTTTGCGGTGAGAACGCTCAACTTTGCCGTTGTGCCTCGGAGTGTACGGCTTTATCAGCTTGTGCCTTATCCCATACTGTTTGAGGCGAGCCTCAAACAGCGTAGGTGTGGGATTTTCG
>JAFVAN010000017.1 GCA_017480485.1 Ruminococcus sp. | reverse complement strand
ATCAACGAAATGGCACCATTGGCAGAGGAGCAGATAAGTGTGATTTTGATTTTAGAAAAGCATAAATCGTGATTTTTATAATGGATCACCGCAATGACAGCAATAGCACTTACAAACATAGTGAATGACAAATTCTGATTTGCCGCACTAAACAGTTGTTAGCCCCGAGCCAGTCAAAGCTGTAATTACGCACAAAGCCGAGGGCGAGGGCATTGCGTGGTGCACGCTGTGCACAAATTCTGATTTATCTTAGGAACACTTTTGCAAAAAGTGAGATAAAAAATTTACCGAATCTTTACTCTTTTCTTTACCGCTTTCTTTACGGGGCTGTGCTATGATATAAGCACAGAGGGAGGATGGGCCTCCCGGAAGAAAGCTGAAAGGAAACAAATAATATGGACTACATTTTCAGGACTAACGCGCTGAGCAAGCGCTACAGGCGGTTCACGGCCCTTGACGAGCTTACGATGAATGTGCCTAAGGGCGCTATCTACGGCTTTGTCGGGCGGAACGGCGCGGGAAAGACAACACTCATCAGACTGCTCTGCGGCCTGCAGGACCCCACCTCGGGCAGCTACGAGCTCTACGGAGAGAAGAGCGGTACTCGGGGCATCTACAAGGCCCGCAAGCACATCGGCGCGGTGGTAGAGACCCCCTCGATGTACCTTGACATGACGGCAAGAGAGAACCTTAAGCAGCAGTACAACATCCTTGGCCTGCCCGACTACAAGGGCATCGACGAGCTGCTGGAGCTGGTCGGCCTTAAAGACACGGGCAAGAAGAAGGCCCGCAACTTCTCACTTGGAATGAAGCAGCGGCTGGGCATCGCGGTGGCCCTCTGCGGCAGCCCCGATATGCTGGTGCTGGACGAGCCCATCAACGGCCTTGACCCCCAGGGCATCATCGAGATACGGGAGCTGATATTAAAGCTGAACCGCGAGGAGCAGATAACGGTGCTTATCTCCAGCCACATCCTTGACGAGCTGTCGAGGCTGGCGACACATTACGGCTTCATCGACTCGGGGCGGATAGTAAAAGAAATGAGCGCCGAGGAGCTTGAGAGCGCCTGCCGCAAGAGCATGAGGATAGAGGTAGACAACACCACGGCCTGCACAAAAGTGCTGGACAGAATAAAGAAAGAGTACAAAATACTGGACAACAAAACGGTTGATATATTTGACAGGCTGAACGTGAGCGAGCTTGTACACGCCCTTGACGGCGAGGGCTGCGAGGTCATCTCCTGCTCGGAGCGGGACGAGAGCCTTGAAAGCTTTTTCATCTCTCTGGTGGGAGGTGGCAAAAATGCTTGATCTGCTGCATTCCGATCTCAGGCGCTTTTTCAGGAGCAAGATACTTTACGTCACCATTGCCCTCTGCGCCTTTATTGGCTGGTTCACCTCTGATCAGGCGAGGGAGTACGGCAACTCGGATTCCGTTTTCATGCTGGGCTTTCTTATGGTGCAGGCGGGGGGCTTCTCCCTTATCATCGGCTCCGAGTTCAGCTGCAAGGCCGTGCGCAACAAGCTGATAGCGGGCTACACCAAGGTGCAGATATATTTCTCCATGCTGCTGGTAACGCTTATTGTGAGCCTGCTCACCTATGCGGGGTATATCTTGCCTCTGCTGAGCCTGCATAATGTAGTGGAGTACACGGGCGTCACCCCCGCGGATGTTATTGAGATCTTCGCCTGTATACTGGCGGTGAACGTGACCATGAACCTCATCACCGTGGCCGTAAGCTTTGTGTTCTCGGCCCGGGCGGCCATCAGTGCGGTGCTGGCCATAGTTGCTTCCATCGGCGTCAGCTTTGTGGGCTCAGTGGCAAGAGATATGCTCAGCAGGCCGCAGTATTGGCAGAGCTCCTATCAGCCCGAGGAGTACGAGACATACAAGGATGAGGACTGGCTGAGGGGCAAGGATTACACCATTGAAACATACGGAGAGGACGGGAACGGCGAGCCCATTTACGAATATGTTTTCAAGGAGCCCAACGAGGACTACATCGAGCGCGGCACACCGCTGTTTTACTGCCTGCGTACCGCCGACCTGCTGTGCCCCTTCAATATGCTTAACCACATCGACCAAGAGAGCGGAGATTTCCTGATGATCTACGACAAGTGGGGCTATGGCAGCATGAGCGACGCAGATCTCAGAGAAATAGGGCCAACTCTCTATTACAAGCGCCCATGGGACCTTGAAAAGAAGCTTGTGTCCTACCTCATCCTCAGCGTGGCAGTGACCGCCGTCGGCTGCTTTATTTTCAGAAAGAGAGACATGAGATAGTCGGTGCCCCGACGGGGCAGGTCGCGGGAGCGCTCGCAAGCTCGCTCCAATAGATAAAGAGGGCAGCATTTCCCTCGCGGTTTTCATTTGATGTTGGCTGATATAAATTAGTCGTAATACTCGGCGGAAAAATGGTATCTCCCCCCGCGGGGGGAGAACACCTTTTTCCGCATTCTCCCGAGTCGCCGCAGGCGACGAGGGCAAATTCATAAAAAAATAGGAGTCGCTTTATGCCTGTTGTTATCTGCGTGTTTGGCATCATCGCCATCACAAATATAATACTTGCGGCAAAGCTCTGGTCGCTCCGTCGGGGCGTCAGGGAGCTTGGCGAGAGCCTGTCCGAAATCCTCGGGAGCGACACCAATAATCTTATCACCCTCTCCTGCCGGGACAGGCACGCAAGGGAGCTGGCGTCACAGATAAACGACCAGCTGAAAATACTCCGCAGGCAGCGCCACAAATACACCCAGGGAGACCGTGAGCTCAAAAACGCCGTGACGAACATCTCTCACGACCTGCGCACGCCCCTGACGGCCATCGGCGGCTATCTTGAGCTGCTGCGGCGGGAGGACAAGAGCCCACAGGTGAAGGAATACCTTGACATAATCTCGGAGCGCACTGAGCTTTTGAAGCAGCTGACCGAGGAGCTTTTCCGCTACTCCGTCATCCTCTCTGCCGAGGAGGGGGCAGAGCTTTCACAGGTGCATATCAATCGGGTGCTGGCCGAGAGCATAACGGGCTACTACGCCGCCCTTACCGAGCGGGGGATAGAGCCCGAGATCGACATCTGCGAGGAGCGGATAATGCGGCAGGCCAACGAGGAGATGCTTTCTCGGGTGTTCTCGAACCTGATAAGCAACGCCCTGAAATACAGCGCGGGAGACCTGTCGGTGAAGCTCTCGCGGGATGGCGTTGTGACCTTTGCAAACTCCGCCCCCGACCTGACGGCGGTGGAGGCCGAAAGGCTCTTTGACCGCTTCTACACCGTTGAGACCGCCCGAGGCTCTACAGGCCTTGGCCTTGCCATAGCGAGGACGCTGATCTCCGCCATGGGCGGCCGCATCGAGGCAGAGGTCAAAGGCGGGCAGCTGGTCATAAGGCTCACTCTGGCAAATTGACAACTCCGTTTCCGCTCGCCGCGAGGGCCTCTTTCAGAACAGGCAGTAAATATTCGGCGCAAAAGGGTATTCCTCCGCCGCCAGGCGGAGAGGATACCCTTTTGCGCTTTTTCAAATTTGCCGCGAAGCGGCAAATTTGGTCTTAAAGAAAGATACCGTTTTCGCCTAAAGTCAAAGTGCGGGTATTGACAAAAGCCCTGTTTTATAGTATAATAACTCTGTAATATCTCAAACGCTGTGACGGGATCATCCGCAGTGAGCTCCATGCAGAGAAGAGGCGGTAGGTGCGAGCCTTGATGGAACAAATGCGGTGGCTGCCCCTGAGCATCGCTGTGAAAGCAGCGGCGTATCCCCTGCGTTAAAGGGCTCGAGCGGCAGGAGCTTTGGCTTCTGCAATTTGGGTGGTAACACGGAGCTATGCGCTTCGTCCCATGTTAATGGGGCGGAGCGTTTTTTGTTGTTCCTTAGCAGCCCGCAGCACATTTGAGAAAAATAACTTATCGGAGGAATGTTTGAAATGAAATGGATGGGACTTAACGAGCTTAGAGAATCTTATCTCAAGTTCTTCGAGAGCAAGGGACACCTGAGGATAAAGAGCTTCCCTCTGGTGCCGCAAAACGACAACAGCCTGCTGCTTATCAACGCGGGCATGGCGCCGCTGAAGCCCTACTTCACAGGCCAGGACGTGCCCCCCTCGGTGAGGGTCTGCGACTGCCAGAAGTGTATAAGAACAGGCGACATCGAGAACGTTGGCATCACCGCCCGCCACGGCACCTTCTTCGAGATGCTTGGCAACTGGAGCTTCGGTGAATACTTCAAGAAGGAGGCCATCGCTTGGGCGTGGGAGTATGTTACAAAGGTGCTTGAGATACCCGAGGACAGGCTCTATGTCTCCGTATACGAGGAGGACGACGAGGCCGAACGCATCTGGCACGAGCAGGAGGGCCTGCCCATGAACAAGATCTTCCGCATGGGCAAGGAGGACAATTTCTGGGAGGCAGGCATAGACGGCCCCTGCGGCCCCTGCTCCGAGATCTACTACGACCGAGGCGAGGAGTACGGCTGCGGCAAGCCCACCTGCACCGTGGGCTGCGACTGCGACAGATATATGGAATTCTGGAACCTGGTGTTCACCCAGTTCGAGCGCCACGAGGACGGCACCTACACAGAGCTGAAGCAGAAGAACATTGACACGGGCATGGGCCTCGAGCGCATCGCCGCCATGATGCAGAACGTTGACTCTATCTTTGATGTTGACACCATCAAGGCCATCCGCGACCACGTTTGCAAGATCGCGGGCGTTGAGTACGGCAAGGAGCACAAGAAGGATGTTTCCGTCCGCGTTATCACGGACCACATCCGCTCTGTTACCTTCATGGCCTCCGACGGCATCCTGCCCTCCAACGAGGGCCGCGGCTATGTAATGCGCAGGCTCATACGGCGGGCTGTACGCCACGGCAAGCTGCTGGGCATCGACAAGCCCTTCTTAAAGGACATCGTAAAGACCGTCGTTGACAACTCCAAGGGCGAGTACACCGAGCTGGAGGAGAAGTACGACTATATCGTAAAGCTGCTTGCCACCGAGGAGCAGAACTTCAACAACACCATCGACAAGGGCATGAGGCTGCTTGATGAATACGTTGATCAGATGAAGGCCGAGGGCAAGACCGTTCTTGACGGCGAGAGCTGCTTCAAGCTCTCGGACACCCACGGCTTCCCCATCGACCTGACAAGAGAGATACTGGAGGAAAAGGGCTTCTCCTGCGACGAGGAGGGCTACCGCGCAGCCTACGAAAAGCAGCGCGAGACCGCCCGCACCGCACGCGGCGGCTCCAAGTACATGGGCGCCGACGACACCGTTTTCCTGAAAATGGACAAGAACTTCCACACCGAGTTCACAGGCTACGAGAAGCTTGAGGACGACTGCGAGATAAAATACCTTGCCACAGACGAGGAGCTTGTGGAGAATGCGGGCTGCGACGACAGCATCTACTACCTTGTTTCCGGCAGGACTCCCTTCTATGCCGAGAGCGGCGGACAGGTGGGCGACAAGGGCTTCATCACCACCGCCAGCGGCAAGGCCGAGGTGCTGGACGTAATTAAGGTAACAGCGGGCAAGTTCGCCCACAAGATAAAGGTGGTAGAGGGCGGCATTGCCGTCGGTCAGCAGGCTCACTTTGCCGTTGACAGGCAGAACCGCTTCTCCATCATGCGCAACCACACCTGCGCCCACCTGCTGCAGGCGGCGCTGAGAGAGGTGCTTGGCGACCACGTTCACCAGGCCGGACAGCTGGTAGACGCCGACAGAGTGCGCTTCGATTTCAGCCACTTCAACGCCCTCACCAACGAGGAGAAGCTGAGGGTAGAGGCCATCGTGAACGCCAATATCCTGAAGGCCCTTGATGTTACCGTTAAGGAGATGCCCATAGACGAGGCCAAGAAGCTTGGGGCCATGGCCCTCTTCGGCGAGAAGTACGGCTCTGTGGTAAGAGTAGTTTCCATCGGCGACGAGGAGGAGACGCCCTCCATCGAATTCTGCGGCGGCACCCACGTTGACAACACCTCCCGCATCGGCCTGTTCAAGCTTGTTAGCGAGAGCTCCGTTGCCTCGGGAGTAAGGCGCATCGAGGGCGTTACGGGCCGCGGTGTGCTGGCCCTGCTGGAGCAGCACAAGGAGCAGATCGCCCGTGCGGCACAGGCCCTGAAGGTAAACAATCCTCTGGAGCTGGCCCAGAGAGCCGAGGCTGTAATGCAGGACATCAAGGCCCTTGAGAGAGAGCGTGACTCTCTCCAGAGCGAGATAGCTTCCATGCGCTCGAAGGCCATAATGGAGGCCGCCGTTGAGGTGAATGGCATCAAGGTGGCCACCGCCATGCTGCGCAACATCAAGGCCGACGCCCTTAGAAAAATGGTGGACGACGTCAAGGCCACCCATGAGGATATCGTCATCATTCTGGCGGGCATCGACGGCGAGAAGGCAAACTTTGCGGTAGGCTGCGGCAAGGAGGCTCTTGCAAAGGGCGCCCACGCAGGCAAGATCGCAGGCAAGGTAGCGGCCCTCACAGGCGGCAAGGGCGGCGGACGCCCCGACAGCGCCATGGCCGGCGTCGGCGACAAGTACAAGATCGACGAGGCCCTTGACCAGGCCGACGAGATCGTGGCGGAGTTTATCAAGTAATTGATAATTGACAGTTGATAGTTATATGAGACAGCTTACTCATGTCAGTAAGCTATGTATGATCGTAATGCTCGGCGGAAAAAAAGGTATATCTCCCCCCGCAGGGGGAGAGAATACCTTTTTCCGCGATCACCCCGAGCCGCGTCAACGGCGAGGGCACCCGTTGATAAACCATGTGAGCTGGCCGTATACACTAAAGTCAAATCACAAGTTTTTCATTGTATCAAGGAGGTAAATCATGAACGACTGCTTATTCTGCAAAATAATCAAGGGCGAGATACCGTCCGATAAGGTATATGAGGACGAGCTTGTTTACGTCTTCAAGGACATTGCGCCCACAGCGCCCGTGCATCTGCTGGTGATACCGAAGGAGCACATCTCAAAGCTTGACGAGGTGGATGAGAGCAACAGCGCCGTCATCGCCCACATCTATGAGGTGATAGCAAAGCTGTCCAAGGAATTGGACTTGAAGGACGGCTTCCGCGTTGTGTCAAACTGCGGCGAGAGCGCGGGACAGAGCGTGTTCCACATCCACTTCCACCTGCTGGCGGGCAGGCCGCTGCAGTGGCCCGCAGGCTAAGGGGATGAAACGCAAGGCCGCTTGGTCGGGGTTCTCCTTCCTGGGCGGCACTATGCTAATGATGCTGCAGATATGGAGCAGCGGGATGCTTTTTGTCTGCGTCCCGGTGCTCACTGCCGCAGCGGTTATGCTTTTTCGCAGACAGCGGGTGTATGCCCTCGTTGTCGGGCTCTGCCTGCTGGCGGGGCTCGCCCACGGATGGGGCTACACCCATTTTCGCATCATGCCCCAGCTGGACCTTGACGGCCGAGAGGTGACCGTAAAAGGCACTGTCACCGACTGCACCTATATTGGCAGCGACAGCTGGCGAATGGCCGTAAAGGGCAGCACCGAGGGCGGCACCCGTGCGGGCATCGTTTTCTACAGCGGAAGGCCCGTGGAGGAGCGAAACGAGGTGGAGCTCACCTGCACCGCAGCTGCCCTGACTGACAACGCCCTTTTCAGGACCACCGACTATTACAGCAGCCGCGGGCTCTACCTTACCGCCTCGGGAGATGTGAGGCTCACAGACAAGGGCAGGAGCGGCGGGCATTTTATGCGGCTGGCGGCGCGGCTGAGGGACTACACCTCGGAATGCATCTTTGCCGCCTGCGACGACGAGAGCGCAGGGCTGCTGCAGGCCATCGTCTGCGGAGACAAGAGCGAGCTCTCCCCTGCCGACAGGACGTCCCTGAACCGTGCAGGCGTGGGGCACATAATGGCTGTCTCCGGCACGCACATCGCTGTTGTCGCCCTGCTTTTCAGTACAATTTTTAGTACAGTTTATTTTCCAAAGCGGCTACGCACTTTGCTGATGTCGGCGCTGATACTGCTGTTCATGGGCTTTGCGGGGTTTTCGCCATCGGTGACCAGGGCGGGCATAATGCTCATACTTGTGCAGCTGTCCATACTCTTTGGGCGGCGAACGGACGCGCTGAATTCTCTTGGGCTCTGCGGGCTGATAATGGCTGTTTTCTCGCCCTATGCCGTAACAGGCGCGGCCTTTTTACTTTCGATGGCCTCGGCGGCAGCTATCGGTGCGGCGGCTCCAATGCTCGCGCCCGACTCGGCTGACGGCCCCCAAAGCAGCTTAAAGCAGAGCATCACCGCCTCCCTCTGTGTGATGGCGGTGACGCTGCCGCTGCAGGCGGTCTTTTTCAGCGAAGTCTCCATACTCTCGCCAGTGACTAACCTGCTGCTGGTGCCGCTGTGCTCGGCGGCGCTGGGGCTGCTGCCCTTTGCTATCCTGCTGGGAGGCACGACGGCTCCCGCACAGCTGCTGCTTCGGCTCAGCGGCCTGCTTGTAAAGCTGATACTCCGATGCGGCAGGGCTCTGGCGGGGCTGAGTTTTTCCTCTGTGAGCGGGTGTCATCGGGTGCTGTTGGCCCTTGCGTCCACTGTTCTGGCGGCAGTGCTTTCGGCGGCAATAATTAAGCGCTCGGCAAGACTTTTGGCTTCGGGATGCGCTGTGCTGCTGGCGGCGGTGCTGCTGCTTTCTCAGGTCGCAGTTTTCCTGCGGCGGGACAGGATAAGGGTCGTCGCTGTGAACAACAGCAGCTCCACCACCGCAGTCATCATCTGCGGGAGCAGCGCCGTGATACTCGATATAGGCAGCAGGGGCAGGCACGCCTACACTGTCCAAAGCCTTATGTCCTTCTATGGCGTTCGGAAGGTGGAATGTGTTTTCATCAGCGGCGACAGCTCGGGAGGGATATACACCGAGAGCATCCTTCCTGCCGCCGAACGCCTCTGCACGGAGCTGGGCTCCGCGGGAGAGCGGTTCTCGGCGGGGGACACTGCCTCTGTGGGGGACTTGGAGATAAAGCGCACAGCCTCGGGCTTTGAGATCAGTGCCTTTGGCACGACCTTCACGCTGTCGCCCCGAAGGCTCACGCTCCCCTCGGGCAATGTGGAATACCCGAAGGGCGGCGCCATCCTGGAACTGGAGCTCAGCCCCGACTCGGCGCAGCTCTGGCAGCTTAACAATGCCTTTTACAGGCAGAGCATCGAAGAACAGAGCTCATAAATAATTCTCTTACCTTTTACAAATGTCTTTCCAGAGATATTTTATGATGAGGTGTAGCGGCATTGTTTGATGAACACTTACATAATGAATTTTCATTTGAAACATTTCAAATGATTTTAGAAAATGACGAACGATTTAATGTTGATGGAACAGTGTTTTATTTTGATGATGATAACACTAAAGATGAAAAGACATATTATATATGCTGTGACCATTATTACAATAAGCCATATTGGATAACAAAATTGGATAACCCGATAAGCGATAAATATTCAACAGCGTCAGAGCTGCTTACTGCTCGTGTTTTTAATGGGAGATCACTTAAAGACAGATATGAACATATGGTCATAGAAGAAATAGGCATAATGTTATCTGAACGCGACCACCCGGGAACACCTATGAAAAAAATGAGTAATTCTATCTGAAAGGAGGCGCCGTCATGCCGACCTCGAACACACAGGACATCGCCCGCAGGGTGCGGGAGGGCCGACCGGCCTCGCTCTATTATTTCTACGGCCACGACACAGGGGCGCTGGAAGCCTTTGTCAAGAAGCTGGTAGCAAGGCTCCTGCCCGCCTCGGAAAGGGCAATGAACCTGCACCGCTTTGACGGCCAAAGCCTCGACATCGGGGCTATCTCGGACGCCTGCGAGATGCTGCCCCTCTTTGCCCAGCGGGCCGTGATAACCATAAACGACCTGAACATCGACAAGACCCCGAAGCAGGACGCCGACGACCTGAGGAAGATACTCTCCGACCTGCCGGAGACCACCACGGTGGTGATCTACTCCACGGGGGTGGACCTCTACAAGAACAAGCGCAGCCTGACGGACAAGAACAAGCGCTTCTGCGACTTCTGCGCCAAGCACGGCGAGGTCTGCGAGTTCGCCTACAAGCGCAGCGAGGATATGGCCAAGGACATCGCGGCGGACCTGCGGGGGATGGGCTGCGGCATCTCGTCGAGAGAGGCGCGGTATCTGGCGGAGCTGTGCCTCTGCGACACCTCGTCGGTGCAGCGGGAGATGGAAAAGCTTTCGGCCTACGCCAAGGGGCGGGACATCACTAAGGAGGACATCGACCTGTTGTGCATCCGGCACATCGACTCCGACGGCTTCTCGCTGGCGCTGAACATCCTGCGGTCCAACGCGCCCTTTGTCTTTCGCCGGATAAAGGAGCTCCAAGGCCAGAACTACGAGGCCTTTGAGATAGTGGGTGCGGTGAGCTTCTCCCTGAACGACCTGTACCGTGCGCGGCTGGCGGTCTCCTCCGGCAGGACGCAGGCCCAGTGCGCGGCGGATTTCAAGTACCCCAAGAACCGCGAATTTGCAGTGCGCAACGCCTTCAACGAGTGCCAGAACATCAGCCGCCGCAGGATACGCAACGCCATCGAGGTCTTTGCCGAGGCCGATCTTGCCCTGAAGACCGCCTCCCGCGGAAGGGCGGCAGATATGCTGCTGGTCGAGGAGGCCGCCGCAAGGGCAATGGCCTACAGGAGCAAATAAACCGGAATAATAAAAGCGCGTCTCTCTCAACGGAGCAGGCGCGCTTAATTTTCATTGATAATAAAAAAGAATTGTGATTTTATAATTGTTTTACACCACATTTAAGGTTCTGTAATATTTGTGCGTTATTATTTTTTTGCTTAGAAAACTATATCATTATGAAATGTGATAGAAATGGAAATGCTTAAAGACAAACTGGAGAAAAATCTATTCTTTATTTTTGTATTGTTTTCATCATTGTTTTTTATCCCAGCAGTAACACAGGCTTATGCTGAGTCATCAAGTTACAATGAACAAAATGATGAAGCTGTAATCGCAGTTGCAACTGACTGTTACAAACAATTTGAACCAAATTTAAGTTTATCGGTAGGTAGAATTATTCCTATAATTTCCGATAATTCTGACAATATTCTTTATGAAGCATCGTATTTTTGTAACAATATTCCATATGGATATTCCATTATTTCATTTACTGATAATTCATATACGCCAGAATATGTTTCAATATCAGAAAATAAAAAAGATTTATATGAAGAGATTTCATGTGATTTAATTGACTCAAACCTACCATATAGTGTAATCTCCACATCCACCCCCATTCTTTATAAGGTTTCAGGATTACAATATGCTATTGAAATAGTAGATTCAAACAATAATTCAATGTTTTATGACAACTATGGAAAAATAATTGAGTCTTTAGATTTTGATTGTAAACAAGCGTATAATTATGCTTCAAGTTGGATTATTTTTATCTCCCCTAATAACTGGACAAAAGACAAGTATAAAGTAGATGAATCAAGTAAAATAAAGCTAAAAAAATATACAAATCGTATAAGACTACTAACTGAAAGCTATGTAGAAAAAATCACTCGAAGATATTGTTGCGGAATTCAAGCTTTATTGCAAATTGCATATATGGAAAACCTAACGTCATATAGCAACTTGGACATTATATTAACATATAATTATTTATGGAATCATGCAAAAGTAAAAACTGCCTTTACAGAAAATGAAATTGATTATGGTGAATGTAATATTCAATCATTAAATAATGCTTTTGTTGATTTTGCTAAATCGAAAGGTTATTCTCACACAACAAAGAATTCTATAAAGTCAAAGCCATCAGTTGCATGGATAAAAGAAAAATTAGCAAATAATAATCCTATTCTTATGGGATATCAGATAAAGGTTGATGGAAAAGTTGAAGGTCACGCCATATCAGTTATAGGCTATGTTAGGGCGACCAAAGTGTCCAGCGGAAACACATGGAACTATCTTATAGTTTATAATAGTTGGGATAACACTCTATCCTATCTAAATTATTCGACAGTTGATTTTATCAATTGCAATGCAGCATATTTTTCAGTAAAGAAGTGAGTAACAAAATGACTAAAAAAGCAAAGATCATTACAATTATCCTCGCGGCCGCGCTTGCCTGCATTGCTATAATTCTTATAGTATTTCTGAACAAAAAAAGCGAGACCGTTGGCCCGGGGAACAGACCGAGCAGCACCCTTGACGCCACAGTGACTGAGATAAGCGGCGACGTATTTGTCTGCACTGTGGACGCTGTGAGCGCCGACAAGGACTTTACGCAGGACAATTTCAAGCAGGGCGACAGCGTCACGGTCCGCACCAAAGCAGGCCCCACACAAGGCGGCTTTCCGAACTATATCTCGGGGACAGCTTACCTTGAAATCGGCGACCGCGTTGAGGTCGTTTACAACGAGGACGGCTTTTCGCTCTCCGACAAGGTAATTGCTGACGGAGAGCTGAGCTGGGCGCACGAGGACTACCTGAAAAAACAGCAGCAGTTTTACGGTAAAAACGACAAATAACAGCAAGCCCCTCCCGAAATAGGAGGGGCTGTTTCACACGCAAAAACGCCTGTCCGTTTTTTTGGACAGGCGTTCGTTTATTATCTTATCCCATCACA
The DNA here is from genome assembly GCA_017480485.1 of Ruminococcus sp. Next base: position 38,806 of record JAFVAN010000017.1, on the reverse strand, counting down.
ACAGTAATGTTAGTCTGCTCTGTCAGCTTGCACTGGCATACGAAGGTGCCTTCTACTGCCTCGCCGTTTACCGTGATCGACTTGATGCCGCTCTCGACGTGGTCGGGGTTCTGGATGTCGATAGAAAGGTGCTTACCGCGGAAGTTCTTCTCGATCTTGAAGCCGTCCCACTCGGCGGGGATGGAGGGATTGATGTTAAGGCCGTCGGCTGTGGGCCTCATTCCGCAGATGCCCTCTACGCAGCCTACCATAACGGTGGAGCCTGTTCCTGTGAGCCAGTGAACGTGGCTGCGGCCTGCGTAGGGCGAGCGGGTAGACTCGGTGAACTGGCCGTGAACATAGGGCTCGAGGATGCGGACCTCGGCCTTGTCGTTCATGGAGGCGGGAGCGCTCTCGAGGAAGTACTCAAAGGCTCTGTTGCCGTGGCCCAGCAGGGACTCTGCAAGGATAGCCCAGCCCTGAGTCTGGGAGAAGATACCGCCGTTCTCCTTGGTGTCGGGGTTGAAAATGTGCATCAGGGCGCCGTCAAAGTAGTGGTCAACATAGGGCGGCTCCATGATCTTTACGCCGTAGGGAGTATTGAGGATAGAGTGTACGCTCTCCATTGCGGTCTCGGCCTGCTCCTTGGAGGCAAAGCCGGAGATAACGGACCAGCTCTGAGGATTGAGCCACATGGAGGCCTCGGGATCCTTCTTGGCTCCAACGATCTCGCCGTTCTCGCGGTAGCCGCGGATGAAGCGGTCGTCGTCCCAGCAGTCTGCAAGGCTCTTGCCAAGCTCTGCCTGAACCTTGTCGATGTAGGCCACATACTCTGTGTCTCCCCTGTCCTCGGCGTAGCCCTTGATAACGGACATACCGTAGTACAGCTGGAAGGCAACGAAGGAGCTCTCGCCCTTCTTGCCAAGGCGCAGACAGTCGTTCCAGTCGGCATAGAGGCCTGCGGGCATGGAGTGAGCGCCAAGGCGGTTCATGGAGAAGTCGATGGCCTTCTTCAGGTGGTCATAAACGGTGTCCTCGCCGCCGTTGGCGTAAACGATGACCTCGTCAAGGAATGCCTTGTTGCCGCTCTCGGCAATGTACTTGTAAACTGTGGGGAAGAGCCAGAGGGCGTCGTCTGCGCGGTAGCAGGGGTGGCCTGTCTCCTTGGCGTAAACGGAGTTCTCGTCGTTCTCGTCGGGGCAGGTCTCGTGGCCGGCCTTGTGGTCGAACTTAACAAGGGGCAGTCCGCCGCCGTTGTCCACCTGAGCGGAGATCATGAAGCGTATCTTCTCGGCAGCCAGCTCGGGATTGATGTGGATGATGCCCTGAATGTCCTGAACGGTGTCGCGGTAGCCGTAGCCGTTGCGGAGGCCGCAGTAGATGAAGGAGGCAGCTCTCGACCAGATGAAGGTGATGAAGCACTGATAGGCGTTCCAGACGTTCACCATGTTGTTGAACTCGGCGGAGGGGGTGGATACCTGGAAATTGTTCAGCTGGCCGTGCCAGTAGTCGATGAGCTCCTTGACCTCGGCGTCTACCCTGCCCTTCTGCTTGTAGCTGTCAAGTATCTCCTTGGCGGTGATGGGATCCTTCTGACCGAGGACATATACGACCTCTGCGGTCTCGCCGGGAGCCAGCATGATCTCGCTCTGGAGGGCGCCGCAGGCGTTGGAGTTGTAGTTCATCTTGTTGTCGCAGAAGCCCCGCTCTAAGGCAACGGGGTCGGAGTAGGTCCTGTAGGAGCCGATGAAGCTGTCAAGGTTTCCGTTGCAGGCCGAAACGGGAGCGCCGACCATACCGAAAAAGCGCTCTCTGTGGTTGGAGCCGTTCTCGTCCTTGCCGCTGTTCTCGTTTATGTGCTGAACGATCATATTGCCGTTCTCGAAGCTTGTGCGGGTGATAAAGAGAGTGTACTGCAGGTTGACCTGGTCCTGCTCGTAGTTGTTCTCGTTGGTGAACTCGATGAAGCCGAAGAGGGAGAGGTTCCTGTAGGTGTCGCTGTTGTTGGTCACCTTGGCCCTCCAGACCTCGTAGGTCTTGTTAAGTGGAACGTAGTAGGTGACCTCGGAATGGATCTCGGAATAATCGGCCTTGAGGGTGGTGTAGGCGGTGCCGTGGTGGCACTCGCTCTTGTACTGGTCAAGGGGCTTGCCAACAGGCTGCCAGGATGCGGACCAGTAGTCCTTCTTGTCGTTGTCGCGTATGTAGACATATCTGCCGGGGAGGGCCATATTGCTGTTGAAGCGATAGCGGGCGATCCTTCCGTTGGCGCCGCTCTTTACAAAGCTGTAGCCTCCTGCGTTGTTCGAGATGATCGCGCCGTACTCGGGTGAGCCGAGGTAGTTGGCCCAAGCAGAGGGAGTATCGGGTCTTGTGATGACGTACTCTTTGTTTTCGAGGTCAAAATAACCGTACTGCATAAACTTTTCTCCTTTATCAAAAAATAACGGCGACGCACGCCGTGACCGCTTCCCTGCCGCGCAGGAAAACCTTATAGATATCATACCATATATTGCACAAATTTACAAGGGGTAAAAAATTATTTTTTATAAAAATATTATGTATATTAAAAGGCACTGTCCCTTTGGGAGACAGCGCCTTTGGTTATTGTTTGTTTATTCAGAAAAGCTTATTTCCGCAGCTGGGGCAGAATCTTGCGCCCTCGCCGACCTTATGGCCGCAGGAGGAGCAGAAGCGTGTTGCCTGCTGCTGGGGCTCCGCTGTCGGTGCCTGCGTCGGCTGGGCGTCCTCGCGTATCATGGGAGGCTCGGCAGTAACTGCGGGCTGAGGCGCAGGCTCAGAAACAGGCTGCGGGATAACAGGAGGCTCGGGGATTGCCATCTGCGGCGGCGCCGGGATTGGCGCGGGCTGCGGTATCACAGGGGGCTCCGGTGCAGCCATGGGCTGAGGTGCGGGAGCGGTCTGGGGCTTCTTCTTCCGCCGGGACTTGGACTTCTTGGCGGGCTTTTCCTGCACGGGAGCAGGGGCAGACTCGCGTATCATGGGAGGCGCCGCAGAATAAGCAGGCTCAGGCGCAGGCTCGGGGATGGGAGCTGCAACGGGTTCGGGAACAGCCACAAGCTCCGGAGTTGCCTCGGGTTCGGGGGCTGCCACAGGCTCGGGCTCCTGAACGGGTGCTGCCTCCTGCACGGGGGCGGGCTCGGGAACAGTCGCAGGGAATGATGTGCGCAGATAATCAGGCACGATGGTCATTTCCGGATCAAGCATCAGCTCTTCTTCAGGCGTCGGCTCCGAGACAGGAGGAACTACCGCCTTGGGCTCGATCTGAGAGAAGGGGTTATAGGGCCTCTCGGGCATTGGCGCCACAGCAGGCGCAGAGGTCTCGGGTACTGCGGGAGCAGCCTCGGGCACCGAGGTCGCGGGGACAACGGGTACTGCCTCAGGGGCTGCGGGGATAACGGTAGCGGGAGCCTCGGGGCTGCCGTACTCGAAGGTAGGGGCGGTCTCGGCGGGCTTCTCGGGCTCGGTGTACATGGGCTCTACAACGCGGATGACTGCGGGGCACTTGACCTTGAATTCCTCGGTGGCGCACCTTCCCCAAAGAAGCAGTCCTGCTATAAACAGCAGCGAGGATGCAAGGAGCGGCAGCAGGTAATAGAGCATTGCCATAAAGCGGTCAAAGTCCTTGAAATCCTGCGAGATATCGGTGCTGTTGAGGATGGCATAGCTCTTTGAGAGCAGTCCGTTGTCGTAGGCGCTCAGCAGTGCCATGGCGCTTATCAAGCACAGAGCAAGGGCCGAGAAGGTGACCATAATGCCCAGCTCGGCGCCGATCTTCTTGCGGGAGCGGTTCCTGATGCAGATGAGCATAGCGGCGAAGGCGATGAGTGTGATAATGATATGCTTGTCGTATGCGATCATGTAGTTATACCAAGGCTTGCCGGAGAAGAGCCCGATATCAATATCGAACTTTGAGGAATGGACCCCATAGCCGATGGGCTCCAGCAGCAGCGCCGCCCCGCCGAACACGAAGGCGAAGACGCACAGCAGCACACTGCCAATGCCTGCGTCGCAGAGCTTTTTGTCGAAATACTTTTTGTTTTGCTTTGCCATAACGATCATCTCCTATAGGCAAATAGTTGTATATGATAATTATACAATAATATGCCGCAGTTTGTCAACTGTTTTTTTATTACACGGGCAATTTTATTGTGGCTGAGGCTGCCGCTGCGCGGCTGCCTTGAAGGATGCTAAAAAGGATATGTCCTGCCGGATGGTGGAACATATCCTTTTTTCTGTTTATTATTCTTTTGGCGGCGGGACCTCGGGGGGAGGATCTTTGGCGGGCTCGGTGCCTGCGGGGACGAAGCTCATTATCTCCTCGGTGCTGCTTCGCTCTTCGGGCTTTGTCTTTGGCGGGTCGCGGAACTCGGCCTTGATGGTCAGGCGCCTGAACAGGCTGCCGTTCTTGTACTCGAAGAGCACCACGAAGCACAGCAGTATCAGGCCGCAGATGCTGACGATCACCGCCAGCTTGAAGTAGTTCGGCGAGAAGTGCATGGTTATCTTGTTCTCGCCCTCCTCCAAGGGGATGACTATCATGGAGTCCAGAGCCTTCATGGGCTCAACGTTCTTGCCGTTGACGGTTATCTGCCAGCCGTTCTCGTAGGGGATGGTGGTGAACAGCAGCTCGCCCGCTTGGGCGGTGCACTCGGCCTCGAGGCCTCTGTCCTCAAATTTTGTGATATTCATGACCTTTGGCATAAGGGCGGCGTCAGCCTGCTCGAAGGCCTCGAAGTCAAAGGTATAGAACAGCTCGTCCGACCAATAGGCAACGTTCTCGTCGTTGGAGACTGTGACTCTTATGCGGATGATCTCGTCCTTCTCGAATTTTCCGATGTTCAGGATGGAGTAGTTGTCACCCACGAAGAACTGTCCCGCAAAGTCCATATTGTTCACGCCCTGAAGGTACTCCTGCTCCCGCTGGTACCAGATGTTGCAGCTGCGCTCGTACTTGGTGGGCAGATACATATACAGGTCAGAGGTCTTGTCCATCTGTACGATGTAGTCGATATGGCACTCTGCGATGCTCTCGTTGGCGTAGGCATATTTCATATGTCCGTCCACCAGCCTTACCCGAGAGAGGTTCTCCTCCTCGGTGCGGATGGGGGTGAGCCTTGTGAAATACTGGGTGTCATCTGAGCCCAGCAGGGCGTTGAAGACGTCGTTCTGGTTCATGAAGGGGTCGGTCTCCGAGAGCTCCACGTCCATTATATCGGGAGAGGAGACGATGCCGAGACCCAGTGCATAGGGGTTGCGATAGAACTTATACAGAGCGTTTGTCTCGTTGATATGGGTGGCGAGGGTGTATTCCTCGGGCAGCTCGGCGCGGGAGTCCTTGAAGCTCTGCTTGCCGTCGTGGTCCTCCTTGTCCATTATATATCTGATGTCAAAGAGGGCGTCCGTCAGGTAGGTGGAGCCGTCATATTTTGTGTAATGCCCGCCGTAGGCGTAGCCCATCATATGCAGCATTTTCAGCGCAGGGGCGTTCATGGTTGAGCTTGAATGTGAGATGCCGTAGTAGTTGGTGCCTATGGGGTCGTTGACAGTCCTGTGGAAGGTGGCCTCGGTGCGGTAGTAGAGGTCTTTATCATACTGCTTCAGAGCCGAGACAGCGTCGCGGGTGTCGCTCATATAGGGCTCGTAGGAGGTGTACTTGCTGTAGGCCACGTCCACATCGATCTTGTGGAGGGTGTCCATGGCGTTGCCAAGCATCTCCAGAGAGACCGCCACACAGACCACGATGCTCAGGGCCAGCTTTCCGCGGTACTTCCTCCAGAGGTAGATGAGCAGGAAGTATATTACCAGTGCCAGAGCCGCAAACCATATTCCCTGGATGACCCCGTGGGTCTCCTCGTCCTTTACTCTGCCCTCGAAGATCTGTAAGTGGCCGTAGTTTTCCCGCTCGCACCAGCAGAGGAAGACGAACAGCCCGAAGAAGGCGCCGCCCAGCTCCTTGGCTGTGAAGCCGTCGCTGTTCTCCCATGCCCTGTAGGCCATCAGAATGATGACGAAGGAGAAGCAGAAGGAATAGCGGTAAGGCAGCCAGTTAGGCACCTGAAAGCCGTGCCAGATTATATCTATCGGCCTGATGTACATACAGATGACCAGCACAGAGGCCAGCGCACCCTTGCAGACCTTCTCCTTCACGGGTATCTTGGTATTCAGGAAGAAGAGGGGGATGAGCATTATCACTGCCGTGCCGCAGAAGATCATGGGCAGGCCCTCGGGATAGACCGTATCGTAGCTCATTGGGAAGAGCTTTGTGGCGAAGGTGAGGAAATCGAACTGGGTCGCCAGATCCCAGTTGGGCTCGGAGAATTCCAGCTTGCCGAGCTTGAGGGAATTGTAAACGGGGATGAGCACCACACAGGCGCACATGATGGCGATGATGGTGGCCGCCCCGAACTGCACACAGCGGATGAAGAAATTCTTTGGCAGCTTCCTTCCCTCCTCGCAGAGGCAGGCATAGACGAAGTAGCAGAAGGTGAAAAAGCCGATCATATAGCCGATGTAGAAATGGGCGATGAACATCAACGCCAGCGGGATGATATAGCCCGTCATCTTGCCCTCGTTCACAAGCCTGTGAACGCCCAGACAGATCAGGGGCAGCCACACCAGCCCATCCAGCCACATGGGGTCCATGAGCTGGACTATCATATAGGACATCAAGGAATAGCAGGTGGAGAAGACCACCAGCGAGGTCCTTGAGGGCCTGCTGCGCTTGGTCAGGAAGATGGAAAAGGTCAAAGCCGCGCAGCCTATCTTTGCCAGCTGGACTGTCTCGATGGCGCCGCACATCCAAGTGCGGGGCAGGATGCAGATTATCAGCATGAAGGGGCTGGCCAGATAGTAGGCGAAAACGCCGAACATCTCTCCCGAGAGGTTGCGGGACCAATCGTACATCAGGCTGCCGTCGCCGTGGAGGGCGTCGCGCATGGCCTCGTAGTAGTAGACATACTGTCCGTTAAGGTCCAGCACCAGCACCGAATTATCGCCGTAGGGGTGAACGCCGAAGTGGGCGTAGGCCACATACATTATCAGCACGGGCACGAAGAACACCACAAAATAGATCCATCTTTTTCCCGCCGCACGGAAAAACCGCCCAAGAGCGCTGCCCTTATTCGGGACGGCAGCGGCTGTTTTTTTCATTGCCTTTGTCACAGGGTCGTCTCCTTAATGCTCAGTAGTCGTAGTCGTCTTTTCTTACTATCTCGCGGATTATGTATCTCGGGCGCTGCTTTATCTCCTCGTAGATCTTTGAAATGTAGAAGCCTATTATGCCCAGACTGAACATTATGATGGAGGATGTCAGCAGCTGCAGGATGATAACTGTCGAGAAGCCCGCCTCGGAGATGCCCGCTATCTTCTGGTAGAGGGTGTGTATTCCGAGGATGATGGAAAACAAAAAGGTTATTATGCCGCAGATGGTAACGATCTGCATGGGGGCAGAGGTAAAGGAGGTTATATTGTTTATCGCAAACTTTATGAGCCCCTTTGTGGACCACTTGGACTCTCCTACCTCTCTGTCGGCCACCTCAAAGTAGACCCTCTCGGTCTTGAAGCCCACCCAGGAGGACATGGCGCGGAAGAAGGTGAGCCGCTCCGGCATACGGTTAAGGGCGTCAACGGCCTTGCGGTCCAGCAGCTTGAAGTCCGATGCCGCCTCCATATCAAGGCCCGAGGCCTTGTTTATCAGCTTGTAGAAAAAGAGGCTGAAGCCCTTGTAGACCTTGCTCTCCTTGCCGCGGTCGGCCTTTCTGCCCTCCACCACGTCAACGTCGTTGTTGCGCCAGATGTTGTACATCTCCACGATGGTCTCGGGCGGGTGCTGCAGGTCGCAGTCCATGAGCACGCAGGCGTCGCCCTTGGCGACCTCGAGCCCCGCGAAGATGGCGCTCTCCTTGCCAAAGTTGCGGCTGAAATTAACGGCGACGATATGGCTGTCGTCCCTTGCCATCCGCTCAAGCTTTTCCCAGGTCTTGTCCTTCGAGCCGTCGTTTACGAACACCAGCTCGTAGTCGATATAATTCTCGGTCATTATGCGGGAGACCACCTCGGCGGTGTGCTCGACGTTGCCCTCCTCGTTATAGCTCGGTATGATTATAGAGATCATTTTGTATGCTCCTCTTATATTTATCTATAATTAACATTTGACAGCCGATGAACCATCTATGTTCATCAGCCTTCAACCATCAATTATAAAGCAACCAAACTGCTGCACGGTCACAGGGGCCTTGCAGCAGTTGAATTGCATAAATATTATAATTTTGTGATGCCGACGATAGCCAGGATGACGCCCAGAGCGCAGCACACAATGCCCCCGATAAGGCTGGAGCGCTGTGAGGACTGGGTCTGCTGGAGCATCTGGTCCTCGGACTTGGTGGTGACGATGAAGGGCTTCTTGGAGTCCTTCGGGGGGCCGATGTAGAGCTTGCCCGCCATCATATAGGCCTCGCCCAGAACATAGAGGGCTGCGTTAAGCGGGATGATCTGCTCGATCTTCCTGTAGCCCAGAACGCGGTAGCCAACGCCGTTGTAATGGGGGGCGTTGTACCTGCGGTAGCGCCTCCTGATGCTCAGGTTGCCCGTATTGGCGTAGGGGTCGGTCATGTCCATATGGTCATAGGACTTGATGAGGTCCAGCTTGTTCGAGATGCCGTTGGTCTCGATGACGATCTCGCCGCCGCTGGAGTCCTTCAGGATAAGGTCGGTGGAGGACTCCTCGTCGCTCAGCTTATCCTCGTGCTTGGTGGTGGACATACGGCGGTTGCCGTTGCTGTCCCGGCGCTCCTCGGTGGTCTCGGACACCTGCAGGGTCTCGGCCGCATAATAAGCCACAGGCTTATTGGTATAAGGGGTCTTGACCTGCTCGTGGGTGATAGCCGTTCCCTTGAGCTCCACGAACTCGCGGTAGTCGGGGTTGTAGTCGGCCATCGCCTCGATGGCCTCCTTGGCCTCGGCAACGGTAGAGGTAGCAGTTGCCTGCATCTCCATGGCAAGGCCCGCCTTCTTACCGCGGCTGAACACCGCGAAGTACACGCCTATGCCGATAAGTATCAAACCTATAATTATAAATCCCATGGTCGAATGTCCTTACCTAATTATTCTCCTGCGGTGGTGGTGCCGCCCATTTCTGCCATCAGTCTTGCAAGCTCTGCGTCAACAGCAGAATCCTGCTCCAGCTGAGCGAAGGGATCGGGCTCGTTGGAAACGCCTGCCAGATCGGAGAATGCCTCTGCCTGAGCCTCCTTGGCCTCGATCTTCTCCTCCATCTTATCCAGCTTGCTGAATGCGCTGGAGGAATCCATATTGCCAAGGGTCTTGGCAAGGTTCTTCTGGGCGTCTGCCATCTTGGAGCGGGCGATGAGCATGCTCTGCTTGCTTCTTGCCTCGTCCAGCTTCATCTTGAGGGCGTCTACCTGACCCTTGATAGTGTTTACCTGAGCGGTAGCGGTGTCGTACATCTGCTGATACTGAGTAACCTGATTGTCGGCAGTTACCTTTCTCTGGAGAGCCATCTTTGCCAGATCGGTGTTGCCCTGAGCGAGAGCGGCCTTAGCCTTGTTCTCCCAGGAAGCAGACTCTGCCTTGGCCTTCTCGAGCTGCTTGCCCAGCTGACGCTGAGAGCCCATAGCCTGACCGAGAGCGTTGGTGCACTTCTCCTGCTCCTTCTCCATATCAATGATGATCTGCTTGACCATCTTCTCGGGGTCTTCGGCCTTGTCAAGAAGATCGTTGATGTTGGACTTGAGTATGTCGCCTATTCTCTGAAAAATTGCCATGATCGTTTCCTCCTAAAACTAAATGTTATCATTATTATCGGACGGGCCGTCCGAATGGATACTGTTGAAATCGGCCCTGAGCCTTCCAAAGCCCACAGAGCACATGATGTAGTAGATATAAAAGACTATCTTTGAGAAGAACATCAGAACGCCCGCGGCGTCTGCGGCCATTGTGCCGCCCGTAAAGCGGTTGATGATGTCTGCGGCCAGGAACAGCGCCGTGAGGACCAGCATCACGTTATAGCGCTTGGCCTCCTGCTCCAGCAGTCCGCCCCGCCTGAAAAGGCTCATAGAGCCCATCAGCAGTTTGAACAGCCTCTTGAAGAAACACACAGCCGCAGCGGTGGTGACAACGCCGCAGGCTGCGGCGCAGAGGCTCTTGGCGCTGTCGGAGGCGCCCCTCACCGCAAAGGTGGCGGCGCAAGCTCCCGCGCTCAGCACCAGAAAGCATATCCCGGCGGGACGCAGGCTTCGGGCCTTTTTCTCAAAGTCCCCCAGCTCCGTCACTCCGCCAAGGATGAACAGGGCCCCCAGCAGCTTTATCACATAGCCCGCGAGCCACCCGAGGTCAAGCTGCATCAGCCCCAGCACAAAGCCGACTGTAAGAAAATTCATACAGGCTTAATCCTTCTTGTTGGGGTCCTTGCGGAAGAGCACCTTGGCCACAAGGCCAGCGCCCGCAAAGATAAGGCCGAACATCAGGACATATACATACAGCGAGGCACTTACAGCGTGGAAGCTTATGGAGTTTATCATCGCAATGATTATGATGACGACTCCCAGAGCCGTGACAATGCCGCCGATGGTCTTCTTTTCCAGCAGGAACATAAGGAAGATGCCCACCAGCAGCGGAACGAGCATAACGCCTGTGGTCATTATCCTGAACCTTCCCACAGAGAAGCCGCCCCATACCCAGCTGACCTCAAACATATTAAGCGCCCAGTAGATACCTCCGCCGAGCATCAGCACGCCCAGCACGAACTGCAGAAGCTCGTGGTCGGTCTCGCCGCGCTCGTTTGCGCGAAGGGCAAAGCCGCTGCTGTTCAAAAGCTTTTTCATTTACATTCCCCTTTCCTGTTCATTCCGGAATAACCGATCATATAACTCTGAGGCCGCATATTTCGAGTTGATCTTACAACTATGATATGCTTTTGGCAAACCCTCGCCGCCTGCGGCGGCTCGGGAGGGAGCGGATAAAGGTATTCTCCCCCTACGGGGGAGATACCATTTTTCCGCCGAGTTTTACGATCGCCCTGTTCATTCCGTGATACAAATAATACAGATAATGTTTTTCTCTATTCATTGTTCCGTTATAATTATATTATATTTTTGGTACGCTGTCAATATTTTCGGGTGATTTTTTTAGAGCAGCCCCGTGTTTTCTATATTTAGCGCACCCTGCAAACAGGGGGCAGGCCATATTTGGGCAAATGAGCGAACGGCAGGGACGGTATCCAAAAACACAAAACAGGGTAGGCTGAACCGCTGTCGCTCAATGAATAATGAAAAAAGAAAAAAGAATAATGAATAATGAAGGCATCGCCTCCGGCGATGATCTCAGATCCGTCCGCGCAGCGGACACCTTCACTATTCATTATTCACTTTTCACTGAGCGAAGCGCTTCAGTCCCAGTACATGATAACGGGGGTGTTCAGGGAAATATTCTCGTAAACGTAGCGGGCGTCCTGAACGGTCATATTGATACAGCCCTGAGAGCCGTATTTCTTGTAGATCGTGCCGCCGAAGGCCGTGCGCTTCTTCGAGTCGTGGATGCCCACGCCGAAGGTTGAGATGTTCGTCCAGTAGGTAACGGGGGTGGACCAGCTCTCGCCCTCGTCGTTGGTGTCCTCCAGCACCTTGTCCATCTGCTTGTCCCAGATCTTGTAGATGCCTGCGGGGGTCTTTGATTTCACGCCCGAGACAATATCGCACTCGTACTTGAGCTCGCCCTTGTAGTAGTACCAGAAATGCTGGGCCGAGAGATCCACCTCGCAGTAGGTGGTGCCGATGTCGCTGTTGGCCGTTCTTGCGCGGGGGTTGCAGGCGTAGGTGTAGTTGGAGTCGGGGTTTGTGTAGTAGATGGGGTCGATCTCCGCCGACTTGCCCTTCTTGATGGTGTCGATTATCAGGTCGCGGGTCTCGTCCTTGTCTATCCACCAGCCGTAGTCGCCCTTGCCCTGCTCGATACGCTTCTCGCCCTTGTTAGTGGTCTCGAAGATCCTAGTGGTGCCGAAGGTGTCGTACTTATAGGCCAGCTGCTCAACATATGCCTCGACCTTCGTGGTGTCCACCTTGTAGCTGTTGTTGGCGTTGTTCTGGTCAAAAATCAGCCAGTCAAGAAACTCGGCGCCTGTGAGCTGGGCCGACTCGTAGCCAAAGTTGATGCTGATCACAACGTCATAGATGCTGCCCATGTTCCTGTATTCTTCCTCAAGGTCGGTGGCCAGCACCTTCGGCAGCTGGTAAACATCAGCTGCGGCCAGGTCGATGACATAAACTCCGTTGTCGAGATACTGCCTGATGTAATCCATCAGCTTGTCGGTCTTGGTCTCGTCGATCTTGTCGCCCTTGACCTCCTTATGTATCTCAAAGCCATCGGGGGTATAGTTGATGTAGGCGTCCTTCGGTGGGTTCTTTCCGGACTTGTCGATGACCCTTTCCTTGATGACCGCCGTAAGCTTCTCATTGTCGTAGGATGTGGCCTCGGTGAAATTATACTCGGTCTTCTTGTACAGGCTCCTGAACCAGAGATAGCGGTTCTGCTGGGTCAGGAACTGGGAGATGGAGATCTTCACATTGTCCACATAGCCGATGTCCGCAAGGGGTATCTTTATGCTTCCGCCGTCCAGCTTGATAAGCTCCATTTCGGCGGGGGCGGGCTCAGAATCGGAGACTGCGGCGTAGGCCTCGGCCTCGGTCATCCCGCTGACGTCCACGGAATTGATAAAGGTGTTTCTGAGGAACTTGTCCTGAGAATCCTTCAGTCCTCTCAGATAGAGATACACTCCCACCGCTATGATTATAGCCAGCAGCAGCAATATAGTCACGAGGGCCGTATGCAGGGCGCTGGTGGGCTTTTTACTGGTGCGGCGCTTTTTCTTCTTTTTGCCGCTGCCCGAGCTTTTGCGCGGGCGGTAGTCCCCGTCCTCGCGCTGCATCTTCCGCATTATTTGCAGAGCAAGCTCGTCGCCTGTGGCCTGCCTCTTGGGCTCTGATGCCATAGAGAGCACTCCTTTCTTTACAACAGGAAATAATGATACATATTACATTATACTACACATATCGAAAAATTTCAAGTATAAATCCAAAAATTTTCTCTGTAACGCAGCAAAGCCGCGCAGCTGCGCGGCATGAAGTTATATATGTCCAAAAAAAGCCTCGCATAATGCGGGGCTTTCACTTGTTTACAGGCTTTCGTGGAAGGTACGCGAGATAACGTCGTCCTGCTGCTCCTTGGTGAGCTTTACAAAATTCACGGCGTAGCCCGATACCCTAACAGTAAGCTGGGGGTACTTCTCGGGGTGGGCCTGCGCATCCAGCAGTGTCTCCCGATCAAAGACGTTGACATTCAGGTGATGCCCGCCTTTCTCAACATAACCGTCTATCATATCCACAAGGTTGTCTACCTGCTTTTCATTAGGCTGCATATTTGCCATATTGACCCGTCCTTTCTTATTCGTCGATCTGCTCGGTGGGCTGGGCGCAGGCGCCCGTTTTGCCGCAGTCCGTGGTGGAGAAGCGGTTCACCCTTATGCCGTCCTGTGTCTCGTCAACATCTATCGTCAGGTGGCCGTCTCCCTGAGCAATGAGCTTATCTATCATCCTCACCAGCTCGTCGAGCTCGCCCTCGCCGCCGTTGTCGGTCTTTTCAACTATCCTGCCCATCGCTGTTCAGCTCCTTCGCAATGCTGTCGATGTCTATATCTCCCACAAACACCTGTGCGTCCTTGCCGAGGGCGTCGGGGATGATGGAGAACGTGTTGGAGATGCCGTCCTGAGCGTGTCTCCAAGGCAGCTTGGCAACAGAGGAAAGGGACGCCGCAGCACCGTGAGTGTCTCTGCCATGCATGGGGTTGGCGCCGGGGGCAAGGGGCACGCCCATCTTTCTGCCGTCGGGGGTGTTGCCCGTCTTCTTGCCGTAGACCACGTTGGAGGTGATAGTCAGGATGGACATGGTGGGCACGCTGTCGCGGTAGGTGTGATGCTTGCGTATCTTGTTCATAAAACGGGTGACAAGGTCAACCGCCAGCTTATCGACTCTGTCGTCGTTGTTGCCGTACTTCGGGAACTCGCCCTCCACCTCGTAGTCAACGACGATGCCGTCCTCGTCCCGGATGCACTTTACCTTGGCGTATTTGATGGCCGAAAGGGAGTCTGCCACCACCGAAAGGCCTGCTATGCCAGTTGCAAAATATCTCTTGACGTCCCGGTCATGGAGGGCCATTTGCAGCTTCTCATAGCTGTACTTGTCGTGCATATAGTGGATGATGTTCAGGGTGTTCACATAGAGCTCCGCCAGCCACTCCATCATGTCGTCATACTTCTGCATAACGTCGTCGAAGTCCAGATAATCGCCTGTTACGGGGCGGTACTTGGGGCCCACCTGTATCTTCAGCCTCTCGTCAACGCCGCCGTTTATGGCGTAGAGCAGGCACTTTGCAAGGTTTGCTCTGGCGCCGAAGAACTGCATATCCTTGCCCACTCTCATGGAGGAGACGCAGCAGGCAACAGCATAGTCGTCGCCGTGGGTGACTCTCATCAGGTCGTCGTTCTCATACTGGATAGAGGAGCTCTTGATGGACATCTTTGCGCAGTAGCGCTTGAAGCTCTGGGGCAGCTTGGTGGACCAGAGGATGGTCATATTGGGCTCCGGGGCGGTGCCAAGGTTGTCAAGGGTGTTCAGGTAGCGGAAGGAGTTCTTTGTGACCATAGGCACGCCGTCGATGGAGACGCCGCCGATGGACTCAGTCACCCAAGTGGGGTCGCCGGAGAAGAGGGAGTTATACTCGGGGGTCCTTGCGAACTTAACGAGCCTGAGCTTCATAATGAAGTGGTCAATATACTCCTGAGCCTGCTGCTCGGTTATAAGGCCGCGGTCAAGGTCCCGCTGGATGTAGATATCCAGGAAGGTGGAGGTGCGGCCAAGGCTCATGGCGGCGCCGTTCTGCTCCTTGACTGCCGCAAGATAGCCGAAGTAAAGCCACTGCACGGCCTCCTTGGCGTTTCTGGCGGGGCGGGAGATATCGAAGCCGTAGATCCTTCCAAGCTCCTTGAGCTGGTCCAGAGCCCTGATCTGCTCCGCCAGCTCCTCCCGAAGCTGGATGTTCTTGGCGGTCATCCTTACAAGAGAAGTGGCCAGCTGGTTCTTCTTGTCCTCTATCAGCAGATCGACTCCGTAGAGGGCCACCCTTCTGTAGTCGCCGATGATGCGGCCTCGGCCGTAGGCATCGGGCAGGCCCGTGATGATGGCGGACTTACGCGCCAAGCGCATCTCGGGGGTATAGGCGTCAAAAACGCCCTGATTGTGGGTCTTTCTGTATTCGGTGAAGATCTTGACGATCTCGGGGTCCACCTCGTAGCCGTTCTCGCGGCAGGCGTTCTGAGCCATCCTTATGCCGCCGAAGGGCTGCAGCGAACGCTTGAAGGGCTTGTCGGTCTGGAAACCGACTATCTGCTCCAGATCCTTGTCGAGATAGCCTGCCTCGTGAGAGGTTATGGTGGAGACGATCTTGGTGTCCATATCGAGGACGCCGCCTGCCTCCCTCTCCTTTTTGGCAAGCTCCATCACCTGCTCCCAGAGCTTAGTGGTGGCCTCGGTGGGGCCTGTGAGAAATCTCTCGTCGCCGTAATAGGGGGTGTAGTTGCGGTTTATGAAATCGCGGACATTGACTGCGTTGTTCCATTTGCCCGTATTAAAGCCTTCCCATTCTTCCATGAATTCATCGAACATAAAATTCATCCTTTCCTGACGGGATAGTTTTTTTGAATATACAGAATACATCAACTATAATATTACCACATTCCGCCCGAATAGTCAACGAGTTTTTGTTAACAAAAAAGAGTGGCGTCGGCAACTATATTTAGACAAAATGACGGCAGCCGCACACAACAGCTTGTGTCGGGCGCGGCTGAGGGGTACTATACTTATGTATTATTTGACCACTTCCACCTTGATAAGGTTCGTGGTCCCGCTGCGGCCGAGGGGCACGCCTGCGGTAACGACCACAAGGTCTCCCTCCTTGAGGTAGCCCAGCTTCTTGGAAACGTCCAGCGCGTGGGCGATGAGGTCGTCGGTGTTGGTCTTTTCCTCGATCATTCCCGGCTCAACGCCCCAGGACATATTCATGTGGCGGCAGGCCGTCTCGTCAGTGGTCAGGCCGATGATGGGGCAATTCGGGCGGAACTTGGATAGCTGCCTTGCTGTAGCGCCGCTCTTGGTAACTGTCAGCACAGCCGCCGCTCCAAGGTCGTGGGCGGTGGTGACTGTGGCATGAGAGATGGCCTCGGTAACAGAGGTGCTCTTAGTCTCGGGCCTCTGGCGGAACTGCTCGATATAGTCAAAGTTTTTCTCGGTGGTCTCGGCGATGAGGGCCATGGTCTGCACGGCCTCGATGGGGTGGGCGCCTGCGGCGGTCTCGCCGGAGAGCATGATGGCCGAAGTGCCGTCATAGATGGCGTTGGCCACGTCGGTGATCTCGGCACGGGTGGGGCGGGGGTTGGTTATCATAGACTCCAGCATCTGGGTGGCGGTGATTACCTGCTTGCCCGCGTTGTAGGCCTTGTGGATCAGCTCCTTCTGGATGGCGGGTATCTGCTCGAAGGGTATCTCTACGCCCATGTCTCCTCTGGCGACCATGATGCCGTCTGCGGCCTCAAGTATCTCGTCGATGTTATCAACGCCCTCGGCGTTCTCGATCTTTGCGATTATCCTGGGGTTATACCAGCCCAGAGACTGAGTGAATTTTCTCAGGTAGATGACATCTGCGGCGGTGCGCACGAAGGAGGCCGCAATGAAATCGAAGCCCATCTTTGCGCCGAAGGCCAAGTCGTCCATATCCGCATCGGAGATAAAGGGCATGGAGAGCTTTACCCCGGGGACGTTGATGCCCTTGTGGTCCGAGAGCTTTCCGCCGTGGATGACCTCGCAGACGATGTCTGTGTCCGTCAGGGTCTTTACCACCATCTCGATGACGCCGTCGTTTATCAGTATGCGGGAGCCGAGGGAAACGTCCTTCGGCAGGTGCTCAAAGGTTATGGAGGCTATCTCCGCAGTGCCCTCAACGTCCCTTGTGGTGAGGGTAAAGGTGCCGCCGTCCTCGATGAAAACAGGCTGGTGGTCCTTAAAGTCCCGAAGCCTTATCTCGGGGCCCTTTGTGTCCAGCAGGCAGGCAACATTGAGCCCAAGCTCGGCGCTTATCCTGCGGACGGTCTCGAAGCGGCGCTTATGCACCTCATGCTCGGAGTGGGAGAAATTGAAGCGGGCGACGTCCATTCCCGAACGCATAAGCTCACGGAGGACCTCTTCGTCGTCCGTGGACGGACCTATAGTACACACGATCTTGGTTTTCCTCATATTTACACGACCTTTCGGTTTGTTGGCCGGCACAGGGCGCGGCGCTGTCTAAGATAATTATACTCCACAAAAAATTGATAGTCAATAGATAAATTGTTATGAGGAAAAATATTTATGCTCCCGGCCAAGGCCTCTAATTTTGAGCAAAACATATTGACAAAAGGCGAAAAATATCTTATATTTAAAGATGGTGTTTATTATATATCGGGAGGAATAATATGTTTTGCAAGAATTGCGGAATTGAGATAAAAGAGGGCGCCGCCTTCTGCTTTAGCTGCGGAAGTCCCGTGGAGCTCCCGAAGGCTGTGCCCGAGGAGCCTGTTGAGGAAGCCGTATCCGCCGGGGCTGTTGAGGCCGTTGCACTCGTTGAGGCAGAGGAGGATGCTATCCCCCAAGAGCAGCTCCCCGTCCGGCAGGCCGAGGCCGTGGAGCCTGTGATCTCCGAGGAGGACGTACCCGGCGCTGCCGGAGAGCCCGAGGCCCCCGAGCCCGAAGAAGAAGAGCCCGCAGCCGAGGCCAAAAAGTCACACCGCACATTGAAGATAGTTTTGATAATAATAGCGGCTGTGCTGCTGGTGGGCGCCATCGCCGCGGCTGCGATAATCTACTACATCAAGCACAAGCCCGGAAATGCCGTGCTGCTTGCCTGCGCCGAGACCTTCAACTCCGAGAGCTTCATCGCGGAGTCAGAGACCACCGTCTACATCGACGATGCCATAAGCCTCTATGCAGATGTCACCTTCGGGAACAACATCGTTGTGGCTCTGGCCAAAAACAAGGTGATCGAGGAGCTCAAGGAGGAGCTGGGCGTCACCACTGACCACATTACCCTCAAGGGCTCCTTCGCCGTCAACGGCAAGGATGATGACTGCGTTATATACGCTCAGGTGAGCGACGCCATCCAACTGCGGCTGGACGATGACATCATGGAGCTGCTGATAGGCAACGAATACACAAGAAACAACGGCAAAGAGGACATTGACAAGAGATTTGAGAACAACGACAAGATAAGGAATTTCTACAACATAATCGCCGTCAGGGGCCAGACCGACGAGGACCTGGGCGAAAGCAAGGCCGCAAAGGAGATCAAGGCCTATTTTGCCGAGAACTACGACCAGCTGGGCTATGTGCTGGCGGATATGCTCAACGACACAGGCGCCAAGTACATGAAGTCCTTCGAGAAGGACAAGACCACCTACACCTTCAACATCGACGCCTACGAGTTCATGCGCTCGCTGGCAGCCAACGAGAAGCTGCAATGCAGAGAATCCTTCAAGAAGAACGTTGACAAGGTCATCAAGAAGCTTCAGGACAAGAACATCAGCGAGGTGGAGTGCAGGATAAACGCCACCATTGACGACGGCCGCATCGAGAAGTTTGTGCAGTCGCTGGTTATAAACGGCCGCGTGATAGCCACCACCACCACTTCTTATTCCAAGTACGACTCTCTGGACGACGACAAGCTGGAGATGCAGAACTTTGAGGGCGAGGAGAACTTCTCCCGTCTGCTGGTGAACGTGATGAACTTCATCCAGAAGAACCGCCTCAGCACCGCCAACTCCGATGCGAAGCTTGTTTACAAGACCCTGGAGGACAAGGCCGACGACCTGATGGACGAGGGTGCAGTGGCCTCGGAGCTCTACGTTCCCGAAGGGCCCGTGGCCCTCGACAAGCTGGGCGAGAGCGAAGACCCGCTGGCACAGGCGGTCTACACTGCCCTGAACGACCTCGGCGAGGAGGACATCCTGGTATACTGGGAGCTTGACGAAAAGGGCGAGCCTACCTTTGCGCAGGTGTGCAGGGAGGACAGCAGGATAGTTGGTCAGTACCCCGACCCCGAGACCGACCGTGACGCTAAGCACGACATTGGGACCCGGTTCGTGCCCGGTGTCGAGACCGAGGATGGCGCAGCGGAAGAAACAGACGACGCGGAAGAAGCAGGAGAAGAAGAGGATATCAAGGATCTCCTACAGGACCCGGATGCAGGAATGCTGCTTAGCTGAGTCCACTAAAACAGCACAGGCGAAGGCGAGAGCCTTCATGTTTATAGATATTTTTAGGAGAGGATCATTATGAAAAAAGCATTGGCAGCAATCATGGCAGTAAGCATCGCGGCCCTCGGCCTCGCAGGCTGCACGGGCAAGTATATGGGCGAATGGGCGACCAAGAAGGTAAAGATCAACGACAGATCCTACAGCTCCAGCGAATTCAAGGACCACTTTGACTATGACGCAGAGGATTTCCTTGCGCTCGAGCTGGAAAAGGACGGAACGGGCACCATCACTCTTTATGACGGAAAATATGAATCCGACATCGAGTGGGAGATCGATGACGACGAGATAACCATCGACGTTGAGGACGATGACCTCGGCATCAAGGACATGGAGGGCAAGCTGAAGGACGACAAGATCGTGCTCAGCTACAAGACCGAGATTGAAGATGAATACTGGGACTACACGGACAGATATTCGTACAGCGTTACCCTCGTAAAGGATGACTGACAAAATAAATAATAAGGAGAAGATCACTATGAAAAAAGCACTTACAGCGGCCCTGGCCTTCGGCACTGCCCTGCTCTGCCTGACGGGCTGCGGGAACAAATTCGTCGGCGACTGGGAAAGCACCAAGGTCAAGACCGACGGCGAGACCTACAAGGGCAAGGACTTCAAGGAGGAAGCCGGCTACGACATCAGCGATTATATGCAGCTGGAGATCGAAAAGGACGGCACAGGGACCCTGACCGGCGGTAACGGCGACTTCGAGACCGACTTTGAATGGGAGGCCGACGGAGACGAGATAACCTTTGAGCTGGAGGATGAGCTCTGGGGCGACGACGAGCTCGAAGGCAATCTCAAGGGCGACGATCTTGTTATCAAGCTGGATGACGGCGATGTCACCGTTTATTTGTCCAAGGACGGCGAAAGCGACGATGATGATGACGACGACGATGACGACGATGATGACGACGATAAGGGCAGCCGCCGCAGCAAGTCCAAGCTGAAAAGTGCAAACTCCAGCGCAAAGCTCGTGTTCACAACAGTTGAATGCGCCGCCGCGGACATAATTGCCGACGGAGGCTCTTTGAACGATATACGCAGCCTCGCCTACCCCAAGAAGATAAGCGAGCTTGACACCTCAAACCCGATCGAAAACGCAGTGTACCAAGCCATGAAGGACAACGGCACTGACAGCGGCTATGTCTACTGGGAGATAGGAGACACTTACAATGTGCTCTTCGCACAGTTCGGCGAGGACAGCTACGGCATGATCGGCCAGTACCCCGAGCCCGAGACCGACCCATCGAACGACCACGATATGGGTTATAAGTTCTGACAAGAGCGCATAAAAAACTCCCCCGCGCTGCGAGGGAGTTTTTTATTGCTGTTTACTTGAATTTATCCTTCAGCTTCTCAAAGAAGGACTGCCGCTTCTGATAGTTCTTCTCGGAGAGCGAATCCTCGAAGGCGCGAAGCTTGGCCTCCTGGTCCTTGGTCAGGTTCTTGGGTATCTCAACATAGACCTTGATATAGTGGTCGCCGCGGTCGTTACGGTAGAGCCTCTTGACTCCCCTGCCGCGGAGCCTGAACTCCATTCCCGACTGTGTCCCGGGAGGCACTGGGTACTTGACCTTGCCGTCAATGGTGGGCACTACGACCTCGGCGCCGAGGGTCAGCTGGGAATAAGTAAGGGGCACCTGGGTCTTGATGTCGTAGCCCTCGCGGGTGAAGATGGGGTCGGGGCGAACGTTCACGTTGATGTGCAGGTCGCCGTTGGGGCCGCCGTTGGTCCCTGCGTTGCCGCCGCCCTGTATGCGCAGGGTCTGGCCGTCGTCAACGCCTGCGGGGATGTCAACGTCCCGAGTGATGGTCTTCTTTACCTGCCCGCGGCCCGAGCAGGTGGGACAGGGATGGTCCACGGTCTTGCCCTTGCCGCCGCAGCGTGTGCAGACGGAGCTCTGGGAGATGTTTCCGAAGGGCGTTCTCTGGGTAACGCGGACGGTGCCTGTGCCGTTACAGTCGGGGCAGGTCTGGGGAGTGCTTCCCGCAGCGGCGCCCGTGCCCTTGCAGTCCGAGCAGACCTCGGAGCGGGTCAGGCGGACGGACTTTGTAACGCCCTTGCAGGCATCCATGAAATCAATGGTGACAGAGGCAGAAACGTCGCTGCCGCGGCGGGGTGCGTTTGGCCTCGAGGACCGCGAGCCGAAGCCCGAGAACCCGCCAAAGAAGGAATTCAGGATATCGTCCATATCTCCGAAGCCGCCAAAGCCGCCGCCGAAACCGCCGCCCTGGCCTGCGCCGTAGTTGGGGTCTACTCCCGCAAAGCCGAACTGGTCGTACCTTGCCTTCTTGTCCTTGTCGGAGAGCACCTCGTAGGCCTCGTTTATCTCCTTGAATTTCTCCTCGGCCTCCTTGTCGTCGGGGTGGAGGTCGGGGTGATACTGCCTTGCCATCTTTCGGAAGGCTTTCTTTATATCATCATCTGACGCGCCCTTATCGACACCGAGCACCTCATAGTAATCTCTTTTATCTGCCATAAGCATTCTCCTTTGCAGCCGATGACAGGCGCCCGTTCAAGGCTCTCTGTAATGACCGATGCTCTGCCCTTGCTCCTCGCCGCCTGCGGCGGCTCGGAGAGGTGCGGAAAATACACCTCACCCCTACGGGGGGTGAGTGCATTTTCCGCCTACATCCCATCATCAGACAGATCGCAGACGGTGCTGCCCCTCATCAACTGTCAGCTCAATTATCAAAATGTGTAAATCCCAGCAGACCGCAGGGCAAATTGAATGCCCTGCGGTCAAATGGGGATGTTTGTTTATCAGTCAACGTCGGTGAAGTCGGCGTCGATGACGTTGTCGTCATTGCCGCCCTGTCCGCCCTGAGCGCCGCCCATGTTGGGATCAAAGCCGCCCATGTTGTTGGGGTCGAAGCCGCCCTGAGCGCCCTGCTGGGCCTGAGCTGCCTCCTGATATATCCTTGCGGCGATGGGCTGGAACTCGTTTTCAAGCTCCTTCTGGGCCGCCTTGATGTCCTCTACGCCCTTGTTGCCGTTGAGTGCGGACTTGAGGGCCTCGATCTTGGCCTGCACCCTGCTCTTCTCATCGGCAGATACCTTGTCGCCGAACTCGTTCAGGGCCTTGTCTACCTGGAAGCAGAGCTGGTCAGCCTGATTGCGGGTGTCTACTTCTTCCTTCTTCTTCGCATCCTCGGCAGCGAAGGCCTCAGCCTCCTTAACAGCCTTGTCGATGTCCTCCTTGGACATATTGGTGGAAGAAGTGATGGTGATGTTCTGCTCCTTGCCTGTGCCAAGGTCCTTGGCGGAAACATGAACGATACCGTTGGCGTCGATATCGAACGTTACCTCGATCTGGGGGATGCCTCTGGGAGCGGGGGCAATGCCGTCAAGACGGAACATACCCAGTTGCTTGTTGTCCTTTGCGAACTCTCTCTCTCCCTGAAGAACGTTGATATCAACAGCGCTCTGGTTGTCAGCGGCGGTGGAGAAGAGCTGGCTCTTCTTGGTGGGGATAGTTGTATTTCTCTCGATGATCTTCGTGCAAACGCCGCCCATGGTCTCGAGGCCGAGGGACAGAGGCGTTACATCCAGCAGCAGCAGGCCCTCCTTAACGTCGCCGCCGAGGACGCCGCCCTGATAAGCAGCACCGAGGGCTACGCACTCATCGGGGTTGATGCCCTTGAAGGGCTCCTTGCCGATGAACTTCTTAACAGCCTCCTGAACGGCGGGAATTCTCGAAGAACCGCCTACCATCAGGACCTTCTGCAGCTCGCTGGCCGAGAGGCCGGAATCCGAGAGCGCCTGTCTTACGGGGCCCATGGTGGCCTCTACCAGATCTGCGGTCATCTCGTTGAACTTGGCCTGAGTCAGGGTCATCTCAAGGTGCTTGGGGCCTGTGGCGTCTGCGGTGATGAAGGGCAGAGAGATCGTGGACGAGGGTGTGCTGGAGAGCTCGATCTTGGCCTTTTCGGCGGCCTCCTTGAGCCTCTGCATAGCCATCTTGTCATTAGAGAGGTCAACGCCCTCGGTCTGCTTGAACTCCTTTATCATCCAGTCAATGATGCGCTGGTCGAAGTCGTCGCCGCCCAGACGGTTGTTGCCTGCGGTGGCAAGGACCTCTGTAACGCCGTCGCCCATCTCGATGATGGAAACATCGAAGGTACCGCCGCCAAGGTCATAGACCATTACCTTCTGGTCCTCCTCCTTGTCGATGCCGTAGGAGAGGGCAGCGGCCGTAGGCTCGTTGATGATACGCTTTACATTGAGGCCCGCGATCTGGCCTGCGTCCTTGGTGGCCTGACGCTGAGCGTCGGTGAAGTAAGCAGGAACGGTGATAACAGCGTCTGTAACAGGGGTGCCGAGGTAAGCCTCTGCATCGGCCTTCAGCTTCTGGAGTATCATAGCGGAGATCTCCTGAGGAGTATAGGTCTTGCCGCCCATCTGCGCCTTGTAATCAGAGCCCATATGTCTCTTGATGGAAATTACTGTGTTGTCGAAGTTTGTAACTGCCTGTCTCTTGGCAACCTGGCCCACGAGCCTGTCGCCTGTCTTGGAGACGCCCACAACGGAAGGTGTCGTTCTTGCACCCTCGCTGTTGGGGATAACTACTGCCTCGCCGCCCTCAACGACAGCCACGCAGGAATTTGTTGTACCGAGATCGATTCCGATTACCTTTGCCATAAGTCATTCTTCCTTTCATTACAATGCACAATGCACAATGCACAATGCACAATTATTATATGATTCTTATTTGGTTTGATCATGTTCTCCTGACGATTTCACGATCTGTATTAGTATTTTATTTAGCTCACTGCAATCTCGATTTATATCTTCATATTGTTCATCATTAAGATACTTCGTTTCATGCAATATCTCTAACCAATACTCTGTTTCACTCGCTTCTTTCAGAGCGATACTCATTTTCGCTCTGAAATCAGCTTTCGTATGTCCTCTGATAGCTTCATGCACATTTGCACCTATGCTCGTACCACTTCGTAATACTTGTTTAGACAGCACATACTCTTTTTTCTCATTTGTAAGATACTGATACATTTTCACAATTCTGATTGCGAATGCTTTTGATTTTTCAACAATGATATTGTTATTCAAAATGCCTCGCCTCCAAATTGTGCATTGTGCATTGTGCATTGAACGCTATGGATTTGCGACTGCTACCATCGCATATCTTATGATCTTTTCGCCTATCTTGTAGCCCTTGCTAAAGGTCTGGGCTACAATGTTTTCGCCCAGCTCCGGGTCCTCGACCTGCGAGACTGCGTTTGCTATGTTCGGGTCAAATTCCTGTCCCGTGGGGTCGATGACCTCGACTCCCAGCTTTGTCAGCATATCCGAGAACTGCTTGAAGATCATCTCGACGCCGGATTTATAGGCGGTGTCAGCGGTCTCGGTCCGGAGGGCGCGCTCAAAGTTGTCTATCAGCGGAAGTATCTCCGCCACCGTGTCGCCCTTGACTGTCGCCGAAAGCTCCAGCCGCTCCTTTGCCGAGCGCTTCCTGAAATTGTCGTACTCCGCCATCAGCCGCAGATATTTGTCGTTCTGCTCCTCCAGCTGAGCCCTGAGCTTTTCCTCCTCGGTGGGCTTGTTGTCTTCTTGCTCCTGTTCTGCCTCCTCTTTATTTTCTTCGGCGTTGTCTGAAACAGGCTGCTCCTGCTCGGGAGCTTCCTGCTCCGCTTCGGTCTTTTCTTCCTCCTGCGTTACAGGCTTTTCGTTTTCCTCCTGTGTCACTTGTCTGCGCCTCCCTTTCTCTAATCGTTATTTTCCTCTTCGCCGATGTCGTCCGTCAGCAGCTCGGTGAGCTTCTGGGAGAAATACTCGATATACGGGATGAACTTCGCATAATCGAGCCTCATTGGCCCCAGCAGCCCAAGGGTGCCGACCTGTCTGCCGTCCTTGCTGAAGGGGGCGGCTATCAGCGACGAATTGCTTATTACAAAGCCCTCGCTCTCCGGCGAGAACATTACCTGCAGCCCGCTGAAGGTCTCGTCAACGAACCGCATCATGCCTTTTTTGTTGTCCAGAAAGCTTATTATCTCGCCCTGATCGAAGTCCTTGCAGGTGAGCAGGTTTCTTGCTCCCGTCACCGAGACCTCGCTGGAGGTGAACTCCTTTGAGAGCTGCAGCAGCTCGTTCATCAGGGGCGCCAGAGTCATCATGTAGGCCCCCATGGCTGCGGTAAGGTCGTCAAACTTCTTGTCGCTCAGCTCCTCCAGAGGTACGCCCTGAAGGTTCTTCTGCAAATAGTTGTCGAAGAATTCCAGCTGCTCGTGGGTCAGGTCGAATTCCAGCCTGCACACCTTGTTTTTGATGGCGCCGCTGGAGGTTATCATCAGGATAACGTACATCCGCTTGCCCGTGGGGATGACCTCCACCTTGGAGATCATTGAGAACTTAGGAGTTGAGGTGGCCACCACCGACGCGCACTTTGTAAGCTCTGCAAGGGCCATGGAGGCCGAGTTCACAAGCTCCTCCTCGGTCACTGCGTCTCGGGGTATCATGGCGTCCAGCCTGCTTTTCTCCTCCTCGGAGAGGGGGTTTGTTTCCATCAGGCTGTCAACATAGAGCCTGAACCCCGCATAGGTGGGCACTCTGCCCGCCGAGGTGTGGGGCTGCTCAAGGTAGCCCTGCTTTTCAAGCTCTGCCATCTCGTTGCGGATGGTAGCGGAGGAGGCCTTGACGTGGCTCATTATCGCCTTGGAGCCCACAGGCTCGCCCGTGATAATATATTCATCGACTACGGCTGTGAGAATTTTCAGCTTGCGGCCGTCCATAGGACCCTCTCTCCTCTCGTTAGCACTTTCTGTTTTTGAGTGTTAGCACTCAGCCTTCCCGAGTGCTAATTATAGTTTATACCCTTTTTCCCGATTTGTCAATACCTTTTTCAAATATTTTTTCCCAAATTTGAAAAAAAATATTCGCCGCTTTCTGTGCGCTTTTGATACATAAAAAAAGAATAATGAATAATGAAAAAAGAATAATGAACAATGAAGGTGTCCGCTTCGCGGACGATTAAAATTTTTAAAATCATCGCCGCAGGCGATACCTTAATTATTCATTATTCTCTATTCGTTATTCACTATTCATTGAGTCTCGGACGCTTCTGTCTCCGCGGTCTGCACCTGATAGTCCGTGATGCCCTTGCCCTGATTGGGGCTGCGCTTTGAATAGCCAAGGTCCATAAAGAACACCGTCACCAGCGCAATGCACACAGGCAGGGCGTAGTGCAGCCTCAGCCGCCGCAGCAGGTTGTCAAGCATCGGCGCCCCAAAGTACACAAAGGCCACCCCGCCGATACCGAAGACCAGCAGGCCCTCGGCGCAGACGCGGCCGTTGATGTTCAGGAAGTAGCCGCTGTAGTCCCACCACTTCTGGCCGTCGTGGGTCATTTCAAGGTAGTAGGCCGTGAAATACTCCACCACGCCGCAGAGGACCACCGCCGCGAAGAACTCCACTATCGGGTACTTGCGGAATTTTTTGAGCAGGATGAGTATCAGCAGGCCGCCGCAGCCGTAGATGGGCAGCCACGGGCCGTGCATGAAGCCGCGGTTCACAAGCTCGCCCACCTCGACAAACTTGTAGATAAGCTCCCAGGCCCAGCCGATGAAGCAGCAGATAAAGAACATCAGCACGATGGAGGTGAGGGAATAGCTGCGGGTATAGAAGATGGTCTCCAAGCGGGAGCGCTTCTTTTCCTCGGGGATGGTGAAGAGCCGCCCGGGGTAGGTCCTGCCCTCGATAACGTCGATGTAGTGGGCGATCCTGATCTTCTTTACCTCGTTTCGGTCGATGGCCTCGGTGCGCTTTGTATATACCGGCACGATGCCGAAGAACTCGGAGAGGAAGGCTCGGAAGCCTGTGTACCTGTCGGTGAAGGCCTCAGCCTCGGTCCTTAGCTTCTCGATGTCATCATAGGCCTCGTCCAGCACCTCCTGCTCCGCCTTGCGGTAGAGGTACTCGTCGTTCAGAAGCTCTGCGCCCTCGATGCCCTTCTCCTTGGCCTGCTGCCTCAGGTGAACGTAGAACTCGGTATACACGGCCTCCTTATAGGGGCTGACGAAGAAAACATTGAGCAGGTCTCCCGTCGCGCTCCCACCGATATCCCAGAGGATGAAGGAGAGAATCAGCTTGAAGCACTCGAATTTATGGCCGTTCATCAGCCTGCGGGAAAGGGTGATGGCCTGCTTTGCGGTCAGGTCCGGGTTCTCGGCGATTATGTAGGGCACAAGGTAGTAGGAGAAATATTTTATCACGCCTCCCACGATCGTCAGGGACCAGAGCATCATGTACAGCTGGCGGAGGATGAGCGTCCAGGCTGCCCTGCCCCAGCGCCTTACGCGGATGAGCATGAAAAAGCTTCGGGGCTGGATCTTTTCATAGGTGCGCCCCTCAAGGAAGATGCGGGCCATTATGACCACGAAGACGTTGAAAATGAAATAAGAGATAAAGAGCCGAAGCAGTATACTCGTTATTATAAGCACGGTAAGAGCCGCCCTGTCAGAGCGCACCACCGAGCGTATGCCCCCAAAGATAACGTTCATGTATGAGCCCGTGGTGAGCATATTGGCAAGCTTTGCGAACTCGCCGTCCTTCATGGCCAGCTCAACGAAGCCGATCTTTACGCTGTTCTCCTTGTTGCGCTCGTACTGGGCCTGGGCCTCCTCCATATTGCTGGTGATGGTCTCGCCGTCGATATACACGCCGATATTGCCTGCCGCGAACTCATATAAAACGTCGCCCGTGTCGGCGCCTGCGGAGACGGTTTGGGCTATCTCTCTCCCGTTCTGCCCGCCAAGGGTCATGGTTGCCGAGATGGTATCTATACTATATTTAAGGTCAAAGAACGCAGTCACAAGACACACGAACACAAACAGCAGATAATGCTTGCGGAGGCTTTGCTTAGCTGCTGCCTTTGCCGCCCTTCTGTCAAACACCGAGGTCTCTCCTTTCGCGAGGATAATGTAATTAAATCAATTATATCACAGCTGAGGATATATTGCAAGACTTTTATATATCAGTGTGCGAAAATGCCCTGATAAGAGCGGGGATCTTAAGAACGATCCGAATAATAGGCATTCACCAGACTGCGGAGGCCGAGGGCCTTGAGGTCCTGATATCGGGCGCTGTAGCGGGCCTTGGTCCGCTTGCCTGTGATAAGGAACCGCACGCAGTCCCGAGCATAGCGGTCCAGCTCCCGCAGGGTGTCGGCGGTGGTGATGACGGAGAAGAACCAGCAGCTCCAGCTGAGGTCGTTGTCCTGTGGGCTTTGCAGCAGCTTGCGGTCAAAGATGCGGATGAAGGCTGCGGCTGCCTTCTCGCCCCCTGCGCCTGTGCGGGCGCTCCAGCGGGCAAGGGCACGGGCCTTGCGGCGCATTTTCTGCTTTAGCTTCTTCACCGTGGCGGGGGCGATGTCGATCTTTTCCCGCCCGCAGATAAAGCCCAGAAAGCACCAGCTCTCCCCCGGGGCGGTGAAGCTCTCCTTCTCGGGGTTGACACTGAGGCCCCTCTCCGAGAGAAAGCCGCGGATAAAGTCCGCATATGCCTCCGCCTCCTGTCGGGTCCTGCCGAAGACGATGATATCATCCGAGTAGCGGGCATAAGGCACCCCGAGCTCTGTAAAATGCCTGTCCAGCTTCGAGAGGTAGAGGTTGGCATAAAAGGCAGAAAGGGGCGTGCCCGCCATAATGCCCTTGTCCTCCCTTATCCTCTCTCCCCCGCTGAGGACAAAGGGCTCCTCCAGCAGGGCGCGCAGCAGGGCCGTGAGCCTCGGGTCGTCCGAGAGGGCGCCCTCCAGCATCGGCACCAGACGCTCGGTGGGAACGGAGTTGAAATAGTTGCTGACATCCACCTTATATGACCACATATCCCATATGCCTCGGGTGCGGGTCAGGCGGCGGACGGCGTCCTTGGCAGTGCGCCCCGCCCGAAAGGAATATAATCCCTCGGCAAAGAGGCCGTCGTGTTTTCTAATCATCAGGTAGGTCAGGAGCTTTAGCACCGTATTCCAGTCCTCGGGGTAGGTATAGACCACCCGCTTCTTTTGCGAGCTCATTTTGCTGATGACGGCCCGCTTGGGCAGGGGGTAGGGGCCGCCCGCCTCAATGGCCTCGCAGACAGGCAGATAGCCGCGGCTCTCCGCAAAGGCGCAAAGCTCCCTGACAAAGCCCTTGTTGGCTGTCAGCCGGGACTTGTATTCAATAAAGCTCTGCCACTCGCTCTCCTGTGAGAGCCTGTCAAGCAGCGACATACCTCTGCCTCCCTTCATAAGGCTCGAAAGCCCCCCGTTCACGGGGCGGGTATATATGCCCCTGCCGCCTGCGGCGGGGGGGACTTCCGCCTGCATCAAAGCATAATAAAAGCAGAAAGAGAAGAAATTAAATCCAAGAAAATTCTTGGATGTACGAGACCGTACACAGGCGGCTGCCTGCGAAGCCGTTTCGGGGCCTGTGCCTGATCCGCCGCAGGCGCAAAGCGTTCTCTTTCTGCTTTTATATCGTTGTACTGGCCTTATCAGCCCAAGGCTCTGCCTGTGCGCTCTACCACATATCTTCTGGTGTTCCACCAGCCGTGGTGGTCGTAGTAGAAGCGCAGGTAGGCCACGCCCTCCTTCTGGCAGTCGCGCCTTACCTTATAGGGGTTGCTCCTCTCGGAGATGAGCTCCACCACAAGGGCCTTTCTGCCGTCCCTTGTGAAGGTGAACACCGTGGCGTTGCCGTTGGGAGAGAACCGCTTGTCCAGCTGATAGGCGGGAAATTCTGCGCGGTAGATCTGCTCGAAATACTCGTGATAGGCGCCGCCGAAGGAGAACTGGTTCTCCTCGTCGGGCATCGTGGGGCCCCAGGAAAAGCCCGAGGGTCCTGCGGGAGCAGGCTGTGCAGGGGCTGCCTGCTGAGCGGGAGCGCTCTGCTGGGGCTGGGAGGGGCCGTCCTCGGGGACAGGCTGGCCGCCCGCCTCCTTCCAGAACTCGTTGAAAAGGTCCTTTGCTGCCTTCTCGGCGCCGCCGCCAAGAAGCTTAGAGAATAAGCCCATGATGATACCTCCTTTTTGTAATGAGAGCCGACGGCGGGGAAAACCTTTCCGCCGCATCCTTCGCTCGGCTAATAATTAGGTCGGTTAAATTATAACATATATTGGCAGTGAAGTCAAGTGTTAGCGCGCACGGCGCAGGTCGCGTGAGCACTCGCAAGCTCGTTTACAACGGTGTAATGTGCAGGGGCTCCCTCGCGATACGGTGACTCTACCATGACCCAAGTGGTCGTCTATGAAAACTTTGCACCAAAGAGAAGCTGCGGGGAAGCCCTTTTACGCCTCTCCGACAGCGGCGTCAGCCTTGCCGTTTTTCATTTTCTCCTCGTACTCGCTGCCGGGCATGGGCTTGGCGAAGTAATAGCCCTGTATCATATCGCAGCCCTGAGTGGCAAGGAAGTCCACCTGGTCCTTGATCTCAACGCCCTCGGCGACGGTGCGCATATTCAGGCTCTTCGCAAGCTTGATGGCCTCGGAGACGACTATCTCGCCGCGGTCGGTGCCTGCGGCCTCTCCCCGGAAGAACTCGGCATCCAGCTTCAGCACGTCCAGAGGCATATCCTTCAGAGAATTAAGGGAGGAATAGCCAGAGCCGAAGTCGTCCATAGACACCGCGAAGCCGTATTCCTTAAGCTTTGTGATGGTGTGAATCATGGCGTTCTTGTCGTCGAAGAAGGCGCTCTCGGTAAGCTCGATCTCAATGAGCTCGTGGGGGGTGCCGTAGTTGTCGATCATGTCGCGTATCTGCTCGGCCAGGTCCGGCTCGATGAAGTGGGCGCGGGAGACATTTACGGACACAGGCACGCACTTATAGCCCATATCCAGCCAGCGGCGCTGGTCGCGGGCAACGTGGCTTATCATATAGTGGTCGATCTCGGTGATAAAGCCATTCTTCTCGAAGATGGGGATAAATTTATAGGGGGTGATGAAGCCGTACTCGGGGGACTGCCAGCGGATAAGTGCCTCGGCGCCTCGGAGCTCCCCTGTGCGGGGATCATATTTCGGCTGGTAGTAGACTATGAATTCCTCGTTGGCAAGGGCCCGCTGCTGCAGCTCTGTAACGGTATCCTCCCACCTCTGGTCCTCCACCAGCTTGTCGTCGAACCAGGCTGCCGCGGACTCGCTGCGGCTGTCGAGAGTGGCGCGGGCATTGCAGGCGTTGTTGTAGTCGCTCTCGATGTCAACATACTTCCGCCTTCCGAAGAGGCCGCCGCCCCGGGACTTCTCGATCAGGAAGACACCCGCGTGGAACACAAAGCTGTGGGCGCCGCCCACTGAGCCAAGGCCCGAGAGCATGGCGTTTATCCTCTTATCAAGGGCATCAACGTCGGTGTAGTTCAGCAGCAGGGCAAAGCGGTCCTCGGCGCTGTGGGCGCAGAGCTCCTTTTTGGTCACCATGGTGTTCAGGGCCTGATGGGTCTCGGTGAGCCTCGCCTCGCCGTCGTCAAGGGAATGACAGATGCAGTAGCGCCTGTAGCCCGTGAGCTCCAGATCAATAAGGGCGTAGGTCTTTTTGGCGTTCCTTATCTTCCTCAGGGTCTGCTCGGAGCGGAAGATGAACCACATCCAGTTGCGGCCCTTGGTCTGCATATCGGTGAAGAACAGCTTATTGACCTTCCGCTGGTGCACGGCCGAGGTGATGGCATTGATTATCATTATGATGAACACGATGGCAAAGATCAGCGCCGCGCTCAAAAACATCAGCACGAACAGCACAAGGTCGGTGTCCTTCAGGGAGATAACGGCCCTGAAGAAAAGCCTGCTGCCGTCCTCCAGCTCCAGCTCCTCCCAGATAGGCAGCTCCATGCGCACACTTTCGTCAAGGGTATCCTCTCCAGCGGTGTTATAGAATATTTTGAAGGTCCTTTTCAGCAGCTCCTGGAACCCGATAGATATGCCGCCGCCATCGTCTCCCGCGAGGACAGGGTCTTCGGTGTCGGGGTGCAGGATGATGGAGGTACTTTTCTCTGAGGCCACGGGCTCGCCCTTGTCGTCAAGCACGCTCTCCCCGTTCTCATCCATAAGCGAGTCAAGATCAAGGAAGTAGGTCTCTCCGCTCTCACCGCAGGTGTTTTCGCCAAAGGAGTGGACGATGTTGCCATCCTTGTCCTTGATGAAGTAGGTCATGCCCGCCTCGTCAAAAACGGCATAGGGGTCGCTCTCTCCCGCCAGGCCCCGCTTTGCCAGCCTGATGAGCACCTGCTTTTCCTCGTACTCGTTCACGATCCCCGTATCAACGGTGAAAAAAAGCACCGTGCCGACAAAGAACAGCAGCAGCAGCGCCGAGACCGCCGAGACCAGCAGGAACAGCAGGATGGAGAGCCACCACCTGTTTTTCCCGAGCTTAAGATATTTTTTTCTTTTTTTCTTTCTTGTAATAGCATCAGCCATGGCTTGATCTTCCTGTCACAAAGCCCCGCAGGGCTGTATTTATATACAGATATAATTATATCATACTTTGTTAAAAAAGTAAAGCATAATTAAAAAGAATTTCGACCCCTGAGGTTTTTTTCTCCACACTCTTGCAAAAGGGCGGGATATGTGATATGATATCATAAAACGATCATCTCAAGGGAGGAATACATATGGACATTTCACGCATCGCCGAAAAGGGCTCGCCCAAGAGCCTTATGACCCTGCACGAGGACACCGAGGCACTGGGCCTCGGGCTGCTGGAGCCCCGGGCATACTACATCCCCTTTGCAGAGGGACAGCAGCCCGCAGAGAACCGCACGGCCTCCGGCCGCCTCGAGCTGCTGAACGGCCTGTGGGGGTTTGCCTACTTTGAAAGCATCATCGACCTGCCCGACGACTTCACGGCCATGAGCTTCGAGAGGACCATCCCTGTGCCCTCCAACTGGCAGCTGCACGGCTACGACCGCCCCCAGTATTCAAACGTGAACTACGTCATCCCCTTCGACCCGCCCTTCGTCCCCGACGATGTTCCTGTGGGCGTGTACAAAAAAACGTACACTTACTCCCCTGACGACCTGCGGCGGATATTGGTGTTCGAGGGCGTGGACAGCTGTATGTACCTCTACATAAACGGCGCTCTGGCGGGCTACACACAGGTGAGCCACAGGCTGAGCGAGTTCGACATCACCGACCTGCTGCAGGAGGGCGAGAACGAGATCGTCTGTGCGGTGCTCAAATGGTGCGACGGCACCTACCTTGAGGATCAGGACAAGTTCCGCCTCTCGGGCATCTTCCGGGATGTTTATATGCTCTCGCGGCCAAGGGAGCGTCTGGAGGACTACCGCATTACCGCCGATATGCAGGGAGGCTTCTCCTTTGAGCCAAAGGGCGCCGCTGCGGAGATCGGGCTCTATGACAATGATACGCTCCTGCTCTCGGCCACCGTGCAGGAGGGCCAGCGCTTCACCGCCGAGATAGAGGAGCCGAAGCTTTGGAGCGCCGAGAGGCCCTATCTTTACACCCTCATCATCCGGGCGGCGGGAGAGGTGATAGCCGAGCGGGTGGGCTTCCGCACCACGGAGATACGGGACGGGGTCTACCTCTTCAACGGCAAGAAGATAAAGCTGCTGGGCGTAAACCGCCACGACAGCTACCCCGACACGGGCTATTACGCCGATGAAGCCAAGATGCGCCGAGACCTTGAGCTTATGAAGGCCCACAACATAAATTCCGTCCGCACCTCCCACTACCCCAATGCCCCACGATTCTACCAGCTCTGCGATGAGTACGGCCTTTACGTCATTGACGAGGCAGACATCGAGAGCCACGGCTGCGTCAACGAATATCAGAACTTCCGCTGGGACAGAGAGGGCAACTACAACGGCATTGCCCTTATTGCGGGAGACAAGCGGTTTGAGACCGCCATCAAGCACCGCCACGAGCTGCTTGTAAAGCGGGATGTTAACCGTCCCTGCGTCGTTATGTGGTCCCTCGGCAACGAGAGCGGCTGGGGCGAGAATTTCAGGAGGGGTGCAGAACTGGTCAAAAAATTGGACACTTCCCGCCCCGTCCACTACGAGAGCACTCACCGCCTTGACGACACCCCCGACGACATCCTCGACATGGTCTCGGAGATGTATATGTCCATCGAAGGGATGAAAGAATATCTTAAAAACGAAAATGAAAAGCGGCCGCTGCTGCTTTGCGAATACTGCCACGCCATGGGCAACAGCTCGGGGGACATGGAGGACTATTACGATACCTTCATGAGCTCGGAGAGGTTCATGGGGGGCCTTGTGTGGGAGTGGTGCGACCACGCCCTGCCACTTGGCAAGACAGAGGACGGAGAGGTAAAATACGGCTACGGCGGAGACTTCGGCGAGTCGCCCCATGACGGCAACTTCTGCTGCGACGGTCTTGTTTATCCCGACAGGACGCCCCACACGGGCCTGCTGGAGGTCAGCCAGGTCTACCGCCCCGTAAGGGTCAGCCGTGCCGAGGACGGCAGCTTTGTGTTCGAGAGCATCCTGCACTTCACCGCCGCCCACGAGCTCCTTGACTGCCGATATGAGATCACGGACGAAAATGGCCTTTTAAGTGAGGGCAAGGTGGAGTTCACCCTCCCCGCCGAGGGCAGGTGCTCCGTCACCGTTCCCGAGGCCGCCGCCGAGTTTGAGCGGGAGACCTGCATCTGCTTTGTCTTCACGGACAAGCAAACGGGCCGTCAGGTGGGCTTTGACCAGATAAAGCTCTGCGAGGGCAAGGCCCGAGAGCTCCCCGCTGCCGCCTCCCTGCCCGCGCTCTCCGAGGAGCCCCTTAGCTTCACGGCAGAGGTCGAGGGCCTGCGCTTCGTCTTTGACCGCAGGCGCGGTGAGTTCTGCTCCATTTCAAAAAACGGCAAAGAGCTGCTGCAGCGGCCCATGGCCTTCAATTTCTACCGCGCCCCCACCGACAACGACACAATGCACTGGGACTGGCAGCGGGCCTATCTGAACGACCACGACGTGAAGGTCTACGAGACCTCCGCCGCCCTTGAAGAGGGGTGCGCCGTCATTCGGGCCGAAACGGGCTACGGCCGCAGCTGTTTCAGGCCCTTTGCCCGAGTAAAGGCCGAGTACCGCATATACGGCGACGGCAGGCTGAGCATCTCGGCGGAGCTGGACACCGACAGCAACAAGGTGGAGCTGCTGCCGAGGTTCGGGCTGCGGCTGTTTCTGGACAGGAGCTTCGACGGCCTATGCTGGTACGGCTACGGCCCCACCGAGAGCTACAGCGACAAGCACCAAGCCTGCCGCCTTGGCAGCTTCTCCTCCAAGGTCGGCGATCAGTACGAGCCCTACATCCGCCCACAGGAGAACTCCTCTCACTGGGGAACGAGGCACCTGACCCTCACCGACGGCTCGGCGGAGCTCAGGGTAAGCAGCGAGGGCGGCTTTTCCTTCAGCGTAAGCGAGTACACCCAAGAGGAGCTTGCCTCCAAGGGCCACCGTCACGAGCTGGAAAAGAGCAGCTTCACGGTGCTTTGCGCAGACTTTGCGATGGCGGGCGTGGGCTCCAACTCCTGCGGGCCAAAGCTTATGGACAAATACCGTGTGCCCCTTTGCGGCAGCTTCGGGCCGATGGTGATAGAACTTCGGTAAGCGAATTACGACAAAAAAACGGTACCTCATCCCGCAGGGGGTGAGGTACCGTTTTCGCTCATTATGGGTCATCCTTATCCGACCATGACCTCTCCCGAGGTCTCGCCCGTGAACTGACCGCCGTCAAGGACGTTTACGGCAACGGAGCTTATGTCGTCCGCCGAAACGCTGTCGGCGATGCTGTCGCCTGTGATGTTCAGCGAGAGGCTGCCGCCGTTGCTGCCATCGGAGCCCCAGCGGCCCGTAGCGGCGCTTACCAGCTGGCCGTTTTGGCATTCAAGGCTGTTGCCGCCGTTTATGTTTATCACCGAGGTGGTGTTGGTGATGTAGAACATTGGCCCATCGGTGCCGTTGCGGATGGTGGTGCCGCTCATGGTGAGGGTGGAGCAGCTGGCGGTGGCGTCACTGTCGGCTGCGTCTCCCGACATACTCTGATAAAGCATCACGCCGTTGTTGCCGCCGCTGACGGTGAAGTCGCAGTCGGTCATAGTGATGGAGTTCTTGCCCTCGATGACCGCCGCCTGAGCGCCTGTGGAAACGCCTATCACGTTCTCGACGGTGATGTCACCTGTGGAGTAGATGCAGGGGCTGCCGTCGCCCGAGCACTGAACAGTGGAGTTGGTGACCGTCACATATCCGCCGCCGCGGTCGGTGGCGATGGGGGCGCAGTGGGCGCCGCCGGTGGTGATGTCAACGTGGTCCGCATTGATAACGCCCTCGTAGGTGGCGTAAACTCCACGGGAGGAATTGCCTGTGGTGGTTATCTGAACGTTGGAGACATCCGCCTCGCCGCCCGCTGTGGCAAAGACTGCGTTTGCTCCGCTGCAATCAGAGGTTATGGTGCAGTCGGTGAGCTCTGCGGTGCTGCCTTCGCCCACCACCAGAATGACGGAATTTATCCCGTAGAAATTGTAGTCGTCCGAGACATCGGCGCTGCGCTGGGAGTCGTTAGTTGAGGCGTCGCCCGTCTTTACGATCTCGGCATTGGATATTTTCAGCGAGCCGCCGTTGATGACCAGAAACACGTTCTGGTCGCTCTCGGAGCTTGTGTAGGTGCCGCCCGTGAGCTCAACGTTAACGCCGTCGATGATGTAGGCCCCGCTTAAGTCGATCTGCTTGTTGCCGATGGTGACGGTGGCGCTGCCCGAGGTGAGCTCCGGGTTGTCGGCGTCGGCCTCAAGTATCTTGATGTCCGAGACGCCCGCGTCAACGGTGTCGGCCTCTTCGCTCTCTTCATCGGCCTCGGGCTCTGCCTCAGGGGCGGCCTCTGTTTCCTCGGGGGCCTCCTCGGCGGCCTGTGTGGTCGTTGTCTGCTCGGTCTCCGCCTCGGAGGAGGCAGCGGTCGTTGTGGCTGCTGTGGTAGTCGTTGTCTCGGCAGTGCTGCTTTCCTCGGCATTCCCGCAGGCCGCCAGCACCAGCATCGAAATGACTGCTATTGTTATTATAGATCTTTTGGTAGTGTTTTTCATAGGATCGTTCCCCTTTCGGTTTGAAGAGCGCCGCTCTCCTTTTCTGATCCTATTATATTCCCCCTACCTTAAACAGACTTTAATCAAATATGAAAAGCAGGTGAAATTATCCATCTGACCCGAGGCGTTTTTATTTTGTTTTTGACCTGCCCTTATAGCCCTTGAAGGCACGGTCCACCTCGTACAGCAGCCGCCTTGGCTCCCGAAGCAGCGAGCCGTGGCCCCTGTTCAAAAATACCCTGTGGACGAAGTGATACTTTGTGCGATCTACCTTTTTCAGGACGTGCCTCAGGCCCGGCTCCTTCTCTCCGTGCCAGAGATAGGTATCTGCCCTGTTGAACGCCTCCAGCTTGTAGCGGTACGGCATCATGGAATATTCCAAGGCGAAGAGGGTCTGTTTTGAAGCATCCTTGTAAAGCATCGAGCCGACGTCCTCGCCGAGTATCCTGCCGAACAGGCGGGTGTGCCTAAAGGCAAAACGCTCGAGGCCTGCTATCAAGGATGCAAAAAGCCTTTTTGGCAGGTCGTGCCTGAATCGGGGGTATTCAAGGATCGTGAAGCCGTCGGCAATGGCCGTGCGGACGCTTATGCGCGAGTCAAGCAGCAGCTCGGTCATTATCATCCCGCCAAGGGACTCGCCGAGGATGATATCCACCCTTCCGTCAAAATTCTCCACAAGATATTCGGCTATTTTTTGTGCCTCGTCGATCACACTGATCGCATCGACCTCGGGCTCATCGGGATTAAAGCCGTCCTCTGCCACGGCAATGATGTGGTATTTACTTTTTGCAGCATCAATAAAGGGCTGAAAGCTAAGCTGCCAAGTGGTGTCCGCTCCGTGCAGCAGCAGCAGAGTGGTCTTGTTTTCCCTTCCGAATTCAAAGTATTTCATATGCCCTCCTGTGCGGCCTCGGTGCACGGCGCAAATGTTCAACACAACTACGGACTATCTGATTAGGAGTTTTTTTGGGGGGGATTTAATAATGCCTACAAAGAAAGTAACTAGATCGGCAAAGGCTATTGAGCAGTATAAGTAATAAAGGGGCTACACAACAAAAGAGCTGCCGAGTGATCGGTGGCTCTTTCGTTGTCCGGACGTGTCCAGTTTTCGAGTCCAGTTTTTATAAAAAACAGGTATTGTTTATACATAATGCGTAATTTTTATTTTATGCCAAATACCATAAAAAGCCCGATATTACGCAAAATACGCAATATTGGGCTTTTAGCTTTGGCGGAGAAGGAGGGATTCGAAGAAAAATCATTTGACGAAATCCTCGCATCTGCGCGGTTTATGAAAATCGTGCGGACAAACGTGCGGACAAAATGCACATTTTGCTGTTAAATGATGGAAATGAAGTAATCGTCTAT
>JAFVAN010000001.1 GCA_017480485.1 Ruminococcus sp. | reverse complement strand
CTTAGCCTTTACCATGTAGGTGCCGTCGTTGTAGCCGTCCAGTGCCTTCAGCTTGTTGCCGATGGGGAAGTCGCCGTCAACATAGTTGACCTCTTCGCCAAGGTGCTTCCAGCCTGTAACAGCGTCCATGGAAGTAGGAGCAAGACCGATCTGCTCGTCGCCATTGAGGATGTCAGCCTCCATCATACCAATGAAGGTATCGGAAAGCTTAACTTCAACGGTGAAGTGAAGGTCGGTGTCTCTGGGAAGGGTGTGATAGTCGATGTAGCTTCCGCCAAAGCAGTTAGCCCAAGCGCCTGTGTCGGAATCCTCGTTGATGATAACAGACTCGGTAGCAGCAGCGTCGTAAACGGGAACGTCCTTGTCGTCGCCGCCCTCTTCTTCCTTGCTGTCCTCTGCGGGAACATCTGCGCTATCCTCAGTGGACTCCTCAACAGCAGCGTCGCCGCCCTTGGTGGTGGTGGTGGTGGTGGTCTCTGCGGCAGAAGAATCGGAATCACCGCAGCCTGTGAGCATTGCGCCTGCCATCAGAACAGCCAGCGCAGAAGCAAGTAATTTCTTCATTTCAATAACCTCCATAATGTTTGCCCGAAAAAGCGGGCTATACAGAATTTACATAAGTATTATAGCATAATAATTTAACATTTTCAATATATATATTAGACAAAAAATAAAAAGTGTTTTGTGCAATACGTTCAGAAATCGTTTTCAATTTCGTTCAAAATAACGAAAAGAAAGGTAAAAAAGCCAAAAGTTGGGCAAATGAAAATATTGCCGGATAAAAGAATATTAAACAAAAGCAGCCCTGCCGAAGCAGAGCTGCGAATGTGTTTTGTTAAGAGAGTCTATTATCTCTTCTTGGTAGCTACGAGAGCAGCGCCTGCAACTGCAAGACCTGCAAGAGCGATACCGGCAGCAGCACCGGCCTCGGTGTTGCCACCCTCTGCGGGAGTGTCAGTGCTGGGAGCGGGAGTAGCGGGTGTAGCAGCAGGAGTCTCAGCGGGAGTCTCGGCAGGAGTCTCAGCGGGGGTCTCTGCGGGTGTCTCGGCAGGAGTCTCTGCGGGAGCAGCTCCTTCGTCAGCCTCGGCAGCGTCCTTCTGGATTATAGTAGCGGTTGTATCGTCCTGAGTGTAAGCAACTCTCAGAATGGTCCAGCCGGCGAACTTCTCGTCCTCGGGATCCATCTCTTCGATATCTGCATCAGTGAGGTCAACATCGATAGTAAGCTCAGCATCGCTGTAATCGGAGCAGTAGAACTGGATCCAAGCGCCGTTCCACTTGCCGCCTGTAGTCTGATTGTCAGCAAGGCAGTTAGCAATGTTGTTGCCCCAGTCCTTAGCAACGCCAAGGAATGTCTCGGTAGTAGCATCGCCTGCGGTGATAGCATCGTCAACGATAGTGGTCTCGAAGAGCTTTGCGCCCTTTACCTTAGCGGTGAAGGTGCCTTCCTCGAAGTGACCGAACTGAATGTTGAAGCCGATGTTGTAAACGCCGTTCTCGTCAGCCTCGCCGGGAGTGATGTACTCCTGTGCAACCAGGTCGCTGATCTTAGCAGTGTAGGTGTAGTGCTTTTTTGCAGGAACGGTAGACTCTGCGGAAGCAACGATCACGGATGTTGCTGCAATAGCGAGAGCAGACATTCCAGCAAAGATTCTTGACATTTTCATAATGATCTCCTCCATACTGTTATTTTGAACAAAAATTAAGTACGCTAATACTTATAATAAGTATAACAAAATTCCAAAGCATTTACAATAGCCTATTTGCACAAATTGTAAACGGGTTACTTATGCACTTTGTATAAAATAACAGCCCTGCGAAGGGCAGGGCTGTTTAAGTGTTTTTTACTTTCTCTTGGTAGCTACGAAAGCAGCGCCGGCAACGGCAAGACCGGCCAGGGCAATGCCTGCGGCAGAGCCAGCCTCAGTGTTAGCGCCGTCAGCGGGAGTGTCGGTGCTGGGGGCGGGAGTAGCAGGGGTAGCGGGAGTAGCAGGAGTCTCGGCAGGGGTCTCTGCGGGAGTCTCAGCGGGAGTTTCTGCTGGTGTCTCAGCAGGAGTCTCGGCGGGAGCGTCGTCACCAACGCCGATAAGAGTTACCTTGAGAAGCTTGGAATTCTTGGTGCCATAGTCATGCTTCCATACCTGAGCATAGCTTTCGTCATCCTCAAAGATTGCAGTGCCGTCGTCTCTTGCAAAGGTGACTTCATAAATGCCGTCGGAAACCTTTGTCAGAGAGAGCTCCTTCATCTTGGCCTCGCCCTCGTTCTCCTTGATAGAAGCGTTGCGGTCGTCGGTGGTCCACTCGTGACCCTCCCAGCCTGTAGAATCGGAGTTGAAGCCAACAGCGCCGCCGATCCATGTCTCGGGGTTGCTGGCCTCTGCCTCGTCCAGCTGGATGGTGAATTTAACAGCAGTTACATTAGCAAGGTCAGCGCCCTTGTCATTGAAGGGGCCGTTCTCACCCTTGGACTCGTCGCCCAGAAGGAAGAATACCTCGGCATTGTCGCCCAGATCCTTGTAGTAGTCTGCGGGAACCTCAAAATCAGCAGAAGCAACTACTGCCATAGAAGCAGCCAGAGCCAGTGCGGACATTCCTGCAAAAAGCTTAGAAACTTTCATTTTCATATCCTCCATATTCAGATTTAACACGGGAAGTCATACGCTCCCTCAAAATACATTATAACAGGTTTCAGCCACAAAATCAAGGCCTTTGCGAAAATTTCCGCAAAAAGGCAAAAAAATCCTGCACAAAAGTATCATAAAATTTTTATGCACCCTGCACAGAAAACGTTATCATTCGGGGGACAAAAAAAGCGAAGAGGCTCGCTCTCCGCTTTTTTCATATTGCCATATTTCTCAGTGGGTCTTAACATCCGAGAATTCAAGTCCCACCTGCTTGCCCTCGTAGGTGGCGCTGTACTCGTAGGTGGTGGAGTCAAGGGTGGCCTTGCCGTCCGAGATGGTGTAGGAACCGATGGGGGATTTGGTCAGGTAGATCTCCTTGATCTTGTCGGGATAGTTGTTGTCGTAGACCTGCATTATGTAGCTGCGGTGGTTGGAGGAATCCTGTATCAGGGAGATGACGTTGACGGTGTGGGTGTCGTCGATGGTGGTGACCACGGGGATGCCCTGAGCCAGCAGGCCCTTCAGCCTTTCAAAGCCCTCGTTGCCGCCGTTAAGGTTGAACTCCTCATTAGCGTCGTCCCACTGCAGGGCGTTGAGCCTGTAGAGTGCGGAATAGAGCTGGGCCTCGGTCTTGTTGTAGAAGGTGGAGATCCTGTCCAGCGAGCCCGCGATGTCAAGGGAGAGCAGCTCAACGTATTTCCAGTCGATGGCGGTGCTGTCGATGGGGTATCTTGTTACGGCCCAGCCTGCGCTCTCGGCCTCGTTGCGCTTGTTCTTTTCCACCTTCAGGGTGTCGCCGCTGCTCTTGAAGTCAAGGTAATACTTAA
The DNA here is from genome assembly GCA_017480485.1 of Ruminococcus sp. The sequence goes on along the minus strand of JAFVAN010000001.1, from coordinate 65,279 downwards.
CGTCCCCGAAGTTGCCCACAAGGGCCGTGGGGAGTATCTTTTTAAGGGCAGCGCCGCTGTTGTAGAGCTCCTCGATATCGGTGCTCTTGAAGTCATAGCCTGCGGCGTCATACTTCTGGCTGCTCTGGTCGGCAGGGGAGATAGCCCCCAGAGAGGGCGACAGCTGGCCGATGTACCAGTCTCTTGCCATCACCGCCATACCAAAGTCCACAGAGGCGCAGGTAGAGGTGCGGAAGTTCTTGAAGGTAAAGCCGTTGTTCTCGGGGCGGAAGCCCGTGTCGTAGACCAGATAGCCCTGTATCTTGTCGTCGGAGTCGGAATACTTGATCTCGTTGTAGTTGAGGGTGGTGGCTATCTGCTCGTAGACCTGAGTAAGGGCGTCGGCGTCTGCGGCGGAGAAATACTTGCCCTCGGTCTCATAGGCCAAGCCCTGCAGCCACTCGCGGTCGGTGTCCTTTCCAAGGCCAACGGTCAGGATGATGGTATCCTGTGCCTTGGCGTCTGCCACCAGCTCGTCGAGGCTCTTGCCGTTCTCCTCGTCGCTCTCGCCGTCGGTGAGCATAACGATTATATCTCTGTAGTCCTTAGAGGTATCCTTTGCGAACTCCGCAAGGCAGTTCTCGATGGCGGACTGGCTGTGGGTGCCGTTAAAGGTCTCCTCGTCGGTCTTGATGCTGTCCAGAGCCTTGTTAAGCTTTGCGGTGTCGTTTGTAAAGCCCGAGAGCAGGGTATAGTCGGCGGTGAATTTTGCAACGCTGAAGGAATAGTCGCCCTCCAGCTTGGCGATGAGGTCCTTTGCGAAGTCAACGCGCTTGAAGTCCACGTCGTTGCCGCTGTACTCGGCGTACATAGAGCCCGAGTTATCCACCAGAAAGGCTATCCTTGTGGCCTGCTCCTCGTTGACTCTTGCGGCGATGCCGACGACGTAGGTGCCCTTGCCGCTGACGGTGCCCTTGACGGTCTTTGCGCTCTTGTCGTAGGCGGAGTCGATCTTTTCGTAGGTATGGGTATCGGGGTCGAAGCGGAGGATGGTGAGCTCGGTATCGCTGCCCGCCTTTGCGGGGTCAACGGTAAAGGTCAGCTCCGCAGTATCAAAGTCGTGGTCGCTGTAGATATCATAGGCGGGGCTGACGATGCCGGGGTTAGAGGTGATGCTGAAAATATCCATCTCCTCGACGGTAACGTCGGCGATATTGGCGCTGCCCGTAACGCTGAACTCGATATCGCCCTGTCGGCGCTGGATGGTGACCTTACGCTGTGAGTCGTCGGTAGAGCCGTCGCTTTTTGAATTCAGGGGGTCAAGGCCCGCCATTATCTCATAGCCGTCCAGCAGGCCGTCACCGTCGGAGTCGGCCTTCAAGGGGTCGGTGCCGAGGGATTCCTCGTCGCCGTCGGAGATGCCGTCCTGGTCGGTATCCTCGTTCTGGACATTGGTACCTCCCGAGGTCTCGCGGCCGTTAGTAACGCCGTCGCTGTCCCAGTCGCCGTTCTCGTCGAACTCTGCGGACTTATATGTAGAATTTATATCTATCTGAGTTACCACGGCCTTGGCCTTTTCGATCTTGCTGCTATTGACCACAGAGATCGCCGTGAAAACAGAAGCGCCTATCACCAATGCGCCGCCCGCGCAGGACCCGATGATGATGGCCTTCTTTTTATTGAACCGCTTTTTCTGCGCTCCCGCGAGGGCTTCGGCCGCGCCGATCTTTTCTGCCATTTTATGCACTTGCCTTTCTTATGAAATTTGATAGAAGTACAATTATTTACTCTATTTTAGCACCCTGCGGAAACGATTTCAACAGGAATGTTTTTCTTTATTATGTATAATTGGTTAATTCGGCTTTTGCTTTATTTTTGCTTTTGCTTTGTTTGTTTTGCTCTCGCTCATTTTATGTGGTGTGTTCATTTTGTGCGGTCGTTGCGAGGGGGAGACCACAGGAGGGGAACGGGTCATTTGAAAGGGTCGTTTGGCAGCGAAGTTCCCCTCCTAAGGTCTCCCCCTCGCGCACCCCTTTCCTTATCTCTCGTTTCTTCATTTTGTTGTAAGTTCAAGGTCATGAGGCGCTTGCTGTTTCTGCTTTTGTTTGGGTTTTGGCGGTGAGCCGGTCGGTAGTTTTAGGGGACTTTGGTTTGAGCTGGTCTTGGCTTGGTCGGGACGGTAGAAGGCTTGTGGCGGCGTGGAGGGATTCTCACAGTTGGCCTTGGGTGAGCACATCTGCCTCCCCTGAAAGGGGAGGTGGCTCGGCGCAAGCCGAGACGGAGGGGTTTCAACGGAGGGGCTCACCACTTTGTTTCCTTCGGACGGAATTCGCTTCGCTGTTCCTGCTTTAAGTAAGAGGCAACATCCTTGCGGCGCAGCAAAATGCCCCCACCCGGGATGGGCGGGGGCTGTTAAATTTATGCGCCAAGATGAAATTGTGCTGCGCCGCGTGTAGCCGATAGGTCTGCGCCTGTTTCGCGGGTCCGCGACTTAGGGCTCTGCCCTAAGAACCTGCCAAGGGGCTAAGGCCGCCCCTTGGATTCCGGCCAATTTACCGCTGTCGTGCTGACTTTTTCACTTTGTTTACTCGACGCACTTCATTATCAACTCTCGCTCTTGACCGCTTCTGCAAGCGCTCTCACTGTCTCGCTCATCAGGTCCGCAGGGCGCTGGAACCGTTCCAGCTGCACTGTGAAGCATGGCTTCTCTCCCTCCATGAACTGCAGCCGCTGGCCGTAGCGCTCGATAAGCGCCGTGATCTGCTCCACCTCAGGGGCCTTGATGTAAAAGTACAGCCGCTCGCCTCGCTGGGTGATCTCCGTCAGCCGCAGGCGCGACGCCATGTTCCGAATGAGCGCCACCTCCACAAGCCCCGTCACGCTCTTTGGCGGGTCGCCGTAGCGGTCGATGAGCTCGTCAAGCACGTCTCTGCTGTCCTCTTCTGTGAGTATGGAGGCTATCCGTCTGTAGGCGTCGATGCGCTGGCTCAGGCTCTCGATGTAGCTCTCGGGGATGTAGGCGTTGATGGAGATGTCCACAAGGCAGTCCTCGGGAGAGGGCGGCGGGGCCTCGCCGTTCTGCTCGGCTATGGCCTCGTTCAGCAGCCGCAGATACATATCGTAGCCCACGGCCTCCATGTGGCCGTGCTGTCTGGCCGAGAGCACCGACCCCGCGCCTCTGATCTCAAGGTCCCGCATAGCGATGTGGAACCCCGAGCCGAACTGTGTGAACTCACGGATGGCGTTAAGCCGCCTGCTGGCGACCTCCGAGAGCACCTTGCCCCGACGGAAGGTGAAGTAGGCAAAGGCCCTTCTGCTGGAGCGCCCCACTCTGCCCCTTATCTGATGCAGCTGGGAGAGGCCCAGACGGTCGGCGTCCTCAATTATAAGGGTGTTGACGTTGGGCACGTCCACGCCCGTCTCGATGATGGTGGTGCAGATGAGTATATCTATCTCACGGTCGATGAGCTGCCGCCATACCTCGGAGAGCTCGCTTTCTCCCATCTGTCCGTGGGCGATGCCAATGCGGGCCTCGGGCAGCAGCTTTGTAAGCTTTGCATAGGTGTGCGGGATGGTCTCCACCCGATTGTGCAGGTAGTAGACCTGTCCGCCGCGGCGCAGCTCCTTGAAGATGGCTTGGGCCACAACGCCGTCGTCGTGCTCGATTACGTAGGTGGTAATGGGCTGGCGGTCCTGGGGGGGCTCCTCGATGACGGACATATCCCGTATGCCGCTGAGGGCCATGTTAAGGGTGCGGGGGATGGGCGTTGCCGAGAGGGTGAGCACATCCACGCCCTTGAAGGCCTCCTTGAATTTTTCCTTGTGGGCCACGCCGAAGCGCTGCTCCTCGTCGATTATTGCAAGGCCCAGGTCCTTGAACTTCACGTCCTTCTGGACAAGGCGGTGGGTGCCGATAACGATGTCCACGGTGCCGCGCTCCAGCTCCCGCAGTATCTCGTGCTGCTGCTTGGCGGTGCGGAACCGTGAGAGCAGATCCACCTTGACAGGAAAGTGCTCGAAGCGCTTGATGGCGGTCTGGTAGTGCTGCCAGGCAAGGACGGTGGTAGGCACCATGATGGCGCACTGCTTGGAATCCAGCACGCACTTGAAGGCGGCACGGAGCGCCACCTCTGTCTTTCCAAAGCCCACGTCGCCGCAGAGCAGGCGGTCCATGGGGGCGGGCTTTTCCATGTCGTCCTTTATCTCGTTGATGGCCCGCAGCTGGTCGTCGGTCTCCTGGTAGTCAAAGCGCTGCTCAAAGTCGTTCTGCCAGTCGTTGTCGGGAGAGAACTGGAAGCCCTTGGCCTGCTGGCGCTGGGCGTAGAGCTTTGTAAGCTCCTCGGCCATGTCCTTGACGGCGCTCTTTACCCGGGAGCGGGTGCGGTTCCATTCAAGGGAGTTGAGCTTGTTGAGCTTTATGCCCTCGTCGTCCCTTGGCCCGATGTAGCGGGACACCAGATCCAGTTGGGTAACAGGCACATACAGCACGTCGGTGCCTGCGTATTTGATGGAGATATAGTCCTTCTTTATGCCGTTGTTCTCGAGGCTGCGGATGCCCGCAAAGCGCCCGATGCCGTACATGGCGTGTACCACCAGATCCCCCTCGTTTATCTCCGAGAGGCTGCCGATCTCCTCGCCCTTCTTGCGGCGGCGCTTGGGCTTTTTCGAGATGGTCATGGCCTTCATCTGGGTGATGGCGGCGCACTTGATATCCGGCAGGTCGAAGCCCCCGGAGAGGCTGCCCGTCCTCAGGAACACCACCCCGGGCAGGGGGACGCTGTCCTCGGTCATGATGCGGGCGTCGAGGCCGTCGTCGCAAAGGTCCTTGCAGATTATTGGCAGGGTCTTTTCCGAGCCCGCCAGCACCACAACGCAGTAGCCCTGAGTGCGAAAGCTCCTCAGCTCCTCCTCAAGGTGTACGATGTTACCGCCCCAGACCCCTGTCTGGCGGCAGTCGGTGTTTATCAGCTTTTTAAGCTTTATGTCCGGGTTCTGGCGCATGAAGGTGTCCATGAACACGGGCGAGAGCTTCAAGGCCTCGTGAATGACCTGTGGGAAGTCGATGAAGAAGCCGTCCAGCCTCTTGAAATATATCCCGTCCTCGGTGAGGAGCTTTAAGTCCTCCCGCAGCTGGGCCTGTACGTCCTTGGCCTTTTCAAGGCAGTTGCGGTACTCGCTGATGACGGCCATGCCGCCCCCGAAATAGTCCAGCACCGTGCAGGGCTCGGGGTAGGCCACAGAGTAATACTTGTCGGCGTTGGTGAGCATTATGCCCGCCTCGATGCACTCGATGTCCCGAGAGAAGTGCAGGCGTATCTTCTCGGCGTTCTTGTTCCTGACGGACGACGAAAGGGCCCTGAGCTGCTCTATAAGCTCGGACCTGTCGGGGAATATTATCTCCAGGGCGGGGAAGACCGTTATCTGCTCCACGGGGTCGGTGCGGCGCTGGCTCTCGGTATCAAAATATGAAATGGTGTCTATCTCGTCCCCCCAGAGCTCGATGCGTATGGGCGCTGCCTCGCCAACGGGAAAGATATCGCAGATGGAGCCGCGGATGGCAAACTGTGCCTGACCCTCTACCTGATCGGTGCGGCTGTAGCCTGCGCGTATGAGCTTCTCCGCCAGCTCATGAGTGTCCAGCTCGCCCCCTGCCGCAAGGGTGAAGGAATATTCCTTCAGCTTCTCCGGGGGGATGGTGGACTGCATGGCGGCCTCGGCGGAGGCTGCTATGATCCTGCACCTGCCCTCGCTGAGCTTTGAAAGGGCCTCGAGGCGCCGATGCTCGTACTCTCGGGAGGCCCCCTCCATGTAGGCAAAGTTTAAGTCCTTGGCGGGGAACACGCAGCAGAGCTCTCGGCCCGCAAGCTCGTTTATGTCGGCTGCAAGCCTTGTGCAGGCGGCCTCGTCGTCGCAGAGGACCAGTATCCGCTTTCCCTCCTCGGCGGCTGTCATGCAGATCATGGCCTTGTGGATGCTGGAAACTCCCGTGACCTCCACGGGTGTGAAGCCCCCCTTGAGGGCCCGCTCCAGCTCCGCAAAAAACGGCAGCTGCCGCGTCATTTGTGTAAAAATATTCATCTCTGTTCCTTCTGTTCTCAGTTGAACCTGTTCATGGCTTCACTTGTCTTTCCGGCAACGATGAGCTCGGCGGCGGAGGCGGCGTTCTTGAACACCTCCGAAAGCTTCCTCTTGTCCTCCTCGGAGAACTTGCCCAGCACCCAGTCCGCCAAGTCGTACTCGGGGTTCGGCTTGGCCCCCACGCCTATCTTGATGCGGGGGAAGTCCTCGCTGCCGCACTCTTCGATTATGCTTTTAAGGCCGTTGTGTCCCCCCGAGGAGCCCTTGCGCCGAATGCGCATTTTTCCCGGCTCCAGCGAGATGTCGTCGAAGATGACCAGCACGTTCTCGATGGGCAGCTTGTAGAAATTCATAGCCTGTGCGATGGCCTCGCCGCTGCGGTTCATAAAGGTCTCGGGCTTCATCAGCAGGCAGCTGACCTCCCCCAGCTGTGCAGTGGCGGTCTTGGCCTTGAATTTGTAGGTGTTTATCTCCACCCCCAGCCCCTGGGCCAGGGCGTCGATGGCCATGAACCCGGCGTTGTGGCGGGTGCGCTCGTAGTCGATGCCCGGGTTCCCCAGCCCCGCGATTATAAATTCGGGCTTCGCCCCCTGGGGCTTGCTTGTCGAAATTCGATCAAAGATATCCCAGATGCTCATAAAAACTCTCCTGTCGCGATTATTATACAACGCACAATAACCCCGTCTTTTGCCAAGACGGGGTGTGTGGTTTTCTGTTTGGTTTTATTATAGCATAGATCGGGGGAGTTGTCAATTAGTCGTCGGATTTTTTGAAGTAGATTGTGCGAGGGTTATCGCCCTCGGCCTCCGTGATAACAAGCTTGTTTTTTTTAAGCTTATCGATTTTGTATTTATCTTCCTTGTAGTGACTGAAGTCGGATGTCGTAATTATAAGCTTGCCATCCTTTACCTTAAATTCGCTGTGTTCGATCTCACCGTCTTCAATGACCTTTATTTTATTATCATCCTCAAAAACAAATTTGATCTTTCCTTTCTCAAGCTCCTTGTAGTCATTCTTTCGCTCTATTGCCGTGCAATCCCAGGTGCCTATCAGCTTTCGTTCCTCTGTGTTTAATAGCATTACGAGGACGATGGTTATTAAAACCAAGGCGAATACTATTCCTATTATAATTTCTTTGTTTTTCTTGACCCACTCCATAATCAAGCCCTCCATATCATCCTTGTTTTCTGAGTCATTTCTAAGACCGTATGGTCCTAATAATTGCATTATACCACAAAAGTATAGTATAGTCAATAGTACCAAAAGGTACTAAAATCTAATTTGTAGGACATAACAAAAATAGGGAGGGATATTTGTGTATTTTCAAAGGCTAAGAGATCTGCGGGAGGATAAGGATATGAACCAAAGCCAGGTCGCGGCGCTGCTGTTTACCAGTCAGACTGTTTATTCGAGATACGAAAGAGGGATACGCACCATCCCCGTCGAACACCTCCTCATTCTTGCCGACTTCTACGGTGTGTCCACCGACTACATTCTGGGCCGCACCAATGTGCGGGAGCCAAACGAAGAAAAATGAGCGCAAGTCCGAAAAAACGGACAGGCGCTCATTTTTATTCTTGTTGATAAGGGATGCCCTCGCCGCCTGCGGCGGCTCGGGAAGGACGAAAAAAGATATCCCCCCTGAGGGGAGGGGGGATATCTTTTTTCTATAGAGATCATTCGCCATCCGGCACCGGGTCAACGGCGGGGACCTCGGGCTCGGGAGCAGGCGGGTCGGTGACTACGGGCTCAGGCTCGGGCTGGGGCTCGGGTTCGGGCTGAGGCTCAGGCTCAGGCTCGGGCTCCGGCTCGGGAACAGGTTCGGGCTCCGGTTCTGGCTCGGGGGCCTGTGTGTCGGTTGGCGCCGTGGTGACGGCGGGAGCCTGCGTCTTGGCGGGCGCCTCGGTCTCGGTGGGCTTCCAGGTGGACTTGGTGGTGGTAGTGGTGGTGCCTGTCCAGGAGTCGCCGCTGGATGCGCCAGCCGAGGAGGAGTCGGGCTTCTTGACCTCGCGCTCTACGATGTCGCCCACCTTGATGACGCCCCACATACCGTCGGCGCAGACCCAAGCGCGGCCGTTATGCACGGGCCTTGCCTGCTGGAAATCTCCCACCGCCGCGAAGATGTCGCCGTCGATGGTGTAGTAGCCGAAGCTGCCGTTTATCAGCACGGGCACCAGCCCCTCGGAGAACAGGAAGGGGTGCTCCCTCTCGGAGGTGTCGGCGCTCACGGCCCTGTAGGCGCTGGGCACGGGGCTGCACACAAAGTCGATGAGCACGTTCCCAACGTAGTCCATATAGCCCCAGAGGCCGTCCTTTTGCAGGGCGAAGGCTGTTTCGCCGCCGTCCTTGTGGCGGGGGGCGTAATAGTCGGTGTATTCAAAATCGCAGACCAGCCCCGAGGCCGCCGCAAGGGCGTAGGCGCCGGTATCCTCGTTTTTCGCTATGAAGGCGCCGTAGCCTGTCTCCTCGATGTCGGCCCGACGTACAACGACGGTGGTGTCCTCCTCGAAGGGCTCGCAGGTGCCGTCCTCAAGAGCCTTGTAGCGCTTCTGCTCCTCCTCGGACCAGTAGTAGACTGTCTCGTCGCTCTCGTCCTTGTAGTCGTCGAAGTAGGTGGTGTCCTCCCTCTGCATATCGCTGTTGAGGGTGCAGAACTCGCGGCCGTCCTCGGTGTCTCTTGCCAGCACCAGATAGCCGTTCTCCTCGACGTAATACTCGTCGTAATCCGGGAACACGAGGGTGTTGCCCTTGAAGTCGATGAAGCCGTACTTGCCGTTCTCGGAGTAGATGCAGGCGTCAACGTAGGCGTTGCTCTCGATGTTGTCCGTGTGGAAGAGGCTGCCATCGGGGGAGATGATGTTGTCAAAGGTGAACATTGGCTGGAGCAGCCACTCGTAGTTCACCACCTTCTCGGCCTGAGAGGCGTCCTCGAAGGAATAGTCCGGGGTGAAGTCGTCGGGGTTGTCGGCGTTCTCTCCCGGCAGGGTGCAGCCTGCAAGAGAGGCGCACATTGCGGCGCACAGCGCAAGGGTAAGTATCTTTCTGTTCATTGCTTAGTCTCCGTTCTTTTTTATCTCAATATCTCGCCGTCCACGCAGTCCAGCACGATGGTGAAGGGGCCGTCGTTGACCAGCGATATTTTCATATCCGCGCCGAAGATCCCCTGCTCCACGGGTCTTGCGGCCTTTTCCGAGAGCAGCTGCATAAAGCGCTCGCAGAGCTCCTTTGCCCGGTCAGGGGGTCCGGCCTTGATGAAGCTTGGGCGGTTGCCCTTGTGGCAGTCGGCAAGCAGGGTGAACTGTGAGATGCACAGCAGCCCGCCGTCTATGTCGCAGACCGAGAGGTTTGTCTTGCCCTCGCTGTCGGCGAAGATGCGCAGCTTTGCGATCTTGTCCGCGAGCCTCTCGCACTCCCGCTCGGTGTCGCCCTCTGCGGCCCCCAGGAGGATCATGAGCCCCTGCCCGATGCTGCCTGTTATCTTACCCTCCACCTCGCAGGAGGCTCGGGTTACTCTTTGGATCACTGCCTTCATTTTATCCCACCGTTATCGTATAGCTGTAGACGTGCTCGCAGCCTGGGTCAAGGGCGATGGCGTGGGGCTTTTTCTCGAGGTCCGGGAACTCATCGTCGGCATAGACGGGAACGCTTGTCCAAGGCTCGAGGCAGACAAAGGCGGCCTCGTCGTTCCCTGCGGGGGACCACACTGCGATGCAGCGGCTCTCGGGGAAATCGACCCGCACGAACCTGCTGCACTTATCCGATCTGAGCTCGATGCTCTTGGACTCGGGGGCGTCCTTCATGATGACGTCGTTATCGAAGAGGGCGCGGCTCAGTGGCAGTGTGTCGGTGCCGTCGATGATGGTGCGCACGCCATTAAAGTCCTGCACGATGGTCTCGGGGCGCTCGTACTTCACATACCAGTCCCCGAAGCACGTGCCGCTGTCGGTGCCAAGGGGGCAGTTGAAGGCGGGGTGGCCGCCGACGTAGAAATACATGGTCTTATCTCCCGTGTTGCGGGTCTTGTTTATGACCCTGACGGAGCTGCCGCTGAGCTCATAGGCCACGGTGAACTCGAAGTCATAGGGGTATACGGCCCTTGTGCTCTCGTCGGAGCTGAGGACAAAGCTCATGGAGCTCTCGGTGATCTCTCCCGCCTTGAAGGTCATATCCCTTGCAAAGCCGTGGTTAGAGGGCATTTTATACTCCCTGCCCTCTGCCCTGTAGAGGCCGTCCTTAGGGGAGCAGATAAAGGGGAAGAGCACGGGCGCATAGCGCTTCCAGGCGCTCCCGCACTGCCAGAGGTACTCGGTGCCGTCGAAGCGGAGGGAGTGGAGCTCGGCTCCTGCGCTGTCGGCGCTGACGGTCAGCAGGTCGTTTTTCAGTGTGATAAGCATAAACTCATCCTTTCGTCAATACATTATAACTCATTATTGATTATAGCGCATTTGGCGTGGTTTGTCAATGTTTTTTTGGTGTGGGAGGTGAGAAGCTGTCGGTTGGTCCGCCTCCGTGGAACCCCTCCGTCTTGCCTTCGGCAAGCCACCTCCCCTTTCAGGGGAGGCAAAATGTGGCTGGTGCCTCTCAGCAGGTGTCGAACAAGCATCTTGCCTCCCCTGAAAGGGGAGGTGCCCGATAGGGCGGAGGGGTTTAGCGGAGGGGCACGAGCCTTTGTGTCCTTCGGACAGAAAGCGCTTCGCTGTTCCTGCATTATGCAAGAGGCAGCGTCTTGGCGGCTTTCCCCTCCATCAGCGCAAGCGCCGCCAGATAAACTGCCCCTCCTGCGGCGGCGGCTGTCACAAAGCCCACCCTTGGGGGCAGGGCTGCTGCCATGTCTGCGGCGGTGCGGGCTGCTGCGCCGCAGAGGGTGCCTGCAAAAAGGGGCTTCACAAGCGCCCGGCCAAGGTCAGGCAGCCCCCCCGAGGACCGCATCACGGCCCCGAAGGCAATGCCGCACATCACGGCCTGAGAGGCCGCTGTGGAGATGGCTGCCCCCGTGATATTCAGCCTCGGCATGGGGATGAGCAGCAGGTTCAGGGCCAGCTTGGCGGCTGCCCCGCAGGCTGCGGCGGCTATGGGCGTTCGGCGGTGTCCCAAAGTCTGCAACACCGAGAGGCAGGGCGCAGCCGCTGCCGAAAACAGCACTCCCGCCCCGCAGACCGCCAAGGGCAGGGCGCAAAGGGATACCTCCGTTTGCCGCCCGGGGAAGAGGAACAGGAGCGTCTCCCGAGGCAGGGCGCAGAGCAGGGCAGCGCAGGGGCAGGCTATGATGTTCCCGGCCAGCAGCACGTCCCCGAGGCGGCGGCGCAGCAGGGCGCTGTCCCGCTTTTTCACGGCCTCGGTGACCATTGGCAGAGAGCTTTTGCCCAGCATGGCGGTGAGGGTCGGCACCAGCCCCGCCAGCATCAGCACGGCCCCTGTGTAGGAGCCGTAGACCAGATCGGGGAGGCGCTTGGGGCTGATGCCCTCCACGGAGAACCCGTGCCCCGCCGCAAGGGAGATGCCCCGCCTGACGGTCACAAGGTCGATGAGGCCCGCGAGGGTGCTGATGGCGGCGGCAAGGGAGACGGGAACGGCGTAGCTCATGACCTCTCGGGCCACGGTGCGGCGGCGCTTTGTGGGGCGGTCGCGGTCTGTCCTGAGGGCTGCGAGGCCCCGTGTTCGTCTTCGGGCTGCGACCTCCATATAAATAAAGGAGGCGCAGGAGGCCAGTGTATTCCCCGCCACAGCCCCCGCCGCCGAGAAGGGCAGGGCAAGGCGGGCGGCCTCATCGGCGCTCAGGCAGGGCTGGCCAAGGACGGTGCCTCGGGTCCTGAATTCTGCCAGCAGGGCGGCGCCTGCGCCATAGGCCAAGGCAAGGCCCGCAGCGGCGCGGACGATGGTCTCCAAGACCTCCGAGGCGGCGGTGGGCAGCATATCTCCCGAGCCCTCGCAGAAGCCCCGCTCAACAGAGACGGCGGCAGAGAGCACCAGCACGGGGGCCGTGAGCACCACCGCCGCGGCAGCGCTGCGGGAGCCGAAGAACATTCCCGATAGCGGCACACTCAGCAGCGCCAGCCCTCCCGCAGCAGCGGCAGAGGCCCCGAAGAACAGCCATCCCGACACCCGCCGCAGGCGCAGGGCATCGGAATACCTTCCCGCCAGCACGCAGTCCGCAGTGAGCCGCGCCACCGAGGGGGCTATCCCCGAGACTGCCACGGCATAGACAGGTGTGAACACCGCGAAGGCCCCCGAATAATAGGCCATCCCCTCGCCGCCCAGCAGGTTCGTGAGGGGTATCTTGTAGATCATGCCGATGGCCTTTGTTATCACCACCATCCCCATCAGAATGACGGCCCCGCCGACAAAGCCCTGTTTTTTCATTCCATCACCTCTTATACAAACATATGCGGAATGGGCGGCGGTTAATGAACGTCCGCGGACAAAAATGGCCATTCGGCCGAGGCAGAAGGATCGATCGCTATCTACCGGGCCGAATGGCCATAACTGTCGCCAAAGGCGACACCATAATTATTCATTATTCATTATTCTTTATTCATTCTTTCCGGGCCGCCGACGCCGTTGCGCTTTAGCACCAGCTTAACGTACAGGGGCTGGAAGATGAAGATGAGCACGAAGCCGATGACCATGCTTGAAAGCAGGGACTTGCCGAACATTGGCAGGAAGGAGAGGTCGGCGCCGTGGCGGGTGGCGTTTTTATAGGCCAGAAAGACCATCACAAGGGTGATGAAGGGGGTATAGATAAGGTCCGAGATAAGGCTCTCGAGGCAGCGGGCGGGAAGGCTGTGCTCCTTTAGCCCCGCCTTGGAGACTGCGGCGTCTCCCACCCTTTTCATTGGCACCAGCAGGCCGATCACAAGGCTTATGACAGTGCTGGCGGCAAAGCTAATGAGGAAGCCGGGGACAGTGAACTTGCCCGAAAGCAAATTCCCCGACAGCGACAGGCAGAAGCTGAGGGTAAGGCTCATAAGGATGCTCACCTGCATACCGATCTTTTTCATGTTCATCGTCATCACTCCTTGGTTTTCTTTAGCGGGCCGCTGACCTTGAAGGAATTGCAGCTTTTATTGGAGATGCCCTGACCGCCTGCGGCGGCGCGGGAGGTTACGGAAAAAGGTATTCTCCCCCTGCGGGGGCAGATACCTTTTTCCTTGGTGGTTTCTTTTCCTTATTATATCATCCTTCGGGGAGGATGTCTGTGAACAGAAATTGAACATGGGGTAAAATGTTTGGTCAATGCACAATGCACAATGCACAATGCACAATGATGGTGTCCGCTCGGCGGACGGATGGCCATTCGGCCGCCCTATATTTTGCGGACTATTTCATTTTGTTGCATCGATCACACAAACCCGCAATGTCTTTCAAGGTACAAAAGCCGCTGCACCGCACAAGCTACCTGCCCGAATGGGCATAATATCGCCGATAGGCGATACCTTAATTGTGCATTGTGCATTGTGCATTGTGCATTAAAACATGCATTGTGCATTGTGCATTAAAACATGCATTGTGCATTGTGCATTAAAAAAACTATTGCAATTTTCAGCCAGATATGTTATTATTAAAGTGTATTTGCAATTCACATGACAGGAGGGGCGGAGAGTGTTCGATAAGCTTTACAGCTTCTTTAAGGCGGTCGTGCACAGACCTGCCTGTACCTTTATTTTCAGCTTCTGGCTGAGCTTCTGCTTTGGGGTGCTTTACTGGCACTTCGGGAGCAAGTCTAACGGCATAAAGTATTACTTCATCGCGGGGCTGGTGTGTCTGGTCTGGACGCTGGTGGTGATAAATTTCATCAAGCTGGTCATCTTTACCTATCGCCGCGTGGTCTACAGCTCCTTCCTGAAAAGGGCCGCAAGGCATGGCGTTGACCTTGAGCTGGCGGAGCGCATGAAGCTCTGGGCCGAGGCACCCTTTGAGCCGCAGGTAAGGGCCGCAAGGCACTTGGAGCTTGCGGGCATACTCAGCAGCGGGGGGCTGGTGAAGAGATCCTTTTCCATCCTCTCTCAGATCGACACCGACCTGCTCTCGCCCGAGGGGCTGGAGGAATATTACAACGCCTATGTGTATAATAATCTTATGATAGGCGACGCCGAGGCGGCTTGGCGGGTCTACGAGGCCTCTAAACGCTATTTTGACCGTGCAAGGCTGCGGCCCAAGCCCATGGCGGTGCTGCACACCATCGGGGTGCTGTGGTACTCCAAGGGGGAGTATGTAAGGGCCGAGGACAGCCTTCTGCAGGCCCTGCGCAGCTGCTCCTGCGACAGCGAGCGCTGCGATTGCAGCATATATCTTTCCCTCACAAGCCTTGCCGAGGGCAGGGTGGACACGGCCATCGACTACGCCCTTGCGGCCTCGAAGCAGGACCCCACCTACCGCCAGCGCCACGAGATAACCGCGCTGAAGGCCCTGATCAAGCAGCAGGCGGGGTAAAAGCTCGGCGCAGAAGCCCTAAACCTACTCGCGAAGTGCATTCCGTCCGGAGACCGCAAGGCCCGGAGAAAGACCAATAGATCAAACCAGAGCAATTAAGGAGATATAAAAATATGAAAAAGTACATCATCACATTTCTGTTGTCCATGGTGCCCATCTTTGAGCTCCGCGGGGGCATACCCGTGGGGGTTGGGCTGGAGATCAAGTGGCCCATCGCCGTCCTCATCTGCATGGTGGGGAACATGGTGCCTGTGCCATTCATTTTCTTCTTTGCGCGCAAGGTGCTGGAGTGGGGCGCCGACAAGCCCGTCATCGGCGGGTTCTTTAGCTGGTGCCTTAAAAAGGGCCACAAGGGCGGCGAGAAGCTGAAGGCCTCGGCTGGCCGCGGGATGTACTGGGCGCTGCTGCTTTTTGTTGGCATCCCACTGCCCGTGACAGGCGCCTGGACGGGAACTCTGGCCGCCAGTATGCTTGATCTGGACTTCAAGAAGAGCATCCTTGCCATCATGGGCGGCGTGATGCTGGCGGCGTGCATCATCACCACCATCACCCTCCTCGGGTTCAGCATCTTCATCAACTGAGCGGGGCAGGGAAGGCTTAATATTCTTGCATTATGCGGCCCGTTCCTGCATCGAAGGGGCATAAAAAAGCGGCCTCCGGGGGCCATAAAAAATTCTCCCTTTTCCACAAAGTTTTCCTTCAAGGTTTGTGCAAACATATGTTTTTACATTTAATTAAGTCACAAACCCTGATTTGTTGCACACAGCCGTGCAACAAAAGAAATAATAATATTCACAGCGCGGGCCTTCGCTGCCGCGAGGCTCGAGGGATGCGGAAATGCATCCCACCCCGTTGGGGGGTGTGAGCATTTGCCGCCGAGATTTGCTTACCCCTCGGCGGTGCGCTTCTTGCCTCTTGCCTCTAAATTCTTGCTTCTAGTGGCTTTTACCGCCGAATATTGCTTGCCACGGATGGAGCGCTGTATTTTACGCAGAAATATAAATTATCAATTTCAGCTTCCTCTGCCCTGCACAAGGGAGGGGGAGCTATCGAACAAAGCCTCACTGACGGCTGCGCCGCTGCCTCATTTGCGAAGGCACCCACCTCCCCTCCGGGGAGGCGCTGAGACCTATCGTGTGCGCAGAGTTGAAGCCTTGGTGGGGGAATAAAAAAAGGAGATAGAAAGAACATGAAAAAACTGCTGTTTGTATTTAACCCCCATGCGGGGAAGGGCCTTATCAGGAACAACCTCTGCGCTATACTGGACATCCTCACTGCGGGAGGGTATGATGTAACGGCCTACCCCACACAGGCGCCGATGGACGGCTATGAAAAAATACTAAAGGACGGCAGGGACTACGACGTCATTGCCTGCTCGGGAGGGGACGGAACTCTCAGCGAGGCTGTCAAGGCTCTGATGCAGCTGGATGTGAAGATACCTCTGGGCTACATCCCTGCGGGCTCCACAAACGACTTCGCCGCCAGCATGAGCATTCCGAAGAGCATGACCGACGCGGCCCGCGCCATCGTTGACGGCGTTACCTTTGACTACGACGTTGGCGAGCTCAACGGCCAGTATTACGTCTATGTGGCGGGCTTCGGCGCCTTTACGGACGTTTCCTACGAGACCAGCCAGAACATCAAGAACCTGCTGGGCCATGTGGCCTACGTTATTGAGGGCATCAAGCGGCTGCCGAAATACACGGGCTACAACATGAAGATAGAGCACGACGGCGAGACCATCGAGGGCAGCTTCATTCTGGGGCTGGTGTCGAATTCTACCTCCATCGGCGGCATGAAGGCCCTGATACGCAACGGCGTTTACTTTGACGACGGCCTCTTCGAGGTAATGCTGGTACGCACCCCCACAAACGCCCTTGCCCTGCAAAGCGCCCTGAGCGAGGCAGTGGTGGGCAAGATGACCGACAAGAACTTTGTCACCTTCAAGACCTCCCACCTGAAGATCACCTCTGTGGCGGACATCCCTTGGACCACCGATGGCGAGGCGGGGGGCTCTCATCACGAGGTCGAGATAATCAACCACAAGCAGGCCGTGCGCTTCATCGTTCTTCCCGACGACAAGACAGCCGAGCAGCAGCTGATAAACTCCCTTGACCCACAGGCCGCCGAGGCCCCCGAGGATAAGGCCGAAAGCGGTGAGGAGCAATGATAAGGAGCCCACTGCGGCTGTTTGTCTCCTTTGTGCTGGCGGCGGTGCTGAACACGGTGCTGCTGCTGGTGATGGACCGCGCTGACGCCTCGGTGAGGGCTATGGTGGCGGCCAGCACAGGCCTCTGCACCCTCTGGGTGCTGTATGCCATATTTGGCACAAGGTGCAGCAGCAGGAAGGAGAGAGGCAAAAAATGAGATATATCTGTCCCGTCTGCGGAGAGAGACTGAAACTGTCCGATAAAACGTACAGATGTCGCAATGGCCACAGCTTTGACCTTGCATCTAAGGGCTATGTGAACCTGCTGCTCTCCAAGGGGCGCAACCCCGCTAAGAGCGGCGACAACGCCGACATGGTCAGGGCCCGCAGCGAGTTCCTTGACCGCGGATATTACAGCCCACTGGCAGAGGCCCTGCGGGACCGCACAGCCGAGGCCCTTGCTGGCATCGAGCACCCCGAGATCATCGACAGCGGCTGCGGAGAGGGCTATTACACCTGCCGCCTTGCAGAGATAGCGGGCAGCGAGGTCCGGGGCATAGATATCTCCAAGCACGCGGTGGCCCGCTGCATGGGCCGCGCCCACAGAGAGTGCCTTGAAAACGTGAGCTTCGCCGTGGCCTCAAGCTTCTCTCTGCCCTTTCCCGACAGCAGCGCCGACGCTGTGGTGAGCGTCTTCGCCCCCGTCAGCAACGACGAGTATGCGCGGGTGCTCAAAAGGGGAGGAAAGCTCATCGTGGTCTCCCCCTCGCCAAGACATCTCTTCGAGCTAAAGGCCGCAGTCTACGACACCCCCTACGAGAACCGCCCCAACGTCTACGGTCTGAACAAATTCACCCTGACGGACGAGCGGACGCTGGAATACAGAACGCGGCTTACCTCGCAGCAGGACATCGGGGCGCTGTTCCTCATGACCCCCTATTGGTACAAGACCTCCGAGGAGGGCATGGCCCGCCTGCGGGCGCTGGAGGAGATAGAGGTCACCTGCGGTTTTGTGCTGCAAGTGTACACTGCTAGAGGCTAGAAGTTAGAGGTTAGAGGCTAGAAGCGCACAACCGAGGGATAAGCATTATTCGGCGGCAAATGTACTCCCCGCCGTCAGGCGGGGGAGCTGCATTTCCGCATCTCCCCAAGTTGCCGCAGGCGGCGAGAGCATACAAAGAAAATCAGACGTAACACACCCTAAACGTACAAAAAATTGTACAGAAAGAGATCGCTATGGAAAGAAAACTTTTCTGCAAGGGCTATACCTGGGGCTTCTACTCGGGAGAGGGAGGCTTCATGACCGAGGAGGCAGAGCGCTCAATGGAGCGGCTGGCCTCCAACGGCCTCAACTGGATCTGCATCCCCGTGAACTGCTTTCAGGAGGCCTTCTATTCCACCAACGTTTTTTCAATGTTCGGCAGGACCCAGACCGACGAGGAGGTGGCCTTTGCAGTGAACAAGGCCCGCAGCCTTGGGCTCAAGGTCTGCTTAAAGCCCATGGTGGACTGCCTTGACAGGATGTGGCGGGCCCGCATAGACTTCCCCCACGAGAACCCGGAGTACATAGAGCGGTGGTTCAAAAGCTACACCCGCTTTATGCTGCACTACGCCCGCCTTGCCGAGAGGATGGGGTGCGAGATGCTCTGCACGGGCTGCGAGATGGCGGGAATGGACAAGAACGCCGACCGCTGCCGAGAGGTCATTTCGGAGGTAAGGAAGGTCTACACGGGGCTTGTGATGCACAACATCAACCACGGGGACGAGCTTAGATTTTCGTGGCTGGACGCTGTGGACATCATCGGCATCTCGGGCTATTACCCCGTCTCCACCCCCGAGGACCACAGCATCGAGATGATGCACCGCCGCTGGGCCGAGCACATGAAGAGGGTGGAGGAATGTCACCGCCGCTTCGACAGGCCCGTGATGTTTGCCGAGATCGGCACAAGGAACGAGCGGGGCTGCACCGAGACCCCATGGGAGTTCCACTACCGCCCCGACATCCCCCTTGACGAGCAGGAGCAGGCGGACTTTTACGAATCCGCCATGGCCGCCAGCTGGGACAAGGAATGGTTCTGCGGCTATTTCTGGTGGGACTGGAAGGCAAAGCTGCCGCCCATCGAGAAGGCAAGAGAGAACAGGGACTTCACCATCTACGGCAAGCAGGCGGAGAAGGTGCTGCGGCGCTGGTATACGGAGCGCTGAGTTGATAGTTGATAATTGATAATTGACAATTAGGAGCAGGGGCCATCTTTCCACCCGCGGAGCGCATTAAAAAACGCGCGCGGGGGCCTCGCGTCAGAGGCTTGTCGCGGACCCGCGAAACAGGCGCAGACTTAGTGCCTTTCACTCGGCGCAGCACCAATGCAAAGTGGAGCACCAAGCCCGCACCCCCACTCGTCCCCGCTGGGAGCGCTATGCTGCGCCGTAACGACCCCACATCTTACATAAAGCAGGAACAGCGAAGCGAATTCCGTCCGTAGGAGCAAAGGGCCTTTGTGCCCACCCTGCGAGGGCTTATGTCTCGTTCTTTTTCTTTGTGATGTTCGCAACAGCTGCGCACGGTTGCGAGGGGGAGGACTAAAAGAGGGGGCTCCCCGTCGATATGATGTGATGGGTACCTTGTTTCCCCCCTCTTCAGGTCCTCCCCCTCGCGCACCCCTTCTCCTTATTTCTCCCCTTTTGGAGATTTTCGCGCAATAAGATGGAGAGGATCGCGGAATTTGGTGCCCGCGTTTTTTATAGCCTTCTTATGGCTTATGCGTTATTCTAATATCTATAATTCTACTTTGTGTACGAACTTACGAATGCTCACACGAGTAAACACGGATAAAAAAGGAGAAAAAAACCATGTACCTACCGACCCGCCTTATCTGTGAAAAGAACGCCGTCAGGAAAAGCGCCGAGGCCCTTTGCGCACTGGGCAGCAGAGCAGTCATCGTCACGGGCGGCAGCTCCTCCCGCAGGAACGGGGCTCTGAACGATACCTGCGAGGCACTGGAGAGCGGCGGCAGGAGCTTTGTTATCTTCGATGAAGTCGAGCAGAACCCCTCGGTGGAGACAGTCCTGAAAGCCGCAGAGCAGGCAAGAGAGAGCGGCTGTGACTTTGTGGTGGGAGTGGGCGGAGGTTCGCCTCTGGACGCAGCCAAGGCCGTGGCCTTCCTGCTGGCCCACGACAGCGCCCGGGCAGGCAGGGAGCTGCTCTATACCCCCGGGGACGACAGCCGCGTGCCACTGGCGCTGGTGCCTACCACCTGCGGCACAGGCTCCGAGGTCACACCTGTCTCCGTGCTGAGCGTCAAGGAGCTCGCCACCAAGCGCTCCATCACCCATAAGGTCTTTGCGGACCTGGCGCTGGTGGACGGGAAGTACCTCTCGGCAGCGCCCCTGCAGGTGATACGAAATACCGCCCTCGACGCCCTCACCCACATGATCGAGAGCCTGATAAACACCAAGGCCGACGAGTTCAGCAGGATGTTCGTTCGGGGCGGGCTCCGCCTCTGGGCTGAGTGCATGGACGTCCTCGAGGGCCAAAGACAGCCCGAGGAGGAGGCCCTTATGCGGCTGATGCAGGCCTCCGCTATGGCGGGAATGGCCATCGCCCAGACATCGACGACCGTCCCCCACGGGCTCAGCTACCCCCTGACCTATAAGCTGGGAGTGCCTCATGGGGTGGCCGTGGGCTACTTCACCGCAGGCTACCTTGACGCCGCCGACGAGGCCGACAGGGAGCTGATACTTTCCGCGCTGGGCTTCAAGACCACAGCCGACTTCCAAGGCTGGTACAGCCGCCTCTTCCCCGTCCCCGAGGTGAGCGAGGATATTCTCACCGCCGCAGTGGATGAGCTGATGAAGAACGAGCAGAAGCTGGCCGCCGTGCCCTTCCCGCTGGACAGGGAGAGGCTGCTGAGGATTGCGGGAGTATAAGGACTTTCACCATAACAAACAAAAAGGATACTCTCCCCCAAGGGAAGCAGTATCCTTTTCTTTTACAATATTTATCAGCCTCAGAACAGGCCAAGGGAGCCCAGCAGCAGCACGAAGAGCAGCACGGGGGCGATGAACTTTACCATCACGATGTAGAGCTTGCGGCGGCCCATGCGTTCGCCGTTGCGGGTGGCCTCGTCGATGACGGTCTTGGGCTTTACTATCCAGCCGATGAGGATGCAGGTGCTGATGGCGACTATCGGCATGAAGATGTTGTTGCTCGCATAGTCGAAGATATCCAGCAGCTGGGCCGAGCCGTCAGCGGAGGTGTTGGGGAGCTTTATCTCGAAGTAGAAGGCGTTGTAGCCCAGGCAGATGACGATGCTTATGGCCATTGCCACGGCGGTCTCGATGATGGTGGCCTTCTTACGGCTCCAGCCAAAGCGGTCCATAAGGCCCGAGACCACAGCCTCGAGGATGGACATACAGCTGGTCAGGGCCGCAAAGAGCACCATTATAAAGAACACTGCGCCCACGATGTTGCCAACAAAGCCCATCTCCTTGAAGACCTGCGGCAGAGCAACAAACATCAGCGAGGGGCCTGCGGTGCTCTGCATCTTCTCCTTGCCAAGGAAGGCGAAGACGGGAGGGATTATCATAACGCCCGCCAGAAAGGCCACAACGGTGTCAAAGGTCTCGATCTGGTTGACGCTCTTGACAAGGTTGGAGTCGTTCTTGTAGTAGGAGCCGTAGGTGACCATGATGCCCATGGCCACGCTTATGCTGTAGAACAGCTGGCCCATGGCGTCCAGCACCACCATCAGAAAGTCCTTGACGCCCATTCCGGAAACGTCCGGCACCAGCAGCACCTTAAGGCCCTGCAGGCCCGTTCTGCCGTCATTGCCCTTGATGGTAAGGGAGAAGATGGCAATGCCGATAACGACTATCAGCAGTATTGGCATGAGTATCTTGGAGATGGCCTCGATGCCCTTGTTTACGCCGCGGTAGATGATGAAGGCCGTGGCCAGCAGGAAGATGATGTTGAAGATCATTGGGGAGGCGTAGCTTGTGATGAAGCCCCCGAAGTAGCCGTCCTCGGCAGCCTTGGCGCCGCCGCCTGTGATGAAGACGGTGGTGTATTTGAGCACCCAGCCGCCGATGATGCAGTAGTAGGGCAGGATGAGGAAGGGCACGAGGCTTGCGAAAACGCCTATCCAGCCCGAGGGCTTATGAAGTGCGCCGTAGGCCGTGAGGCAGCCCTGCTTGGTCTTTCGTCCGATGGAGACCTCTGTGATGAGCAGGGTGAAGCCGAAGGTCAAGGCCAGCACCAGATACACCACCAGAAAGAGGCCGCCGCCGTCCTTTGCGGCAAGGTAGGGGAATCGCCAGATGTTCCCGAGGCCTACTGCGCTGCCCGCAGCCGCCAGCACGAAGCCCAGCGAGCTCGAGAAGGAATTGCGTTTTTGTTCCATGTTCTTTTACTCCTTATATATGTATTATTGATATGCGTTGTTGAGATGAGTTCTTCTTGCTTCTTGCCTCTGATCTCTTGCCTCTAGAGGCGGAGGGGTCCTACTGAGGCTCCCGCGACCGTTAACCCCCTAACAATATTGACAATACGCAATGGTCACAGGGCAAAAATATATGAGCGATCAGTTGAAGCAATCACTCATATATGAGAATACAAAAGAATTTCCACACCTCGGTCTTCTAACCTCTAACTTCTAACCTCTAGAATAGTATATTCTTGAAGCAGACCTCGGGGCGGTGCTCGTCGAAGTTCCAGCTGTGGTAGGCGTCGCCGTGGCAGTGGCCGCGTTCGGGGCAGGTGCGGCAGGTCTCGTTGTCCTCTGCCAGATCACGCCTGAACTGCTTGAAGCCCTTCTGCCATACCTCGCTGAAGCGGTCACGGAGGATGTTGCCCTGAACAAACTCGGGCCTGCGCTCGATGTCAAGGCAGGCGATAATGTCTCCCGAGGCAGTGATGCTGGCGGTGTAGAGCCCTGCGGTGCAGAGGAAGTACCAGTCCCTGACCTCACGCTCGTACTCCTCCCCAAGGAAGTGGCTGCACCCGTAGCAGACGGGGTCGCCCTGTCGGCGCTTCTCTCGGATGAACTCGAAGAGCCTGCGGTAGTCCTCGGGGGTGAGCAGCAGCTCGGGGTGCTCCTTGGCCCTGCCCATGGGCTCGATGTTTATGACCCGCCAGGAGTCGATGTCGATGTCCGAGAATATCCTGTACAGCTCCGGGAGCTGGGAGATGTTCTCGTGGGTTACCACGGTGGTTATCTGGACGCTCTTGAAGCCTCCGCAGCGCACAAGGGCCTCGACGCCCCGCATCGCCCGCCGGTAGCCGCCCTTGGTCTGTCGGAAGGCGTCGTGGGTGGCTTCAAGGCCGTCGATGCTGACGGAGATGGTCCCCATGCCGCAGCGCTTGAGCTCCCGTGCCATGGCGTCGTCTATCAGGGTGCCGTTGGAGGTCATGCCCCAGTGCCACCCCAGCTCGTGGGCGTAGCCCATGATGTCGAAGAAATCTCGCCTGAGCAGGGGCTCGCCGCCCGTGATGCAGAGCATTTTGTGGCCAAGGCCCATGTCGGCCTTGACTTCGCTCAGAAAGCGCCTGTAGACCTCGAGGGGCATTTCCTGCGCCTCGTACTCGCCGCAGCTGGAGCCGCAGTGGATGCAGCGCTCGTTGCAGCGGGCCGTGAGCTCGAGGAAGAGGTTCCTTAGCTGTGGCTTGTCGAAGAGGGTACGTCTGTACTCCGCCAGCTCGTCAAGGCAGGCCTGTTTTTCCCATATGTAGGCCATGGTCAGTCAAAGTCGGGGGCAGGGCCGTAGACGTCCTGAGGCTCCTCATCCTCGGGATCGTAATCTGTTGGGGGCGGCCCATAGACTGTGGGTACGATGTCGGCAGGGGGGACGTATTCGGCCTCTGAGTCGTCGAGGCTGGTGTCGTCGCTGTCGGGGCTGGTGTCGTCGCCGGCCTCTTCGCTCTCCTCGAAGTCGGGAGCGGGGCCGTAAACATCCTGAGGCTCCTCCTTGGAGGGGTCGAAGGACTCGGTAGCGGAAGCAGGGGGCGATACATTCGGCACCTTGCCGTAGACACTGTTGGTATCGCTGCTGCCATCGGGTCCGCAGGACGAAAGCGCAGCCGACGCAAACAGCGCCGCCGTCAGCGCGATCTTAGCACTTTTTTTCATATACTTACGCTCCTTTCGGGCATAATAGCACATTATAGATATTATACACCCGCCCCCCAAAAATGTCAAGTCCTAACGCGGACGGCGTAAGTCGCGTGAGCACTCGCAAGCTCGTTTACAACGGCGAAAGCCGCGGGGGCTCCCTCGCGGAGGAGCAGAAGCCTCCCAACCACCCGCGGAGCGCATTAAAAAACGCGCGGGGGCCTCGCGTCAGAGGCTTGTCGCGGACCCGCGAAACAGGCGCAGATCTTGTGCATTACTCAGCGGCGCAGCACCATCCGGCGAAGAAGCAGAAAAGGAACAGCCCCCCATCTATCCCGTTGGGTGCGCAATGCTGCGCCGCAAGGATGCCGCCTCTTCCACAGAGCAGGAACAGCGAAGCGCTTTCCGTCCTGAGAAGGAGAAGGCCTCCGGTGAGTTCCCTCCTTCACGCCGGCACTCGCCCACCCCCAAGCACGGTAGCACTCATTGAAGGGTACCCGACGGCCAAATCTGCCCCTAATGGACATATGTGCAAAACCATATACCAACTGTACAAACTGGAATGGCTTTTGGAAAATCAAGAGTGAACCTTTACACGGGCCGTTTTCGGAAAGCGAAAAATTACTGTCCAAATTTCGGGAAACAAAAAAACGCTTCTGCGCGGCTTTTGTTTGTTGATAAGTGATAGATACCGCCAAAAGGCCCGCTGATAATGCGGGTTTTATCTTGTGTAAAGAAATCTGCTTTATACTATATTTTGAGATTTTTGGTGTAAAGCCCAAAAGCTTGATTTGAAGCAGCACAACGAAAACCCGAAGTTTGATTTTTTTGCTGGAAATCTTTGCCTTTGTGCAGGGTGTACAAAAGTGTTGCTTATTTTTTGTTAGTGTTACACTTGACATGGGAGAAAAAATACTATATACTTGTAAATGCACAGCAAGAGACCACAAGATGTTGTGGTCGGGCCGCTAATGCACATGGGGCGCATACAAGCGGTGCTGCTGATAAAAATGATGATCGGCGGGAAAGCCTGCGGGCCGCCCGCTTATAAATACGGAGGTAAGAATATGATTATCAAGATCAAGAAAAGAGACGGACGCAACGTTACATTTAATATAGAGAAGATAGCCGGAGCTATCTACAAGGCGGCGCAGTCCGTTGGCGGCTCCAACTACGACGAGGCTCTGGAGCTGGCGGGCAAGGTCGTTGACCTGCTGATGCAGAAGGACCTGACCTCTCCTACCGTTGAGCAGATCCAGGACTGCGTTGAAAAGGTGCTCATCGAGGAGGGCCACGCAGCCACTGCCAAGGCCTACATCCTCTACCGCTCTACAAGGACCAGAGCAAGAGAGATGAACACCCGCCTTATGAAGGTATACGAGGACCTGACCTTCAAGAGCGCCAAGGACAGCGACCTCAAGCGCGAGAACGCCAATATCGACGGCGACACCGCCATGGGCACGATGCTGAAATACGGCTCTGTGGGCGCCAAGGAGTTCTACGAGATGTATGTGCTGGACCCCGAGCACGCCAAGGCCCACGCCGAGGGCGACATCCACATCCACGATCTGGACTTCTACACCCTCACCACCACCTGCACCCAGATCGACCTGACCAAGCTTTTCAACAAGGGCTTCTCCACGGGCCACGGCTATCTCAGGACCCCTAACGACATCACCAGCTATGCGGCTCTGGCCTGCATCGCTATCCAGTCCAACCAGAACGACCAGCACGGCGGCCAGTCGGTGCCCAAGTTCGAGTACGACATGGCCGAGGGCGTAAAGAAGACCTTCCGCCACAACTACCGCGACAACATCCACCGCGCTCTGAACCTCATTGCGGACGTTCCTGATTCTCAGGTCATCGCAAAGCAGATCGCCGAGAAGATCGAGAAGGAAAAGGGCCTGCAGGTAACGCTGAGCTACGACAACGGCTACAAGGAGGCCGAGGCGGAGATACTTGCCTCCTTCACCGACCCCAAGACCGTGGCCAAGATACAGAAATTCGCCTACAAGACCGCCTTCAAGGAGACCGACAGGGCTACCTATCAGGCAATGGAGGCGCTGATACACAACCTTAACACCATGAACTCCCGTGCAGGCGCCCAGACCCCCTTCTCCTCCATCAACTACGGCACCGACACCTCTGTGGAGGGCAGGATGGTCATCAAGAACGTTCTGCTGGCCCAGGAGGCCGGCCTCGGCAACGGCGAGACCCCTATCTTCCCGATACATATCTTCAAGGTGAAGGAGGGCGTAAACTACAACCCGACAGACCCTAACTACGACCTGTTCAAGCTGGCCTGCCGCGTTTCTGCAAAGAGGCTTTTCCCGAACTTCTCGTTCATTGATGCTCCTTACAACCTGCAATATTACAAGGAGGGCAATCCGGACACCGAGATCGCCTACATGGGATGCAGGACGAGAGTTATCGGCAACGCACACGATCCGAGCCGCGAGATAGTGACAGGCAGGGGAAACCTTTCCTTCACGTCCATCAATCTGCCGCGGCTTGCAATAAAGGCACAGGGCAACATTGGCACGTTCTTTGACAGCCTTGACGAGATGATGGAGCTTTGCATCGCACAGCTCAAGCACCGCTATCGCATACAGGCAAGCAAGAAGGTAAAGAACTATCCCTTCCTAATGGGGCAGGGAGTATGGATAGACTCCGACAAGCTTGACGTAAACGATGAGGTGGGCGAGGTGCTGAAGCACGGCACACTCTCTGTAGGCTTCATAGGTCTGGCCGAGACGCTCAAGAGCCTGACAGGCAAGCACCACGGCGAGAGCGAGGAGGCTCGCGAGCTGGGTCTTGAGATCGTGGCGCATATGCGCAAGAGACTGGACGACGAGACCAAGGCCACAGGCATGAACTTCTCGCTGCTGGCCACCCCAGCCGAGGGACTCTCGGGCAGGTTCGTGCGCATGGACCGCAAGCGCTTCGGCACTATCGCAGGCGTTACCGACAGGGACTACTACACCAACTCCTTCCATGTTCCTGTTTACTACAACATCGGCGCCTTCGACAAGATCAAGATCGAGGCTCCCTACCACGCTCTCACAAACGCAGGCCACATCACCTACATCGAGCTGGACGGCGATCCCTCACAGAACATTTCGGCCTTTGAGAAGATCATCCGCTGCATGAAGGAGCAGGGCATAGGCTACGGCGCTATCAACCATCCCGTTGACCGCGACCCTGTCTGCGGCTACACAGGCATCATCGGCGACAAGTGCCCGCTTTGCGGCCGCACCGAAGCCGAGCACGTCAAGGTAGCCCACGAGCGCATCCCCCGCATATCTTGCTGCTGAGCAGAACGGAAACAACCAAAAAACCAGAGAAGCCGCAAATCCTGCGGCTTTCTCTGTATATGGCAGTATACTGTATATGACCGCCGTTACGCGAGGGAGCCCCCTCACATTTCTGAGATGTAAGCGAGCTTGCAAGCGTCACGCGACTTGCGCGCCCGCGCCCGGGACGGCGAGGAGAAAGAAAAGGAGGAATAATCTATGGCACAGGACCCTATGTTCAACATCACCTACGGCCTCTATGTCGTCACCGCCAACAGCGAGGGCAGGGACAACGGCTGCATCACCAACACACTGGCGCAGGTCACCAGCCAGCCCAACCGCGTCAGCTTAACCGTCAACAAACAGAACCTCACCCACGACATGATAGCGGAGTCGGGGACCTTTACCGCCTCCATAATCAGCCAAGAGGCTGGGTTCGGCCTCTTTGAGCGCTTTGGCTTCCGGTCGGGCAGGGACGCCGACAAGTTCGCGGGCTTTGAGGACACAGAGCGCCTTGATAACGGCACCCTCGCCGTCACCGCAGGCACCAACAGCTATATCTGCGCCAGGGTCTGTCAGGAGATAGATCTGGGCAGCCACACCATGTTCATCGCGGACGTGACCTCTACGGCCCTGATCAACGCCGCGCGGTCCGCGGATTATTCCTACTATCTGCAAAATATAAAGCCCCAGCCCAAGGAGGTAGGCACCAACGAGGCTGGCCAGACCATTTGGCGCTGCGTTATCTGCGGCTACGAGTACGTTGGCGAGGAGCTGCCCGAGGGCTTTATCTGCCCCCTGTGCAAGCACCCTGCCTCGGATTTTGAGAAGGTAGTGTCCGGCAAGCCCGCCGAGGCTGCCGTCCCCGCAGGTGTCTCCGAGAGCGGCAAGATCATCTGGCGCTGCGCCGTCTGCGGCTACGAGTACGAGGGAGAGGAGCTCCCCGAGGACTTTGTCTGTCCTCTCTGCGGGGTGGATGCCTCGAATTTTGAGAGGGTCGGCGGCTGAGAAAATACAGCGAAGGCGACCCACGTCCTTCGTGCGGCGCACACAAGCCCTGTCGGGCGAAATAAAAAAGGAGACGATACAATGAAATTCCGATGCGCGGGGCTGACCCCCGAATCTATAGTTGACGGCCCGGGATTTCGGTTCACGGTGTGGACACAGGGGTGCCTGCACCACTGCAAGGGCTGCCACAATCCCCAGACCTGGGACGTGGCAGGAGGCTTCGAGGCCGACACCGACGAGGTCTTTGCAGAGATCATCAAGGACCCCATACTTGACGGTGTGACCCTCTCGGGGGGCGACCCCTTTTATCAGGCGAAGCCCATGGCGGAGCTGGCCCGAAGGGTACACGAGCACGACGGGGGACGGATGAACGTCATCGCCTACACGGGCTTTGACTTCGAGTACCTGCTGGAGCACGCGGACGAACAGAACGGCTTTATGGAGCTTGTCCGCCAGTGCGATTACATCATCGACGGGCGGTTCATTTTGGAGCAGCGCAGCCTTGAGCTCAAATTCCGCGGCAGCCGCAACCAGCGCTTCATCGACGTTAAAAAGTCCCTTGAGACAGGCACCACCGTTGCCCTTGACGATGAGACTTTAAGCTTCATGTAGTGCTAACGGCTCCCGGGCGGTGCCCCGCCGGGGCAAGTCGCGTGAGCACTCGCGAGCTCGTTTACAAAGTGAAGGCCGAGGGGGCTCCCTCGCGGAGCGGCGGTGTTCCGGAGGTTTTTAGAGACAACAAAAGAACCCGCGCATTGCGGGCTCTTTTCATCTCACATTTCTTTGATCACCTCCGCAAGCTCCCTTGCGGTGTCGAGGCTGATGCCTGCGGCCTTTGCCAGCTGCTCGGGAGTCGCGGCCTTTAGGGCGTCCTTGGTCTTGAACTCGGTCATCAGCTTGATGGCCTTTTTCTCGCCTATGCCCTTTACTCGGGTGAGCTCGAGGCTGGTGGAGCTTTTCTTGTGCTTCTTTGCCTGATAGGTGATGGCGTAGCGGTGGACCTCGTCCTGAATGGCGGTGACAAGGTCGAAGGCCGCCCGTGACTGGGTAAGGCTTATCTCTCCGCCCCCTGTGGCAACGGCGCGGGTGCGGTGCTTCGAGTCCTTCACAAGGCCGTAGATAGGCACATTTATCCCCATTGCCCGCACCACGGGGGTGACGGTGTTGACGTGGCCCTGTCCGCCGTCAAGGAAGATAAGGTCGGGCAGAGTAGAAAAGCCCTCGTCGGTCTTTTCAAGGTAGTTGCGGAACCGCCTGCCCAGCACCTCCGCCATGCAGGCGTAGTCGTCCTGATCCTTTACGGTCTTGATGGAGAATTTCTTGTAAAAGCGCTTGCAGGGGCGGCCGTTCTCGTAGACCACCATCCCCGCCACCATGTCCGAGGAGGCAAGGTTCGAGATATCGTAGCACTCGATGAAGCGGGGGGGCTTTTCAAGGCCCAGAGCCTTTGCAAGCTGCTCCAAGGCAGTGATCTCTCGGGCCGTCCTGCCCACCTTGATGGAGAGGTATTCCGAGGCGTTGCTGCGGGCAAGGTTCACAAGCTTCACCAGATGCCCCCGCTGTGGCACCGAGATATGCACGGCGCTGCCGCGGCGCTCGGAGAGGTATTTTTCTATGAGCTCTCTGTCGTCAAGCTCCTCGTCTATCAGAATATGCTTCGGGATGTCGTCACGCAGGGAGTAGAAGCCCGTGATGAACTCCTCGTACATCCGGGAGCGGTCGTCCTTCTCGCCAAGGAAGTGGTCGGCCTTGTCGAAGAGCCTGCCGCTGCGGTACATTATCACGCTGGCGCAGGCCTTCTCGCTGTTCTGGGCGATGGAGATGATGTCCGTGTCCTTCATGTCCTCGTCGATTATCTTCTGGTCATCGGCAGCCTTTTGGATGGCGTTTATCCTGTCCCGCAGCTGGGCCGCAAGCTCGAAATCAAGGCGCTCGGCGGCCTCCTCCATCTCGGTGCGCATCCGCTCGACGCTCTCCTTGGAGCCCTCCTTGATGTAGCGCAGGGCTCGCTTGACGATGTCGTTATACTCCTCCTGAGAGATGCGCCCTGTGCAGACGCCCATGCAGCGCTTGATGTGGTGGTTCAGGCAGGGGCGCTCGCGGCCTATGTCCCGAGGAAACTGCCGCTGGCAGGTGGGCAGCATAAAGACTCGGTTGGCCTCCTCCACGGCCTGCTTCACGGCCCAAGAGCTTGTGTATGGCCCGATGTATCGGGCGCCATCCTCCTCCTTTTGCAGCACGGCCTGTATGCGGGGGTAGGCCTCGTTGGTCACGCGGATGTAGCTGTAGCCCTTGTCGTCCTTCAGCAGGATGTTGTACTTAGGGGTGTACTGCTTTATGAGGGAGCACTCCAGCACCAGAGCCTCGAATTCCGAGTCCGTGACGATGAAGTCGTAGTCCTCCACATGGGAGACCATGCGCCAGACCTTCGGCAGGTGGTCCTGCCATGCGCGGAAGTAGGAGCTGACGCGGTTTTTAAGGTTCTTGGCCTTGCCGATGTATATTATCTTGCCGCTCTTGTCCTTCATAATATAGCACCCGGGGGCGGTGGTGAGCTTTGAGGTCTTGTCCCGCAGGTAGGGCAGGCGTGGGTTTTCTTTTTCGGTTATTATCATAGGGGTGTCACCTTTTTTCAATGCACAATGCACAGTGCACAATGCACAATTATGGTGTCGCCTTTGGCGACTGATTTTTAAAGTTATAGTTCTGTATAAAGCATCAATGCTGAGACGCTGCGCAAGGCAAGGCGCCTGAAAGGGCATCATCGGCGGCAGCCGATACCTTCATTGTGCATTGTGCATCGTGCATTGTGCATTGACTATATTATAGCACATTTGTGGAAATAAGTAAACAGTATTGGTTGCGAAAAAATTTGCGCCCTCTGTAATATCCTGCCCTCGAAAGGGTAGATAATTAACAGAGGGCCGAAAGGGGGCGGGCGGATGACCGACGAGAGGATAATCGAGCTGCTGTTTGGTCGCAGCGAGGAGGGGCTTCGGGGGCTCAGGGAGAGCTTCGGGGGTCTTGTTCGCCGCGTGGCGGCGGCTATCACGGGGGACTCCGACCGCATAGATGAGATCGAGAACGACACCATGCTGGCGGTGTGGCAGCGCATCCCGCCCGAGCGCCCCGACCCGCTGGGGGCCTACGTCTGCGCTATCGCGCGGAATCTGGCCTTGAAGCAGCGCCGAGAGCAGCTGGCCCAAAAGCGAGGCTTCGGCCGGAGCGTACCCCTTGAAGAGCTGGACACAGCCCTCGGCAGCGAGGAGCTTATGAAGCAGCTTTCGGCCAGAGAGCTGGGGCGTGAGATAAACCGCTTTCTGGACACGCTGGGGCCTCGGGAGCGGGCGCTGTTCGTAAGGCGCTATTATTTGGAGCAGTCGGTGGAGGAGGCGGCGCGGGCCTTGGGCCTGCGGCCAAACACGGCGGCGGTGAAGCTGCTGCGGCTGCGTCGGGCGCTCAGGGAGCATTTGGAAAAGGAGGGCTATAAGCTATGAGCGAGAGGAGCATGGGATATCTTTCCGAGGCGCTGGACTGCCTTGACCACGATACGGTGGAGGAGGCCCTTGACCTGCCGCCAAGGCGCGGGCGGGTGCTATGGATAGCCGCGGCTGCGGCGGTCTGCGCCTTTGCGGTGGGGGCGGCTGTTTGGTTCACGGCGGTGGGGCGCGGGCCGAGTACTGCACCTCCATCAGCCTTGGATGTGTCCGAAATTTCGGACAGCAGCGCGATCATCGCAGGGGGCTATGAGGGCGGCGCTGCAAGCACCGACCCTGACACCGCCCACCTTGACCGCCTTGTGGAGGTGAGCGAGGTGATCGTTATCGGCAGCCCCGCCACCGTCTCGGAGGGCGGCAGGGGAGGGGCTGACATCTTTTCCGAAGAGCACTCGAAGGAATGGAGCGCCGTCGCTGTGGAGCGGGTGCTGAAGGGCACCGCCGTCCCCGACACTCTTCTGCTTGCCCGTGACGAGAACGACAACAGCCTGCACCTTGAAGCGGAGCCCTTTGTGCCCCTGCCCGAGGCGGGGCGGTACATCTGGTTCCTTGGCGCGGGAACGGGGAACGAGCGGGAGCTTATAGAATACATCCCCGAGGTAAGCGCCGACGGCAGCGAGAGCCCCGCTTACGCCTATGTTATCTCGAAGCTGGGCGAATAAGAACTGTACAAAATTCGGGACAGAAAGTGGTGGATGTGCATGACTAAGTCAGCAAGGCTCATAGCCGTTCTTGCGGCGGCGGTGCTTTTTGCGGGCTGCGCAGGCTCGGAGAACAGCAGCGAGGGCACCCAAAAAGAGTACAATAATACGGATAGCAATATAAGCGAACAGTCCAATACAGAGGACAGCAATTCAGATCCCGCAGCGGCTGAAAGCACAACGCCCGTGTATTCAAGCGATTGCGAGCTGCTGGGGAGCATCGACCTGCGGCAGAGCACAGCCACCCTGACTCCGCAAGGCATCGTCTACGGGCGGATGATCGAGAGCGGGGAAAAGCGGCGCATGGATTACCTGCTCTTTGACCCCGAGGCAGGGGAGAGCAGGCTGCTGGGTTCCGTGGAGGAGTTCGAGTACGAGTGCGGCTTTGCGCGGGTGCAGCGGGACGGGCATATGTACCTTCTGCTCTCCACGGGGAATGTTTTCAGTGACGAGGAATGCACCCAGCGGGTCCTTGACCTTGACCTGAAGGCGGGGACCATGAGCGAGCTATATTCGGCCCTTGACCCCACGGTCTACGGCGGGCTTGCGCTGGTGGGGGATGAGCTTTTCTTCATGCAGAGGGACGGCAGGCAGGTGACGGCTCTGGACATCACCAAAGGCACCACCCGCACCGTGGCGGAGTTTAGCTTTGACGACCCGACCCTTACGGGGGACATCATAAGGCAGCTTTGCGCCGACGGAGGAGACCTGTGCCTGCTTCGGCTCTCCATGCGGGGGGAGGGGGACGTGAAGCTCTTCATCGACAGATACGCCCCCGAGGGCAGCTTAAAGGAGAGCAGCGACATCTCCGCCCTGCCCCGTGACCCCGCCATGACCGAGGCCGACGCTCTGACGGAGCTCAGGATGCCCGTCAGCGGCTTTTGGGTCGGCGGCAGGGAGTTTTACTACGAGAATTTCAGCCAAGGCCGCTGCCTGGCGGCCTTGGGCGAGGGCGGCAGCATAGAGCCCCTCTTTGACTGCTACGCTCTGACCCCCGATGTCGGGGAGCTTGCTCTGGCTTTGCAGCCCGAGGGAGAGGAGCGGCTGTTTTTCAGCCATCTCTTTGACCCCGAAGGGCGGGTGTTCTGCCTTGAGGGCGGGGCCGTCACTGAGCTTCGCCCAGAGCTGCCCGAGGGCAGCTGGAGCCTTTCACAGGTAAGCGCCTGTGGCGGCCAACTGCTGCTGCTTTATTCAGACAGCGACAACACCCACCGGGACCCTGAGACAGGGGAGTGGCCCTTGCAGTTCAGGTTATACAAGCATTAAAAGCTGCTTCGGCGCAGCAAAAAAGGGATATCCCATCCATCGTGGTGAGATATCCCTTTTGTTTTTATTGCTCGGGACTTCGCCGCTCTTATGAATTCTTTATCAGCTCAGCTATCTTCGTGATAACGGCGGCGTCGGTCTCGGACTTTATCTTGTACTCGGTGCGGGAGTAGAAGTTGTCGTTTACGTCCCAGAGAACGGTGATAAAGCCGTATTCCTGGGCCATGGTCAGGATGTATTCAAGGCACTCGGAGCTGGTCTTTACCTCGGCGTCGGGCAGGAAGCGCTCGCCGTCATAGATGGAGGTGGTCTCGCCCACGAAAACGGGGATGCCCTTGTCGGTGAAGGCGGCCTTCAGCAGCTCGCACTGGCTCTTGGAATATTCCTTCCACTTCTCTCCGCCGATCTGGTCGGTCCAGTACATTGCGTTGTCGATGTAATGGACGGAGACCATCAGCTTGTTCTCCACTGTGTCGGTAGGCATCTTGAAGGAGTCCTTGGTGGTGTTGTCGATGTTGGTCCAGTAGCCGGAAGCGATGAGCAGGCGCTTGGGGTTGTTGCCGCCTGTGGCGCGGACTGCGTCAACAAAGGTCTGGTTAAGGGCGTTGACGTAGTCGTAGATCTGGCTTTCGGTGTAGCGGTCCTCCTCGCGGGTGGTGCCAACATTCTCGTTGTAGCCCTCGAAGATCAGGTGGTGGTCGTAATCCTTGAATTCCTCGGCTATCTGGGTCCAGACGGTCTTGAAGGCTGCGAGGGCCTCGTCCTGGGGCTTGTTCTTGATTATGAACTCGTCATAGTGATGGATGTTGATAACGCAGTAGAGGTCGTCGTCGATGACCCAATCCACTACCTGCTTAACGCGGGCCATGTAGTCGGCGTTGATCTTGAATTCTCCGTCGTTCTCCATCATGTTGCCCCAGTAAACAGGCACGCGAACGGTGGAGAAGCCCGAGGCCTTCATGCCGTCGATGACCTCCTTGGTGGTCTCGACTGCGCCCCAGCAGGTCTCGTAGTTCAGGGGGGTATTCTCGCCGATGCTCTTGCAGCCCGAGGTGGCGTTGCGGGACTCGCT
The DNA here is from genome assembly GCA_017480485.1 of Ruminococcus sp. Next base: position 30,700 of record JAFVAN010000001.1, on the reverse strand, counting down.
CCAATAGGCCTCAAAGGTGTTGCCAAGGTTCTCGCCTATTCCCATCTCACGCACGTACTCCTGAGCGGTCATGTCCTTGAACTCGCGCTTTTTGGCTTCGGCAGCGCTGTCGTCGCCCTTGCCGCAGGAGGCCAGTATCCCAAGGCTCAGGGCAGCGGCGGAAATAAATGAAACTGCTCTCTTGATGCTTTTCATATCAATTACCTCGTTCCTTATTTCATTATAACGAATTCCTCGGCCTCGAAGAGGGTGCGGGAGTCAAAGCTGGGCTTGGTCCAGTTATCGATGCCGTGGGAGGCCTTGAAATACAGCGCGTGCCTGCCCGTGAGGGGCTTGAGCCTACAGGTATAGGTGCCGTCCCCCGTGCCGATGTCCAGCACGCCCAGCACGTTTTCCTCCGACACCTCGTCGGCGTATACCGTGACCTTGGACCTTACGCCCATGCCCCGTACCTTCATGGCAAGGGCCATGGTGTCTCCCGTGTAGTCATCTCCGAAATCGAAATACTTATATCCGAAGAAGTCGCCGTCGTGGATGTTGGTGATGACCCGGATAAAGATGTCCTTTTCGGTGATGAAGAGCCCGCCCCGCAGGACGCAGGCGATCTCGGCCTTGGTGGGCTTGTAGGGATCAAGGGCCTCCTCGAAGCCAAGGCTGGTCATCTCTACAGGGGGGATAGTGCCGTCGGGGAGTATCTCGATCCGCTCGACGCAGGCGCGGCGGGACATGATGGTGTTGTTGGTCATCCTGTGGTAGAAGACGTACCACTGGCCGTTTATGCAGGCCACGGAGCCGTGGTCGTTGCCTGCGGGGTAGTCAACGCCGTTGTCGATGATGTAGCCCTTGTACTCGAAGGGCCCGCGGGGGGAGTCGGAGATGGCATATGCCAGCCTGCTGCCTTTGATGGGGGAGTAGATAAGGTAATAGCGGCCGTTGATCTTTCGGGGAGAGCTGGCCTCGAAGAACCGCTGCTCCTCGGGGGCGGCGTCGGTGTCGTCGATGACGGGGCGCATATAGCTGTCGGGCAGGACGGTGCGCATATCTGTGGGGTCCAGCTCGTTCATGTTAGACTCGGTGAAGCCGTAGTAGACGTAGACTCTGCCGTCGTCGTCCACCAGCACGCCCGCGTCGTTGAAGATGCCGTCGTCCCCGACCTTCACGCTGTCGTCGTACTTATACTGCGAGACCTGCTTGAAGGGGCCCTCGGGCCTGTCGGAGACGCCCACGGCGCCCTTGGAGCCCACGATATAGGCATAGAGGTAGTATTTTCCGTCCTTCTCCACCACGTCGGGGGCGTAGCACTCGCGGCGGGTCCAGTTGGTGTCGGCGGGGCGCTCGCCGCCGTCCTTGGTGCGAAGGCTGTCGCCGTGGCACTGCCAGTCATTAAGGTTCGACAGCGGCGCCGACCAGACCTTCAGCTTGAAGTCGCAGAACTCCGAGCAGGCGGCTCTGTCGTGGGAGCCGTAAAGGTAAACTCTGTCGCCGAAGACTCTCGGCTCGCCGTCGGGGATGTACTCCCACAGGGGAAGAATTGGGTTTGGCATTGTGACCAGTCCTTTCAATAATAAGATGTCAGAGGCGGCTAATATCGGTTCATGCCACGCTCCGGTGCTTGCTTTCTATATTATAGCACATTTCGGGGGCATTTCATATATCCGAATGTGCAGTATTATATGATGGAATATGTAAATGTTGAGGGAAACGCCGATCTGCCTAGTAAATGTCCGCCGACCTGAACGACACACCCGTTTGGACATTGTTCAAGGGTGCAGCTTGGAGGGTGTATGCTTTTCAGTCATCTACCGAGCAGAAAACAAATTGTATACCATTCCGCAAAAAGCAGTTGACAATCTCGGCGAGATATGCTATAATGTAAACGCAAAAATATTCGGAGGTATAAAAATGACTGACAGGATCAACGAAACAAACAATAAAACAGGCTCGGCCTTTTCGACGCTGGAGCTGGTGTACATCGCGGTGTTCGCGGCGCTTATGGCCGTGTGCTCATGGGTGTCCATCCCCGCGCCTGCGCCGCTGGCGCCCTTTACCTTACAGACCTTTGCGGTGTTTGCGACGCTGCTGCTGCTTGGGGGCAGGCGGGGCTTTTTCTCCATATTGGTATTCATCCTGCTGGGGGCCGTGGGTGCGCCCGTTTTCGCGGGCTTCAGCGGGGGCTTCGGCGTGCTGCTGGGAACCACGGGAGGCTATATCATCGGCTTTCTTTTCTCGGCTGTGGTGTATATCCTTTTTGAGCATTTCCTCGGCACAAAGGCTTGGGTGAAGCTGGCGGCGCTGGTTTGCGGGCTGCTGGTGTGCTACGCCTTCGGCACTGTATGGTTCATGGTGGTATACACAAGGACCACCGCCGCCGTGGGGCTTGGCTCGGCGCTGATGTGGTGCGTGGTGCCCTATCTTATCCCCGACGCCGCAAAGCTTGTGCTGGCATGGACCATTGCGCTGGCTGTCGGCAAGCGGGTGCGCCTGTGAGGCGGCTGAGATGAAGCTGCGGCCCCACCACGCTCTGTGCCTGCAATTCTTTGTGGGGCGGGGCTATTCCGAGGGGTTTGTGAAGAACATGACAGAGCGCAAGCAGTTTCTTGAATGTGCAGACCCCGAGGTAGAGCTTGTCTGCGGCTGCGACGTGATCTGCTGGGGCTGTCCCCATGGGCTCTCGGGCAGCTGTGAGAGTGCCGAGAAGGTCGCCGCCTACGACAGGGAGGTGCTGCGGCTGATCGGCCTCCCCGAGGGCGGGAGCCTGCGCTACAGCCGGCTCTGCGCATTGGCCCGGGAGAATATAATCCGCGCGGGCAGGCTCCGGGAGGTCTGCGGCAGCTGCCAGTGGGCAGAGCTCTGCGGAGAAATACAGAAAAAATGAAAACGGGCATCCCTTCGCGCTGTGCGGAGCGGATGCCTTTTTTTATTAAGTCACACGAGACAGTTGTGTGGAGCATGAATTTGGCAACATTTTATATTTGGTTCGCGGAGTTCAATATGCCGCAGAGCGGCAAAATTGCATAGACAAAAAATGAAAACGGATTTCCTTGTATTTGCCCACGGAAATCAATTTTTATAAAATTAATTTCCGAGAGGTTAGAAATTAGATGTTAGAGGTTAGAGAAGGTGTCCGCAAAGCGGACAAAATTTTAAAATAAACGCCGAAGGCGCACCATGTCTAACCTCTAACTTCTGGAAATCAAAAGTTGATTTCCGAGTATTTGCCTCAAAAAAACTTGACATTAAAGAAGAAATATGCGATAATAATTATATATGTTTTATAAGAGAGGCGCACAGCTATGATGTTTTGCAACAGATGCGGCAGGGCCTTCGGGCTTTTCCTGCGAGTGAGCAGGCCCGCAAAGGGCATTTAAGCAACAATAAACTCACGAAAGGAAAGATAAAAATGACTAACGAGCTTCCAAAGCTTTACGACCCCTCGCAGACCGAGGACAAAATATATAAATTCTGGGAGGAGGGCAAATACTTCCACGCCGAGATCGACTCGAAGAAAAAGCCCTACACCATCGTTATCCCGCCCCCAAACATAACGGGGCAGCTCCACATGGGCCACGCCCTTGACGAGACCTTACAGGATATACTCATCAGATACAAGAGAATGAGCGGCTACGCTACCCTGTGGCTGCCCGGCACCGACCACGCCGCCATTGCCACCGAGGCCAAGATAGTCGAGGCCATGCGCAAGGAGGGCATCACCAAGGAGCAGCTGGGCCGCGAGGGCTTTATGAAGCGGGCTTGGGAGTGGAAGGCCCAGTACGGCGGCAGGATAGTTGAGCAGCTGAAAAAGCTGGGCTCCTCCTGCGACTGGGACCGCGAGCGCTTCACAATGGACGAGGGCTGCTCACGGGCAGTTAAGGAGGTCTTTGTAAAATACTACGAAAAGGGCCTCATCTACCGCGGCGAGCGAATCATCAACTGGTGCCCCAAGTGCCGCACCTCCCTCTCTGATGCAGAGGTAACCTTTGAGGAGCAGGCGGGCCATTTCTGGCACCTGAGATATCCCTTCAAGGACGGCTCGGGCTATCTTGAGCTGGCCACCACCCGCCCCGAGACCCTGCTGGGAGATACCGCCGTTGCAGTAAACCCCGAGGACGAGCGCTACAAGGACGCCGTAGGCAAGACCCTTATCCTGCCGCTGGTGGGCCGCGAGATACCCGTTGTTGCCGACAGCTACGTTGACATGGAGTTCGGCACGGGCGTTGTTAAGATCACCCCCGCCCACGACCCCAACGACTTCGAGGTAGGCAAGAGGCACGGCCTCGAGATGATAACCGTTCTCACTGAGGACGCAAGGATAACCGAGGACTATCCCGCCTACGCGGGCATGGACCGCTACGAGGCAAGGAAGAAGATAGTTGAGGACCTTGAAAAGGGCGGCTATCTGGTAGAGACCGAGGACCACGCTCACAACGTTGGCACCTGCTACCGCTGCGGCTCTACCGTAGAGCCCAGAGTTTCTACACAGTGGTTCGTTAAGATGGCACCGCTGGCACAGCCCGCCATCGACGCCGTAAAGAACGGCGAGACCAAGTTCATCCCCGAGCGCTTCGACAAGATATATTTCCACTGGCTGGAGAACATCCGCGACTGGTGCATCAGCCGCCAGATCTGGTGGGGCCACAGGATACCCGCCTTCTACTGCGACGACTGCGGCGAGATGGTGGTAACTAAGGACGAGACCGCCATTTGCCCCAAGTGCGGCAGGCCCATGAGGCAGGACCCCGACACCCTCGACACCTGGTTCTCTTCGGCTCTTTGGCCCTTCTCCACCCTCGGCTGGCCCGACACCGAGGCCGAGGATCTGAAATACTTCTATCCCACCGACACCCTTGTTACGGGCTACGACATCATTTTCTTCTGGGTAATAAGGATGATGTTCTCTGGCATCGAGAACATGGGTAAGCCGCCCTTCAAGACCGTTCTGATACACGGACTTGTAAGAGATGCCAACGGCTTGAAGATGTCCAAGAGCCTCGGCAACGGCATCGACCCGCTGGTAATAATCGACCAGTACGGCGCCGACGCCCTGCGCTTCATGCTTGCAACGGGCAACGCCCCGGGCAACGATATGCGCTTTATCGAGGACAAGGTAAAGGCCAGCAGAAACTTTGCAAACAAGGTTTGGAACGCCGCAAGATACATCATGATGAACCTTCCCGACGGCTTCAAGGCCGACAGCCTGCCCGAGAACATGACAGCCGAGGACAAGTGGATCGTTTCCAAGTTCAACACCCTTGCGGGAGAGATAAACACCAACCTCGAGGCCTTCGAGCTGGGCGTTGCGGTGCAGAAGCTCTACGATTTCATCTGGGATGTTTACTGCGACTGGTACATTGAGCTCACCAAGCCAAGGATAAATGCGGGCGGCGAGACCGCTGCCGCGGCCCAGACGGTCCTCGTTTGGGTAATGAAGGGTATGCTGAAGCTCCTGCACCCCTTTATGCCATATATCACCGAGGAGATCTGGCAGGCGCTGGTGAACGACGGCTCGGCCATCATCGTAAGCGAGTTCCCTGTTTACGACCCGACTCTCAGCTTTGCCGAGGACGAGGCCCGCTTCGAGAAGATCATCTCGGCCATCAAGGCCATCCGCGCCACCCGCTCGGACATGAACGTTGCGCCCTCCGTAAAGGCCAAGCTTTACATCGAGACTGCGGAGCCTCAGGTCTTTGAGGCAGGACGGATGTTCTTTGAGAGGCTGGCATCGGCCTCCGAGGTGGACATTGCCGCCAAGTGGGACATCCCCGACACCGTAACGGTAGTCACCGACGCGGCCCGCATCTTCATCCCTCTCTCGGACATCATTGACGTTGAGAAGGAACTGGCCCGCCTTGACAAGGAAAAGCAGGCGGCTCAGAAGGACATCGACTTCCTGTCCTCGAAGCTTAACAATCAGGGCTTCATAGCCAAGGCTCCCGCCCAGCTCATCGAGGCCCAGAAGCAGAAGCTTGCAAAGGCTCAGGAGAAGATGGCGAAGATCGAGGAGTCCATCGCGGCGCTGAAAAAGTGATACTATGATATGAATGAAAAGGATATCCCTGCCGAGCGGGATATCCTTTTTTGTTTTTGGGGCAAAACTGTTTACAAAAGTCTGCGAATGTGATAAAATTATAGAAAAGGGGCGGGGAGAGCCGCCGCAGCCCGAAAATGCGCCTTTCGCAACCAAGCGCAACCGCCGGTTGACAAATTGAAAAGCGCGGTTGGTGGAAGGCACCTGCAAAAAATGCTATACTTAGATCACAGAAACGGGCAAGGCCCGAAGGAAAGGATAATGATATATGATATTTGCAGACAAGCTGATAGACCTCAGAAAGCGCAGCGGCCTCTCACAGGAGGAGCTGGCAGAGAAGATGAACGTGAGCCGCCAGTCGGTCTCCAAATGGGAGGGCGCCCAGTCGGTGCCGGATATCAATAAGATAATCGCCCTCAGCGAGATCTTCGGCGTGAGCACCGACTACCTTTTAAAAGACGAGCTGGAGGCTGCCGACTTTGCCCCCGCTGAGGAGAGCGGTGAGGAGCTGCGCCGCGTGACCCTTGAGGACGCCAACGATTTTCTTGAAAAGAACGGCCGCCTTGCAGGCTCTGTTGCCGTCGGTGTATTCCTTTGCATTTTCTCCATCATCCCCATGATCGTGCTGGGCGTGCTGGGAGATATCGCGGGCACCGATGTTCTTGCGGGCATAGGCGCCGCCGTTATGCTCTGCATCATTGCGGGTGCCGTGGCTATCTTCATAAAGAACAGCACCCTCACAGAGAAGTACAGCTTCCTTGACAGGGAGCCCATCGACACCGTCTATGGCGTTGAGGGCGCCGTGAGAGAGCGCCGCGAGGCCTTTATGTCCAACTTCAACAGGAGTATTGCTCTGGGCGTTGTGCTCTGCATCATCGGCGTTGCCGCTGCCATTATTATGGGCGTGATAAGCGAGGAGGCAAGCGGCTTTGGCAAGAACGGCGAGGAGCTTCTTTCCATGATCGGCGTTTGCGGGATGATGCTCTTTGTAGCCATCGGCGTGTTTATGATGACCAAGGCGGGCATCAGGAAGTCGGGCTTTGACAAGCTTCTGGAGGAGGGCGACTACGCCCGTGAAAAGAAGCAGGAGCAGAAGCGCCGGAGCGGCAGTGCAAACGTCATGCTCATCTACTGGCTGCTGGTGGTCGCGGTGTTCCTTGGCGTAAGCTTCATCACCGACAAATGGGGCTGGAGCTGGGTGATCTTCGCCATCGGCGGCGTGCTCTCGCCCGTAGTTTCGGAGCTCAGCAAGCTTGGAAAAAAATAATTTCGTAAATTTTAACTGCTCGCCGTTACCTGCGGCGGGCAGCTTTCGTCTATATTAGTGAAGGCGGTCGAAGCACGGCCCGAGCTTTGAAGGGAGGCGGAGCAGCATGGATGATGAAAAAATAATCGGCCTTTACTGGCAGCGGGACCAGCGGGCCATTGGCGAGAGCCGCGAAAAATATGGCGCCTACTGCGGCACCATCGCCGAGAATATCCTGCATTCCAAGGAGGACACCGAGGAGTGTTTGAACGACACCTGGGCCCGGGCCTGGGAGTCCATCCCTCCGGAGCGCCCCCGAAGGCTTGGAGTTTTCCTTGGAAGGCTCTGCCGAAATCTGGCCATCGACAAATGGCGGCAGATGAGATCAGGGAAGCAGGGCGGCGGCCAGACTGCCCTCTGCCTCGAGGAGCTTTCCGAGTGCATCGGCGAGGAGCAGCAGATAGAGGACAGGCTTGCCCTGCGGGAGGCCCTGAACGCCTTCCTGCGGGCTCAGACGGAGAAGAACAGAAAGATATTTCTCCTGCGCTACTGGTATATGCTGCCTGTGGCAGAGGTGGCCCGACGCTGCGGCATGAGCGAGGGCGCAGTAAAAATGCAGCTCTCGCGCCTGCGGATCAAACTGAAGGAAAGTCTGGACAAGGAAGGAGTAGCATTATGAGCAACAAAGATATTTTACTTGACATCATCGGCGAGGCCGACGAGGAGCTTATCCCAGAGCTGGAACAAAGCGAGATCGAGGTCAAGCCCCGCCGCGGACGACTTCTGATGATAGCGGCAGCAGCCTGCGCCGCAGTTATAGCGGCGGCGGTCATCCTGCCGCGGACGGGGCTGTTTGAGAAAAGGCCCAAGACCGCAGCCTCCGAGGGGCCAGCAGCCTCTGCCGAGATACCCGAGAGCAGTGGCAGCAGTCAGGGAAGCGAACCCCGGGAGCCTGCTGTTGACCTCGGGGCCTACCAGCTGGCAAAGGCCGAATATCCCGCCATCCCCCGCTACCCCGAGGACGAATTTGATGAGAAGGCCTACGCCGAGTGGAGCGAGGCAGTCAGCGGCCTGAGGAAGAACGCCAATAGTTACGCCAAGGGCTACAACGAGTTTTTCAAAAACAGCGCTCCTGTATTCCTCAGCGGCAGCGAGGGCGAAAACGCCGTGTATTCGCCGCTGGGCCTCTATATGGCACTGTCTATGACCGCTGAGCTCACCGACGGCGCCACAAGGCAGCAGCTCCTTGATGCCCTCTGTCTGGAGGACATGGAGGACCTGCGCAGCGGCGCTCGGGGCCTTTGGCTTGCAAACTACATGGACGACGGCATGGCCAAGTGCCTGCTGGCAAACTCCCTCTGGATGAACGAGAAGCTTGGCAGCGCCTACAACAGGGACACCCTTGCCCTTGTGGCCGAGAATTACTTTGCCGAGGCCTTCTCGGGAGACACCACCAGCGAGGATTACACCAGAGCCTTCCAAAGCTGGCTAAGCGACAGCACGGGCGGACTGCTGGATGACTATATCTCGGACATGAAGCTTGACCCCGAGACGGTGCTTACCTTGGCATCGACTGTTGACTACTGCGGCAAGTGGATAGACGGTTTCTCTGCCGAGCTGACGAAAAGCGCCGTGTTCCACGGCCCCAAGGGCGACGCAGAGCGGGAGTTTATGAACAGTAGGAGCTACATGGACTACTACTGGGGCGACAGCTTCGGGGCAGTGGAGCTGGGCCTTGAGAACAACGGCTCCATGCGGCTGCTGCTCCCCGACGAGGGCGTGAGCCCCGAGGACCTGCTCACCGACAGCGAGGCCACAGCCTTTATGCTCTCGAAAAACTTTGGCTACAAGAACCGCAAGCATTGCGAGGTCAAGCTTTCGGTGCCTAAGTTCGATGTTTCCTCGAGCCTCCACCTTCGGGAGGGGCTGGAGGCACTTGGCATCACGGACCTGTTTGACCCGAAAACCTCCGATTTCTCCCCCCTGACAGAAGAGGTAGATAATATATATGTCTCCGGCGCCGAGCAGGACACCCGTGTGACCATCGACGAGGAAGGCTGCCGCGCCTCATCCCTGACGGTAATGCAGCTGGCTGGAGCCGCCATGCCCGACGGCACAGTTGAATTCACCCTTGACCGCCCCTTCCTCTTCGAGATCATCAGCGCCACAGGCCAGCCCCTGTTCATCGGCATTGTCAACGAGCCGTGACGAAAGCAGAATAATAAAACACCGCACCTCGCAGGAGATGCGGTGTTTTTTGTGTCTTAGTTTGCCGTAGCGGGGCGGCGCTTCCTGCGGGTCAGGAACAGCGCTCCCGAGAGGGCTATTGCTCCGCCCAGAGCTGCGGCCGCGGGCACGCTGGCTCCCGTTGGGATGTCGGAGCTGCGGTCGTTGGTGTAGGCGTAGCTTGTGTTGCTGTTAAGTGCGGTCTTGGGCACGGCCTTGCCGGTGATGTTCGCCTGCTGCACCCCGCCCACAGTGGGGGCAATGGTGGTGTTGTAATCGGCGGCGCCGTTTTCAACGATGGAATACATCGTGCCCTTGGGCAGGCCCGTGAAGGTAACGCTCTTGCCGTCGGCAAGGCTTACGGACTGGGTGTTGGTCTCAAGGGTATAGGTCCTGCTTCGTTCCACCTTGCCTGTTGCAACGTCCTTGAAGACGGTGGTCAGGCCCGCAACGCCCGTGAGGGCATTGCCATCCTTGTCGAAGAAGGATACCGAGAAGTTGAAGTCCTCCTGACGGTTGCCAAGGTTTCCTGTTACCTGCTTGCTGATGGTGAGGTCGCAGGTCTCCTCGGCCTTGTTTTTAAGGGTGAAGGAGCGGGTGTCGCCGTTCACAAGGTAGCACTCGACGTTGCCGAGGCTGGAACGGATCACCGTTTTCTCATCCTCATCGTTGCAGCTCTCGAAGCCGAGAGGCTCATCCTCGGTGACGAAGTAGACGTAGGGCAGCTGAACGGTCTGGCCGTCCAGCACCATGCTGCCGTATTTGGGCAGGTCGGTGAAGGTGTAGCTCCAGCTGTTTGCAGAGGTCGCCTGCAGCGACTGGAGGCTGTAGACCGTTGTAACGTCGAAGTAAAGCGTCTGTTGGCCCTCGACCTCGTATTTCAGCGCGGAGCCGAGGTAAACTTTAAGGTACGAGGGGTAGTTGTTGGGGATAACGGTGTTTGTGCCCTCAAGCATAGTGATGAGGGCGCCGTCGTCGCTTGGGATGTAGGTGCCGCTCTGGGTATCCCAGATGAACTTTACAACCCGGCCCTTGTCGTTCTTCATCCAAGTGACCTTCTCGCCGTCGCTTGTGTACCATTCTTTGTTGATGGTCACGTCGATGGTCTCGGGGCGTTTGGACTGTTTAATGTTCTTGTAGGTAACTGCATCGGCGGTGGCGGTGAGGGTGTTGGGCCCTACGCCGTAGGTGTCGCCCGTGGAGGGGTTGCCGCCGGTCACGGTGGTGCTGACCTCATAGGTGATGAGGTCGCTGGGAGTGAAGCTTGCCTCGGAGATGGAGTACTTTGCGCCCTGAGGCAGGCCGTTGATGGTCAGCGTCTGGCCGCCCTTCAGGGTGATGTTCTCTACCGTTGTCACGGGGCTGGTCTTGCTGGCGGTGAAGGTGCCGTTTGTTATTCCGCCGTTGCCCGTGATGGTGTAGGGGTATACCTTGCCGGAGATCAGGTCCTCGAAGGTGAGGGTGTAGCTAAAGCCGATGTTCTGCCAAGCGGTGCGCTCCTCGTCCGTGGGCTCGGTGATCGTTGTGAGGACGCCGTCCTTCATACGCCAGTATTCGGTCTCCTTTGTGAGGGTGAGGCCCGTTGTGAGCACCGTGTTTGTGATGGTCTCTTCCATGGGGGTGGCGGCGGTGATCGTGCCCTTGCTGTCGGCGGTGACATTGCCCGAGACATACTCATAGCCCGCAGGCATGGGGTGGTCGGTGTCGTTAAGTGGTTCCTCGACGGTGTACTTATAGCCCTCGGGGATGCTCTTGATGATGACGGTCTCTCCGTCCTTTATCTTGTAGTAGTGCACGCCGTTCTCGTCGAAGGGCTTCATGGTGTAGGGCGTGGTGCCGTCAGCCTCGTACATTGTTACCTTGACCCAGAAATACTCGTCCTTCACGCGGGAGCCGCCGTCGACCTTCTTGGTGATCTTCAGGTCGCCCACCTTGGCGGTCTTCGAGGTGTTGGTGATGACGGGCTGGTCCTCGGCGCCCACGGTGTAGACGGTGTTATTGGAGTCGTTGGAGGAATTGAAGTCCGTGACAACGTCCTCCCAAGCGTAGTATTCGTCGTCGGCCTTCTGCACGCTGAGCTCACAGTACCACTGGGCGGGGGCGGTGTTTGTTACCTGCGTCCAAGTGGCGATGACGGGCTCGGTATAGGTGTAGGTCTGCTCGACGGTGTAGTATTTGCTGTCGGTGTCCAGATAGGTGGTGATGACTGTCATGGTGACGGTCTCCTTCACCTTGTACTCGGTGTCGCTTACCATTTCGACATCCTCGGCCTTGCTGCCGTCGGCGGTGACGTATTCAAACTTGAAGCTCTTGCCGACGGTGACGGTCTCGGGGGTCGCGTCCTCGATCTCCTTGGGGTCGGTCTCGCTCGTAAAGGTGAAGTTCTTATAGGTCTCCGCCGCAGGCGACGAGCCGTAGACAATGGTGTTGGAGGGCGCAGAGGGAAGGATGATGGTCGAGCGCCCCGCCTTGGCCACTGCCGCAGGGGCAGGGGAGCCGGCGGGCTGGGAGTTGGAGGAGGTGGCGGGCTTGTCGGCTATGTCGGTGAAGTAGCCGGGGTCCGATGAACCGCCGTCAACCTTAGCGTATATTATTCCGGCACCTTTATAGGTTGTGCCTGCTCCGCCTTTTATTTTGGAGCAGTTCTTGAACATATCATCTGATGTCGTTACGCCGGATGTAGACCATTTTGTTGGATCAACATATACAGTTACTACGCTACACCCATTGAACATATTTGCCATGTTAGTAACTTGTGATGTCTGTAAATTGCCTATATTTATTGTTTTGGCACCACATGACTGGAACATTGCTTTTGTACTTGTTGCGTTATTTGCAACCATTCCGCTTAAATCTAATACTAATTGATTATTTTCTACATCGCTACCGCACGACTGGAACATTGAAGTAAGTTGTGTTGCAGATCTTAACTCCAGATATTGGCTGCCAACAAATTCTTTTAATTTGACTGTATCACCAAAGATGCAGGAACCATTTTTCCAGTCACCGAGAAGAGCGACTCCGTTAAGCTTAAAGTTTTCTCCTATTGTGAGTTTTTCAAGCTGCTTACATCCATAGAAGAACGATACACCAGTGTCAACTTTTTCAGTATTGAAGTTTTGTAGATTTATCTCTTTTGCACCGCAGTTTTTGAAAACATTGTTCAAGTTGGTAACGTTTTCTCCTGATAATCCACTTAGGTTAAGAACGAGATTATTATTTTTTATATTTTCTCCAACATTTTCAAATGCACCACAAAGTAAGGTACATTTTTTACATTCCAAGTATTGGCTTCCATTGAATTCTTCCAGATTTTTAAGATGATTAAATCTGATACCACCGCCTGAGGTATCACATATTTGACCTACAGCATTCAGCTTGAAATTAGGGCCAACAGAAAGTTTTTTAATTCCGGTCGCACTGGTAAACATATCAGTTACATTTGTAAGTTTTTCAGTGCTGAAACTGCTTATATCGAGGTCAATGTAATCTGCAGAATTAAGCGATTTGCCAAGATCAGCAAACATTAACCGCATATTTACAACATTTCTTGTATCGAGACCGGTTAAATTTACACTTTTAAGATTTGAACATCCTCTGAACAATTCCTCCATTGTAATTACATTTTCGGTATCGAATCCACTTAGATCGATAGTTTCAAGGGACGAACAACCTGCAAACATACCATCGTAATTGCCTTTGCTGTTATTAACTTCAGTATGTCCCATATATATAAGGCTTGAAGTATCTATGTGTTCAGGGAAAGTTACTGTTTTCAGAGAGGTACACTTTGAAAACATTCTGCGCATTGTCGTTACTCTGCTAAAGTCAAATTTTGAAAGGTCTACAGATGTGAAGCCGGTGTTACCAATGCTTTCAAAAAAAGCATAACAATCTTTAGGCATGTAGATTATATCGGCATCACTCCACCAATAGACTTTCTTAGCGTTGTCATCCCACCAGGCATAAAAGATACCGGTTTCATCTTCATATGAAGTATCAGTACCTGTATCCAGTGCTTTTTTTGTATTCTGGTCGATTTGAAGATTTGGATTCTCAGTCCTTGTAGGAGTTATTCCTTCGGGAAGCTCGTGCATTTCAAAGCCTGTTATTTCTGACTGATGGTTTTCGATAAGCAGCTTTAAGCCGGTCTTGCCGTTATCAGTCTTCGACCAAATCGTCGCGATCTTCGCCTTCTCCTCCGGCTTCTCGCTGCTCAAATGCAGGGAGGGGAACTTGGGGGCGGACTGGAGGCCGCCTATCCAGGACTTGATGATGGTCTTGCCCTGGGTGTATTCCTGATCGTTGGTCAGGCGGTAATATGTGGCGTCGTTTTCGTCGGCGGGGGCGTAGCCTCCGTTTGCGGTCTTGATGTACTGCATATCCGTGGGCAGCACGACAACGAGGTCGCCGTCCGCATTGGGCTTCACCTCAATGGTGTATGTCTTTGTCGTCTTGGTATAGCCCGAGGGGGCGCGGTCCTCTGTGAGGGTGTATTTGCCCTTGGGCAGCAGCGTGAAGTCGTAGCAGCCGTTGGAGGTGTTTGCATTGTCAATGGTCTGGGTCCGCTTGCCGTCCTGCAATTCCCACCTGTTGTTGGGTCCGTCGGCAAGGTTTTCGATGGCGGTGTTCAGCTCTGCGTCTGCGGGGTCGGCGGTGATGGTGAACTGGCCGTCCTTGAGCACTCCTCCCGTGATGGAGTCGGCCTTTTGCAGCATCATGCTCCTTGTGGGGGCGTTGAGGATGGAGTATTCGCCGCCGTCGTTTTCGGCTGCGGGGTTGTCGAGTATCTTAAAGATCACATCCTTGGTGCCTGTGCCTTGGACTTTAAAGGTCCGGCTCTCGGGCAGGACATAGCCGTTGGGGGCGCTTACTTCGGTGAGGGTATAGGTGCCGCGCTCGATATCGCCGAAGGACACGCGGCCCGAGGCGTCGCTGGTGGCGTAAAGGGCGGTGTCGCCCTCATAGGTGGTGTCGTGGTCCGAGATGCCCGTGAGCATAAAGGTCGCGCCTGCAATGCCGTTCTTGCTGTAGCTGTCGCGCTTGTAGAACTCGAACTCGCCGTGATATCTGGGCTGGTTGAGGATGCTGTAATCGTGGGTGGTCTCGTCCTGCACAACAACGCCGTCAATGGTAACGATGGTCACGTTGCCTCTGGGGTCAACCTGAACGGTCTTTTCGGTGGAGTCAAGGACGTGGTCGGGGTCGGTGACGGTCTCGATGAGCTTGTAGGTGCCGCGCTCAAGGTCCATAAAGCTTACAGCGCCGTTAGAGGCAGAGTAGAGGGTCTCGTCATAGATGGTGCCGTAGTCGGAGATGCCCGAGAGATTGAACTGCACGCCCGATACGCCCTCGCCCGTCACTGCGTCCTTCTTGTAGAAGTTGAGGTCGCCTGTAACGTTGTAGTTCAGCTGGGTGTAGTCATAGTGGGTGTAGTAATATACAGCGCCTTCCTCGGAGGTGTCCGCCACGCTTTCGGGGACGGAGGTGAAGGAGCGGTAGATGTTGTTATAGGTGATCTTCGGCGGCAGGAACTTGCCGCTTGCCACATCGACTGGGGAATTGTCAACGATGACCTCGTCCGGTGTCTTCATCTTTACGGTAAAGGACAGGCTTTCGCCGGCCCCCAGCACAAAGTGGGTGCCTGTGTATACGATAAGGCCCGAGACCTTTTCAAGGTCGATGTCTCCGCGGCCGTCCACAGGGGCAAGTGTGCGCCAGTCTACGACACGCCACTTTTCGGCAACGGCATCGTATTTTGTCTTAGCCGCTGTCTTGAAGTTTTCCTTAAAGGCCGTCTGCTCGGCTTCGTCCATGGTAAAGTCGGGGTCGTTCTTCAGGTCCTCAAGGGCCTGTTTGGCCATCTTTTCCAGGGCGGCTTCAAGCTTGCTGTCCTGGCCCAGTATCTTGTTGAGCAGGTACATTCTGGCGTCGGTGTCGGAATAGGCCTCGCCGTTCAGGTCAACAATATCGTCCTTGTTATCTCCCACATAGAGCAGGAGCTTGATGTCTTCAAGCTTGGTGGTGCTGTGGTTTACCTTGTCGGCGTCGATGTACTGATTGAACTTGTTCTCTATTCCGCTGAGGTCAACGCCCACAAGGGTGCCGTTCCAGCCGCGGTCGCTGTCAATACCGTAGTTATAGCGCACTCCGTTAACCGTTCTGTAGTTCTCCAGAGAGTCCAGGATGGCGATATCCCGCGCCTTCGTGGAGGAGGAGTTCTGCATACGGATGCTGTAGGAGTAGGTCTCGCCGTTGTGAACTGTGCCGCTCTTGCCGTAGGTAGGCGAGGTGGAGGTTGCCACCTTCTTGAAGATACCCGAGGAGGTGGGGAAGAGGGCAAGGATGTTCTGTGTAGCCTCGGCGTAGATAAATCTCTTGGCGCCGTCATTGTCGGGGTCAAGGCCAATGATGTAGTCCGACATGGAAACAGCGTGGTTTCCGCCGTTGTCGGGATAGCCGCCGCCGATGTCGGCGTTGCCTGTCTGGTAGGCCACGGTGTTAAGCGCCAGTGAGCCGTAGTCCTGCAGGTCCTCGTGGGTGTGCACGGTGACGTAGGACACAACGTAGTTCTGCTGGCAGGGAACGTTGATCTTTATCACCAGCAGCTTCTTGCCGGAGCCGTTGTAGTTGTCGTATTCAGGACTGTTGATTATCTCAAAATCCGTGGGAGGCAGAGAGGCGGTCTTCTCGTTGATGGCGTCCTTGTTTGTATCAACATAGACATTTACGCTTCCGGGGATCACTTCGGAGTGGGCGGGCAGCAGGTCGTAGAAGATACCGGACTGCTGTACAACAGGCACATTGCTTGCAAGCACGCCATCGACCTCGACGCCGTCGGCGGTCTCGCTTACGGAGACCTTCCAAGCCTGCTCGTAGTGGCCGTTAAGGGTGTCGTTGTGGCTGCGGTATACCTTGTTGTCGCGGCCGCGGATAGAGGACTTCTCGCCGATGGCTTCCTTGCTGATCTTGGAGTCTCTTACGATGTCCGCGATGTAGTCGGTGCCGGTAATGTTTCTGGAATAGATATTGGTATAGTCATAGAAAACGCTCCAGTTGGCCTTGTTGTTTATGGCCAGCTTGTTCTCCATGTCCTTGTCGTCCATTACCTGTGTCACCAGGCCGGAGAGCTTTTCGCTTGGCAGCAGCTTCAGCTCCGGGAAGGTCTTGAGCTCGATAAGGAAGTAATGGTTGTGGGTCTTTACCTGATAGCCAGTGATGCGGCTGTCCTCTGCAAAGGTAACAAGGCTGTCTGTCACAGAGGTGACAAGGTCGTCCCTGATGATATTGCTATCGCCCGTGCATACATTGTAGGTGGCGGCCAGTACAGGCTCGGTGTTGTCGTCAACGAACACCCAGAATTCCAGAACATTGTTCTGGTCGGGGTCAAGCTCGTTGACGTAGGAGAACTCTACCTTGTCGGCGTCATAGCTGGCCTTGCGTGCAGTGTAATTGTAGCGCAGGGAGGTGATGGTGTAATCGTCCTTGTCCAGAGGCATTGTTACGGCCTTGGTGGCGTCGGTGGGGATGTTGGATACTGTGAAGTCCTTATCCTCGAAGACATATTTCAGGTCCTTCTTGCCGTAAAAATTGTCGGCAAGGTCTTGGGCGGCGATGCCCAGGATCTCGTCACCGGTCAGCTTGCCCTCGGTGGCGGGGGTGAAGTTTGTGATGGCGACGATCTCTTGATCTATCTCGTTACCATTCTCGTCACAGCGTATGCGGGTAAAGCTTGATGTATTGTTGATATCGAAAATAAACTTTCTTGCGCCGCCGTCGATGATGACATTGCCCGCTGTGTCAGGGGTAGCGGGGACCTTCATCTCGCCCAGCAGGGCGTTGAGGCTGTCGATGGTCCTGCCGTAGGCATGAGCGGTGGCGCCCGTCTCATAGAGCAGACCCGGCAGGGGCTCATCATTAGAAAGCTTCATCATCTCGAAGCTGGTGATGTTGTTCTTACCGCCAACTCTGTTCTGGCCCTTGTTATAGAGGCCGTACTTAACGGCGGTGTATTTTTCCTCGATGGGTGGCAGGGTGGGCAGCTTGTACTCGATGCGGAATGAGGCGTTGGAGCCCTTGGTGGTGGCTGCGTCCTGACCGTCTGCGGGGGTAACGGTGCCTGTGGAATCGTTCTTTGCGGTGTATACTGCATCTCTGGCGGCGTTTTCAAGGCTGTTGATGCCCTCGTTTTCGCCGTCGTTGTTGATCGGGTATCTGGTGAGCACCATGTCCGTGCGCCTGCTGGTGGAGGTGAGGCCCGTGACTGTATTTGCAGTCAGAACACTGGTCCAGCCCGCGCCCACGTTGATGGCCACCAGCTCGCCCTTGACGGTGTGGGTTTTGCCGTCGGCGTCAGTACCCGTCAGATCCTTGGGTTCGTCGTTCAGTGTGAAGTTGTATTTCTGTGTAACGTCCTGCACATCCGTGGAGATGTTCCAGAGGGTGTAAAGGTAGTTATCTTGAATGGCATCGCCTGACAAGCCGGTGAGTGAACGGGCAGCCTCGGCAGACATCAGAGACTTGCTTACGCTCTTGTTCTGGTCCTTGATCTTGGCGGTGGTGTCGATGTATACGGGGATCTCGCGGGTCTTGGGCTTTTCGCCGCTGCCGTCGAGATAGGTGGTATAGGTAGACACGCCGGGATCTGCGTTCTTGGGCCAAGTCCTGAGGTCCAAGGTCGCAAAGCAGGGGGCGGATGCGCCGATGTCCTGATATTCCCAGGTCTTGAAGTTGGTCTGATAGGCCACGGGGAACTCGTAAACAACGCCCGCAGATACGGGGTTCAGGTTGAAGATGATATACTCGTCGTTGGATGGGTCGTCATCTTTCTTGTCGTCAAGCTTGTAAACAAAGTCGTGGTCGGAGGAATAGACCTTTTCACCGTCCACCAGCTTGTAGGGGATATCCTCGATGTTGGGGACAGGCATCTCCAGCTCGTCGGGAAGCATGCCGTTCATGGCTATGCCTGCGTGCTCCTGTCCATTGAGCTTCAAAATATGCGCAGGCACGCGGATCTTTACAAATTCCTCGCCAACGGCCTCACGGGCCTCTTTATATTTGTCTTCATCCATGTCATCGGGCTTCTGGTCGGTGGCGCCTTCGCCGGAGACGGAGAACTTGATGTTATAAACGAACTTGTGGCCCTCGGTGGGTGCGTCGGCCTCCCAGACATAGACGCCGCTGCCGTCGGGGTTAGTAAAAGAAACCACGCCCGGGGTGACAGAGGAGTCCTCGGGGTCCGCAGGACGGGGGTCCTCGGGATAGTAGGTGCTGTAATAGTCGGCGCCCTGCTTGATGTCGATATCGAACACCGTCACCGTGTGGGCATACTCCTGCTGGGGGGTTGCGGCGGCCTCGGACACAGGCAGCATCGAGGCATAGGTGCCCGCGAAAAGCGAAAGGGCACAAGCAGCACTCAGTATTCTGTTTGTCAGCTTTTTAACTTGGTTTCGCATCTTTGATAGACCTTTCAGGGAAAATATGTAAATTTTGCTTATAGTCATACTATTATAAAATATATTATAATACAACAGCGGATAAAAGTCAAGTACTTTAAGGGCAGTAAAAAGCCGAAAATATAAATTTTTTATTACTTTGCGGCTTTTAATATTATATAAGCATTATATAAAAGCAATAAAATATAAAAAAATTGCCCCGCCGGACCTGCCGGCGAGGCGAAAGCAAAACAAACAAAACAAGGAAGAATACATATCTGAAAGTTGAAGAGGGCTTAGTTAATGAGCGTCATCATTTTACCTTGATAGTCTGGACGCTGCTGTAATTGCCGCAGCGGGTGGAGGTGGACTTGCCGTCCTTGGTGTAAAAGCTTCTGACCTTTACATACCATGTTTCGCCGCTTTTCGGCACCTTTGAAAAGTTCTCGCTGGTTTTCGACACATTCGTTGTCGTCCACGTATTTACGCCTGTTTTGAAGTTCTTGTCCTTGCTGTAGGCGATCTCGTAGCCGACTGTGCCTGCGGTGCCCTTTGTCCACTTGAGTGTAAAGGCCCCGACCTTTGTGCTTGTCAGCAAGACTATATTGTTCTTGGCGGGCTTTACAACAAAGGTCTTTGTGATGGTGCCCTTGTAATTGCCCTTGCCTGTTATTTTAATGGTGGCAACGCCCACCTTGGTGTTATTGGAATATGAAACCGTGTAGTCGGTGCCCTTCACAAGCTTGGTTGAACCGTTCTTGATGGTAACCTCTGGGGTGATGGGGTTGCCCGTGTAGGTGTACTGGTAGTAGGGGATGCTTATTGTGCAGGAGGCGATGGACTTGCCTGTGCGGAAGTCGATGCCGTTCTTTTTGGCGTAGGTCTCGGCGGCGGAGCCCTTCTTGCCGTAGATGGCCCGCTCGTAATTGCCGTCCGAGTCGGTTCCGAAGCAGTCGGCGCCCATTTTGGTCACGCTCTGGGGGACTGTGAGGTTAAACAGGGAGTAGCAGTTAAGGAAGGCGCTGTCCCCGATGGTTTTGAGGGTAGAGGGGAGGGTGAGCTTTTCAAGGCTTCCTGCCTAGTAGAAGGAGTATTCTCCCAGCTCGGTCACGCCCTCGGGGATAGTGATGCTGCGCAGGTTACAGTTGTAGCAGAAGGCGTAGGGGCCTATCTTTTTAACAGTCGAGGGGATGGTGGGCTTGTCGGCTGCGGGGCTGAACAGCATCAGCGCTGCGGCAGTGCCTGCGATAAACTTTTTCATTTGATCATTCCTTTCAATATATATCGTCATATTTTAATTTCTTTTGTTCGTGCAGCAAGGGCGAGCGGGTGCCGACCGCGTTTTTGCTGTTTTGCTCTTTCTGTTTATTAGAGCATTTTTAGGGGCAGAAAAGTTTACTGTTTTGTGTAAACAATATGTTAACAAATCTTGAATGTGTTTTCGGGCGTTGGCCAGAGAGCGCCGCAAAGGCAGCTTTCGGGCTTTTTCGGCATTGTTCGCACCAAACTATTATTTTTTTGTAAACGCTCGGTCAAAAAATGATTAAGTTTACAATACGTTAATATTTGGTTTAAATCTTGTTCAACAAATAGCGCTCGAAATTTGGTATAATCATAATATATTTATTATTGAGTTTTTTCAAATACATTAGTTTTTAAATAATGTTCGTTATAATAATTGACAGAATGAGAATAATCTGTTATAATGTATTTGTTAGAAAATAAATAGGAAAATATAAAGGAGGAAGTAATATGTCACTTGGACGGGTACTGGTAGTAGACGACGATAAGAACATCTGTGAGCTCCTGCGCCTCTATCTCGAGAAGGACGGCTATGGGGTGATACTTGCGCACGACGGCGAGGAGGCTGTTGTCAAGTATAACGCTCTGAAGCCCGACATCATCCTGCTGGACATTATGCTCCCCGGGATCGACGGCTGGCAGGTTTGCCGCGAGATCAGAAAGAAATCTAACGTTCCGATCATCATGATCACCGCGAAGAGCGAGACCTTCGACAAGGTGCTTGGCCTCGAGCTGGGCGCTGATGACTATATCGTAAAGCCCTTTGACACCAAGGAGGTAATTGCCAGGATCAAGGCCGTTTACCGCCGCGTGGGACAGGGCTCAGGCGAGCAGGAGGTCAAGGAGGTCAAGTACGACAAGCTCTCGGTCAATATGACAAGATATGAGCTGAGAGTTGATGGCAAGGTAGTTGACACGCCCCCCAAGGAGCTTGAGCTGCTTTTCCACCTCGCCTCCAATCCCAACAGGGTATATACAAGAGACCAGCTTCTGGACGAGGTTTGGGGCTTTGAATATTACGGCGACTCAAGAACGATAGATGTTCACGTCAAGAGGCTTCGCGAAAAGCTCGAGGGCGTTTCGGACAAGTGGGCTCTCAAGACCGTGTGGGGCGTCGGCTATAAGTTTGAAGTCACAGAGACTCCCGCTCAGCCCGCACAGAGCGCTCAATGAACAGCCGCAGAAGCATATTCTCTAAATACTTTATGATCGTTACAGCAGTAATACTCATCAGCTTTGTTTGCTTAGGTGCGGTATTGCTGCTTGTTTCTTCCCACTACTTTCTGCAGGAAAAGAAGGATATGCTTGAAAAGAACGTGCTCATGGTCGAGAGCAATGTAAAGCAGAAGATATCCTCCTCCCCCTCCGACTGGAAGGAGGATACGGAGTGGACGATAAAGGAGCTGTCCATTGGCTCGGGCGCGGATATCCTCCTCTGTGACAGAAAAGGCACCATCATCGCCAATTCGGGCATGACAGGGGAGTACGACAACGTTAAGCTCACCCGCGAGTTCCTTTCACAGTTCGGTGAAGAGGCCCAGTACGTCAGGGACGACTTTGGCGGCAGCTATGAGATGAGCCATATAGTCGGCAAGTCCTTTGCGGTGAACGGACCTTTGTATTATATCCTGGCCATCACCCCCGAGAACGATCAGGACAGCTCAACAAACCAGATACTTTATATCTTCATAATCTCCATGACGATCGTTTTTGCCGTGGAGGTCGTGGTGGTATATTTTATCGCCGTAAGGCTGACAGCGCCTATCCGCGAGGTAGCCGAGATCTCCAAGGAGATAGGCGAGGGCAATTTCAGCGTTAAGATGCAGAACTACGACACTGCCGAGATGCAGGAGCTCTCCAATGCCTTCAACGAGATGGCGGCCTCTCTGAAAAACTACGACACCATGAGAAACAGCTTCATCGCCAACGTCTCTCACGAGCTGAGGACGCCAATGACCTCCATCGGCGGCTTCGTTGACGGTATGCTGGACGGCACCATCCCCCCCGAAAAGCACGAGTATTATATGAGGATAATATCCTCGGAGGTGGACAGGCTCACAAGGCTGGTGCGCTCGATGCTGAACCTTGCAAAGATCGAGTCCGGCGAGATGAAGCCCAACCTGAGCCGCTTTTCGGTGCTGGAGCCCATCGTTGACACCCTTGTGACCTTCGAGCCCCGCCTTGCCGCCAAGAACATCGAGGTCCGCGGGCTTGACGTTGACAGGATGTATCTCTACGCCGACAACGACCTTGTGCATCAGGTGATGTATAATCTCATCGAGAACGCCATAAAATTCGTTGACGAGGGCGGCTATATCGAGTTTGGTTTCGAGCCCATCGGCTATATGACAGTAATAACCATCCGCAACAGCGGCGAGGGCCTTGACGAGGACGAGCTGCCGCTGGTGTTCGACAGATTTTATAAGACCGACAAGTCCCGCGGCCTTGACAAGACCGGCGTGGGCCTCGGCCTTAACATCGTGCGGTCGATCATAAGGCTGCACGGCGGAAAGATAATGGTGCGCAGCGTCAAGGGCGAGTACACGGAATTCACCTTCACGCTGCCGAACAAGCTTATTGAGGATTAAAGGAGAGATCTATGGAGCAGGAAAAGCTGCACGCGGAGGAAGCTCCCGAAATAACCGAACCACTGGCCGAGGAGCAGCCCGCAGAGGCGCCTGACCCCCTCGCAGAGCCCGCAGCAGCGGAGCCAGAGGCCACTGTGTCTCCCGCAGAGGGCGCACCCGCGGACCCTGCACCCTATCGCTTCGGCGGGACGCTCTTTAACCTGCCGCCCCAGCTGGAGCGGCTCGAGCAGATACCCGACGAGGAATTTTGGCAGTCGGCGGCGGCAGCTGTCAACGCCAAGCGCAGAAGGCCCTCGCTGGCGCTGGTGATACTGGCGGCGCTTATGGTGATAGCCATGGGCTTTGTGCTGGCTGTTATGATAAATGGTCGGGGCTGGCTCGTAAACCTTGTAAGCGGGGAGAACTATATGGACTTCACCCTGCCCATTGCCGAGATACCTGAGACCGAGCGCACCCTGAAGGACGAGAGCGGCCGCTACACCGCCGAGGGCCTTGCCGAGGCTGTTTCGCCCTCGGTCGTTTCCCTGGAGATGTATCAGGATTACTACGGCGTGGTGCCCTTTAGTCAGGGCAGCGGCGTGATAATGAGCTCTGACGGCTACATCGTTACCAACGCCCATGTTGTTGACAGCGCCGACAAGATAAAGGTAGTGCTTTCCGACGGCTCGGAGTATTCCGCAAAGCTGGTGGGCGCCGACAAGGCCACGGACATCGCCGTGATAAAGATACCCGCCAAGGACCTGCAGGCCGCCGTCTTTGGCGACAGCGACGGGCTGCACCTGGGCGAGGAGGTCGTTGCCATCGGCTCTCCCGCAGGGTTCTACGGGACAGTTACAAAGGGCATAATCTCGGGCCTTGACAGGCGCATTAGAGTCGAGGAGTTTGCCACCTCCATGAGCTGCATACAGGTGGACGCAGCCATCAACCCCGGAAACTCGGGCGGAGCGCTGTTCAATATGTGGGGACAGGTGATAGGCATTACCAGCTCCAAGCTGGCCTCCACGGAGTATGACGGCATTGGCTTTGCCATTTCCATGAACGCCGCCAAGCCGATAATCGAGGAGCTTATGGAAAAGGGCTACATCGCAGGCAAGGCAAGGATAGGCATAACCTTCTACATCATCACCGAAGAGACCGCTAAGATGAACGGCGTGCCCTCGGGAATGATGATAGTTTCCATCGACCCCACCTGTGACATCGCCAACACGATGCTGCAGCCCGACGACATAATAACCGAGCTTGACGGCCGGCAGGTCCAGAGCACCGATCAGGTGGCAGACCTTGTTGCTGCCCACAAGCCGGGAGACACCATGACCGCCCGAGTCTGCCGCAAGGACGAGGACGGCAAGCTCCACGACTTCGACATAGAGTTTAGGCTGATGGAGGACACAGGCACCTTCGTGCAGAACGAAGAGGGTTGATTTTGAAAATCATTAATGTACGACCCACGCTCAAAAACATTTCGGGTGACTGTGGATCGTGCATTATTTTTTGAACAGGGGGACCTAACATGAGAGATGAAAAGCTTCTTTGCAGCGGCTGGGAGTTTTGCTGCTGCGAGATAGGCACCGAGTTTAAGGACGCCTCGGGCTGGCAGGCCGTTGACCTGCCCCACGACTGGCTCATTTATGACACCAAGGACCTTTACAAGACCTCTACGGGCTGGTACAGGCGGGTGATAACTGTACCCGAGGACGGCAGGCGCACGGCCCTGCGCTTTGACGGCGTCTATATGGACTGCCGCATCTATGTGAACGGCCGGCAGGCCTTTGAGTGGAAGTACGGCTACACGAGCTTTGAGTGCGACATCACCGAATACCTGAAGGGCGGCGAGAACCTTGTGGCCGTAAGGGTAGATCACAGAGAGCCCAACTCCCGCTGGTACTCGGGGGCGGGCATCTACCGCAAGGTGCGGCTGGTCAGGTATGAGGAGCAGCACATCCTGTCGAACGGCGTGTACATCTCGGCGGCGGTGGACGGCACCGTCACCGTCACTACAGAGACCGAGAGGCCCGCAGGCGAGACCGCCGCGGACCTGAGCCTCAGGACCGTTATTACAAGATTTGGCGGTGAGGGAGCACTTTGCGAGCTTACCTCCGCCTGCTGCGCCGCCGACAGGAGCGTCCTGCCACAGGAGCTTGTGAAGGACGGGCGGAGCTATACCGTCAACGACCAGAAGCTTCGGGTGGAGGCCCCTGCCCTCTGGGACATCACGGCCCCTGCGCTCTATGTCTGCACCGTTAGCCTTTTGAAAAACGGCGAGGAAAGGGACAGGATCTCTGTGCGCTTTGGCTTCCGCAGCTGCGAGATGACGGCTGACAGGGGCTTTATCCTCAACGGCAGACAGCTAAAGCTCCACGGCGTCTGCGAGCACCACGACCTTGGGGCGCTGGGCGCCGCCGTCAACAAGAGCGCCATTATCCGAAAGCTGAACAAGCTGCGGCTGATGGGCGTCAACGCCATACGCACCAGCCACAATCCTCCTGCCCCTGAATTCCTTGAGGCCGCAGAGGAGCGGGGCTTTCTGATACTTGACGAGTTTCTGGATATGTGGGAGCTGAAAAAGACCGACTACGACTACGCCCGCTTCTTCCCCCGGTGGGTGCGGCGGGATGCTGCCTCTTGGGTGCGCCGTGACAGGAACCATCCCTGTGTCATCGGCTGGAGCATCGGCAACGAGATCTATGACACCCATTTCTCCGAGAGGGGGCAGGAGGTCACCAGCCTGCTCAAGAGCCTTGTGCAGCAGCACGACCCCAGAGGCAACGGCTTTGTGACCATCGGCTCCAACTACATGGGCTCCGAGACCGCCCAGCGCTGCGCCGATATACTTAAAAACGCAGGCTACAACTACGCCGAGCGCCTCTACGACGAGCACCACCGCGCCCATCCCGACTGGCATATCTACGGCAGCGAGACCTCCTCCATCGTCCAGTCCAGAGGCATATACCATTTCCCCGCCGACAAGCCCGTGCTCTCCGAGGATGACGAGCAGTGCTCGGCCCTTGGCAACAGCACCCCCGCATGGGCCGCTAAGTGCTGGGAGGCCAATATCATCCCCGACCGAGACGCGGAATACTGCGCGGGCCAGTTCATCTGGACGGGCTTTGACTACATCGGCGAGCCCACGCCCTATTCCACCAAAAACAGCTACTTTGGCCAGATAGATACCGCAGGCTATTACAAGGACAGCGCCTATGTTTACCGCGCCGCCTGGACCGACGGCAGAAAGAATCCCTTCATCCACCTTTTCCCCTACTGGGACTGGAGCGAGGGGGAGGAGATCGACATCCTTGCCACCACCAACTGCCACGAGGCGCGGCTCTTTGCCGACGGCAGGGAGATAGCCCGAAAGACCTTCGGCGACAGACCGACAGAGCTGACGGTAAGGGCCAAGCTGCCCTATTCTGCGGGAGAGATAACCGCCGTGGCATATGACAAGGCGGGCAGGGAGGCCGCCCGCGACAGCGTGCGCTCCTTCGGCGACGGCTGCTCCATTCAGCTTGTTTCCGACAGGGCGTCCGTCCCCGCAGGCTCCGAGGAGCTTATATTCATCGACATCACCGCAAGAGACAGGGAAGGCAGCTTTGTTGCCAACGCCCGTGACCGTGTGACCGTGGAGGTAAGCGGGGCGGGAAGGCTCATAGGCCTTGACAACGGAGACTCCACCGACTACGAGCAGTATAAGGGCATCTCCCGCAGGCTCTTCTCCGGCAGGCTGCTGGCTATCGTTGCGCCGAAGGAAGAGGCGGGCGAGATAAATGTCAAGGTCACCTCGCCATCTTTGGGAGAGGCACACCTGACCCTCACCGCCGAGGACATCCCGGAGCTGAGGGTGGAGGGCATAAGCTTTACCGCCGAGAACACAGAGCGCCCCCTGGACTGCGCTTCCCCCGAGAGGGACATTCCCCCGCGGAAGCTGGAGCTCTCGGCAGAGGAGAGGTGCTTTACTCCCGAGCGCAGCAGCATCCGGGTAAATGTGCGCCTGCTGCCCGAGAACACCACCTGTCGGGAGGTGGAATACCGAGTGGCCACAGCCGCGGGCATAACCTCGCCCCTGGCCCGGATAACGGAGCAGGACGACAGCGGCGTTACCGTAACAGCACTGGGAGACGGCGAGTTCTTCCTGCGGGCCACAAGCCGCTGCGGCACCGAGAGGACGCGCATCATCTCTCAGCTGCGGCTGACCGCCGAGGGCCTTGGCAGCGCCCTTATCGACCCCTATGAGCTGGTGGCGGGGGGCCTCTATTCCGTCAGCGGAGGCGAGGTCACCAACGGCATACAGCACGGCGCAGGCATCGGCAGAGGCGGCGGCTGGTTCGGCTTTGAAAACGTCGATTTCGGTCCCCTCGGCAGCGACACCATGACCCTGCCCCTCTTTGCAAACTACAGCACCCCCGTGGGCATACGGGTGTACGACGGCAGGCCCGACCAAGGCGGCGAGCTCATCGGCGACTTTATCTACGACCTGAAGCCCATCTGGCTCACCTACCAGCCCAAGACCTACAAGCTCAAAAAGCTTCTGAAGGGCGTCCACACCCTTGTCATCCAGTCGGATATGAGCTACGATGTTCAGGGCTTCTGTTTTGAGCGCCGACGCAAGGAGACCGCCGAGCTTTCGGCTCTCGAGGCCGAGAGCATATACGGCGACAGCTTCACCCGCACCGAGGACGCTGTTATCGGCATCGGCAACAACGTGACCATCGACCTTGGAAAATTCAGCTTTGACAAGGCCCCCGAGAGGGTCATCATCACAGGCCGCTCGAAGCTGCCCGTCAACAGCATCCATTTGCAGAGCGAGGGCGCAGAGAGCCGCCGCTGGCAGCTGGAGTTCGAGGGCTGCGAGGAATACACTGCCCGTGCCTTCCCCATAGAGGGCATGGAGTCGGAGTGCAAGATCTCGCTGTTCTTCCTGCCTGGCTGCGATTTTGACCTTAAGTCCGTGAGGTTCGAGTAAAATTGTTTTAATAGGAGGGATATCTCACATAAGGGATATCCCTCTTTTGCCGCCAGAAAAGGGCTGTTGTAAGGGCGATATTCGGCGAAAAAAGATATCCCGCCCCGAAGGGCCACGGCTTCGGAGCTTTCTGCTCCTGTTCACAGGGCAATATTCGGTCCGAAAGGGTATCTCCCCCCCGCAGGGGGAGATACCCTTTCGGACGCCCCGCCCTCCGCCGCGCAGCGGAGGAGGGCGAAGAGCACACTCTATCAAAAAGCGATTGTTAATTATTTGTAAACGCCCCCTCTGCATATTGCAATATTCATTTCATAGTGATATAATTAAATTGAATTATTATATTCTCATCGGCAGGTGAATGACTTGGCAAATGAAAGAAAGACCGTCGGCCTTCTTGTGGCTAATATAACCGACCCCTACAGCCGCGACGTATCAAAAGGCGCTATGGCCGCCGCAAAGGAGCTGGGGCTGGACCTTGTTATATTCCCCGGGAAATATGTGGGCCTCGAGAACCGCTACGAGGAGCTGGACACCAGGTACGAGTACCAGCATAACATCCTCTTCGACTACGCCGCCTACTCCAAGCTGGATTTTGTCATCGCCACCGTTGGCACCATCGCCTTTGCACTGGACGACGACCGAAAGCGGGACTTTCTTGCGCCCTTCCGCGGAACGCCGCTGCTGTGCCTTTCCTCGGACCTTGAGGAGTACGACTGCCTGATGTACGACAACCGCGCAGGCGTGGCCTCGGCAATGGATTATCTTATCAAGCACGGCCGTCGCAGGATAGGCATTATGGCGGGCAACCCCAACAACCCCGACTGCACCGAGCGCTTTGATGAATACAAGGCCGCCCTTGCACGGGCCGGGATAGAGTTTGACGAGCGGTTTGCCATCGAGTGCGACATCGGCAACGAGGCCGCCCCCGCGGCTGTTGAGCTGCTGGAGCGCTGCCCCGATATGGATGCCTGCTTCTGCATAAACGACTATGTGGCAGGGCAGTTCTGCGCTGCCGTTAAGGCCAAGGGTCTCGAGGTGGGGCGGGACATTGCCGTTGTGGGCTTTGACGACATCCCCGAAGCAAGCGTTATGCGGCCCCCGCTGGCCACCATCAAGGCCGACGCCGCCAAGCTTGGCGAGCGGGCAATGCTGAAGGCATATAATTATATTAACTCCATCCCCGATGATTGCAGGCTCATGCCTACAAGGTTCATCCCCCGCAATTCCTGCTTCTCGGGAAGGAGCGAGGGCGCTCTTGCGCAGAGGCTGGTCTCGGAGAATGACGACCCAATGAAGCGCCGCATCGCCGATTACGCCGACGAGATGTGCGAGGACGAGAGGGAGGCCCTGAGGCTCTATGACACCCTGATGGGCGTCTATAAAAGCGTCTGCTCCCGATTCATGGAAAGAAGGGCCGACCTTCACGATATGGCCGAGGTGCGGGAGATCATACGCGGGGTGCTGGGCGGCGAGTATTCCGAGACCCTTGGAGCCGTTAGCCTGCAGGACATTGTGGGCGGGATGCTCATGAACGTGATCCGCAGCTGCGAGGAGGAGAACCTGCCCCTGCTGGAGCGGCTGTATTCCGAGCTCTCGGCAGAGCAGTTCGACCGCGCCGCCGGCTACACCGCCGACGAGTTTGCCTACCGCACCCATATGGACAATATCTTTATCCGTGACGCGCTGATGTTCACGGGCAGCTTTGACGGCAATTATGCAAAAATATTAAAGCGTTTGACGGACATCGGCTGCGACACCTCATACATAGTTACCATAGACGACCCCATCACCCACCGACCGGGCCAGCGGCTTTCCGACAACCTGCATTTCAATTTCAGGTCCTATGCCTACGGCCTCGACACTCACAGCGTGCCGAAGGAGGAGCGCCGCATAAGGCTCGACGAGCTCTTTTATGACTATCGGCTTGCAGGGAACAGGCGGCATACTTTTATTGTGGCCGACCTCTACACCGCCTCTCAGCAGTACGGCATCGCGGTGCTGGAGCCCCGCACAGAACGGTTCTTCGAGGAGCTGGAGCTCGTTACCTATCAGCTCTCTTCGGCGGTGAGGACCCTTGACATCATGCAGCGGCAGGAGGAGCTCATGGACGAGCTGAACTCCAAGAACCTTGCCCTTGAGAGCCTCTCACGCATTGACGAGCTTACGGGCGTGCTCAACAGGCGCGGCTTCTTCACGGATGCCGAATCCATGATACACGACAGCCCCGACGGCAGGTTCCTTGTGAGCTACGCCGACATGGACGACCTGAAATCCGTAAACGACAGCTGCGGCCACACCGCAGGCGACGAGGGCATACGCACCGTAGCCGAGTGCATAAGAAAGATGTTCGGCCCCAATGCCCTGATAGGCAGGTTCGGCGGCGACGAGTTCGCGGCTATCGTGCCCGCCGAGGGCGCTTTGAGCATAAGCGAGGCCCTTGCACTTCGGGACCGCCTTATCGACGACTTCAACTCCGATGACGAGCGGCCCTATACCTTCGGCTTTTCCGTTGGCATCTTCGAGTGCGTGCTGAAAAACTCATATGACCTAAGCGACGCCATCGTCCGCGCCGACGGCAAGCTCTACCGCGAGAAGAGCAGGAAGAAGAGCGCAAGACAGCAGAACGGACCGGCCATGTAATATCGAATTAAGCAGGTGTCTCCGCCGCAGAGCGGGGATGCCTGTTTGTCTGTGTCCCGACGGTGCAAGTCACGGTACATGGCGTGTACCACGCAAGTCGAGTGATTACTCGCAAGCTCGGGCGGTGCCCCGCCGGGGCAGGTCGCGTGAGCACTCGCAAGCTCGGGCGGTGCCCCGCCGGGGCAGGTCGCGTGAGCACTCGCAAGCTCGTTTACAACGGTGTAAACCGCGAGGGCTCCCTCGCGATGCGCACTAAAACTCACAAATTATAGGAAGGCTATG
>JAFVAN010000016.1 GCA_017480485.1 Ruminococcus sp. | reverse complement strand
GGGCTGGCACAGGGCGGCAGAGCGGTATGATGATTTTCTGCAAGCTCACAAGGGACAGCATATCCTGTTTTTGGAGCTTGGTGTGGGCTACAATACGCCTGTTATCATCAAGTATCCTTTTTGGAAGATGACGGCACAGAATCCGAAAGCTGTGTATGCTTGCCTCAATTACGGAGAAGCGTATGCGCCGGACGAGATAGGGTCGCAGAGTATTCTGATCAATGGGGATATTCATGAAGTGCTGGCTAAAATCAAATAGCTTTTCTGAAAAGAAAGGGGCGATAGCTTATCAGGTCTATGAAGTCGGAGCATCGGAGGAAATAGCTGAAATTCTTAAAAACTCCGGCAGCTCGCTGAAAATAAAATTTGAATAACAGAACACAACGGCGGCTCGTCACTGAACCGCCGTTGTTTTTTGATTAAACAGAATATGCAGGAAATAGCCTATATAAGCAAACAGCACCATGACCGTAAGGTATTGCATAGCTGTCAGCACAGCCGAAGCTGATATGTCGATAAATACAAACTTCACCCTGCCAAACATATAGTCCGTGAATTTAAGTTGTATAAACTCATAGATACCAACTGCTCCCATCACACCGAAGATGATACGGAGTGTCCATATCAGTGCCTTGCTTTTCAGTTTCATTCTCGCCGCCATCTGGGAGATGTGCATACCGAGATGAACGCTCATTAGAACAAGTCCCCAATAGGCGCATAGCATATGTACTGTTCTGGCAAACATTGCACCGCCTATATGCACAAAAGTGAAAATATGCTTTGAAATCACAATTCCGCTGTACATTAGCCCAATCATGCAGATGAGAACCGACGCATTTACAAGCGTTCCGACGATGCGGCGAAGATTGTATTTCCCTTTGAAAAGCGATTTTATCCAGCCAAAGTTAAAGATATGGTGCAGGATAAACAATGCAAACATCGCAATGCCGATTATTTCATGTGCCGTTTCACCGACAATGGAATAACACATCAATACGGGCAATGCCGCTGTCATAAGAATGTCAGCGGCTGTCTTTATTTTCGTCTTTGTATTCATATCAGAAACCCAAATCGTCAAGCCATGTGCGGACGGTCTGTTTTGTATCATCATTCAGTGCCTGAGCCGTACTTCCGCGCATATCAATCGCTGTCAGCACCTGTGCGCCCGTCACACTTGCGATACTGCTGTCAGTTCCTGAAAGTCCGCTGCCCTCATGGGTGCAGAACGGGATCACGACCTTATCCGACCAGTCGTAGCTCTCCATAAATGTATAAACCGCCATCGGCATATCGCCCCACCAGATCGGATAGCCGAGGAACACGATGTCATACTGCTCCATATCGACTGAGCCGGTTATTTCGGGACGAGCCTTGTCATTCAGTTCCTGTTTCGCCACATCACAGCACTCGTCATAGTCTGCCGGATAGGGCGTTACCGTTTCAATATGAAAACTGTCAGCACCGACCTCGCTTGCAATATACTCTCCAAGTATCTGCGTATTGCCGACCTCTATTGTTCCGACGGAATAATTCTCATCGGCACGGGAGAAGTATGCCACAAGGATATTCGTACCGTCCGAAGTCTGTTCCTCTGACTTCTCGGCAGAGGCTTCGGTTGTTTCAGCTTGCTTATCATCATCAGTCGATGCAGTAGTTTCTGTTTTACTTTCGTCCTTGTTCAGCTTTTCCTGCACGGCTGCTCTGTCATTGTCTGCAACGCTCGGAGCAGAAGCAGGCTCACCCGAACCGCAGGCAGTCATTGTAATGCCGATCAAAATGGTTGAAAGCAATGTTATAATTCTCTTTCTCATTTGTTTTTACCTCAAATTTGACTAAATCCAATTGTTTATTGCATTATTATTTTACCTTAATACCCAGCAGACCTATCAAATCCACAGCTTGATCATACGAGACTTCAGCACCTCGCAACTCGTATAATGTATCCGAAAGAGCTATACCTGAAATATCACAATCAGATAAGTCAATACCTCTTAGACTTGTCTTGAACATTTCAGCACATATGAATCGACACTCGCTGAATTTGGTATGACGCAGAGTGACCTGTGAAAAGAGCGCATTGGATAAATTACAAGTTAATACCCTACAACTATCGAATGTACACTCCGAGAGTAATCCGTAGATAAGGGTATTGTTTTTTAATATGGTCTGCTTGAACGTACCTTTAGTGAGGTTAATGCCTTTGCAATTGCAGTCTGACATTTCGCATTCTTTCCAATAGCTGTCCGGCAGCTTGCAGTTAGATAGATCGCAATGCAGGAATTTACAGTTATAGAAACTCGCCTTGCTCAGATCACACTCGATAAAACGACACCCCTCAAACGTGACAGACTGAAAGTCAATCATAGAGAAGTCAGCAGAGCTTATGATCTCACGCTCATAATTTCTGCCTTTTATTTCATCATTTTCCTTGCGGGCATTTTCTATATCATCAAGTATTTCACTCAAAGTTTACGATCATCCTTTACAAATATTTTTCTATGTTCACTCATCTATCCTCTTTATCACTCTTGCAGGATTCCCCACAGCCACACAGTTATCGGGAATATCCTTCGTCACAACAGAACCCGTGCCGACGATCGCATTTTCACCGATTGTCACGCCTGCAAGGATATTCACTCTTGCGCCGATCCACGCATTTTTCTTGATGTGAATCTCTTTTGTTTTGATAACACGGATATTGTTCGGCTCGTGGTTGACAGTGAACAGCCCGACCTCCGGGCCCATCATCACGCCGTCCTCAATGGTGATCGTGCCTATTGACATGACAGTCAACCCGTGGTTTGCAAAGACATTCTTTCCGAGAAATACTCTGTTTGCACAATCGATCTGAAACGGCGGAGTGAAGAAATTGCCCTCCTTCATCTGACCGTTCAGCAGTTCGTTTTCAAGCTCCATAATACGCTCCCTGTCGGCAGGGTCTGTGGAGTTTATCTGCCAGCAGATATGCCTGCATCTGTCCATTTCGCCGTGGGCTTCACGCTGATATTTCTCGTCACGAATATCATAGGACTTGCCCTCACGCAGTTCTTCAAATACTGTCATATCAACACCTCATTCCGTAGGTCTTAATGCTCCATAGAAATAGCTCGAAGTCGCACCGCCGTCTATCAGGAATGTTGAACCCGTGATAAATGCGCCCTTGTCGCTCATTAGTAGCTCCGCAACATTCGCCACCTCATCGGCAGTGCCGGGTCTTCCTGCCGGACACTTTGCAAACATATTCTTGTAAAAATCGCCCCTCCGACCCCTCGGGTGTCCAGCGTCATGTGGTGGCCTATTATTCCAATCTTCGGCAATAATATGAATAAAGTGTAAAGCAAAATTTCGTATATCCTTCGAAGCTGCGGGCGGCCCGATGGCCCCGTTTTTCCTGAAACGGCGGTTTTATGTGATTTTTTTAGCCCCCTCGGACCATCTTAGCCGAAGAAAACGTATTTGACATACGAAATATTGTGTTAATAAATACAAAAATCTTTCTCTTCCCCTTCGGATATTTTATATTATTTCAACAAAGATTGAAAAAACGCAGGAAAAATGCGATAATTGAATTGACAAACCGCGCAAAATAGGCTATAATATCAGCAGAATAAATTATTTGGAGGTAATTTACCATGACTAAGTCAGAACTCGTAGCAGCAATCGCTGAAAAAGGCGGATACAGCAAGAAGGACGCAGAGAAGGCTCTTTCTGCAGTAGTAGACTCTATCACTGAGGCTCTCGTTAAGAAGGAGAAGGTTTCCCTCGTTGGCTTTGGTACCTTTGAGGTAAGACACAGAGCTGAGAAGGAAGCTATCAACCCTGCAACCAAGAAGCCCATCCATGTTGAGGCTAAGGACGTTCCTGCGTTCAAGGCCGGCAAGGCTCTTAAGGACGCTGTAAACAAGTAATTCCTTTTTGGAAAGTATTTGAAAGGAGAATTCATCATGGCAGATAAGAAGGCAGCTGTCAAGGAGACAGCAGAGAAGGTAGCCGAGACCGTTAAGACCGAGGCTAAGGCAGCCACCGAGACTGTTAAGAAGGCCGCTAAGACCGGCACAAAGGCTGTTAAGAAGACTGCTAAGGCAGGCTCCGCTGCAGCTAAGAAGACCGTCAAGAAGGTAGCCGAGAAGGCTGAGGCCGCTAAGAAGGAAGTTGTTTTCGTTGAGTACGGCGACAAGCAGATCGACGTTGACACCATCATCGCTAATGCTAAGGCTGATTTCAAGGCTAACAACAAGGGCGTTGTAAGAAACATCAAGGTTTACGTTAAGCCCGAGGACAATGCTGCTTACTATGTAGTAAACAACAAGGTAGACGGCAAGGTAGAGCTCTAAGCCATTCTTTGAAGGATGATCCGGCACCATCGTATTGCATTATACGGTGGTGCTTTTTTTAGACCTTTACTTTTACACAATAATGTGCTATAATGTAAAAGCACAGCAAGCCGAAGGGAGGCTGTCTTATGTTTATCGATAAGCTCGTAAACACCGTGAGCGAGAGCTTCAGGGCTGCGGTGGCCCGGGCGGAGCAGCAGCGCGCCGCAAAGCGCGAGCGTATGAGCCCCTATCTCTGCGGCTACGACGTCTATCCCGAGGGGGACGGCAGGGAGTATGCGAACAAGGTCATCTCCGGGCTGGTTGTCCGGGCGGGCAGCTGCTGGCTGCTGCTGGCGGGGGCCTGTGGGGCCGCTGTATTTTACCGGGACGAGCTTTCAAAAATGCCGACGCTGCTGTTCCTGGGCGCTATCCCGATGCTGGTGCTGTTCTTTGTGGGCCTTGGCGCCGTCAGGCTGCTTGCACGGTTCCTGACGGGCCGCTGGGACGTCTTCGGAGGGGTCTGCACCGACAAGCGCGTCGAGTCCGAGACCACCACCGACACCGACGGCTCCACCAGCACTACCTACACCTACTTCGTCTCCCTTAACGGCATCGAGAGCCGGGTGCCAAACAAGCAGTATAACACCGCGATGGAGGAGCGCTATTACCGCTTCGTCCGCGTCAGGATGAGATATATCTCCGACGACAGGATATACCTGTTCCCCTGCGATATCTCGGAGCGGGAGCGCCGTATCGGCCAGCACCATCCCGTTCGGGAGCCCCGCCTTGTCCGGGCCGCCAACAGGGGCTGCCTTTCGGCCTTTGTGGCAGGATCGTTCGCCGTGGGCGCCGTCGCCTTTGCAGCCTTGGGCTACTACGAGGGCAAGGGCCTGCTGCCGGACTTTATCGAAAAATACCACCGGGCCCTTGCTGCGGCCTGCGGAGGGCTCTTCCTCCTCTCGCTGACAGTCAACCAGGTCCGGGGCCGCGCCCTTGAAAAGCGGCTGATAGAAGAAAAGATGAGGCAATATGACAGAAACTGAAATAAAAAGACCCAGGGTCATGCTCTGCGCCGTGGATCTGGGGGAATATGACGCAGAGCGCTCCCTTGACGAGCTGGAGGAGCTGGCAGACACTGCGGGGGCCGAGACCGTTTTAAGGGTAACTCAGCGCCGCCCCGCCTACGACTCCGCCACCTGCATCGGCTCCGGAAGGCTGGAGGAAATGGCGGAGCTCTGCGAGAGCGAGGACATCGACCAGATAATCTTCGACTGCGAGCTGACAGCCACGCAGGTGCGAAACATCGAGGCCGTATGCAATGTCCACACCATAGACCGCACCACACTGATACTTGATATCTTTGCTCAGCGGGCCACTACCCACGAGGGCAGGATACAGGTGGAGATCGCTCAGTACCGCTACAGGCTGCCTAGGCTGGCGGGAATGGGGGTAAAGCTCTCCCGCCTTGGCGCAGGCATCGGCACCAGAGGCCCCGGCGAGAGCAAGCTGGAGACCGACAAGCGCCACATCCGCGCCCGCATCTCCGCCCTCAGCGGGGAGCTAAAGGAGATAGAAAAGCGCCGCTCACTCCACCGCACTCGCAGGCACAAGGGCGGCGTGCTGGTCTGCGCCATCGTGGGCTATACCAACGTGGGCAAATCCACCCTGCTGAACACCCTGACGGACGCTGGGATCCTCGCTGAGAACAAGCTCTTTGCCACCCTTGAGACCACCTCGCGGGCCATCGAGCTGCCCGACGGGCGTTCGGTGATGCTGATAGATACCGTCGGCCTCATAAGCCGCCTGCCTCACCAGCTGGTAGAGGCCTTTAAGTCCACCCTTGAGGAGGCCGCAGACGCCGACGTCATCCTGCATATCGTGGATGCCTCCAACGAGGACTGCCGCAAGCAGGCAGAGGTGACTTTGGAGCTGTTGAAGGAGCTGGGCTGCGAGGGCATACCCGTGGTCACGGCCTTCAACAAGTGCGACCTGATCCCCTACGCCGCCGACCTGCCCGAGGACGAGAGGACCGTGAAGATCTCCGCCAAGCACGGCGACGGCATACCGAAAATGCTTGCGGCCATCGCTGCGGCCCTGCCCCAGAGCGCCAAGAAGCTGCGGCTGCTCATACCCTTCACCGAGGGCTCGCTGCTTGCGGACATCCGTCGGGAGGGGAAGATATTCTCGGAGGAATACACCCCCGAGGGCACCCTGGTTGACGCCCTTGTGGACGCCAAGCTCTACAGTAGGGTGGAACAGTACAAATATTCGGACAGTAGCGAAGCTAGAGGTGAGAGATGAGAGGTTAGATGTGGTGCGCCTT
Source organism: Ruminococcus sp. (assembly GCA_017480485.1). The sequence goes on along the minus strand of JAFVAN010000016.1, from coordinate 16,796 downwards.
CGGCGTATATAATAATTTGTCCGCTTTGCGGACACCTTCTCTAACCTCTAACATCTAATTTCTAACCTCTAGAGCGGAGGCCCCATGATAAGACCCCTTGAAAAAAACGAATATAAGCTGCTGGACGACTTCCTCTATGAGGCCATCTTTATCCCAGAGGGGGTCGAGCCCCCGCCCCGGGATATCATCCTCCGGCCGGAGCTTCAGGTATATGTTGAGGACTTTGGCAGGCGGGAGGGGGACTACGCCCTCTGCGCCGTTGAGGAGGGCCGCATCGTCGGCACCGTCTGGGCCAGAATAATGGAGGACTACGGCCACATCGACAACGACACCCCGTCCCTGGCTATCTCCCTCTACCCAGAGTATCGGGGCAGGGGAATTGGCACCGGGCTGCTGAGGGAAATGCTCGCCCTGCTGGCCCGGGAGGGCTATGAGCGGACCTCGCTGGCCGTCCAGAAGCGCAACTACGCCGTTAAGATGTACCGCCGCGCAGGCTTTGTCCCCTGCGGCGAGAACGACGAGGAATACATAATGGAATGTGATCTGAAACAGTACAAAAAATCGGACAGCAGTGAGGATGAGATGAAGTGCCTCCTGCTGATGGACGAGCACAATTACGACCCCGCCTATCCCGAGATAAGGCGCACCGCAGTCCGGGGGATGATCGAGACCCGAGGCGGCATCCTCTTTATCAAGAGCAGCCGGGGCGAGCTGAAGATCCCCGGCGGCGGACAGGAGGAGGGCGAGACCGACCTTGAGACCCTTGTCCGGGAGGTCAGGGAGGAGACAGGAGCTGTGGTAAAGCCCGAGACCGTGCGGCCCTTCGGCTATATTGAGGAAAAGCGCCTCTCCCTCAACGAGCCTGCGATCTGGCACCAGTTCAGCCATATCTATTTCTGCGAGATAGAAGAAAGCTTCGGCGCCGCCGACCTCTCGGAGCACGAAAAGCAGCTGGGCATGAAGCGCTGCATCTGCACCCTTGACGAGGCCATAGCAATAAACACAAAAATGTTCGAGGGCGAGGGAGTTCGCGCATGGAATAAGCGGGAATACAACACCCTTATGCTTTTGAAGGAATATTATGAGAGCAGGCAGGCCCCGCAGACCTGAGTCCTCACCACCCTCCCGCACGCCCCCTCTGAGTGCCACCGTACCGCGAGGGAGCCCCCTAAGTATCGACCGCTGTGAGGCGGCGTGCCGCCGCTCATGCGACTTAAAAAAGGAGAAAGAGTAAAATGAAAATGAAACAGGAACAGCTCGAGCTTATCCGCCACCAGCTGAAAAGGCTTGTGGAGGCCGGCAATTTCTACGCCAACCGGCTCGAGGGCATCGACATCGACGCTATCGACTCTCAGGAGGCCTTTGAAAAGCTTCCCTTCACTTGGAAGGGAGACCTCAGGGACGCCTATCCCCTCGGCTTACAGGCTGTCCCGGACGAGGAGGTGGTCCGCATCCATTCCTCCTCCGGCACCACAGGCACCCCCGTCATCATCCCCTACACCCAGCAGGACGTTGACGACTGGGCCGAGATGTTCGCCCGCTGCTACAGCTTTGCGGGCATAACCAACAAGGACAGGATACAGATAACCCCCGGCTACGGCCTCTGGACCGCAGGCATCGGCTTCCAGCTGGGCTGCGAGAGGCTGGGCGCCATGGCCATACCCATGGGCCCCGGCAACACCAACAAGCAGCTGCAAATGATGGTGGACATGGAGTCTACCGTTATCTGCGCCACCTCCAGCTACGCCCTGCTGCTGGCCGAGGAGATCGCCAAGAGGGGCATCAGGGACAAGATCAAGCTAAAGCGCGGCGTCATCGGCTCAGAGCGCTGGGGCGAGAAAATGCGCAAGAGGATAGCCGAGGAGCTGGGCATCGAGCTCTACGATATCTACGGCCTCACCGAGGTCTACGGCCCGGGCATCGGCATCAACTGCAAGCACAACTGCGGTATGCACATCTGGGACGATTTCATCTACATCGAGGTCGTTGACCCCAGAACAGGCGAGGTGCTGCCCGACGGCGAGGAGGGCGAGCTGGTCATCACCACCCTCCGGAAGCAGGGCGCTCCCCTTATCCGCTACCGCACCCACGACCTCACCCGCATTATCCCCGGAGACTGCCCCTGCGGCGCCGACTATCCCCGCATCGACACCATCTTCGGCCGCACGGACGACATGGTCAAGGTCAAGGGCGTAAATATCTTCCCCAGCCAGATCGAGGAGCTGCTCTCGGGCATCGAGGGCGCCAGCAGCGAGTACAAGTTCGTCATCGAGCACATCGACGGCAAGGACACCTGCGAGCTCTCCGTGGAGATCGAGGAGGGCGCAGACCCCGCCGACACCGCTGCACGCATCGGCACCGCCTTCAAGGGCAAGATCGGCATCTCCGTCAAGGTGCTGCCCGTCGGCATGGGCGACCTGCCGAGAAGCGAGAAGAAGTCCAAGCGGGTGTTTGACAACCGCGAGTGACCGTCTGTTTATTGGTAAAAACACTAAAATATTTTCCCGCTGATTGACAATCACTGTAAAATATGCTATAATGTAAAGGTAAAATATTCTCACAGGAGGTAAAAATTATGACAATATCCAATTCTATCAAGCGCTTTGCAGCGCGGCGCTGGCTCTGATCGTTGTTGCAGGTGCAGCACCCGCAAATCTCGGCGGCGGCGTGAAGCTGTTTGATACGGCTATTGTGGCGAGTGCTGTGGATGTTTATGAAACTATTACTGCAAATCAAGGCGGAAAAGACTACACAAGTACAAATTTTAAGGTTTCAGGTACTGATGGCGATGGTGATGGTCTTGCAGTAGGCTTGCTGAATAACAGTACACATACCGTGACAGTATCCTCTCTTAATGGGGAAACTATTAAAAAAATAGAGGCAACTGTAGGATGGATGGAGCACAATGGTTCTCTTGCCGTAAATCCGGGCAACTTGTCGGGGTTTACATACGTATATCGTGGTGGATGCGATATATCCGTCACTGATGTCAACGCTACTTCAGTGACATTTACTCAGCCTACTACAGACTGGGGGGCTTTAGTGCAGCTCAAAACCTTCAAAATCTACTATGATGGCACAGATGTTTCCGGTATAAATCTCAATAAAACTTCTACTACCTTGACCATTGGTGACAGTGAAACTCTACAAGCAACGGTTTTACCTGATGATGCATTTTACAAGACCGTGACTTGGTCGAGCGACAATGAGGAAGTTGCGACCGTTGACGAAAACGGCAAAGTCACCGCAGTTAAAGCAGGCACCGCGACCATCACCGCGACCGCCACCAACGGAACGGACACCGAGGACGACGACAAGACCGCCACCTGTGAGGTAACAGTCAATAAGCTCGACAGCACCGTTACCGAAGCCCCCACTGCCAACGAGCTGACCTACAACGGCAGCGGACAGGATCTTGTGACCGCAGGCAAGGCTGAGGGCGGCACGCTGGTATATGCTATCGGTGAGAGTGCAGACACCGCACCCGAGGCCGACGCATTCTCCGAGAATATCCCGGGCGGCAAAGACATCGGCACATACTACGTCTGGTACAAGGTCATCGGCGACGCGAACCACAACGACACCGAGCCTGTCTGCGTTGAAGTATCTATCGTGGATAACAGGATCGACATCTCCGAAGGCACCGTGACCGTTGACACCGAGAACAAGACCGTTACCGTAAAGGCCGACGGCGAGACAGTTCCCGAGAGCGAGTACCATGTTATCTACTTCACCTACGAAGAGATCGAGGGCGGCGAGACCCTTACAAGAGTCGGCACTGATTTCCCGACCGAGCCCGGCACCTACATCGCAGGCATTGTTGCAAACGAGGACAGCACGCTCTACATCGGCGAGAACAGGAGCGAGCCCTTCACGATAGAAGCCCCCGAGGATGAGTCAAGCGAGGAAGAGTCCAAGCCCGAAAGCACTCCGGCACCTGCTCCCGTAGACCAGAATCAGGGCGCCAACCCTGCAACAGGCGCAGCCGCGGGCATGGGTCTTGCAGCACTTGCCGCTGCCGCAGTAGTTGTTGTAAAGAAGAAAAGCAAGTAAATAACAAATAAGACCGCCCCGAGTGGGCGGCCTTTTTTTATGCACAAAAAAAGTGAACAGCCAAGGCAACCGTCCGCGCAGCGGACACCTCAACTATTCACTATTCACTCCGCATCGCACGTCCCCTCTGAGAGTCACCGTATCGCGAGGGAGCCCCCTCACATCACACAGTTGTAAACGAGCTTGCGAGTGACCTCGCGGCTTGCGTGGTACACGCCGTGTACCCACCGTATCGCGAGGTAGCCCCCTCACATCACACAGTTGTAAGGCGGCTTCGCCGCCGATCTCGCGACTTCGGCCGTGCGCCGTTAGCACAGCCAGAGAGCGGTTGAGCCGCAGGGGAGGGGCATCTTTGAGCTCTCAACGGGCAGGCCGATCTCGTCAGCCGTGACGGCGCCGCCAAGCCTCGGGCAGAGCACCTCGTTCAGGATATAGGCCATCACCGAGGGGGAGAGCCCCGTGGTGTAGCTGTTCAACAGGAAGAAAAGAGGCTTGTCGCTCAGCACGTCGGCACAGGTCTTGACCAGCTCAAAGATGCTGTCCTCCAGCTTCCAGACCTCGCCGCCGGGGCCTCGGCCGTAGCTGGGAGGGTCCATCACAACGGCATCGTAGAGATTGCCGCGCCTGATCTCCCGCTTGACGAATTTCTCGCAGTCGTCCACCAGCCAGCGGATGGGCCTGTCCTCGAGACCCGACGCCGCCGCGTTCTCTCGGGCCCACTGCACCATGCCCTTCGAGGCGTCAACGTGGGAGACCTGAGCCCCCGCCGCCGCGCAGGCAAGGGTCGCCCCGCCCGTGTAGGCGAAAAGATTGAGCACCTTCACGGGTCGTCCTGCGCCCTTGATAAGCTCCTGCATCAGCCGCCAGTTCACGGCCTGCTCGGGGAAGAGCCCCGTGTGCTTGAAGCCCGTGGGCCGTATGATGAATTTAAGCTCCCCAAGGGAGACTGTCCAGCTCTCGGGCAGGCGCCTGCGGTACTCCCACTCGCCGCCCCCCTTTGCCGAGCGGTGATAGACGGCGTCCGCCTTCTGCCAGAGGTCGGTCTTGTGTTCGGTGCGCCAGATTATCTGGGGGTCGGGCCTCACCAGCACCTTCCCCGCCCAGCTCTCCAGCTTCTCACCGTCGGATGTGTCCAATATTCTGTACTCTTGCCAGTTGTCTGCAACTCTCATTTTTTTAATTCCCTCTCCAATGCTTCACCTGTGCGTTATAATAATTCTCAGCGCCTCCCCGGGCCTTTGAGAATGAGGCGGCGGTGCAGCCGTTCGGAAGGCTTAGTGCGCAGCCTCTGTCATGCCACCGTATCGCGAGGCAGCCGTTGTAGTCCACACCGTTGTAAGCGAGCTTGCGAGCGATCTCGCGACTTCGGCCGTGCGCCGTCAGCACTCACAGCATAAACTCCTCGTCCGTCCTGAGCTCGGGAAGAACGGTCAAGGGGTCCTCTACCTCCTCCATCAGCTCTCGGAGCACTCGCTCCTTTTCAAGCTCGATGGCCGTCTTGCGGTTCAGCACCTCTGCCAGCTTCTTCGCTATCTGCTGGGAGTAGTCGATTATCAGGCCCGTGCGCTTGCCCTCGGCCATTACCCGCACCACTGCCTCTGTGCCGCTCTCACGGACGATTATCCGCCCGTCCTGACCCAGCTTCTTCTTGCAGTCCGAGACAAGAGCGCGGAGCTCCTCGTCCTCGGCCCAGACGCCCCGCTTGCCCTTGGGGATGTCAACGTTGACCTCGATCTGCGGGTAGGCGCTCATTATCCCACCCAGCACGCTGGCACTGCGGCGGGATCTTTTTATTATTTCCAGCAGGCGGATGCCCGTGAGCATACCGTCCCCGGTCTTTTCGTCGTCAAGGAAAATGATGTGGCCGCTGCGCTCGCCCCCAAGGTTATAGCCGAACTGCATCATCCGCTCCAGCACGGCCCCCGAGCCCACCGCCGCAAAGGAAAGGGTTATGCCCTCCCTCTCGGCAAAGTCGGAGAGGCCCAGATTGCTCATCACAGTGGCAACGCAGGTGTTGTGTTTAAGCTTGCCTTGGACCTTCAAAAACTTCGAGAAGATGGCCAGCAGCTTGTCGCCGTCGATGACCTCGCCGTTCTCGTCCACGGCAATGCACTTGCTGCAATCGCCGTCAAAGGCCAGCCCCGCGTCGCAGCGCTTTCTCACAACTGTCTCGCTGAGCATCTCGGTGTCTGCGGCGCCGCAGAGGTAGTTGATGTTCTCGCCGTCGGGCTCGTCGCAGATAGGCACCACCATGGCTCCCAGCCCCTCAAAGACCCGCTTGGCGTAGCGGGAGGCAGAGCCGTTGGCGCAGTCCAGCGCCACCTTCATTCCCCTCAGATCGCAGCCTGCGGTCTTTATCAGTGCACGGATGTAGTCCCACTCCGCATTCTCCTCGTACATTATCCTGCCCAGACGTTCGCAGGGCTCCCAGTCGCCGCTGTTCACAAGGGCCTCTATCTTCCGCTCTCCGTCCCCCATCATCCGATAGCCCGAGGAGCCGAAGAGCTTCACTCCGTTATAGCCCGCCCCCGAGTGGGAGGCGGTTATCATGAACCCCGCCGCGGCCTCGTAGCTCTGCACCAGCACCGAGACTCCCTGAGTGGGGATGACCCCCAGTATATGAGCGTCGCACCCGCCGGAGCAGATGCCCGCGCAGAGAGCGGCCTCCAGCACATCCGAGGATGCTCTGGGGTCCTTGCCGATAAGTATTTTAGCGGGCCTTGTGCCGTTCTCCGAGCAGACAGCGGCAGCGGCCCTTCCTATATTCATAACGGTCTCGCAGCTGAGCTCGCTGCCAACAGCGCCCCTGACGCCGTCCGTCCCGAATCTGATGTTCATACATCCAACTCCTTTGCATTTTACATTATAGCATAAATCTGAGTTCTTGTAAAGCCGAACGGGGAAAAACTCACGGAAATCAATTTTACAAAATTAATTTCCGAGAGGGTAGTAATTAGATGTTAGAGGTTAGAGAAGGTGTCCGCAAAGCGGACAAATATTTAAAATAAACGCCGAAGGCGCACCATATCTAACCTCTAACATCTAACCTCTCACCTCTGGAAATCAAAAATTGATTTCCCTGGTGCATTGTGAATTCTATTTGACATCCCCCGCATTTTGTGATATAATGATTTTGTATGTAAATTCATATGTTAATAACAGCTTTTGGAGTGATAGATTTGGCTAAAAGGTTTTTGATGGGCAACGAGGCAATAGCCCTCGGGGCGATCCATGCGGGGGTCAATGTGGTCTCGGGCTACCCCGGTACTCCCTCCACGGAGATATTGGAGACCATCGCTAAAAATAACAAGGACGGCTCTGTGTATGTGGAGTGGTCCGTGAACGAGAAGGCCGCCCTCGAGGTGGGCGCGGGAGCCGCCTATTCAGGCGCTCGCTCACTGGTGACAATGAAGCAGGTGGGCCTCAACGTGGCCTCTGACCCCCTCATGAGCCTCTCCTATGTGGGCGTTAAGGGCGGGATGGTCGTGGTCTCTGCCGACGACCCCGGCCCCATCTCCTCACAGACCGAGCAGGATACCCGCCACTTCGCGCAGTTCGCAAAGCTGCCTGTCTTCGACCCCTCCTCCCCCGAGGAGGCCTATGAGATGATACAGGACGCCTTCGAGCTCTCGGAGGAGATCGGAGCCCCCGTGCTCTTCCGCCCCACCACAAGGGTCTGTCACGGCTGCGCCTCTGTGGAGGTCAGGGACAGCTTCGAGCCCCATGAGCCCGAGGGCTTCGTGAAGGACACCATGCGCTGGGTCATCTTCCCCCGCACCTCCTACCTTAACCACTGCAAGATCGAAAAGCGGGACCCCCGGCTGGGAGATAAGCTCTCGGACTACCGCTTCAATATACTGACGGGCAGCGGCAGCCTCGGCATCGCGACACAGGGCATAAGCTACGCCTACACCCGCGAGGCGCTGGAGGGCTGCGAGAGCGAGTATAAGCTGCTGAAGATCTCCACCCCCAACCCCTTCCCCGAGAGGCTGGCCCTTGAGTTTTTGCAGGGCCTTTCGGAGGTCGTCTGTATCGAGGAGCTTGACCCCGTCATCGAGCGGGAGCTCACCTACCTCTGCGGCAAGCACGGCCTGAGCGTGAAGATACACGGCAAGCTGGACGGCACCGTGCAGCCCGCAGGCGAAAATTCCACCGAGTCCGTCAAGAATGTTCTGTCCAAATTTATGGACATTAAACAGAACGCTCGGGAGCTTCCCAAGCCCCCCGAGATGCCTGTAAGGCCCCCTGTGCTCTGCGCGGGCTGCCCCCACAGGGCCTCGTTCTACGCCGTAAAGCAGGCCGTACGGGGCAAAAAGGCCGTCTTTTCGGGAGACATCGGCTGCTACACTCTGGGCAACGCCAAGCCCCTTGATATGGTGGATACCTGCCTCTGCATGGGTGCTGACGTTACCATCGCCCAGGGCATCCATCGGGTAGAGCCCGACACCTTGAACTTCTCCTTCATCGGCGACAGCACCTTCTTTGCCTCGGGCATTACGGGGGTAGTGAACGCCGTGTATAACAGGACGGATATAATCCTCATCGTGCTGGACAACTCCACCACCGCCATGACGGGCCACCAGCCCCACCCGGGAACGGGCGTGACCATGATGGGGGACGTGAGCAACGCAGTCTCCATCGAAAAGATCTTGAACGCCGTGGGCTGCTCCTACGTCAAGACCGTTGACCCTCTGGACCTGGCCGCTGCCGAGGCAGCAGTCAAGGAGGCCGCAGAGCTTTCGGGCGTAAAGGCCATAATAATGAAGTCCCCCTGCATAGCTGTTACAAAGCCTCGGGGCCTCTGCACCATCGACAGCGAGAGGTGCATCAACTGCAAGAAGTGCATCCGCGAGCTGGGCTGCCCCGCCATCGTTCTCACCGACGGCAGGCCCGAGATCGAAAAGAGCCTCTGCTACGGCTGCGGCGTCTGCTCTCAGATATGCCCTGTGGGCGCCATAGGCGCCCAGAGGCAAGATAATTAGAAGCAAGAAGCAAGAAATAAGAAGCAAAAAAACCGCGCAGCGGAAAAATAACGCCGCAGGCGCACCATGTCTTGCCTCTGAAAGCGAAGCGTTCTTGCCTCTGGAGCCGCCGTGCTCTAGCATAATGAAGTGGAGTGAATATAAGTGAACAATATATTGCTATGCGGAGTAGGCGGCCAGGGGACCGTGCTGGCCTCCAAGCTCATCGCCTTCGCCGCAATGGAAAAGGGACTGAACGTCCGCACAAGCGAGACCATCGGCATGAGCCAGCGGGGAGGCTGCGTTGTCTCTCACGTCCGCTCGGGAGAGGAGATAAGCTCCCCCATGGTGCCCAATGGCGGGGCGGATGTGCTCATTGCCTTCGAGCCCTGCGAGGCCGTCAGGAATCTTGACTACCTCAGGGAGGGCGGCGCACTTATCGTCAACAAGAAGGCCGTAAAGCCCGTAACTGCGTCCCTTACCGGGTCGAAGTACGACGGCAGCGAGATGATAGAGTATCTCCGAGAGAACGTGCCTGCCCTCACAGTCATCGACGGCGACGACATCTGCGAGCGCTGCGGCTCAGCCAAGGTGCTCAATATCGCCCTGCTGGCAGCCGCCGCAAAGAGCGGCCGGCTGGGCCTGACGGTGGAGGAGCTGGAGAGCGCCATCAAAAAGCGCATCCCCGAGAAATTCCACGAGATGAACCTTAAAGCCGTCCGCCTTGCAGCAGGCGAGTAGATCAAGCTGTACACAGGACAGAAAGGGTCTTTACAATGGAAGTTATCAAAACCGAAGACCTTACCTTCGTCTACGGCGAGGGCACGCCCTTTCGCAAGGTGGCGGTGGACCATGTCTCCCTCTCTGTGGAGGAGGGCGAGTTCATCGGAGTCATCGGGCATACGGGCTCGGGAAAAAGCACGCTGATACAGCACCTCAACGGCCTGCTGAAGCCTACCTCGGGCCGCGTCCTCATTGACGGCGAGCAGCTGTGGGAGGATAAGGCGAGGCTCCAGGCCATACGCTTCAAGGTGGGGCTGGTGTTCCAGTACCCCGAGTATCAGCTCTTTGAGGAGACCTGCTACAAGGACATCGCCTTCGGGCCGCGGAATATGGGCCTTGACGAGGGAGAGATAGACCGAAGAGTGCGGGAGACCGCACGGCTCGTGGGCCTCTCGGAGGAGGTGCTGGACAAATCCCCCTTCGAGCTTTCGGGAGGGCAGAAGCGCCGAGTGGCCATTGCGGGAGTGATGGCTATGGAGCCAAGAGTGCTGATCCTCGACGAGCCCGCCTCGGGCCTTGACCCCAAGGGCCGCAGCCGCATACTGGGGCTGATACGGGAGTACCACAAGGAAAAGAAAAACACCGTTATGCTTGTCTCGCACTCAATGGAGGACGTGGCCAAGCATTGCTCAAAGATACTTGTTATGAACAAGGCCAAGATATTCTGCTACGACACCCCCGCCGCCGTATTCGGCCGTGCGCGGGAGCTTGAGGAGATCGGCCTTGCAGTGCCCCAGATAACGCGGGTGTTCTGCCGCCTTAAAGCAATGGGGTGCAACGTTGACGACGACGTCTATACCGTTGGGTACGGGCGTGAAAAGCTGCTGGGCGCCCTTGCAAAGCGCCGCAGCACAGAAGGGGAGGCTTAAAGATGAGCACAGCCAAAAGACAAATGTCCGACACATATCTTGTGGCGGCGATACTCGCTTCGGCGGGAGGATTTTTGGATGCCTACAGCTATATGGTGCGGGGAGGGGTCTTTGCAAACGCCCACACCGCAAACATCGTCCTGCTGGGACAGAGCTTCTTCGAGCGGGACTGGATGAGCTGCGGCAAGTATTTTGCACCCATAATCATGTTCATTGCGGGCGTGCTGGTGGCCGACAGGATCCGCCGCCGCTTCATGCATTCACGGTTCCACTGGAGGAACTACGTCATCCTGCTGGAGGCACTGGTGCTGACGGGCGCCAGCTTCATCCCCCACGGCAACTGGGATATGATAGCCAATATCCTCATATCCTTCGTCTGCTCGTTACAGGTGGAGAGCTTCAGGAAGGTCCATTCCATCCCCTTCTCCACCACCCTCTGCACAGGCAACCTGCGCACCGCCACCGAGAGTCTTTCCATGTACATGACAGAGAAGAAGGAGGAGAGCCTCTCCGCCGCCCTCAAGCTCTACGGCATCGTGGTGTTCTTTGCCATGGGCGTGGTGCTGGGAACGCTGATAAGCGCCGCCTCGGGCCGTGCCGCCCTCTCCTTTGCCATCATCGAGCTGATAGCCGTCTTCGTGCTGATGCTCATAGACAAAGAAAAGACCGAATAGTTACTGGAAGCTAGAGACTAGAAGCTAGAAATAGTAACCGCGCAGCGGAAAATAACGCCGAAGGCGCACCATATCTAGCCTCTAGCCTCTGAAAGCGAAGCGTTCTAGCTTCTAGAGGAAGGAGCCACCTGATTGCTCAAGGATATAACCATAGGCCAGTATTTCCCGGGAAATTCGCCTATCCACAGAATGGACAGCCGCGTAAAGCTGGTGCTCACCATCGCCTACATCGTGATGCTGTTCATGGCTAACAATATATACGGGCTCTTCATCGGCATTGCCTTCACGCTGCTGGTCTACACCATCTCGCGGATACCGCCTGTGATGATGCTCAAAAGCTTAAAGCCCATTGTGCCCATAATCCTCATAACCTCGGTGCTGAACCTGTTCTTCATCCGGTCGGGAGAGGTGCTGGTGAAGTGGAAGTTCCTCGTCATCACCAAAGAGGGCGTGGACACGGCGGTGTTCATGACCATCAGGATAGTCTGCCTGATCGTCGGCACCTCGCTGCTGACCTACACCACCTCGCCCATCGACCTGACGGACGCCATCGAGCGCCTGCTGTCGCCGCTGAAAAAGCTGCGGGTGCCTGTTCACGAGCTGGCAATGATGATGACCATAGCCCTCAGGTTCATTCCCACCCTGATAGAGGAGACGGACAAGATAATGGCCGCCCAGAAGGCCAGAGGCGCCCAGCTGGAGACAGGCTCGCTGATGCAGCGGGCAAGGGCTCTGGTGCCTGTGCTGATACCGCTGTTCGTTTCCAGCTTCCGCAGGGCCGAGGAGCTGGCGCTGGCAATGGAGTGCCGCTGCTACCACGGCGGCGAGGGCAGAACAAGAATGAAGCAGCTGAGGACCTCGGCTGTTGACTATATCGCGATGGCCCTTACAGCCCTGTTCATCGCAGGGGTGGTGGCCGTCAACATCCTGACGAAGGGAGCATAAAAATGGGGATAGTTACAGACATGACTCAGGACCAGAAGATAGCGGTCCTGGAGAGGAAGGTAAAACTACTTGAAAGAAAAACTTACGGAGGAAACGCAGAAATGAAACTTTTGAAGGAGCTTGTGGGAACAGAGTGCGTCATCAACGGCAACGGCCTCTACGAGACCAAGTGCAGGATAGACGACGTTGACGAGGAATGGGTCAAGATCACAGAGCACAGCAAGAAGGCCGAGACCGTCAAGTTCATCCGCATCGACGACATCCAGAACATCACCGTGGCCAAGGAGCAGTAAGCCGCTATAATGAGAAATTTTCTTGTTAAGCTCGCCTTTAACGGCGCCCGCTACCACGGCTGGCAGCGCCAGCAGAATGCCTACACCGTCCAGCAGGCGGTGGAGGAGGCCCTTTGCGCCCTTTTGAAGGAGGATATCACAGTCAGCGGCTGCTCCCGCACCGACGCAGGCGTCCACGCAAGGGAGTACTGCCTGAGCTTTAAGACACAGTCGGGCATCAACGAGCGGGGGCTGCTCATCGGCCTTAACGACAAGCTGCCGCCCGACATCGGGGCCTTCTCCGTGCGGGAGATGCCAGAGGGCTTCCACGCCCGCTTTGACTGCCGCGGCAAGGAGTACGAGTATGTGGTGCTGAACCGGGAGCTCAAGGACCCCTTCCGGGCCGACACCGCCCTGCGCTGGCGCTGGCCGATAGACGCAGAGCTCCTGGACCGAGAGGCCAAGGGGTTCATAGGCGAGCACGACTTCAAGACCTTCTGCTCCGCCGAGTGCGACAAGGAGAACACCACCCGCACCATCTTCGACTACGGCGTAAGACGGGTCGGGGACGAGGTGCGCTTCACGGTCTCGGGCAGCGGCTTTCTCTACAACATGGTAAGGATAACCGTGGGAACGCTGCTCTACATCGGGGCAGGGAAGCTGCCAAGGGGCTGCATCCCGGAGCTGATACAGGCCCGCGACCGCACAAGAGCAGGCATCACCGTGGAGCCCCAGGGGCTCTGCTTAAACAGAGTTTTTTATGACGATGAACCAAAGGAAATAAAGGAAACACAGCAGTGAAAACAGAGGAAAAAGAAATAGCAGCGGAGGAAAAGAAGCTTTCCAAAAAGCCCGCCGCTAAAAAGAAAAGCGGCGCTGCTGCAAGCACTTCAAAAAAGAAGAAGGCGCCCGCCAAAAAGCCAAAAGCGGCCTCTCCCGACAGGAGGTCGGCGCCTGCTGCGCCCAAAAAGAAGCAGAAGGCCTTTGACGGCGGCGCTGCCTTTAGCGAGAAGCCCAAGGCAAAGACCAAAAAGCCCGCCCCCAAAAAGCAGGAAGAGGACAGCGAGGAGCAGGTGCTCCACGCCCGCACGGAAAAGCCCCTGCTGCCTATCTGGCACAGAAGGAGCGACAAGCCCCTTATGCCCATACTCTCGGGGCGGAACAAGAACAAGCGCATAAAGAAGGCCAAGGCCCCCGAGCGCAGCGACGAGGCCGTTAAGCCCATCTGGACAGAGCCGGAGCCAAAGCCGATGCCCGAGCCGGTGGCAGAGCCTGCCCCCAAGCAGGACGAGGCCCTTGAAAGAGCCGTTGGCTCCCTTGCAGTGGAGGACCGCCGCCGACAGGCAGAGGCAGCCCCCGCGCAGGAGGAATATGTTGAGCCCGAGGAGGAGCAGGAGGAGGAATACTCCGTAGAGCGCCGCCCCCGCCTCTCGGAGCGCCCCAAGAAGAAGACACGCCGCGAACGCCGCGCCGAAAAGCGGGCCGCTAAAGAGGCCGAGCCCGTGGATATGATGGACTTTGAGAAGCAGCGCGCCCGCCGCAGAGCCTTCCGCAGGCTCAAAAAGCTGCTGGTGGTGCTGGTGATAGCCCTCTGCGCCGCAGGGCTCTATTACACACGGGGCCGCTGGGTGCCAAAGCTTGAAGGCATCCTCGACAAGCCCCACGAGACCGTTGTGAACGACGGCAAGGTGCAGGCAGGCAACTTCCCCATTGATCTGGGAGACAGCAACACCGCCGCCCTCGCCACCCTTGACGACGACCTTATCTGCGTGGACGTGGGCCTCATCACAACCTACGACCAGAACGGCAAGGTGCGCACCACCGATTACCACAACTACGGCTCGCCCGTGGCCCGCACCGCAGGCAAGCGGATGCTGGTCTTCGACAACGACGCCAAGAGCTTCCGCCTGCTGAACAAGAACGGCGAGGTATACTCGAAGAAAACGGATAATATAATAATATACGGCGACATAGCCGAGAACGGCAGCGTGCTGATCGTAACGCTGGACGAAAAATATACCGCCCTGCTCACCGTCTACAACAAGGACGGGGAACAGATCTACGTCTGGGGCATCGGCGACAGGATAACCGACGCCACCTTTGCCGCCGAGGGCGAGGCCTGCGTGGTCTCTACCTTCAATGTCTCCGAGGGCAGGATGACCTCCCGCATAAGCAGGATAGACCTGACAAAGAGCGACAGCGTCCTTACCTCTCAGCCCCTTGACGGCTGCGTGCTAAGAGTGCAGGAAAACTCCAAGGAGCGCATCTGGGCCGCCACAAGCACCAGCCTCTACCTGCTCACGGACGTCTGCACCTACCTTGACACCTATGAGCTCTCCGGCGAGCTGGTGAGCATGGATATGTGTACCGAGTGCGCCTGCATCGCCACCAAGGAGCTTGGCCACGACAAGACCAGAGTCTGCGTCTTCTCTGCCGCCGATAACAAGGCGCAGCCCGCCACCTCTGCCGCAGGCACAGGCCGCATCAGGCGGGTGAGATGCTTCGAGGATATGGCAATGGTGCTGTCAAACAACAAGCTGGACGCCTACGCCTCCGACGGCAGCCTCGCCGCCACCTCCCAGCTGGGCGACGACTATTCCGACTTCCTCTATCTGGACGAGGCCGTCTACCTCCTTGGCCGCCGAGAGATAAATAAGATAATCTTCAAGAATTAAAGCGGGGCCCGTTCCCCTCGCAGAATAATTATCGGCGGAAAAGTAGAATTTCCCTCTACACAGGGGAGAATGCTTTTCCCGCAGCTCTACACGCTGAATAATAATCGGCGGAAAAATGGTGTTTCTCCCCCCGCAAGGGAGATAATACCTTTTTCCGCATCCCCCCCGACGCCGAAGGCGGCGGGAAAGAAACAAGAACCTCCGAAAGGGTGACGTTATGTCCTTTGCACTCGATCTGGCCGTGGTGGCTCTGGTCGTGATCTGCGCAGCGATCGGCTTTGCGCGGGGCTTCATAAGATACCTGATAAAGCTGATCGGCACTATCACCTGTGTCATAATGGCGCTGGTGATCTCCGACATGGCGGCGCCCACGGCCTATAACGACATCATTGCACCAAGGCTGCAAAAGGCCCTCGAGCGGGAGTTCCGCGACTTCGATATGACCGCCGAGATGCGGCAGGCCCTTGAAAAGCGAGGCACCGACATCGGCCTCACGGACGAGGAGCTGAAGGAGGCCCTCTCCGACAGCGGCAGCATCCCCGCAGCAATGGAGAAGTCCGCCCTGAGATCGGGCCAGAACAAGGAGCAGGCCGAGGAGCTGCGGCTGCGCACTCAGGGCTTTTTCGAGAAGGACTTCGGCTCCGCCCTCTTCGAGCAGGCGGGCTTCAACAACCACGAGGAGCTGGGCGAGCGCATGGATATCTCGGCAGGGAAGGCCTACGACCTTGTGCGGGCCTTCACCGAGGGCGAGGACAACAGCCGCGGCATTGAGTACATCGTCCGAAACGTCATCGACGGGATGATGACCACCCTCATACGCTTTGCCTTGTTCGTGATACTTTTCATCCTGCTGGAGGCCCTGCTGGCGGTGGTGTTCATGATAGCCGGGGTCCTTGACCACCTTCCCGCAGTGTCGGGAGCAAACAGGGCGGCGGGCCTGCTGCTGGGGGCCTGCAAGGGCTGTATGTATGTGCTGCTGGCAGGCTGGATCTGCGCCAAGATCGTCCACAGCGGCTCCCTCATCAGCGCCTCCACCTTCGAGGAGACCTTTGTGTTCAGGTATGCGTTCAGGCTGTTTTATTAAGTCGCGTGAGGGCGGTGCCCCGCCTGGGCAGGTCGCGTGACCACTCGCAAGCTCGTTCACAACGGTGAAGTGAGAAGGGGCTCCCTCGCGGGCGGTGCCTTTCCGCAGAAACCCCTCCGGCACGGCTCCGCCAAGCCACCTCCCCTGTTAGGGGAGGCAAGAAGCGCACAGCCGTGGGTTTGCGATATTCGGCGGCAAAAGCCACTAGAAGCAAGAATTTAGAGGCAAGAGGCAAGAAGCGCACCGCCGAGGGGTGAGCGATACTCGGCGGCAAAAGCCACTAGAAGCAAGAATTTAGAGGCGAGAAGCTAGAAGCGCACAACCGAGGGTGAGCGATACTCGGCGGCAAAAGCCACTAGAAGCAAGAATTTAGAGGCAAGAGGCAAGAAGCGCACCGCCGAGGGGTGAGCGATACTCGGCGGCAAAAGCCACTAGAAGCAAGAATTTAGAGGCGAGAAGTTAGAAGCGCACAACCGAGGG
>JAFVAN010000047.1 GCA_017480485.1 Ruminococcus sp. | reverse complement strand
TGGTAATTTGTGTTATAGTATTCATAGCGGATCACATGACCTCCTGTTGCTTTTTGGTGTCGCAACTTAACTGTAACACAGGTTCATGCTGGTTCGCTATCTTTTTTTCTTAATTTGTCTCACATCTATTGTAATCCTACAGCCGTTAGCACACAATTATTTATTTTTTTCTTTACATTTTTTGATTTATGTGCTATAATATAATGTAAAGCTGTTGGGAGGGATTGCTGTGAGCGAGCTTAAAGGCATTTTTGATTCTCATTGCCATTATGACGACGAGGCCTTTGACCCCGACCGCCGGCAGGTCCTGGACGAGCTGCTGCGCTCTCCGGAGTCCCCGGTCTGCGCCCTGCTCCATGCCTGCACCGACGAGGCCTCGGCCCTCTATGGCATCGAGCACGCCGCTTTGTACGATAATTATTATACCTCCATCGGCTTCCACCCCGAGGCCTGCGATAGGCTGCCAGAGGATCGGATCGCCGTGCTTGAAAAGCTGCTGCTAATGTCGGATAAGATCGTCGCCATCGGCGAGGTGGGGCTGGACTACCACTACGAGGGCTATGACCGCGAGCTTCAGCTGAGCCTGCTGCGTGAGCAGATAGATCTTGCAAAGGCCCACGACCTGCCGCTTATCTTTCACTGCCGCGATGCCACTCAGGACTTTCTTGACCTGCTGCATGAGACCCGCCCCCGCGGCGTTGTCCACTGCTATTCGGGAGCCCCCGAGGTGGCAAGGGAGATAGTCGAGCTGGGGCTCTATGTGGGCTTCACGGGCCTGCTTACCTTCAAGAATGCCAAGAAGGTCAAGCGCTCCTTCGCCGAGGTTCCGCTGGAGCGGATACTGCTGGAGACCGACTGCCCCTATATGGCCCCCGAGCCCTTCCGAGGCAGGCGCTGCCGCAGCGACATGATCGAGTACACGGCGCGGTGCGGAGCCGAGATACGGGGGATCGACCCTCAGGAGCTCATCGACGCCGCAAGGGAAAACACCGAGAGGCTGTTTTCGATCCGGCTGATATGAACAGCCAACGGCTGTAAAATATACGAGAGGAAGACAATAATGGAAACACTGTATTTTGTTATACCGTGTTATAACGAGGAGGAGATGCTGCCCATAACGGCCAAGGCGCTCATCAAGAAGCGCGACGAGCTGGTGGAGGGCGGACGCATCTCGGCAGAAAGCAAGATAATGTTTGTGGACGATGGCTCCAAGGACAAGACCTGGGAGCTGATAGAAAAGCTCAACGAGGCCGCCCCCACGGTGTTCACGGGAGTTAAGCTCTCCCGCAACAGGGGCCACCAGAACGCCCTGCTGGCAGGCATGATGACCGCCGTAAAGTACGCCGACATCATCGTCTCCATGGACGCCGACCTGCAGGACGACATCAACGCCGTTGACGGCTTTTTGGACAAGCGGGCCGAGGGCTGCGACATAGTCTACGGTGTGCGCTCCTCCCGGGAAAAGGATACCGCCTTTAAGCGCGGCACCGCCCAGGCCTATTACAAGCTGCTGGCAAAAATGGGCGTAGAGATAACCTACAACCACGCCGACTACAGGCTCATGAGCCGCAGAGCCGTTGAGGCTTTGGCGGAGTTCTCGGAGGTAAATCTCTTCCTTCGGGGGCTGGTGCCTATGGTGGGCTTCAAGAGCGACACCGTGGAGTACGTCCGCAACGAGCGGCAGGCGGGAGAGAGCAAGTACCCTCTGAAAAAGATGCTGGCCTTTGCCATCGAGGGCATAACCTCCCTGTCAATAAAGCCCATCCGCTTAATCACCGCTCTGGGGCTCACGGTCTTTCTTGTGTCCCTGTTCATGCTGATATACTTTATCGTCATCCACTTCATGGGCAAGACCGTCCACGGCTGGACCACCACAGTGGTCTCCGTCTGGGCGCTGGGAGGCCTGCAGCTGCTGGCTATCGGCGTTATCGGCGAGTATATCGGGAAGATCTACCTTGAGACCAAGCACCGCCCGACCTTCATCATCGAGCGGGATCTGGAGGAGGAATAAAGAGGCCCCGAGATGCGGAAATGCCCCGAACCTTCCGCCCCGTGCAGGCGGCGGGAGAAGCCAAGCAGTGCTACCCGAAAGAAGAAGTGCTGCCCTCACAGGGTAATAATAAATCAGAAACCAAATAAAACATAAGGAGAGTTAATTATGCCAAACGAAAAGATCAACGTTGACCAGATCGACAATTCCGCCCTTGTAAGGGCCATCAGGGACATGAGAGCTGACTTCAAGCCCGAGACCCAGAACAAGGTCATCAATCAGGCTCTGAGATCCACCTTCTTCCTGCCCGCAGTCATCAAGAAGAACACGGGCCTTGTGGCAGGCGCCGACAACAAGGTAAAGTTTGAGGAGACCCCCCAGGCCACCTTCCTGCTGATCACCAACAAGGAGAGAGGCACCTTCTTCCCCGCCTTCACGGACCGCGAGGACTGCTTGCACTTCAAGAGCGACAAGGAGTTCCAGGTGGCGGTGCTGCGCTTTGCCGACCTTGCAGCCCTTTGCGAGCGCACCGGCGAGCAGGGCATGACCGTCAACGGCTTCATCATCAACCCCTACTCCGAGAACCTTCCCTTCACCACCGAGATGCTCCAGGGCATAAAGGCAAGGCTGGCGGAGATAAGGGCCCAGCAGGCACAGGCAAAGGCCCCCGAGGGCGAGGGCAAGCCCAACATCACCGTCACCACCAATCCCGACGCAGAGTAAGGCCGGAAGGAGCGGAGCCTGATGCTGGAAAAGGAAGTAAAGATAATGCTCACCGAGGAGGAGTACGAGCGCTGCGGGGAACTTTTCGAGTTCGGCGCGGCTCTGCGTCAGGTGAACAATTACTACTACAGTCCCAAGTGTGCCGAGCGCGGGATAAGCGTGCGGGTACGGGAGGTCGGCGGAGAGGTCCTGCTGCAGGTAAAGATACCTGTTTCGACGGAGGGCTCGCTGGCGGTGCGTGAGGAGCTTGAGAAGAAGCTTCACTTTGTGCCGGAGCGCATTGGCCCGGAGACGCTGGACGAGGTCTGCGGAGTTGCAGACGAGGCGGTGCTTCAGGGCTCGCTGGAGACTTGGCGGAGGATATGCAGGCTTGACGATGTAGAGATCTGTCTTGACAGGAACGAATATCTTGGAGTGACGGACTACGAGATCGAGCTGGAATACACCGGGGAATATCCGCAGGCGCTGATAGAGAAGCTGTCGGCGGCGGGCATCGCGGCCGACAAGCCCCAGCGCAGCAAGCTGGGAAGGTTCCTCAGCAGGCTTAATAAAAAATAGCAGCAGCCCTAAAATCACCCGCGGAGCGCATTGGCCGGAATCCAAGGGGCGGGTGCTAGCGCGCACGGCGCAATTCGCGTGATCACTCGCAAGCTCGTTTACAACGGTGTAAGCCGTGTGACTCCCTCGCGGAGCGCACTGGCCGGAATCCAAGGGGCGGGTGCTAG
>JAFVAN010000046.1 GCA_017480485.1 Ruminococcus sp. | reverse complement strand
TTGAGATGCCGAAGGTAACGCCGGAGCTTTTGAGGGTATTCATCAGGCGCATCGACGTCTGGGAGAAGGAGGTCAAATACTCCCGAACCTGCGGGAACCGCATTGACATCAAGTTCACGTTCCTGCCGGACGCTGCGACAGTCATAAAAGGCGAGTGCATTGAATTGCTGCCCGTCAAGAATGCCGGATAAATGCAAAGCCCGGAAGGCGAGAAGCCTTCCGGGTTACATAAGAATTTGAATTTTCCCCTACGGATAACACGCAAAAGGGGGTGAGGTACCATTTTTGCACTTTGCCACCGCGCTTATGCCTGTCGGCTCAGCCTGGCCTTCAGCGCCCGCTTTTGCTCATACATAGAACCATCGGCACGCTTGAAAACGTCGTTATAGCTGCTGTCTATGGATGCGTCATAAACGGCAAGGCCGCTGGCAACGATAACGGAACCGTTTTCCAGATTATCATCTATCGTTTTGCGGAAGGCGCTCACAAGCTCCTCACGCTTCGCGTAATCGTCGCCTTTAAGTATCGCCACAAATTCGTCGCCGCCGATGCGGAATACCGGACTGTGCTCAAATAAGGTGCAGATCAGCCGACAGGCGCTTTTTATCAGCTCGTCGCCGGCCTCGTGGCCCCGAGTGTCGTTGACCCTTTTTAGGCCGTTGATGTCAAAGACCACCACGCCGTATTCCGTCAGCTCGCCGTTCTCGAGATCGGTCTCAAGCTCCGCCAGGGTCTCAAGATATGCCAGCTTGTTGCGAACGCCTGTGAGGCCGTCCTTGTAGGCCTGCTGCTTTGCCTTCTTCATGGCCAGCTCGTGCTCCACATCCTTGTCCTTGTATACAAAGGTGTGTATCAGGCAGGTGCCGAAAAGGCAGCCCATGGAGTAGAAGGGCATAAGCGGGAAAAGTATCTGCACCGCGATAAAGAAGGACATTATAGTCCCCGAGATGCTGATGGTACGGTAATGAGAGCTCCTGAGGCCCTCGGAGCGGAAGGCCTTGACCATGGAATAGACCGAGGTAACAAGGAAAAGTATCATTTGCAGGATGAGGCCGACGTGTCTGGCGGGCAGGGGCATATACTCCTTGTCCTCCCGAAAGTAGAAGACCACGGGAACAAAAAGATTTACGGCAAGAAGCACCAGCTCAAAGGTAAAGATGGCCCAGCCGCCCAGCACCAGCAGCCTTCCGGCCCTGCCCCTGTCTCCCGTAAAGGCCACCACGCCTCGGGTCCAGCAGACCACCGACAGCACCATGGTGGCAAAGAACATCCAAGTGTCGATATAAGAAATTATCAGCCACCGCTGCTCGTAGAAAAAGCCCCACATAAAATCGGCTGTGAAAAAGACGACAAGGGAGAGCAGGTATTGACGGTATTTGATGCGGGCGTCGTTCTCGGCCGTTTTTTCGACCTTCCTCAGCGCCTCTAAATTTACGATGACCATAACGATAAGAGCGATGACTCCAATGCTGGCGTAATACACTGACATCCTCCTTCCGTTCGCTTATTTCTTAATAAATATTATACCAGAAGCAGGCACCTATGTCAACTGTGCTATCGCGCACGGCGCAGGTCGCGTGAGCACTCGCAAGCTCGTTTACAACGGTGTGAGCCGCGGGGGCTCCCTCGCGATACGGCGGCACGAACATAGGCTGGGTGGGATGTTGGCTTAATTCCCCCTCTGTTTCAGCTCCTGAAGCTCTGTTCGGCAGCGGATGTGGTCAAGGAGCAGGCGGTATCTCTTTTTGAGAAGGGCGCCGCCGTCAAAGGGGCTCCATATGTCCGTCACCCGGTCAAAGGCCGACTCTATCTCGAAGGGGTCGCCGATGTAGACCGCGTAGCTGTTTTTGAGCCTTCTGTTGACAAAGGCCTTGATAAGGTCGCGGCTGTCCGTCACCAGCAGCACGGCGCCGTCAAAGCTGCTTTCAAGAGCGCTGCTGCCCTTTTTCAGCCTGCCGGACACCTCCGGCGGGAAGTCGGTCTCTGAAAGCTCGGGGGCGAAATAGGCCCTGCTGAGCACCGAAACAACTGTAAGCTCTGTATATTTCATTTTTGCCCCTCCTTGTTATTTACTTTGGATATATCCTCGCCGCTATCTCTTGCGCCTTGTCTTTCCCGTGGCAATGTAATACTGCCGCTTGTTCTCGTAAAGCATATCGTCCGCCCGACGGTAGAGCTCGTCGGGGGAGATGCCATCAATGTTCATAGCGTAGCCCACCGAGCAGCTGTAGTCATTTTCTTCAAGCTCGATCTCTATCTTCGCGATCAGCAGCTTTACCCTTTTCTCGTCCGCTCCCGTGCAGAGGATGGTGAACTCGTCGCCGCCGATGCGGTAGATGTGATACCTGTGGTCAACGGCCTTTTCAAAGCACCCTGCAATGTCCTTCAGGGCCCTGTCGCCCTCGGCGTGGCCGCGGCTGTCGTTTATCTCCTTTAGGCCGTTCATGTCGATGGCGATGAGCGCCGTCAGGCTGCCTTGGAGCTTTTCAAGGTCCGAATAGTAGCTCTGGCGGTTGAGAAGGCCGGTAAGCGAGTCCCGAGAGGTGAACTGCTGAAGCAGGAAAACGTAGTACACCAGCATATCTATTGCTATGGTCAGCATAAGCCACTGATCGGACTGCGTTTCAAAATACAGCGGCATCAAAAGGCAGGAGATAGCGGTGAAGAACATATAGCCCAGAATTATGAAATCGCTTCTCTCCCAGCGCCTGTTCTTGAAAATGCAGAACAGCAGATAGATCAGATAGAGCCCGTTGAGGATGAAGGGCAGAAAGCCCAGGGGCCCCCGGCCAAAGTTGTTGTCCTTTGTGATGATGAAAACTATCCCCGTGGGGACAGAGATAAAGCACAGCAGCGTCTCCACGGCCCAGGGCAGAAAAAGGTACCTGCGGCGGACAGGATAGATTATCATTATCACGCTTATTATCATCAGGGTAGACAGGCTGTAATCCACAGCGCTGAGTATGGGCCGCAGCACCGTGTAGCTGTCGCGCTTGGCGAGGCAGGACTCTATGTAGCAGCTCACGGAGTACAGAAGCAGCAGGGCGTTGGTCATGCCTATCTGCCGCACCATCCGCCGCTCCAGATGGATGTCCGAACTCAGCAGGATGGTCAGAGCGATGAGCACTATCAGTATGCCCCAGTTATTTGATATGTAGTTTGTGAAGGTCAATGGCCCTGTCACCTCTCCTTTTTCTCTTCTCGGTTCTCAGATCTTCTTGTTCAGGTCCTTCCGTGTCGCGGGCGCCCTGGGGCAGCCATTTTTTTACGCACTGAGGACAAACCTCGGTCCCCTCGGGGACGATCTCTCCGCAGATCACGCACCTGTCTTCCATTTTTTACCGCCTTTCGGAAATAATAAAGCGGACCCTCCGGGTACAGCTGTCCCAAAGAGCACGCTTTTAAAACCAGTATTTACAAAAGGGCATAATAAGCCCTGTCTGTCTGTCTGTCTGTCTGTCTG
>JAFVAN010000015.1 GCA_017480485.1 Ruminococcus sp. | reverse complement strand
TTCACGATACTTCTCATATATCAATTTTTCAGCATTTTCCTGTAATAAAACTATTGAACCTACTTCAGTAAACATATCTATTTTTAGTTTTACAACAGTAGCTAAATCATCAATTTCAGCTTTTTTAATTCTCATATTTATGATCCTCGTTATAAATTCCGATTTATCTCACTAACAACACAAAAGTAAAAAGGAACTTAAAACAGTGTCCGCCTTGCGGACACTGTTCCGCAACTCTAACCGCTAACTTCTCACTTCTGGCTCCGCCGAGGTATGAACTCTATGCCCGCCGTTATGGACTTTGTGGGGCAGGCGGCGGTGCAGCGGCCGCAGCGGATGCACTCGGCGCTGTTGATGTTCCTTCTCACGTCCACCGCCATGGGGCAGACGCTCTCGCATTTTCCGCAGTCGATGCAGCTGCGGTGGTCAAGCTCCATGCGGTAGAGGGCAAAGCGGTTGAATAGCGAATACAGAGCCCCCAAGGGGCAGAGGTAGCGGCAGAAGCACCTGTGAACGAACACCGCCCCGATGACCACAGCGCAGAGCACTCCCATCTTCCAGTAGAAGAGCGAGCCCGTCAGGCGGCGCAGCTGCTCGTTGAGAGCCGTCAGGGGCAGGCCCCCCTCCAGCGTTCCCGCGGGACAGATGTACTTGCAGAACCAGCTCTCGCCAAGGCCGTATTTGTTCACAGCCACGGCAGGCAGCACCAGCACGAACACCAGCAGCACTGCATATTTCAGCCATCTCAGCACCCGGTCAAGCCTCTTAGGCACCGTGAGCTTGGGGGTGGGTATCTTGTGGAGCAGGTCCTGTACCAGCCCGAAGGGGCAGAGGAACCCGCAGATCAGCCGTCCGAAGACCACCCCGAAGAGCATCAGGGTGCCAAGGACGTAGAAGGAGATGCTGTGCTTGCTGCCTGCGGCCACGGCCTGCATGGAGCCTATGGGGCAGGCCCCCAGCGCACCGGGGCAGGAGTAGCAGTTGAGCACGGGTACGCAGAGCTTTTTGCTGCTGCCCGTGAATATCCGCCCGCCCTTGAAGCCTGCGGCGTAGCCGTTAAAAAGGGCCGCAAAACCCAGCTGGATAAAAAGCCTTATCCTGCCCTGACGCTTCAGCCTATCCCGATGCACTCGAGGCATATCCTCACCGCCTTTGCAAAGACCTCCATGACCTCGCCGCGCCATATGCCGAGGGCAACGAACCCCGCCCCCGCCGCCAGCGTGACTATCCTTGCGGCCAGCCGTGCGCGGGCGTTCACTTTATCTCCTCTTTTCCCATGGAGCGCAGGCAGAGGTTTATCTGCTTTGTATAGCCCTGCTTTACGTTCCCTGCGCCGATGATGGCATTGCCCATGATGTTGCCCTCGCTGTCCACAAAGATGGTGGTGGGGGTGTACATCAGGGTGGAGCCGAGGCTTGCCATATCTCCCTCGGCAGCGATCAGGGTAATGCCGTCAAAGCCTGCGTCGTTCATTATCTCTCGGGTAAGGTCGGGGTAGAAGCTGCCGTCCAGACACCAAGTCCAGAGGGCCACGTTATCGGGCAGCTCGGCGCGGAACTCTGCCAGCTCGGGCATCTCGTTTATGCAGGGCGGGCAGGTGGTGGCCCAGATATTTATAACTGTCACATCCGCTCGTGCAAACTCGGCCTCGGTGATCTCGGCCCCCTCAAGGGTGGTGGCGGAAAAGCTCTTTGGGCTCTGGAAGCCCGAGGTGTTCCCCAAACGGGTGGTGCTGCCGTCCTCGGCTCCTGCGGAGTTCTCGGTAAGGCCCAGCTCCTTTTTCATCTCGGAGTCGGTCATGCTCTCGGAATCCGAGCAGCCGCAGAGCAGCACCGCGCAAAGCAGCGCAGCAGCGATGATCTTTTTCATGTTATTCATATGCTTCTCCTTTTCTATGGGGAACCCCTCCGCCCCCTGCGGGGGCACCTCCCCTTTCAGGGGAGGCTTATTGTGCAGTGTTTCGAGCTTTCTGTTTCTCCTGAAAAAGTGGTGCCGCGCACGTTGCCTCTGAGGGCCACCGTATCGCGAGGGAGCCCCCTCACGCTCCACAGTTGTGAACGAGCTTGCGAGTGCTCACGCGACTTGCGCCGTGCGCGCTAGCACATATTCCTTTCCCAGAACACGCCGTCCACATAGCCTTGGATGTTCCGATCGGTGTCGGCGGCCATGAGGCGCTGCTCGGCCCAGAGGCAGTATTGCTCCTCCAGCTCAATGCCGATGTAGCGGCGGCCCAGCTTTTTTGCGGCTACGCTGGTGGTGCCGGAGCCCAGGAAGGGGTCAAGCACCACATCCCCCTCGTTAGAGCTGGCAAGGATGATCTTGGCTATGAGCTTTTCGGGCTTCTGTGTGGGGTGGGCGGTGTTCTCAGGCATCGACCAGAAGGGGATGGTGATGTCGTCCCAGAAGTTAGAGGGGCAGGTGTCCCGAAAGTTGCCGCTCTCGGTCTCCTGCCAGTCCTTTGGCCTGCCGTCCACGCGGTAGGGGGCGATGACCTTTTTCCTTATCTTCACAGCGTCAAGGTTGAAGGTGTAGCTGTCGCCCATTGTGCAGAACCAGATGTCCTCCATGCCGTTTTTCCAGTTGGCCTTGGCGCCTCGGCCCTTCTCCCGCTGCCAGGTTATTCTGTTCCTCAGCTTAAAACGCTCCCCCAGCACCCTGCCCATGATGAGGCTGGTCTCCCAGTCGCAGCAGACGTAGATGGAGGCCGTGGGCTTTAGCAGCGGCTCCACAGCCGCCAGCCACCTGCGGGTATATTCCTCGTAGTCGGCAGCCTTCTTTTTTGCAAATCTGCTGCCGTTGAAGCTCTTTGTAAGGTTGTAGGGCGGGTCGGCGATAAGCAGGTCCACGCTCTCCCTCGGCAGCAGGGGCAGCACCTTGAAGGTATCCCCAAGTATTGTCCTGTCGAGCACCGCGCCCATGTCCTCCACGGGCTTATCCACCCTGACGCACCGCGCCAGATACTCCGTTCCCTCCGAGAGGGGAGTGTCTATGGTCCTGTTCCGCGGAGCCTTTTTCTCAGGCATATCTCCTACCTGCTTTCCTCTTATTTTACGGCATTTTAAACCAGGATAATTATATCACATATAACCTTGTTTGTCAATCAGATGACCGCTCTCAGCACTGAGATAGAACTCCATCTGTTGCTTATGCAATTTTGCCGCGCTGCGGCAAAATTGCGGGTACCGAAAAAGGGTATTTCCCCGCCAGCGGCGGGGAAATACCCTTTTTCGGTTTAATAAATGAGGTGCTGTTTTCGTGTCTTACGGCGTCGATCATTTGACGTTGATGCTCTTGATATCACTGTAATTCCCATATCGCGTAGAGCTGGCCTTGCCGTCCTTGGTGTAGAAGGAGCGGACCTTGACGTACCAGGTCTCGCCGCTGTTGGGGACCTTCGAGAAGTTCTCAGAAAGGTCCGAGAGGTCGGTGCTGGTGTAGCTGTGGACGTACTTTTTGGCGTTGGTGCTCTGTACCTCGCCCACGGCATCGGTGAGGGCGGCCTTGTCCTGACTATACAGCACCTGATAGCCCACAGAGCCTGCGGTGGCCTTGTTCCAGGTTATCTTGAAGGCGCCCTTGGTGGTGGTGATGGTCTTGATCTGGTTGTTGGCGGGCTTGACGATAAAGGTGAGCTTATAGGTGTCGGTGACGTTGGCGGTCTTGCCCTTGACTGTGATAGTTGCGATGCCTACCTTGGTGTTGTTGGAATAAGAAACTGTGTACTGGTCGGTGGGGATGACGCTGCCGTCCTTGAAGCACACGGACACAGGGGGCTTGATGGCCGAGCCCGTGTAGGCGTAGGACTTATAGGGTATGGTCACAGAGGCATAGCTGGTGTTAAGGCCAAGGGGCTTTATCGTAAAGCTCTTTGTTATCGAGCCCGTGACGCTGTTCATGCCGCTTATCTTTATCTTCGCCGTGCCCACCTCGGTGTTGGAGAGATATTCAACGCTGTAGTCGGTCCCCTTGACAAGCTTGTTGCCGCTCAGGGTCGCGGTGACGGTTGGCTTGATGCCCCTGCCCCGATAGGTGTAGGAGCTGTAGGGGATGGAGATGCTCAGGGCGGAGATCTTAGCCTTGGTTATGGTAAAGGTCTTGGTGGCTGTGCCCTTGCAGGCGCCCTTGCCTGTTACCGTCAGGGTGGCGGTGCCTGCGTTCAGATTGTTCTTGTAGGAATAGGTGTAGTCCGTTACCTTCTTGTACTCGGTGCCGTCATAGGTGACGGTGAAGGAGGGCTTTATTTTGGCGCCCGTATAGGTGAAGCTGGTGCCCGAGAGGGTGATGTCTCTGGCGGTGATGGTGTGACGCAGCCACTCCTTTGACTCGCTGTCCAGCCATTTCTTTCTGCCGCGGACGTATTTTACAACGTTCTTGCCGCTGTCGATGCGCCAGGTCTCTGTGCCGATGTCGGAGCGCAGGGACTCCACCGTGGCCTCAACGCTGTTCAGTGTATCGTCGATGGCGCCGGAGGAGGATATCCTCTGCCACTTCTCAGCCACCAGATGCCTGAACCAGTCGGCGTTCATAAATTCTATGAGCCAGATGTTGGAGCGGTCCCAGTTGTCCCACTGCAGGGCCTGCCAAGTGCCTGCGTAGTAGCCGCTGGTGCTGCCGTCATAGGCCCAGTTGAAGTCCCAAGGGGCGCAGAAGGTGAGCTTGGGATAAATGCTGCCCTCGGAGAAGTCAACAGCCATATAAAAGCTGCCTGCGCCCACGTCGTAGTCGTGGGTCAGCTCCTCCAGCAGAAGCATATTGGCCACGGACTCGCAGTCAAAGACGGCCTCAACGGCCTGTCTGGGGGTGTAGACGCCCTTGGCGCTCACAACGTTGTAGTTTTTGTCGAACATATAGGCGGCGTTTTTGTTTACGCTCTGGTGGAGTATCTTGAAGGCGCCGTCCATGTACTTGTGGATGAAGTCCAGCTGCTCCTGGGTGTTGATGTCGCTCTTCACGCTGAAATCGTCGGCGGGGATGGTCCTTTTGACGCCCTTGAGGTCCGTGAGGGTATAGTTGAAATAGTTAAGGGTAAAGTAGGGGTCGTCGCCCGCGTAGTTGTCGATCTCCAGAAAGTAGCCGATGTCGGTCTGATATTCGTCCTCGGCGGGCTCGTAAACGTCGGCTCTGCCGCTGCCTGCCTGGTTCTGCTCGCAGAGCAGGTAAACGCCCACGCTCTTGCCGTTAATGTAAAGATTCACATAGGTGCAGTCGGAGCTGTAATACTTGCCCTCAAAGAGCACCTTTGCCAGCCGGAAGGCGGTGTAGTCGGGGCAGACGTTCCAGAAGGAGCGCAGCAGCACCCAGCTCTTGTACTTCTTTCCATCATGCAGGCCAAGCATATTCTGCTTCTTGTCAAACTTGATGCGGTAGGGCTTCTCGGTGTCGTTTGCAGTGGAGTTGCCCCTTACCTTTACGCCGCCCACGGCGGACAGTTGGTACTTCTCGTCGCAGTTGAAAACGTCGATGACAGATTCAACATAGACCTCCTTGGAGAGGATGGACTTCTTGTCCCGGGTGGTGATGTTGATGGCGGGCATATCCTTCTTTGAGGATATGCTGTTATAGAGTGCCGAAAGGGTCTCCTCCTGGTCGGCGTGCTGCTGGGAGACGGTGGTGAAGTCGAGCTTCGGGCTGTCCTCCTTTGGCAGCAGCGTGACGCTCTCGGCAGCGCTTGCAATGACCGCCGACATTATGCTGCCCACCAGCACGGCGCCGACAGCAGCAAAAAACTTTCTGAGCTTCATACGCTCCTCCTTTCTGCGGCACGGGGCCGCAAAATAAACGCTGCTGATTTTTGGTAATATTATTATATCACATATGGGATGAAAAGTAAATAGCTTAAACCCGTAACAATACGGCCTTTGCACAAATTATGTTTTTGTCATGGCACGGAGATCGAATGTGTCTTCACTCTCCGCCGCTGCGCGGCGGAGAGTGGGATGCCCGAAAGGATATCTCCCCCCCGGTGGGGGAGATATCCTTTCGGACCGAATACTACACATATAAAAAAAAGTGAATAATGAAGCCGCCCGCAAACGAACAAAAACCATCGCCGCAGGCGACACCTTCATTATTCACTATTCTTTTTTCACTATTCACTGTGCGGCGGCCCACAAAGCGGCAGAAAGCCGGAAAGCCTCCCCCGCCGCGCTTCTCGCCGCGTTTCAGTCAATGATCACAAGCTCCTCCTTGGTGACATCCCGACGGTCCTCGACGTGAAAGCTGTTCAGCACGGGCTCGTCTGGGACCATAAGGGAAAGTATCATGTAGCTGGCGGTGCTGTCGAAGCTCAGCCTCTTGTCCTCCTCCGAGGGGCGGGAGGGGCTTTCGGGATGAGAGTGCCAGTTGCCAAGGGGCACCAGCCCCTTCGAGCGCATATCCTTTATGGCTGCCAGCTGCTCTTTGGGGTCAAGGGTGAAGTGCTCATTGGAATGGTCGGTGTTCTTCAGCAGATAGACCTCCTCTATGTGCTTGGCGTCCTCATCCTTGGTTCCGCCGATAAGGCCGCAGGCCTCCTCGGGCAGGCAGCTCTTTGCGTGGGCCAGAAGCTTTTCATAGTCGGCCCGTTTCAGGGTTATCTTCATTTCAGGTCACACTCCGCCTGTTCGTAGTCGATGAGCTCCGTGATGGTCGGGTGGTCTCCGCAAACGGGGCAGGAGGCCACGCGGCGGGGGAGCTTTACCTTTCGCCAGTCCATCTTGAGGGCGTCAAAGGTCAGCAGGCTGCCCGTCAGCAGCTCGCCCTGGCCGATGATGTATTTTACTGCCTCCATAGCCTGCAGCGAGCCAATGACTCCGCCCATGGCGCCGATAACGCCCGCCTGCTTGCAGGTGGGGACGGCGTCCTTTGGGGGCGGCTCCTTGAATACGCAGCGGTAGCAGGGACCCTCTCCCGGAACATAGGTCATCAGCTGGCCCTTGAAGCGGATGATTCCCGCATGGCAGAAGGGCTTGCCCGCCATTACGCAGGCGTCGTTTATCAGGAACTTCGCTGGGAAGTTGTCGGTGCCGTCGATGACGAAATCATACTCCTTAACGAGGTCCAGAATATTGGAGCTGTCAACAAAGGTATGATAAACGTTGACCGTCACGTCGGGGTTCAGCTCGTTCATGGTCTCCTTTGCGGACTGGACCTTGGGCTTGCCTACGTCCTTGGTGGCGTGGATTATCTGGCGCTGGAGGTTGGAGAGATCCACCTCGTCCGCGTCCGCGATGCCGATGGTGCCGACGCCTGCCGCCGCAAGATACATTGCAGCAGGAGCGCCCAGACCGCCCGCTCCGATGATGAGCACCTTGGAGGCCAGCAGCTTCTTCTGCCCCTTAACGCCCACCTCTTTAAGAATGATGTGTCTTGAATATCTTTCAAGCTGTTCGTTTGAAAAAGCCATCAGCAGCCGCCTCCCATAAAATAAAGAAACTCAACGCTGTCGCCGTCCTTGAGAGTGGTGGCCGCAAAGCTGCCGCTCTCAACAAAATCGTCGTTGATCGTTACCGTAACATACTCGGGGGTCTCTACGTTTTCAAGCTCTATGAGCTTTGCCACAGTCAGGCCCTCTTCAAATTCTTTTTTTACTCCTGCAACCAAAATAGTCATGTCCTTACCTCACATTCTCTATTGCTGTTTTGATCTCGTTCTTCGGCTTGAAGCCCGTTAGCCTTGCAGCCTCTGCTCCGTCCTTGAAGACTATCAGCGTCGGCATCGAGGCTATGGCGTTCTTCTCCGCAAGCTCGGTCATCAGGGGGATATCTCCTCGGGGGTCATGCTTTTTACGAACCGCACCCGAATGCCCAGCCGCTTTTCCCGCGAATATGCTCTCAAGCTCCTCGGCAGAGGCGTGGGAGTAGGCATTCACCTGATAAACAGGCGGCAGAGTCGCGCCGTTCTGCTTGTCGGGGATCACTCCGCTTTGAAGAAGCTCCGTATTGAATCCCATGCCATCACGCCCTTCTTGCTTGAATAAGGTAAGCAGAGTGAGGAGATCGAGCTTACGCTCCGCCCCCTGCCTTTAACAGCATAGCACATAAATCATAGCAAGTCAATAGGTTAAGTATGAATTTCTATTCTCATATTTTTTTATCAAGAACACCGATTTTGCGGGACTGGGCTCTCGTGGCCTCGGACCGAGATACAAAAAATTTACAATTACCTGATTGACAAAGGCGGTCATCAGAGTTATAATGATAGCAGAACAGCAAAGCCTACTATTTTAATATGTTTAGTAGGAATTGCTATTGACGATCACGAAAGGATGACCTTATATGGCAGAGATAGACACCGAGATAAAAAGAATAAGCCCCGAAGCCTTTGCCGAGCTTGACTTGGGAGAGGTGACGGTGCTGGACCTGCGAGAGCCAGACGAGGTGCTTATAAAGGGCCTTGACGGTGCGATCAACGTTCCCTTCTCGCAAATAGGCACGGGCCTTGACAAGGTGCCAAAGGATAAGCCTGTTTATGCTATTTGCAGGACAGGAGACTTTTCCGAAGAGGTGGCCGAGATACTGACGGACCGCGGCTACGACGCATATAATGTGGAGGGCGGCTACGACGCCTACTCAAATGCCCTGAAGAACATCAAGCCCGTTTACATCGACGCCAAGGGCCTCAAGTGCCCCGGCCCCATAGTCAAGGTGGCGGACACCGTGCGGGGCCTCAAGAAGGGCCAGAGAGTTTATGTTGAGGCCACCGAGGATGCCTTCTATTCTGACATCAAGGTGTGGTGCGACAGGACGGGTCACAAGCTGCTGGACATAAGCTTTACCGACGGCGTTATAAAGGCCAACATCGAAAAGAGCGAGCCCAAGGCCGCAGCAGCTGCCGTCTCGGGCGGCGACGACAAGACCTTCGTTGTTTTCAGCGGCGATCTGGACAAGACCATTGCCGCCTTCATTATGGCCAACGGCGCCGCGGCCATGGGCAGGAAAGTGACTATCTTCTTCACCTTCTGGGGCCTGAATATACTCAGGCGGCCGGAGAAGGTGAAGGTCAAGAAGCCCTTCATTGAAAAGATGTTCGGCTTTATGATGCCCCGCGGCACCAAGAAGCTGGGCCTCTCGAGGATGAACATGGGCGGCATGGGCGCAAAGATGATAAGGGGCATTATGAAGAGCAAGGGCGTAAGCTCTTTGGAGGAGCTTATGCAGCAGGCCCTTGACCACGGCGTCCGCCTTGTTGCCTGCCAGATGTCGATGGATATCATGGGCATACACAAGGAGGAGCTGGTGGACGGCATAGAGCTGGGCGGCGTTTCCACCTTCCTGGGCTCCGGCGAGCAGTCGGATATGAGCCTGTTTATCTGAAAGCAAGCCCTGCCCACTGTTAAAAATAAGTGAATGTATACAAATATCATCCGCAGGAGTTGACAAAAGCCCCTGCGTGTGGTATAATTTGTATATCAAATACATACCAAAAAGATAGGTATTGTATGTTTTAATCTCGATCAGGGGAGATCAAAAGAAAAAGCTTTATATCTCATCCATCCTCAGCAGCGGCCGAATGTGCCGATGTCGATGTTGAAAGTAATAAACGACCAAGTACAGAGCTTATTACAAATGGAGGGATAAATATATGAAAAAAAGGTTTGCAGAAGGCGACCAGCGTGCTGCTTGCGGCGGCGCTGCTGAACACGCTTCCCATAAACGTTCTGGCCGAGGATGTTAGAGAGGAATACACCGTAACCTTTGTAAACGCAGCAGGCGAGACGGTTTCTACAGAAGAATACGAGGAAGGCACTAAAGCTTCTGCGATTATTGTTCCTGCAAACACCGCAAACGACAGCACGCACAGCTATTCGTGGCCGACTATAGGTAATGTTACAAGAGCTGTTACCTACAATGAGATCGAGACTGTTCTTGCTGAAACACAGATCGAGATCGGAGAGGTTTCAATTAATGGCAACAATTTTGGAAACAACACCTCTAATTCAGGATCTAACCCCAATTCAAGCATTTTCCCCTTCAACCTGTTCTAAATCACAAAAACAAACAGTACCTCCCCCCGCCGGGGGTGAGGTACTGTTTTTAGTTTTAAATTATCCTTCCGTCCTCGATCCTTATCACCCTTTCGGCGCTTTCCGCTATCGCGGGGTCGTGGGTGACGATAAGTATCGTTTTGCGGTATTTTCGGTTCACCTCTTGCAGGAGCGCTGTGACCTCCTCACTGGTCCTTTTGTCAAGGTTGCCTGTCGGCTCGTCGCAGAGGATCATCTGCGGGTCGTTGGCAAGGGCCCTTGCAATGGCGACACGCTGCTGCTGGCCGCCGCTTAGCTGGGAGGGCAGATGCGATTTTCTGTCTGCAAGTCCGAGGGTCTCGCAGAGGTCGTCTATCGCTGCCGTGTCGGGCCTGCGGTTTGAAAGCAGTATCGGCGCCGTGATGTTTTCGAGCACCGTCATCTCTTGTATCAGGCAGAACCTTTGAAACACGAACCCTATGCGCTCCCGCCTGATGCGGGCAAGCTCGCGGTCCCTTGTCTGCGTGATTACCTGATCGCCTATTTTTATCTCTCCGGCTGTGGGTCTGTCGAGGCAGCCCAGCAGATGCAGCAGCGTCGATTTCCCGCTGCCGCTGGTGCCGACGATGGCCGTGAAGCTGCCCTGTTCAATCTCGATATCCACCCCGCGAAGGGCGCGGACGGTCTCGTTGCCCATCTTGTATTCCTTGGTGAGCCCCTTGGCGCTTATCTGTATCTCGCTCATAGCTGTATCTCCTTTCAGAAGCTTGATCTTTCGATCTCGGCGGGGATGGACTGCCTTTTCAGATACAATATCTGCGGCAGCGTGACCGCAAGGATGATGACCAGATATACCCCAAATATCACCGCCATAGCCGCAGCGATATTGTAGCTGAAAAGGTCATAGCTCGTCGGTATCTGTTCAAATATCCACAGAAGCTCCGGCGGCCAATCACCATCCTCGGCGGCTTCAAATCTCTTCCTGACAAGCCCGAAATACCGCTGGCAGAGCCATACGGGTACGGGGGAGAGAGCAATGCCCACTATCGGATATACTATGTTCTGCCGCAGCACGACCCGGACGATCTGTCGAAGCTCCATCCCGCAGGCGCGAAGCACCGCAAATTTGCTGCTTCGTATCCTGATGCCGGTGTATAGCCCGATAGCTATCGTCACAGCCGCCGTGGATATGAGTATTATCATCATGCAGTAATAGACGCTCATAATCTTGCGGGTGCCGCGGTTCATTCCTGCTGTGATCTCTGCCGTGGAATGGCTCGTCATTCCCTTGGTGCGGGAGAGCATATCGTACCAGTAAAGGTCGGCTTTATTCACAGAGCTTATGTCATCAAGCCCCACGAAAACATCTGTAAGTCTGTCGTCCTTCAGCCCCCACGCGTTAAATGCTTCAACGGAGCAAAAAGCGTTCATGCCGTAATTTCCGACCGCCGCAGGGGTCATGTACTTCTTTGCCGCGTCTATGTCCAGGACGACCACCGCACCGATTTTGACGGCAATATCCTTCCTCTCCCCGAAGGCATAAGCGGTCAGCTCAACTTCAAAGCCGTCGTCGGTCATAACGTTTTTTCTGTAAACAGGCTCGGCGTGTTCGGAGGGGTCAAAATGGCCGAGGTCATACTGCTCCTCCTCGTCGCTGAGAACTATATCCGAAAGCGGCAGCGCATCGCCGGCGTGGTAAAGCTCTTTGAAGGACATATAGCCGGACTTGGTCATAACAAGCAGCACCTCTTCTCCCGAGCGAAGCTTTTCAAGGTCGATGCTGCCCTCTGTGACCCGGGGCTCAAGCTCTTCCAGGCCGTCATCAAAGAGCCCGACAGTCGGAAGGCTGTATATCAGCTCGTCGTTTTCGTAGCCAATGGCTGAGATCATTGCGTCCTCGGCTTCCTTGTCTGCCTTTGCAAGCTCGGTGGTGCTGTAGGAGCCTCGTGCGGGCCTTAGGTCGTACATCCTTAGAGCAGACAGCCTATCCTTGTCCATGCTGCCCTCCTTTACCGCGATCCTTGTGGAGCGGTTGACCATTTTCCCGAAGATGCTTTTTACAAAGGGCTGTCCCGCAAGCCGGGAATAAGCCTCTTTGCTTATCCCGTTATCGTGGTGGTTTTCAATATTGAAAATATACATCTGCGATCGGTCAGACTTCTCGGCTTTATAATCCCATTCCCCGAGGCCCGCCTGTTCCTTCTCAAATTTCAGCTCATTATTGTTCTTGTCCGAAAGAGCCCTGAAAAAGGTGTAGCCGAACAGCGCCGTCCCCATTACAAGGATGCTGACCAAAGCTATCCCGGCGCTGCCGAGGCGTATCCTTTTGCGGATAAGCCTTTTCCAGCTTTTGTATCTGTGCGGGCGTATTATCCTGCGCCTTGTCCTGCTGCTTTCGGCAAGCAGCTCCGAGGGGGTCTTTCCTCTGATCCTTATAAGAGAGATCAGTATCGCCGCAGCGACGCAGAGCATTACCGTTACCACGGCCAGCAGCACAGGCGAGAAGGTCACCGCATTTACATACTTGCTGCATGAAAAACCAAATTGCAGCTTCAGATCATAGAGACGGTTCAGCAGCGAGATCATACCCATGTGCAGCAGACAGCCCAGCCCCAGACCGACAGCCGTACACAGCGCAGCAGTCAATGTCAGGTCGCAGGCGATGTAAGCCCGCAGGCTCCTGCCGTCAAGACCGAGGCTGCTCAGTATCGCAAAGCTCTCGCGCCTGTCGCGGATGATGTTCCCGGTTATCCCCACCACGCACAGCACCACGATGATGAAAACTATCGCCGTGAATACGGGCATAAGTATCCCCGAATAGAAGTCCCTGACCGTGTCGCCGTTCTCTACTGCCCAGCCGATGGTCTGCTCGGATATCTCGCCGTGATCGGTGTAAAGCTCCAACACATTTCCGAGAACATAGGAGTAGGCAAAACATCTGCCGTTCGGGCGGTCAGCCTTTGTGTTCGAGAGCTCCGAAAGCCGATCGAACAGAGCATCGGCCTGTGAAGCATCGGCTTGCAGAAAGACCGTTGCCTTGCTGCCCGAAAATGCAGGGCTGTTATCGTTAAAGAAAAAGGCCCCGGGCATTTCGTATTCGTTTTCCGCATAGCAGGAGGGGTATCGCAGCCAGCCGCCGTAGAGCATACTGTTCGAGGCTTCAAATATCCCGCTGACGGTGTATTCCTTTTTCGAGATCAGGCTGCCCTTCGGGGAATAAAGAGAGAGGGAGAGCCTCTCTCCGGGATAAGGACTTATGCCCAGTGCCTTTGCCGCAGCCGAATCAAGAGCCACCTCCTCCGCGTTCTCGGGATAATGCCCCTTCGAGCAGGTCATGTGGTAAATATCTCGGGACTGCTTGTCTCCAAAGGCGGCGGCATTTACTCTCGCTCCCGAGGCGCCCTCGGAATATCCGAGCCTGTAATATTTGCCGAAAGCGGTCACCCTGCTGTCGGCCCTTATCTCCTCGGCTGCGCTGTCAGGAAGATCATAAGCGATAAGGTCATAATCACCCAGCAGGCGAAGCTCCTCCTCGAGCACAGCCTGCTTTTCGCTTCGTATGAGCAGAGCCGTACAGCAAAGAGCGCTGACGCCCAGCACCAGCGCAGTGAGGAACGTGAAAAATATTCTTTTGTGATTTCTCCAGTATTGCAGGGAGAGTCTTGCGAGCAGAAATGATCTTCTCATAGCTTGCTGCCCCCTTCGCACTGCGCCTTTTCCCAAAGCTTGCATATCGGGCAGTATTCCTCCGTGTAGATCGCCGCCTCAACACAGATGAGCCTTCCGCTGCCGTCGGGAAGATAGACTCTGTAACGATTTTCCTTGCGATCGCTGGTGGGTACTCTGACAACGGTTATTTCTGTCCCTGACTCCGTATAGCTCATGGTGGTGGAGGGATAGGTGGCACTTATAGGCCCCGAATGATCTACCCTGTCGCAGGACCAAACGTTCCAATTTCTGCTGTGATCCAGCATAAGCTCGGGAAAGCCGATATCCTGTGATCTTCCCGACCACAGCAGCTCGGTATCATCACCCTCAACATAATAATCAAAGCTTTGATCTTCCAGATCGGTAAGCATAGAATAGGCTGTTTTGTTAAGCTCGTCTTTGTCGGGCGTTTCCTCTTCTGTCCTTTCGTTCTTTATTTCGGGCGGGCGGTGATCTCCGCTGCCTTCAAGGCGTCTGAGCGCAACAGGCACGCCCACAGACACCGCTGCTGCAATGCCTATCGCCGCAGCCCTTGCGGCTGCTCCGCTTTTAAGGACGGCGGCTGTTTTGGCTGCATTACCGCTTATAAACACAGCATTGAACACAGCGCCGAGGGGTACGGCGCACAGTGCCATGTTGCCCTTTGCAAGCTTTTTGAGTTTGCAGGACAGCTTCTTCCTTGCCTGAAAGAGCTTCTGCTTGGCGGCATTTTCATTGAGCCCCAGCGCCTGCCCGACCTCGGCAGTATTCATTTCCTCAAAGTAGTACATTATTACCGCCGAGCGCATTTCAGGCTTCAGGCTGTCGATAGCCTCCCTCAGCTGTGCTGCTGTTTCCTCGTTTTCAAGATAATCCGCAGGCAGCTTTACGGGCTCATTAAGCAGGGCGTTTTCAATAGAGCTTTCAAGCTCCTCGTCGCTGTCAAACCGCGCAAGCCCCGCCTCAGAATCAAGGTATTGCAGACACCTGCTGTATGCGATAGAATAGAGCCAGGAGCCGAAAGCCTCCGCGCACCTAAGCTCCGGCAGCCTTTCGATAGCCGTCAAAAAGGTGTCGGATACGATGTCAGGAGCAGCGTCCCTTGAAGGTATGTTTTTCAGGACAAAGAATCTTATCCTCTCCCGATATTCGCGGTAGAGCGCCTCAACAGCCGCTTTGTTCCCTGCCTGCGCCGCCCTCACCAATTCGGCAAGCTCCGATCTTTTCATTTTCAAACACCTCCTCTCTTATTTGATCCAGCACAAGGCTGTCGAGCCGTTCAAGCTCCTCTCTTCCCGGCAGACTGCTTTGGTACATCTGCAAAAGCAGCCGCCTAATTAGTTCATTGAGCTCCATAAGCACCCTCCCCATGTGATCTGTTTTGCCTCTCAATAATTAAGATAGAAAAAACGGGGAAGGGTTATATAACGGATGTGTATTCTCTGTATTGAACAAAAACGGCGGGCGGGGATTGGGCGGTTTCAACAATATTATATCATATAGCTTTGCGGATGACAAGGCCATTGAAGCTTCAGCTCTGTCCTGACTCGCAGCTGGTGGCTGCAAAAAGCAGCACCTCGGCTTGTTCACCGAGGTGCTGTAGGGTATGATCTTACTGCGCTGTTTTTAAGGGTGCGTGACCCGGAGATAGATGACGGTGGTCCTTATTCCCACTCGATCGTCGCGCTGGGCTTCGGGGTCAGGTCGAAGAGCACGCGGTTGACGTTCTCTACCTCTGCGGTGATGCGGGCGGTGATGTGCTCCAGCAGCTCGAAGGGGACGTTCTCGACGGTGGCGGTCATGGCGTCCTTGGTGTTGACGGCGCGGATGATAACGGGATAGGCAAAGGTGCGCTTGCCGTCCTTGACTCCCACGGACCTGAAGTCTGGCACGGCGGTGAAATACTGCCAAACCTTGCCCTCAAGGCCGTTCTTGGCAAACTCCTCCCGCAGGATGGCGTCGCTCTCTCTTACGGCCTCCAGACGGTCTCTTGTGATGGCGCCCAGACAACGCACACCAAGGCCGGGGCCGGGGAAGGGCTGGCGGTATACCATACTGTCGGGCAGGCCCAGAGCCTTGCCAACAACTCTTACCTCGTCCTTGAAGAGCAGCT
This sequence comes from Ruminococcus sp., assembly GCA_017480485.1. The sequence continues at coordinate 145,119 of JAFVAN010000015.1, read as the reverse complement.
TCACGGGCTCTACCAGCTCGAACTGCATATCCTCGGGCAGGCCGCCAACGTTGTGGTGGGCCTTAACGCCGTCGCTCTCCAGGATGTCGGGGTAGATGGTGCCCTGCGCCAGAAACTCGATGCCGTCCTGCTTGCGGGCCTCTTCCTCAAACACGCGGATGAACTCGGCGCCGATGATCTTTCTCTTGCGCTCGGGCTCGGCGACACCTGCCAGCTTGTCCAGGAAGCGGTCAACGGCATCAACATAAACAAGGTTGGCGTTCATCTGGTTGCGGAAGACCTCGATGACCTGTTCGGGCTCGCCCTTTCGCAGCAGGCCGTGGTTAACGTGCACGCACACAAGCTGCTGGCCAACGGCCTTGATGAGCAGCGCCGCAACCACCGAGCTGTCAACGCCGCCCGACAGCGCCAGCAGCACCTTCTTGTCGCCGATCTGCTGGCGGAGCTCTGCCACCTGCTCGTCGATGAAGGCCTTTGCAAGGGCCTCGGTGGTTATTCTTTCCATGCTTTCGGGTCTTACATTAGAACTCATACTTCTTCTCTCCTGTTCATCCTCCTCTGGAGGCAAGAACGCTTCGCTTTCAGAAGCAAGAGGCAAGACAAGGTGCGCCTTCGGCGTGATCATTTCTTGCTGCCTGCTCCTGGGCTCTTAAAAGCTTCCATGCTCTCGGCGGGAGTAATTTTGATAAATAAAGTATAGCATATTACAAGATATTTTGTCAACAGGTCGGTGCAGTGGGCGAGGGCATTGCGCCGTGCGCGCTAGCACTCCAGCGCGAGCAGCCAGGCCTTCCTCTCCGTGCCTGCGGCGTAGCCCGTGAGGGCGCCGCCTGCGCCGATGACCCTGTGGCAGGGGACGATGAGGGAGATGGGGTTTCTGGCGACTGCCCCGCCAATGGCCCGGGCCGATGTCCGGGCTGTCCCGCGGGCCATGGATATCCTCTCGGCCAGCTGGCCGTAGGTGGCGGTCCGGCCGTAGGGGATGGAGAGCAGCAGCTCCCAGACCTCCCGGCGGAAGGCCGTGCCACGAAGCTCCAGCGGGGGCGTGAAGTCCGGGACGCCGCCCCCGAAATAGATATCCAGCCAGCGCTCCGCCTGACAGAGCACGGGCAGAGGCCTCTCGCAGTGCTCGGGAGACAGGGCCTCGCCAAAGTGCTGCTGGCCGTCAAACCAGAGCCCCACCAGTGCCCCGCCGCAGCCCGCTATCGTTATCCCCCCGAGAGGGGAGTCGTAGTGCAGGGTGCAGTCCATCAGCTGAGCCTTATCTCCGCCACCGAGCAAGCAGGGAGCGTTACCTTAACTTGGCCGCCCTCGAGCCTTGCCTCCAGCGGGCGGATAACCACCCTTTCGGGCTCCTCAAAGGTGTTGTGGGCGTGGACCTCGTCGGTGAGCACACGTGCCGAGACTTTGCTGGCCTCAAAATTGCAGATGTCTATGCAGAGCTCCGCCTCATCGTCAAGAGAGCAGTTGGAAAGGGTCACGGTCATAGCACCGTCCTTCACAGAGGCCGAGGAGGACAGCATGGGCAGCTCCTTGCCGCCAGCCCCTACGGTTGCGTTCTCCGAGAAGCAGTAAACGCACTCGCCGTCCTGGTGCTCCTTGTAGAGGTCGAAGACGTGATAGGTGGGGGTCTTAACAAGCTTCTCGCCCTCGGTCAGCAGCAGCGCCTGCAAAACGTTCACCACCTGGGCGATGTTTGCCATCTTGACGCGGGAGGCGTGGCGGTTCAGGGAGTTCAGGGTCAGGCCCGCGACAACGGCGTCCCGCATGGTGTTCTGCTGGAAGAGGAAGCCCGGATTCGTGCCCTCTTCAACGTCGAACCAGGTGCCCCACTCGTCAACGATCAGGGCCACCTTGCCCTCGGGGTCGTAGCGGTCCATGATCTTCCCGTGGTCGGTCAGCAGGGTGTCGATGTAGTTGGCGGAGGCGAGAACGGCGTAGTAGCCCTCCTCGTCAAACTCCGTGGCCTTGCCCTTGTTGTTCCATTCCGGAACGCAGTAATAGTGCAGGGAGATGCCGCCCGCCTGCCACCAGCCGTTTCGGCAGAGGGTCTTCATCATGGTCTCGGTCCACTCGTAGTCGGCGGCGTTGGGGCCGCAGGCGATCTTGTAAAGGTGGTTGCCGCTGTAGTCCTTGCAGAAGCTTGCAAACTGCCGGTAAACATTGGAGTAATAGCCCGGCTCCATGTTGCCGCCGCAGCCCCAGTTCTCGTTACCGATGCCAAGGTATTTCAGCCGCCAGGGCTTCTCCCGGCCGTTCTCTGCCCTCATGGCCGCCATGGGCGACACACCGTCAAAGGTCATGTATTCCACCCACTCCGCAAGCTCCTGAACGGTGCCGCTGCCGACGTTGCCTGCCACATAGGGCTCGCAGCCAATGAGCTCGCAGAGCTCAAAGAATTCGTGGGTGCCGAAGCTGTTGTCCTCCACAACGCCGCCCCAGTTGGTGTTTATCATTTTCCGACGGCCCTCCTTGGGGCCGATGCCGTCCTTCCAGTGGTATTCGTCCGCAAAGCACCCGCCGGGCCACCGCAGCACAGGCAGCCGCACGTCTTTAAGGGCCTCGGCGGCGTCCTTCCTTATGCCGTGGATGTTGGGGATGGCAGACCCCTCACCCACATACAGCCCCCCGTAGATGCACCGCCCAAGGTGCTCCGAAAAGCTGCCGTATACCTCTCTGTTGATGTGCGCCGAAACGTCCGCGGCGTTTATAAGCATTTTGAAAGTCTTCATAGATCAGGCCTCCTGTTTTTTATTGATTATAACACAGCATTTTGCTCTTTGTCAATGCACATTTCAATGCACAATGCACAATGCACAATGCACAATGAAGGTATCGGGCTGACGCCCGATGATCTTGCCGCGAAGCGGGTAAATCAGCAATGCACAATTTTGCTGTTTCAGATCATTCTTAGCTCTTCGCAGTTCTACATTGGCCGAATGGCCATAACGTGCGCGGAGCGCACACCATAATTGTGCATTGTGAATTGTGCATTGTGCATTGTGCAAAAGCTTGACTTTTTGACGAAAATGTATTATAATTTAAGGCAGACTCTCAATATCAAACGGAGGTCGTGTAATGAACGATGATACTCGCCGCACTCCCGTGGGGTCCGCTTCGGACAGCGGGAATAGCGCCGTAAAGGATAAATATCAGCTGGAGTTCGAGGCCCAGATGAGGCGCCTTGAAAAGGCATCGGGCAGCGGGGAGGATTATTCCCCCTTCACAGACCCCAGCCTCTACCAGACAGAGATACCCCCCAGAGCTCGGGCAGCGCAGCCCCAAAAGCCCCAAAGCCCTGCCCCCAAAAAGAAGAAAGGAAAGTCCAGCAGCATGAGCCGCCAGAACCAGCAGCATATAGACCGCAGCGAGCCGCTGAAATTCGGCGCCGCCAATACCGACGCCATCAAGGCAAGACAGAAGCACCCCGTAAGGACCTTTTTTATTGTCCTGCTGATAATAATACTCGTCATCGCCCTGCTGTTGCAGCTGCTCATACTGCGCTACCTTGGTAAGGTCACCTACCTCAAGGACGGCGACAGAAGCTATACATCCGCCTCAATGAAGTCCGAGGATGTGCTGAACGTGCTGGTCATCGGCTCCGATACACGGGACGCCGACCAGCGGGGCCGCACCGACTCAATGATACTTCTCTCCATCGACAAGGAGCATAAGCGCACCACAATGACCTCCTTCATGCGGGACAGCTACGTCGTCCTGCCCGGCTACGACTTGGACGGAGACGGAGTGTATTTCAGCGAGGGCGACTGGTGCAAGCTTAACGCGGCCTATGTTTACGGCGGCGCAGAGATGCTGATGGACACCATAGAGTATAACTTCGATATCGCAGTCGACAAATACGTCTATGTGGATTTCTATTCCTTCATCGACATCGTTGACGCCGTGGGCGGGATAGAGCTGGATATCTCCGACGAGGAGGCCGAGGGCATGATACCCCCGATGCGGGAGCAGAACGAGTACCTTGGCAACAAAAAGGGCACCGACTACCTGCAGTCGGGCGGAAAGAAGATCAAGGTCAACGGCAATCAGGCTCTGGCCTACGCAAGGCTGAGATATGTTGGCAACGCCGATTTTGAGCGCACCCAGAGGCAGCGCACCGTAATGAAGAAGATACTTGAAAAGGCTCGGGACCTCTCCATCCTCGATCTCGATAAGTTCATCTGCACCTGCGCCGAGAATGTCCAGACCAATATGACCAAGGGCGAGCTCTACAAGCTCACCTACAGGCTGCCCTTCATGATGAAATATGACACCGAGCAGCTGCGCATCCCGAGTGACGACGCCTACTCCTACGGCACAGGCTACGACGGCTCCAGCGTGCTCATCATAGACCTCGACCAGAGCAGGCAGGACCTGAAAAAGACGATATACTAAAAGAAAAAACGGTGCTCCTCCCTCGGGAAGAGCACCGTTTTTGTGCCACAATAATTTACAGCTGCTTTAACAGCTCGTCGATCTTCTTCTTAGTTGCAAGGCCGTCCGAGAAGGCCGTGGCGCCCCCGGCTGCCGTGCCAAGCTTCAGGGCAAAGCCGTAGTCCTCCTGCATCAGCACCCCTGCGACGAAGCCCGCCACCATGGAGTCTCCCGCGCCAACGGAGTTCCTGACCTCGCCCCTGCATACACCGCAGGTGTGGACAAGGCCCTGCTCGTCCACCAGCAGCGCGCCGTCTCCAGCCATGGAGACCAGCACATTTCGGGCTCCCAGCTCCCGAAGCCTTCGGGCATATTTCTCGATGTCCGCCATACCCTCGAGGGCTACGCCGAACAGCGCTCCCAGCTCGTGATCGTTGGGCTTTATGAGGAAGGGTCTGTATTTCAGCACGTTCAGCAGCAGGTCTCCCGTGGCGTCCACAACTGCCCGTATTTCCCGCCCCGAAAGGCGGGCCAGAATGCGCTCGTAAACATCCGAGGGGAGCGATGGCGGGATGCTGCCCGCAAGCACCAGCACGTCTCCGCCCTGCAGGCCATCCAGCTTTTTGAAAAGCTTTTCCAGCGACCCGCTGTCGATGTCGGGGCCGCAGCCGTTGAGCTCAGTTTCCTCCGCGGCCTTGATCTTTACGTTTATTCGGGAGTTTCCTGCGGGAAGGCGGATGAAGTCGGTCTCTATGCCCGCTGCCGCCAGCCCCTGCTCGATGGCCTCTCCCGTAAAGCCCGCCGTGAAGCCCAGCGCCCTTGTAGCCACTCCCAGCTCCGAGAGCACCGCCGAAACGTTTATGCCCTTTCCTCCAAAAAACAGCTGCTCGCCCCTTGCGCGGTTGACCTCCCCAAGGGCAAGGCCCTCGGTGCGCACGACGTAGTCGATGGCGGGATTGAAGGTAACAGTATAGACCATAAATAAGCCCCCTTGTATCATTCATATAACAATGATAACACACACTTATAAAAAAATCAACCCGGGCGTGGATGTGCACACAGAAATCAATTTCCTTTTTTTATGCGATTTTGCCGCAAAGCGGCAAAATTGCGGGTGCCGAAAGAGGGTATTAAAAACTGTGGTCAGCGCAAGAATTATTAAAAATGATTTCTGTGGCATCGCGAGGGAGTTTTTGTGTTTTACACTGCTGTAAACGAGCTTGCGAGTGACTACGCGACTTCGGCCGTGCGCCGTTAGCACTTTACTTTTTTTCGGGCCTGTGCTATAATAATATCATACAAGCGCACCCCCTAAATCACATCCACAAAGGAGCCATTGCTATGACTTTTAATATCATACTGAACCCCGCAGGGGCCTCGGGAAAGACGGAAAAGCTCTGGAAGAGCCTGGAGCCCGTTTTTGCCTCCGCCCCGGATGGCTATAAGCTCTTCCGCTCCACAAAGGAGCGAAGCGTCGGTGATATCGCCCGAGAGCTGACCTCTCGGGGAGAGGAGACGGCCCTTGTGGTCATCGGCGGCGACGGCACCCTGAACGAGGCCCTGAACGGCATCGCCGATTTTGAGAACACCCTCTTCGGCTTCATCCCCTGCGGCACGGGCAACGATATGCAGCGGGACATGGGCCTGCCGAAAAACAAGGGAGCTCTGGCGCAGCTCATCATCGAGGGACATGAGCGCCGACAGGCAGATATCGGCGAGCTCACCTTCTACGGCGAGGAGGGCGTGATAAGGCGCCTCTTCAACATCAGCAGCGACGTGGGCTTTGGCGCCGCCACCTGCGCCTTTGTTGACCGCACGGGTTTGAAGTCTGTTCTTAATCGCCTTGGCCTCGGAAGGCTCATCTACCTTGTGGGGGCTCTTAGGGTCTGCTTTACGGCCCGGCCCGCTCAGGTGCGCATCACCTGCAACGGCCGCACCCGCCTCTACCGCAGGTGCCTAAGTGCCATTGTGATGAACCACTGCCACGAGGGCGGCGGCTTCAAATTCTGCCCCAACGCCGACTTCACCGACGGCCTCTTTGACCTCTGCATAGGCAACGGCCTCACAAAGCTCGGCTTCCTGCGTATGCTGCCAAACGCCTACCTCGGTAAGCACCTGCGCCTGCGGGGCATCTACAGCGAGCGCGCCTCGGAGGTCACCATCCGCAGCGACCGCCCCCTCTGGGCCCACACCGACGGCGAGGTCATGGGCCAGACCAAAAAGGTAAAAATGCGCATCGTCCCCGAAAAGCTGCGGCTCATGGTATGACTGAAAGGAGAACAATATGAAATACGGCTTCATCGACATCCCCACCGTTTATTTTTTTGAGGAAAAGAACATCTTCACGGGCAGCTGTCTGGAGAATTTCAGCTTCCGCATCTACAACAGGAAGAAGGAGGACGACACCCCCGAGCTCTGCTGCGCCGTCTGGGAGGGCAAGCGCACCTTTGCCGACGTCCCCCCGGAGGAGTACGCCTTCGAGTTCCACGAGCCCCTGACCCAGGAGGGCGTGGACAACGTTGGCAACAAGCTCCACGAGGCCGCCAAGGCCTACGCCGCCAACGGGTACAGGTTCTGAGAGCTTTTTTACTGAAATAATAAAACCCCCGCAGGTCTTTCCTGCGGGGGTCGTGCTTTTTATTCTGTCTGGGCCGAGGCGGGGACCGCGTCGGGGTCGGAGTAGTAGGCGGGAAGCGGATACCAGAGCTTGTCGTAGGAGATCATTTGCTCGTTAAGGATGCGCTTGCCGTTTTCGTCGATGATGTTCAGCTCCTTGGCTGTCTTGATTATCGCGTCGCCGACGGCCTTGGCGTAGGCGTCAAAGTTCTTGTCAAATACCTCGTTGTCACGGTTGTCGGTGATGAAGCCCATCTCCACAAGGCAGGCGGGCATTACGGTGTCGGCGTTGACGGCGTAGTTGTCGGTGGGTATTCCGGTGTAGCCGTACTGAACACCGCGGCTCTCGGTTATGCCTGTCTCCTCAAGGGCGGTCATGATGTTGGTGGCCAGCAGGGAGTCTGGCTCGGGCTGCTTGCTGTGGGCCCAGACCTCAAAGCCGCACATCTCGCGGGCGAGGCTGTTGCGGTGTATGGAGATGAACAGGTCGGAGCGGCTGTCGTTTGCGGCGTAGCACCTTTGTTTAAGGTCTGTGGCCACATCCTCGCTCAGCAGGTAGTCGCCGTCGCGGGTGTAGACCACCGAAACGCCTTGGCTCTTCAGATAGTCTCCGATGGCGAGGCTCATTCTAAGGGTGTCGTCCTTCTCTTTTCTGAGAACGCTCTGGTCCTCCTCGTTATAGAGGCAGGCGCCGTCGTCCGTGCCGCCGTGCCCCGGGTCGATGCAGACCTTGAATTGCAGGCCCTCAACAACAGGCTCCTCGGCCGTGCTCTCGGGCTCACGGTCCTCGGGCTCGTCCTTTTCCGCCACGGAATTGACCACTGCGGGCTTGGCGTCGTCCTTCTTGAAGTGCCGCACGATGGAGCGCACCAGCTGGACTATACCTGTTACTATCAAAACAAAAACTATCAGGGCTATTATTATCCTGCCCCAATAGACCTTTACTCTTTTCTGAGTTCCCGATCGCACAGGCGGTCTGCCATACAGCTTCTCGAACTCTTCGTCTGTCATTTTATTTCCTCCGATCGCTGCTGCCTATATAAATATTACACAGCGCCCAAAATATTACACAATAATTACATATATGAGTTATTATAGCATAAATCATAGATTAAGTCAAGTAAAATCTGCAATAAGAGCATACTGTGTCAGAAATTGGAGAAAAATGTGAACTAAAAATTGACAATTTATTTGAGGGGCTTGGTACCCATCAGGAAGCTTAGCCAAGGCAGCCGCAGGCAAACCTCGCAGCAGGTAAAGCTTGCGCTGTAGGCCAGCAGGACGGGGATCAAAAACAGCAGCACCGTGCTGTCTCCAAGAGGCCCCGCCAGCGCATACTGGAACAGCACCAGCCACACAAAATGAAACCCGAAGAAGGGGAAGGACCTGCGGGACATATAGTCCGAGACCGCAGCGCTGGGAAAGGGATGGCGCTTGCAAAGCCCCGGCAGCCCCAGCAGCATGGCCCATTCGCAGAGGTATTTTGCGGCAGTGTTGAGCCCGGGATGCCCGCCCTGCCATATAAACAGGTACACGTTCACTGCCCCCGCCGCAAGGCCCACCGCCGCAGTGAGGGGAGCAAAGCGCTCCGCCTTATCCATGACCTCATCCTCGGAGAACACATAGTACCCCAGCAGGAAAAGGTAGGTGTATTCCGCAAGGCTCTTGCCGCCAACGGACAGCACCTCGCTCAAAAGCGGCAGCGGCAGCCCCAGCAGGCACACCCCCCGGAAGGGCAGGCGGCACCGCAGCTGCGGCAGGCTCCGCTTTTGCAGGGTTATCACTCCGAGGGCGATAAGTGAGATAACGAACAGATAGAGCAAAAACCAGAACTGGCCAAGGGAAAAGCCCCCGTCCGCCCCCGTCAGGTCCGTGAATCGGGTAAAGAATATTCTGTAGTGATCGAAAAAGCCCCCCTCCCAGCCGCCGCTGCGCCTGTCGGCAAGGTAGGTCATAGCGGGCATAAAGACAAGGACGCCGAACACAAGAGGCACCAGCAGGCGCTTGACCCTCTCGGTGATGTACTGCCTGCCCGTGCGCCGCGCCAGGGAGTATTTAGTGCTCATCCCAGCCAGCAGGAAGAGCAGGGGCATGAAGTATGGGCTCAGGAAAACGACAATGCTGCTGAGGGCTCTGCTGCTGCCGAAAAACACATAGTTAGGTTCATTCCAGCAGTTCCAAGCCATAGCGGCATGGTAGGGGATGAGCAGCAGCACATCCATCCATCTCAGCTCGTCGATATAACGTTTCCTCACAGCACACACCCCCCTGAAAAGCGTTTTTTTCAGTATAGCATAAGAGGGCAGGGAAGTCAATGTGATAGATCAGGCGAAAAACAGTATCTCCTCCCCCGCAGGGGGAGATACTGTTTTTCGTTCCTTGCTGCGCTGCTTCGCAGCGCAGCAATTACAGTTTAGAGTCCATCTTTACTTTTTTAGATCATTGTGCTATAATTAACTTGGAAAGCTATCTGACAAAACACGAGGAGGATGAAACAATGAACGGAGCCCTCGCTCATTTTCTTACAATAACCAAACACCGCCACGCGGTCATCCGCAACTGCTGGTATGCAGGCATTTTCTGGCAGGGGCTGAGGCACGACCTCTCAAAATACAGCCCCGAGGAATTCATTGCGGGAGCCCGCCACTATCAGGGCACCCGTTCTCCCAACGAGGGCGAGCGGGACGACTACGGCTTTTCCTATGCTTGGATGCACCACAAGGGCCGCAACAAGCACCACTTTGAATACTGGACGGACTACGACCCCAAAACAAGGCTCATGTCCCCCGTAAAGATGCCCCTGCGCTACGTCAAGGAGATGTTCTGCGACCGCCTTGCAGCCAGCAAGGTCTACCTTGGGGATAAGTACGACGACTCGGCGCCTTTGGCTTATTTCATGAAGGGCAAGGGCACAAGGAGCATCCACCCCGAGACCTCGGCGCTGCTGGAAAAGCTGCTGACCATGCTGCGGGACAAGGGCGAGATGAGGACCTTCGCCTATATCAGAAGGCTGAAAAAATACTGATGGACAGGCTGAAAATAAAAGAGGCCGTCATCGTCGAGGGAAAGTACGACAAGATAAAGCTCTCGGCCATCATCGACGGCGTGATAATAAAGACCGACGGCTTTCGCCTGTTTCGGGACGAGAAGCTGGCGGCCCTCATCCGCCGCTATGCCGAGGAGGAGGGCATCATAATCCTCACGGACTCGGACTCGGCGGGCTTCAAGATACGCAGCAGGATAAAGAGCCTCTGCCCCGGCGGGCGGATAGTGAATATCTACATCCCCGACGTCCCCGGAAAGGAGCGCCGCAAGGCCGAGCCATCCCGAGAAGGGAAGCTGGGGGTCGAGGGCATCGACACCGAGACCCTGCGGGAGCTGTTTTTGCAGGCGGGGGTCTGCGTCGGCGAGGGGGCGGGACAGGAGCCCATCGGGAGCTTTGGCATGACCGAGGCCCTTTTCTACGAGCTGGGCCTCAGCGGCGGCAGGGGAGCCCGTGAGCTCAGGCGCCGCCTTGCCCGCAGCCTAGGCCTGCCGGAGCTGATATCACAAAAGGCGCTAAGAGAGCATCTGGACAGGTTTGTCTCCGAGGACGAGCTCCGCGCCCTCTGCGCAGAGCTGAAAGGTAAGGAGGAAGAGAATTGAATTTTACCACCATCATCTTTCTCTATTTTTTTCTGCCTGCCTTCATGCTGGTATATTTCCTCACAAAGCCCGCAGGCAGGGCCCTTGTGCTGCTGGGCGGGACCTGCGTAGTCATTGCATGGAGCGAGCCTCTGGGTCTGCTGCCCTTTTTTGGGTCGGCGGTCTGCGCCTACCTCTGCGCCATCCTCTGCTATAATTTCAGAGAGGACAAAAAGCGAGGGCGCTTCTTTTTGGCGCTCAACACCGTGGTCAATGTGCTGCTCATGGCCCTCTTCTTCTATTCGGCAGGGGTGCGGCTTTTCGGGCGAGAGCTCTTTACGGCTCTGGGCTGCGGGGTCTTTTCCCTGCACGCCATAAGCTACTGCGCCGACGTCTACAGAGGCGAGGCTGAGCCCGAGCAGAGCTTCATCCGCACGGCGGCTTACATCGGCTTTCTGCCCTCTCTCAACGGCATACCCGTGGTGCGCCGCGCGGACGTGGCCGAGGCCCTGAAGGCCCCCCGCCTGGACACCTCCATGATGGCGGACGGCATCGTGGTGCTGCTCTTCGGCATCGCCCAGAAGGTGCTCATCGCCGACAGGCTCACGGCCCTCTTCGAGGATATGCTGTACATAACGGGGGGCGAGATGTCCTTGGTGCTCTCATGGATGGGCGCCTTTATCTTCGGCGGCGCCATGCTTTGCAGGCTCAAGGGCTACGCCAACATTGCCAGAGGCTTTGCGATGATGCTGGGCTTCGGTCTGGGCAGGAGCTTCGACTACCCATTCTCAAAGCTCTCCCTCAGGGACTACCTCAATTCCTATAATATCCCTCTGGTGGGCTGGGCCCATAAGTATATCTACGAGCCCGTGGCGGGCAGCGAGCGCAGCTATACAAGAATGCTCATCGGCTCGGCGGCCTCCATAATACTTGTCTGCCTCAGCTACGACCCAAGCCTAAAGTACCTACTTTGGGGCAGCGCCGCGGCCCTGCTGATACTCTTCGAGATGCTCTTTGAGCAGCGCTATATGAAGGTCCCCAAGCCCATAAGATATATCGTGACCCATGTGCTGACCCTCATCGGCTGGGGCCTTATCTCCCAGCCCGAGCTGGTGAGCTCCATGGAATACGTCTCGAATATGTTTTACGGCGCCACCCTGCTGGACTATGCGCCGCTGCTCTACGTCCTGCGTACCAGCGCTCCCTATGTGCTGCTGCTGGTGCTGACCGAGCTGCCCCAGCCACTCAGGCTCTACGAGCGGCTGGAGAGCCGAAAGCTGAGCATCACCGCCATGATAAAGCCCGTGGTGATCTTTGCGCTGCTCAGCCTGTGTACGGCGTTCATAATGGCGGAGGTGTGATCTATGCGCAAGATACTTGACCTTATCTCGATAATAATGTTCTTCGCCCTTATCGGAATGTTCGCCGTCAGCACCGTGATGTTCGGGCACATGGCGGACAGGCGGCGAGGGGAGAGCGTCCAGTCCCAGCTGCAGCGCAGCGCCGAGCAGAGCTTTCCCATGTTCGAGAACTGGCGCTCGGTCTACACGGCCCTCATAACCGCCGCCGGCCAGTCCCGCATAGGCGATATCTACGTCTCCGACGAGCGCATGATAGAGATACTCAGCCGCACCGACGAGGACTGCATCCAGCGCAACACCGAGGAGCTGAACCGCTTTGCTGCGGCCTATCCCCAGGCCTCCACCTACGCCATGCTGGTGCCTACTGCCTCGGGCATCTATTCCTCGGAGCTGCCAATGGTCATCACCGCCACCGACCAGCGCAAGCTGATAGACGACATCTATTACAGCCTTGACCGCTCCATCAGCACCCTCGATGCCTACAACCCACTGTTCTCGGCCCGAGAGGATTATATCTACTTCCGCACCGACAACAGCTGGACCTCGGCGGGGGCCTATATGGTGTATTCAAAGACCATCCGCAAGCTGGGCTTCACGCCCCTGCGGCTCTCCAATTACGATATGGAGTACGCCGCCAGAGACTACTACGGCGGCCTGTATTTCCGCACCTACTACACAGGCACCAGCCCCGACAGCATTCAGCTCTACCGCAACAAGAACGGCAGCTTTGTCACCGGGGTGAAGGCCCTCAGCGGCGACACCGAGACCGAGTACTCCTCGGTCTACTATTCACCAGCCCTCAAGACCCAGGACAAGCTGGACCTCTTTGCAGGGGGCGACCTCTTTGATCGGGTAACGGTAACTACCTCCAACACCGAGGCCCCAAGGCTGCTTATCATCAAGGGCTCCTACGCCAATATGCTGGTGCCCTTCCTTACGCCCCACTACAGCGAGATAACCCTGCTGGACCCCGACGCCCTTGGCCGCAGACCCTTGGAGGAGCTTGTCACCGTCTCGGACTACGATCAGGTGCTGTTCCTCTTTGACGCCGCAGAGTTCAGCACGGAGGACCTGAGGCTGGGTGTAAAGCCGCCAGAAGAGCCCGCACCGCCCGAAGAATGACCTTCATCCCGCAGTCGAGGCTCCGTCTGAGGCTGCCGCTTTCGGGGGCAGGGCTCAGGGGCCTGCCGTCGATCAGTATTCTGTAAAACACATATTCCTCCCCGTTTGCCACCCTGTCCCGCTCTGTCACAAGGCGGCCATCATTGTCGTAATACTTGTAGTTCTGCTCGATGACGACAGCCCCGTCGGGGGCAGGGGCCTTTACCACAGCCACATGGCTGCGCTGTCTGGTCTGGGCCAGGTCGAAGCGCCGCGGCGTTTCGGTCTCCTCCAATGTGACGGTGTGGCCCGGCAGGGAAAACACAGGGGGCCCTTCGACGGTGTTGATGTCCGTTACCGTCAGGCCGAAGAGCTCCCTGTAGAACCGCATCACATAGCCCGCGCAGCAGTATTCTCCCGTGTTGCTGGGGTAGGTGACGTAGAGGGCGGGCACCCCCGCCAGCTGGTCGGTCTGCTGGCCGTCGCGGGTTATCTCCACAGTCTCGGCAGAGGCCGAGAGCCCCAGCCACAAAGCAGCCACGAGCCCCGCCGCCACCGCCGCTATCTTTTTAAGAACAAACATAAAAACATCCCTCCTGCACCTATCATTGGCAGGGGGATGTTTTTTTAGTCAGCTATAAAAACCTTATTTCCTCCCGAAGAGGCCCTTCTTCTCGGCGGTGCTGGTGCAGGAGACTACCTTGAAGCCGGTGCCATCCAGAGCGGCGGCGGCGGCCTCCTGTGTCACTTCCGCCTCCGAGAGGAACTGCGCCTCGCTCTTTTTGTGAGAGGCCGAGGCCTTCTTTGCCCCGAAGGTCTTTTCAAAGGCCTTGCATACCTTTTCCTCACACTTGGGGCACTTCATGCCCTCAACACCTATTACGTTCTTGTACATATCGTTTCCTCCATTCAGTTGATATTACAAAATTTATCCTGTGAAAGCCTTATCCAGATTCCAGCCCCGAGCCCAACAAAGTGAAAGTTTACATCAATGCATCGGGCGAGGGCGTTGCGCCGGTACCGCTAGCACCGAATTCCAGACCCTCATCTGATTCTCGCCTCGGTTGCCCCAGGTGTAGTAGGGGACCGCCGTGGCGGTGAAGGGGGTCGTTTTCGGGGGCTCCTCGCTGTAGGGGCCTTGGATGTCGCTGAGTTTCACGGCCTCGGCCCTTATCTGCACAGTGCCGTTCAGCAAATCGGGCTGATACTCCCCGACGACCAACGCGCCTGCGGTGTCGATGGCCAGATCGGTGACGCTGCCGCCGTTGTCGATGCCCTCGAAGCAGTAGACCAGCGGCCCTCTGCGCAGGCTGGCCTTGCCTGTGAGGCGGGGTATTCTGGGGCTTGCAAAAACGAACCTTGGCGTGCCGTCAAGGGTGAGCTCCAGCTCCGTGTTGTCCTTTATCTCAAAGTATGCGTAGCCCTCTCGGGTGACGAGCTCTGCGGCCTTGCCGTTTATTTTGAGCTCAGTGGCCCTGCTCCATGCGGGGATCCTCACCGCCAGCCGCCCGCTGCCGCTGGCCCTGTAGCTCACCCTCATGTCATAGGGGTAGTCGGTCTCGCACTCAAGCTCGATGCCGTTTTCAAAGCTCACGCTGCCCGCCGCGAAGAGATGACAGTAGGCGGTGTCGGCGCTCTCACCGTAGGCGTATTTTCCGAAGGACTCCACCACCCGCGCAACGTTTGGCGGACAGCAGGCGCAGCCATACCATTTCGGCCTGACGGGCAGCACATGGCGCTGGGTGGGGGTAACACCCGTGATGCCCGGGATGACCTCCAGGGGATTTACATAGAAGAACCTCTTGCCGTCCAGCTGCATCCCCGCCAGCACCGTGTTGTAAAAGGCCAGCTCCATCACGTCGCCGTACTCGCCCTTTATCTCGTTTTCCAGCATACGGGAGGCAAAGAACATCAGCCCGCAGGAGGCGCAGGTCTCGGCGTAGGCGGTGTCGTTTGGCAGGTCGTAATCCACCGAGAAGGCCTCGCCGTGCACCGTGGAGCCGATGCCTCCGGTAACGTACATCCTCCGTTTTGTTATGCTCTGCCACAGCCGACGGCAGGCCCCTAAAAGCTCCTCGTCCCCAAGCTCTGAGGCCAGATCCGCCATGCCCGTGTAAAGATACACCGCACGAACGGCGTGGCCCGTGGCGTTTTCAAGCTCACGGAGCGGCTTGTCGGACTGCTGGTACTCGTTGTTCCAAGCATCGTTGCCCCACACGGACCAGTTCCGTTTTTTCAGCTCCCGGGCGTAGAAGGTCAGGTCGGTGCCTCGGGCGTTTATGAACCTCTCCGCCAGTCTGAGGCAGCGCTCGTCTCCCGTGGTGCGGAACATCTTCATCAGTGCCAGCTCAACCTCAGGGTGGCCGGGAAAGCCCTCGGCGCCCCCGGTGACAAAGCGGTCATAAATATGCTCTGCGTTTTTCAGCATCACGTCCAGAAGCTTCCTCTTGCCTGTGGCCTCATAGTAGGCGCAGGCGGCCTCCATAAAGTGCCCGTCGCAGTAGAGCTCGTGGGCCTCCAGCAGGTTGGTCCAGCGCCTGTCCCTGTCCTTGATCGTGAAATAGGTGTCAAGATAGCCGTCCTCGTCCTGGGCCTCGGCAACGATGTCGATGAGCTCGTCCACCGTGCGCTCAAGCTCCGGGTCCGGGGTGTTTGAAAGTGAGAAGGCCGCGGCCTCTATCCACTTTGCGGCGTCGCTGTCCTGAAAGACCATGCCGTAGAACCCGTCCCCCGCGTCCTCGCCACGAAGGGCACAGGCGGCGTTTACAAAGTTCTGCACCACATGGCTTTTTTCGGCCCCCTCAACCCTGTCGCAGAGCACGCTGTACTGATAGGGGATGACCGTCTCGGTGACCAGCCTCTGGTACCTGCCGATGAACCCCTTGGAGCGGTAGGCCCCGGTCTTTATCTGCTTCTGGAGCTTCATGCAATAACCTCCCTTGTGTTTTTTATTGTTCCCCATTGTGCCATAGTGTTTGTATGATAACAGAATTTATCTAAGCTTTTTCCAACCTAATTTTTGATATACTTTTTCGATCTCTTTCATTAGATCACAGCCAAAGATCCATATTTCCTGTCTCCACGGGTGTCCTAAATAACCAAACTCGAATCTTTCTTCTATAAAAAAGTAGTAATCACCGTCTGGATAAAAAGCAGGAAAATATGCGTTATATCCCCCATCTGAATATCTTTCATCGTTTACTCTGCAGCTTTTTTGTTCAGAAATGTTTCTTGGATCATACAAAAAAGCAGAATGTTGCCAATCAAGAGCAAATATTTTTCGCCCCGCTTTTGTAATGTTAATGAATATCTCCCTTATCGTATCTTCAAGAAGAGCGCACTGGTCATCTGCCATATTCTCAATAGAATATACCGAATGATCTTCATTGATCTGAAAAGGCAGAGTAACATTAAATGAATGACCTCTATATTTACATGAAGGAGAAAATCCCAGTTTATTATAAACAAAGTCCCAGATCTCTTTATATCTTGGTGTGTTATCTATAACCATAGTAATTCACTCCATATACTATATTCCGATTTATCTTATTAACACAAAAGTAAAAGGCCCTTTGTTTATTATACCATATCGCCGGAGGAATGTAAACCCTAACGGATCGTTTTGCACGAGTTAAAAAGCTGTTTGATTGCTTCTGATCGAATGATTCTTCGCACTCCGCCGCTGCGCGGCGGAGTGCGGGATGTCTGAAAAGGTATGCTCCCCCACAGGGGGAGCATACCTTTTCAGACCGAATATTCACTTCCTCCGTGACCGTTTCACAAAAAAGAACAGCGCCGCCGCAAGGGGAGCGGCTGCGCTGCCTTTATAAGGGGGTATAAATAGGGGGAGTTCTTGCTTACTGAGTGGGTCGGTCCATTCTTCCGCCTCCGCCGCCCATGCCGTTAGAGGTTGAGTTGGATACTGCAATGGAATCCTGAGTGACGGTCTCGGAGAGGCTGCCTGCGGTGACGGTGCAGGTCTCGCCCTGAGCCAGCTTGTCGCTGGTGAAGACTACGCTCTGGAAGCTCTTGTCCGGGGTGAAGGAGATGAGCTCCGTGCCGTCGGAGGCTGTCACCGTTACGGTGGTGCCGCCGCTGACTGTGGAGGCCAGGTTGTGCAGGAAGGAGCACTGGGTCGAGCCCTCGGCCGCAAAGCCCTCCTCCATGCCTACGGCGCCAAGGGCAATAAGGGTGCCGCCCGTGACGGTGGCCGTGCAGCGCTCGCCGAAGTCGATGGCGCCGTTGCCGCCGTTGGTGGGCCCGCTGACGTATACCTCGCCGCCTTCCATGTAGAAGTCGCCGTTGGAGTCCAGCCCGTCGCCGTCGGCGTTGACCGTCAGCCTGCCGCCGCTTATTTTAAGATACACGCCCTCACTTATGGCGCCGAAGGGGTCGTTGCCGCCCACGCCATCGGTGCTTCCTGCCGAGGCGTTGAGGCCGTCGTCGCTGGCGGTTATCTCGATGTCCCCGCCGGAGATGGTTATGGTCTTGCCCTCGAGGCCCTCGTAGCTCTTTGTGACCTTCAGCTCCGCGCTGTCGGAGATCACAAGGTCCTCGTCGGCGTGAACTCCGTCGTCGCCGGAGGCCGCTGTGATGCTGCCGCCGCTGAGGGTCACGCTGCCGTTTGAGTGTATGGCGTCGTCCGATGAATCTATTGCTATGGTGCCGCCCGTGATGAGCACCGCCTTGCCCGCCTTGATGGCCTTGGCAGAGGTGGAGCTGTCGTCGGTGCCGTCTGTGCCTTCGGCGGTCACTTCCGCCGAGGATACATTTGGCATCTGTCCCTCGGGCATCTGGGGGCGTTCGCCGTTAGGCATCTCTCCCGGCTGCTGCCCGTCTGGCATCTGGGGAGGCTCGCCGCCCGGCATCTCTCCCGGCTGCTGACCATCGGGCATCTGGGGAGGCTCGCCGTTAGGCATCTCTCCCGGCTGCTGACCGTCAGGCATTTCGGGGAAGTCTCCCCCGGGCATCTCGCCGCCCTGACCGCCGGGCTGCATACCGCCGCCCATGCCTCCGGGTATCTCCTCCTGCTTCGGCTGGGCGTTGGCGCTGCCGCCGCCGGAGGTCAGGTCAAGGTCGCCGTCCTCGATTATCACCGAGGTCTCGGCCTGAAGGGCATCTCTGTCGCTTACTACCTTGATGCTGCCGCCGCTGATGCTTATAAAGCCCAAGCTCTCGTCCTCGGTGTTCGAGGCCTTGATGCCGTTGGTGCCTGCGGTAACGTTTATCTCGCCGCCCAGCAGCTTCACGGAGTCCTTGCCCGTGAGGCCCGTCTTTTCGGCGTTAACCTTCACCTGTCCGTCGGTTATCACAAGGCTGTCTTTGCTGACAAGGCCGTGCTTGTAGCTGCCCGTCACTGTCAGGGAGCCCGCGCCGTTTATGGTGATGTCCGCCTTTGAGTATATGGCGGCGTCCGCCTTGGCGCTCTCCATCTCTGAGCTGTAGGTGCTGCCGTCCGCCACAGAGTTCTCGGAGCCGTCGGAGAGGGTAAAGATCACCTTGTCCGCCTCCGGGATGTATATGGCGGGGCCGTCGCTGCTGGTGAGATCAAGTCCGTCCAGCACCAGCTTCACCTCGGCGTCCTTGCCGCAGGAGACTGTTACTCTGCCGTCCTTGCAGCTGCCGGAGAGGATGTAGGTCCCCGCCGTGCTTATGGTCACTGCCGTGCCGTCGGCTTGGGCGCCGTCGCCGCTCACCTCCGCCGCCGTGTCAGAAAAGGCTATGCGGGTGGAATACTGCTGGTCGTAGCCGGAGTCCAGGTCCGAGGCATCAACGCTGGTGTCAACGTTCACATCGTCCACAGTCACCGAGCTGTCCAGAGAGCTCTCGGCCGAGGCGGAGCTGTCCTTTGAATTTACCGAGCAGCCCGCCGCCAAAAGCGCCATCAGCGCCGCGCAGATAACTGCGCATATCCTTGCAGTTGTTCTTTTCATTTTGTCATACCTTCGTTCGTTCATAGGCTTTGCATATGAAGATCATTTTTCCCGGAAGCAGGAGGCAAGAGAAGGAGCACCCTGTCTTGTTTCTTGCCTCTGAAAGCGAAGCGTTCTTGCCTCTGGCGGCTCAGAGCTGCTCCTCTGGGGTCTCCTTCTTGCCGCACATCACTTCAAGGTTGCCGTTGCGCTCTCTTATCTCGTCAAGCATCTTCTTTACGTTCTTCGAGTCCTTGAGGGTGACGGAATACTTGAGCTTGTAGAGGCTGCCCATGGCGGTGGTCTTTACGTTGTCCAGCTCACAGGCCGAGAGATACTTCTCAAAGATATCGTCAAAGATCTCGGTGTAGTCCAGAGACTCGGGGATGGTGACCGTCAGGGTCTTCTCGTTCTCCTTGATCTTGCCAACGGGGGTGAAGGTGAAGAGCAGCGCCACCGCGCAGACAACCACCGTGAATACCGCCGCCAGCACCAGCTGATCGGTGCCAGTTGCAAGGCCCACAGCCATTGCCAGGAATATGCCGCAGATCTCCTTGGCGTTGCCGGGTACGGAACGGAACCTTACAAGGCTGAAGGCGCCCATTACCGCAACGCCCGTGCCAACGTTGCCGTTTACCATCATGATGATTACCTGCACGATGAGGGGCAGGATGGTCAGGGCAAGGATGAAGCCCTTGGATTTCTTCTGCTTAAAGCAGAAGGTGAAGCTTATCAGCAGGCCCAGCGCCAGCGAAACGGCGCTGCACATTGCGAAGGTCTTGTTGTCTATCGCCACAGAGGAGATAGTTGTTATCGTGGATGTAAGTTCAGTAATATTGTTAAGCACAGTCGGTCACCTTTCCTTTTGCATTATTGTTGTTGTCTGACGTTTTCTCTGCCCTGCGGGCCCGCTGATAGGCGGAGCCGTATTTTGAGAAGGACGCCTGCCTTATCTCCAGCTCGTCCAGAATGTGCACCAGCCACAGGGGCATGGCGTTGGCGATCTTGATCTCCATTATCCGCTGGCCCTCGGGCAGCAGCTTCTCGCCGTAGGAGCCGCTTTCAAGCTCCATGTCCTCCTCGCGGTAGGTTATGTTCCGGTCGAAGGTCACCCTTAGCTCCGGGTTCTCGTTGCCGAACATCGCTATCCTGTCGTAGCTCAGGTACATCGCAGGGGCGATGCCGGTGTAGAGCTTCATGAAGTACAGCAGCTCGTTTTCTATCTGGGTATTTTTGACGCCCACCCGCTCGCCCTTTGTGAAGCGTCTGGAGTCCGAGAGCGGCATGGATATCCGCCGCTTGTAAACAACGCCCTTGAATTTCTTCTTGACCTCAACGAACACTGTTGAGTCCTCGCCCTTGGGCGTGCCGTAGCTGCGTACCCTCAGCTTCTCCTTGTAGATGGGCTTTTCCATCGACCTTCGCACCAGCAGGTGCGTCGGAGTGTCGTAATAGATATTGCAGATGGTGGTCTCGCCGTACTGATCCACGGTCATGTATCCTTCGAGCCTCTTTCTCAGCTCTGTGTACTGGTGCTCGCTCAGCAGGTATTTCTGCTCGACTCTTTTGAACACCGCCTGAAAGGCTGCCATATCTCTTACCCCCTTTGTTTTCCTTCTATGCTTTTATCATAATTCTCCGACCTTAATCGTAGCTTAAACTAATGTGAAAGTTAAGTGAAAAACTATTAGAAGTTAGATGTTAGAGATTAGAGGTTAGAAAAGGTGTCCGCGCAGCGGACAAATATTTATTCGCGCCGCCTCTAACCTCTAACCTCTCACCTCTAACATCTGAACACCAAGCCGAAGCTTATCCTGCCGTTCTCGGCCTTGCATTCGGCCTTGGCCTTGTGGGCCTCGGCGGTGGCCTTTGCTATGGAAAGGCCTATGCCGTAGCCGCCGCTGCCCCGCCGCTGCCTTGCCTCGTCAGAGCGGTAGAACCGATCAAAGAGCCTTGAAAGATCTCCCGTGGGAGGCTCGGCGCAGTCGTTTATCACCGAGAGGCGGATGTGCTTGTGGGTCTTTTTAAGGCTAACGGTTATGAGCCCGCCCTCGTCGCAGTATTTCACCGCGTTGTCCGCAAAGATGCCGATGACCTGCCTTATGAGCTCCTCGCTGCCGTTGAGCTCGATGCCCTGCTCGATGTCAAGCTCAAAGTCCTCGCCGTGGGTGCGGGCAGGGGCCTCGAAGGCCGAGGCCGCCTCCTCCGTCGCCGCCGAAAGGTCAAAGGGCGCAAACTGTATGTCGCTCCTTGCCTCGTCGGTCTTGGACAGCCGCACAAGGTCCTTAACAAGGCCGTCGAGGCGCTTTATCTGGTTCTTGATGCTCTCGGTCCATTCCGTGGGCTCGCTTGTCATCTCGATGACCTCCGTGTTGGCGGAGATGATGGCAAGGGGAGTTTTTATCTCGTGGCTGGCGTCGGTGATGAACTGCTTCTGCTTCTCGTGCATCTCGACAAAGGGCCTTATTACCCGCTTGGACAGCAGCCAGAGAAGTATGAACACCAGCACCGTGCTGGCCAGCAGTATAAGCAGGGAGACAAGCAGATAATTCTGCTTGGTGGCGTTGTCAGAGCGTACGTCCAGAAAGACGTAGATGGTCTTGCCGCCGCTCTCGCGGCTGGCGTAGCGGTAGTGATCGATCTTGCCGCACTCGCTGCCCTCGGCAAGGGCCTGCTCTGCAAGCTCCGCCGCCTCCTCGCTGTCCACCGAGGCTATCTGCCCTGTGTCTATCCCCGTCAGCCGCCCGGAGGCGGAGAAGGTCGCCGTGAAAAATCTGGTCTGATACTTGGTCTCCTCGTTAATGAACTTCTTGTCCTTGTCGGGCTCAAAGTGCTCGTAGGGCCGCTCCTTGGCAAAGTCCTCAGAGGGCTCTGCGCTCTCAGAGCCGTCGGGCCTCCTGCGGCTGCTCTTGTTGGAGAACAGCTCCGGAAAGGTGCCGCCGTTGTCCAGTATCATCTCCAGCAGCTGGTCCTCCTTCTGCTTGATCTGATAATAATTGATGATGTTGATGGCCGCCACCACCAGCGACAGCACACACACCATTGATATCATTGCGATAAGCACGAACCTTCGCCGCAGCTTTTTGAACATTTATCTCACCGTCACTTTTTGTTTTCAAGGGAATAGCCGATGCCCCGTGCGGCCTTTATCTCGATGTCCGCCCCCAGGGCCGCCAGCTTCTTCCTAAGGTAGGATATGTACACCCATACCACGTTTATCTCGGCGTCCGAATCATAGCCCCATATCTTCTCCATGAACCTCTCGGTAGAGATCAGCTGGCCGCTGTTTATCATAAGCATCTCCATCAGCTGGAACTCCTTGGAGCTAAGGCGCTGCTTGCCCTCGGGGCCCTCCAGCTCGAAGGTCTCTCGGGAGAGCTTGATGTTGCCCGCCTTCAGCAGGTTGGGGGAGAAGTCCGCCTTGCGGCGGGTCATGGCCCTTATCCGCGCCAGCAGCTCGCCCATGGAGAAGGGCTTTGTAAGGTAGTCGTCGGCCCCTGCGTCAAGGCCGGTTATCTTGTCGTCGGTCTCGCTCTTGGCGGTGAGTATCAGCACAGGCGAGGCTATGCCCTCGGCTCTCAGCTTTTTCAGCACCTCGATGCCGTTCATCTTCGGCATCATCAGGTCCAGCACGATGCCGTCGTAGTCGCCTGTCCTGCCGTAGGCATAGGCGTCCGCCCCGTCATACACCGCGTCCACGGAATAGTTATTGTGCTTTAACACCGCGCACAGCGCGTTAGAGAGCTCGTGCTCGTCCTCTGCAAGAAGCAGTCTCATATCAAACACCTCGTTTTAATGTTGTTCACAGCTTTTGGCTATATTATAGTATACAAGCCTTAAAATTAGTTTAACATACCGACGGGTGATTGTCAATCAATAAAAATATTCCCGACTCGGACTCGCCGCCCAAGGCTGTTTCACGATTTAAAAAGCAGTTAAATAACTTTTAATTGAATGCGTGATGTCAGAACTTTCTTAAAACATTGCTTACTCCACAAAAGCCGCGGCACGCCGACGCTTAGGTCTTGACATTTTTATTTATCTATTGTATAATTATACAGTTAATATACTTACTATCATCAAGGAGGAAATAAAATGTCCGGACATTCAAAATGGGCTAATATCAAGAGAAAGAAGGAGGCCACCGACTCCGCACGCGCCAAGATCTTTACCAAGATCGGCAGAGAGATGGCAGTGGTCGTTAAGGAGGGCGGCGCAGATCCCGCAAACAACGCCAAGCTCCGTGACCTTATCGCCAAGGCCAAGGCCAATAACGTCCCCAACGATAATATCGAAAGAATAATCAAAAAGGCCGCAGGCGACGGCGAGAAGACTAACTACGAGGATATGGTCTACGAGGGCTACGGCCCCAGCGGCGTTGCCGTTATCGTTGAGTGCCTCACCGACAACAAGAACCGTACCGCCGGAGACGTTCGCCACTACTTCGACAAGTTCGGCGGCAATCTGGGCACCAGCGGCTGCGTTTCCTTCATGTTCTCCGATAAGGGTACAGTCATCCTGGAGAACAACGGCGCAGACGAGGACAAGCTGATGGAGGACTGCATGGAGGCAGGCGCCGACGACTTCAACATCGAGGACGACGTTGTGGAGATCAGCTGCGGCCCCAACGACTGCACAGCCGTAAGAGAGGCTCTGGAGGCCATGGGCTATAAGGTGCTCTCTGCCGAGGCCGAGAAGGTCCCCTCCAGCTACACCAACCTCGATGACGAGGATGCCATCCGCAAGATGGGCCTGCTGCTGGAGCATCTGGAGGACAACGACGACGTTCAGAACGTATATCACAACTGGGGCAATATGCCCGAGGACGAGGATGAGGACTGATGAGCAGGCTTAAAAAACTGCTGCTGATCGGAGGAATGGTAATGACATTAGCTGTTACAGGATGCAGCTCGGCGGATTCAAGCGCCGCTGCCTCTGCCGCAGGCTCTGACGGGGCCGCGCAGACTGACGCTCCCGAGGAGAGCGCCGCAGAACCCGAGACCACTACCACTACAGGCACCACCCATCACCCCGAAAAGCAGCCCGAGGAATATGGAAAGGTCATCGCCCTTACCTTTGACGACGGCCCCAACATCACCTGCACCCCCTATGTGCTGGACGTGCTGGAAAAGTATAATGCAAAGGCATCCTTCTTCGTCATTGGCGACAACATCAACGAGGAGAGCGCGCAGGTCATGAAGCGGGCCTACGATATGGGCTGCGAGATAAACAACCACTCCAAGACCCACTCCTACATGAACAAAATGTCCGCCGAGGAGATCGCCGCGGAGATACAGTATACCTCTGACCTTGTGGAGCAGTATACGGGTGAGCCCACCAAATTCTTCCGCCCGCCCTATATCGCTGTTAATTCCAAGATGTTCGAGACCATCGACCTGCCCTTCATCAACGGCAAGGGCTGCAACGACTGGGACGACAAGGTGAGCACCGAGACCCGCATCGAGAAGACCCTCGAGCAGGCCGAGGACGGCGGCATCATCCTGCTGCACGACGCCGACATGAACTACAATACTGTTGACGCCCTCGATGTTATCATCCCGAAGCTTCAGGAGGAGGGCTACGAGCTGGTCACCCTCTCTGACCTGTTCTATGCCAAGGGCATCGAGCCCGTCCACGACTCCACCCAGAAGATATATTCAAACGCCATGCAGGAGGGCAACTGGTAAAGCAAGCGCTTTGCATGGGATAATAAAAAACAGGACCTCGACCCATTCGGGTTGAGGTCCTGTTTTCGTTTCGGGCTGAGCCCGGTATCAAATTACCAGCTGATATACCACCGCAGTCTCGCCATAGAAGGCGTAGAAGAAGCCGTAAGCCTCGGCAAGCTTGTCGTAGCCTTCAAGGATCTTGTCGCCTGTGCGTACATCGTATACTGCCTTGTTGTCCTTGTCCTCTACCAATATGCCCTTGAAGTAGTCGCTGTAGTAGTCGCCAACATCAATGGAGAACTCCTTGGTGGAGTAGTTGAGCATCTTGTAGTTGTCGCCGTCCTTGATGTAATAGGGGGCGTAGCTGAGGTTGTCGTTATCGCTCGCCTTGGCAAGCTCCTTGCCCTCGGTGTCGATCATTACGTTGCCGCTGTCGTTTTTCAGCTTGAGGAAGCCTGTGCCCTCGTAGTCGTAGATGGTGTCGTACTCGTCCTTGGTGAGCTCCTTGCCTGTTGCAGCGTCAAGGATGCCGTAAATGTAATCGCTGCTGCCACTGGTCTGATACTCGTAGAAGCTGCCGCCTATGGGACTGAGATACTTGTATTTGTAATCTACCACCTGATCGCCCTTGGAGTTCACAACGCCCATGAGGGTGACCGATTTATCCTTGTCGTACTTGGAAACGGTGATGTATTCGTTGTCGTCGCTCACAGAGTAGACCGTTACATCCTTGTCAAGCGTAAAGAGGGTGTTCTTGTCGTGGTCAAGCACAGAGTACTTTTTGTATTCTCTGTCATACTTGAAGAGGAACTTTGAGCCCTTGGGCTCTATCTCGTCCTTCTTAAAGCCGAGCTCCTTGCCCTGAGAGTCGTAGTAATAGTCATAGTCCACCTGGATTATGTCGCCGTAGCCTTTGAGTCTGGGGACCTCAGTGAATTTCAGGTCGGGGACCAGAGCCTTGGTTTCAAGGTCGTAAATGGAGATGTGTCCCTTGTAGAGAATGTCGTCCTCGCCGGGAGAGATGGCTATACCGTCGCTGCTCCTGAAGTAGATAGCCTCGTCCTTGTTGGTGGTGATGCCCTCGGGATAGTAAAGGGCGATGTAGCGCTCGTTGATGGTCTCGGCATAGCCCACCTTCTCGCTTATGGGGATGAGCTCGTTGCCAAGGGCGTCAAAAATGCAGATGTAGCTGTACTGTCCGTCATCGGAGGGCAGGCCGTAGCTGTAGAGCCCCAGCGAGGTATCTATATATGCAATGTCGTTCACACTGATCTGTGCGCCGCCTGCCATGGGGTTGCCCAGGTAGTCGAACATCTTGCCGGAGTTCGTGTCGTAATCCACTATCGCGATGTAGCCGTAATAATCCATATCGCTGTTGTATGGGAAGGCACCGAGCTTTTTGAGGGCGGACGTCAGGGGCTCGCCTGCGTTTTCGTCAACAACGGAATAATCGGGAACGCTCTCGTCGGGGGCCTGAGTTTGGGCGGCAGTATCGGCCGCGCTCTCTTCGGGCTGGCTCTCCGCGTTTGTGTCATCGCTTTCTTCCGGCGCCGCAGAATCAACGGCAAGGGATTTCTTGGGAGCTATGCTCTCGTCGTCGTCATCATCATCATCCGAGGACGAGCCGCAGGCCGTTAACACCGAAAGCGCCAGCGTCAGTGAAAGAAAGCCTGCAAGTAATTTCTTGTTCATGTTATTTTCCCCTTTGAAAAAAGATTTGCGCAATTACGCTCACTACAATTATAGCATAACTTCTGAAAAAAGTAAAGTGATATTTTTCCGCCTTTTGCGGCCTTTGGGTTTTTCACCCTCCGCTCACTTCACAAACCTGATATAATTCTCCTTGCGGGCAGGGGCGGGAGCGGCAGGGGTTGCGGCGTAGCCGAGAGCGCAGTGACCGATGCCCTCGTAGTCGCCCTCGATGCCAAGGGACTTCAGGAGCTCGCGGCCCTCCTCGGTCTCAAATTCCTCTTTTGCGCGGTGTATCCAGCAGGAGGCCAGACCCTTTTCGCTGGCGGCAAGCATGAGATTTCCCATTACAAGGCTGCCGTCATAAACGTGGGTGGGAACGTTCTTGTCCGCCAGTACGATCAATATGGCGGGAGCGCCGTAGAAGGGGTCAAAGTTCTCCTTGCCCATGATCCTGGCGTTGAGCTCCGAGAGCCAGTCGCGGGTGCGGCGGTCGGTGACGCAGATGATGATGGGCGCCTGCCTGTTCATGCCCGAAGCGGCGTAGCTGCCTGCCTCGGCGATCTCGCGGATGGTCTGCTCGTTTGGCATCCTGTCAAGGAAATCGCGGCAGCTCCTTCTTGTCTTCATTGCTTCGATGGTGTTCATTAAAAGACCTCCTTCTAAAATTATTTCTCCGTTTTAGCAGACCTCGCCGCCTGCGGCGGCTCGGAGGCGCGGAAAATGCACTCTCCCGCCTGACGGCGGGGAGAGCATTTTTCGCTGGTTTTTAAATTACCTTTTTCATGCTTAAAGTGTTTTCCATTTTGCCTTGCGGGAAGCAGCCGCCCTGCAGGCCTCAAGCGAAGGGTGCTCTGTGACCCTTGCGATCCTTTGGTTCATTTCTTGCTCCAGCAGTCGGTAGCTGCCGTCCTTTTTGGTTATTATGTACCTCACTATCGGATGGACGATGTAGCTGCCCTCGTAGGGCCCGTTGGGCGTTCGGATCTCGTCGTAGCGGTTTTTGTAGGTGCTGTATTCAAGCACCTGCCCGCCCTCCAGCTCGGCGGGAGGTACAGCGTTCTTCGTATCCCGCTCGGCCTTGATGATGTCCGGGATGCACCTGAAAATAAAATAGAGCACGCCGGGCTCCAGCAGGCCCAGCAGGGCCAGCCACTTCACCGGGGACGTCAGAAACCCCAGAGCTATCAGCAGGCCGCCCACTGCGGGGATGCCCGAAACATGACGCCCCGACTTTTTACTTGCGGCGGGCGCCGCAACGTAAGTAATAAAAATTGTAACAAGCCCCAGCACCAGAAAAATATCGCAGACTATGTTTTCCTTTAAAAAACCTATCACCGCATGGAGCAATCACATCACCTGCCCGGAAGGGCATTCAGAGGTTAGATATTAGAGGTTAGATAAGGTGTCCGCGAAGCGGACGATTTTAAAAATATACGCCGAAGGCGCACCGCGTCTAACCTCTAACATCTCACCTCTAACCTCTGAAAGCTCAATCCCTTATCTCAAAGCCGTAGTCGCCGTGGAGGGGCACGGTGCGGGCCTCCATCCGCTCGATGCTTATGAAGGTCCCGCGCTCAACGGCCATTATGACCTCATCTATGCTGCGCTCCTCGCCCTCCAGCTCGGCCTCGACAGCGCCGTCGAAGCGGTTGCGAATCCAGCCCGAGACGCCGTTGGCACGGGCGGCATAATAGGCGCGGTAGCGAAAGCCGACCCCCTGCACCGAGCCGTAGAAAACTATGTGCCGACGTATTTTCTCAGCCATTTTTGCCGCTCTCTTTTATCAGCAGCCTTACTGCCTCCACGGCGCAGCGGATGGCGCGGGAGGAGTCAAGGGTCTGGGTGTCGTCAACGCCGCTGTGAGAGCGCTCCATGTTCCAGATGGCCGTAAGCACAGCGCCGCCTCGGGCGCCTCTTGCCTGTGTCACGGAGTAGAGCGCCGCGCATTCCATCTCGGAGCTCAGGCAGCCGCAGCGGATGTAGCTCTGCCAGCGCTCACGCAGCTTGTAGGCCACGGGGGAGCTCTCGGTCTCTACCTGCCCGTAGAAGCTGTCCTTGGAGTGGACCACCCCGACGTGATATCTGGCGCCGTCCCTGTCCTGCGAGAGGGCGGCCGCGGCCCTTGCAAGAGCCTCAGTCACATCGTAGTCCGCCGCCGCAGGGTAGCCCGTGGGAAGGTACTCGTAGGAGGTCCCCTCGGCCCTTATGGCGCTGGAGGCAATCACCAGATCTCCGCCCCGCACCTTGTCGGCTATCCCGCCGCAGGTGCCAACGCGGATGAAGGTGTCCGCCCCGCATTTTATCAGCTCCTCAACGGCGATGGCCGTCGAGGCCCCGCCTATGCCCGTGGAGCAGACAGTGACCCTCTCGCCCTCAAGGGTCCCGGAATACACGTTGAACTCCCGGTTGTAGGCCACCTGTGCGGCACCCTCCAGCAGCCGGGCTATGAGAGGCACCCGTGCAGGGTCTCCCGCAAGGATAACATATCGCCCCACCTCCTCGGGCAGGGTCTGGATGTGGAATTGTCTTTCGCAGTCGGTTATTCCCGGCATGGCCAGCGCTCCTTTTTTCATTTAGTTTTTCGTCCGGCGCTCAGCCGATGGAGATCATTTTTTTATCTCCGTGGCATTCGGCGCCAGGGCCCGCCTCTTGTGGGCCCCCAGCCCCAGCAGCCCTATCGCCGTGAACAGCAGCCCGCCGCACAGGATGGGGATGGCCTGCTTTATCGGCTGCCTGTCCCCCGGGATATAGAACCGGGTGGGCTCCTCGGGGTCTATCATCAGCTTCACGCTCTCGCCCACCGTATAGGCCGGGGAGCCTGCGCTGAAGGAATATTTTGACGTATAGGTCTCGTTGCTGTAGTCATAGGTGAAGATCGGGGCGTAGAGGGTCTTGTCCTCCCCCCTCGATCGGACGCTGTTGGAAACGTACTGGTCGGCAACAACGGCCTCAACAGGCTCTGTGCAGTGCCTGGCGTCAAGGCTGATAATTATCGCTGCGGCGCACACGAGGATCAGGATGATGCACCCGATGATCAGGCAGGCCACAGAGGCTATCTTGAGCCTCTTGTTAGCTTTGGTGTTGTAAAGTGTCATAGCTGTTCTCCGTTTTGTTCTGTTTGTTTTATCTTTCTTTGATCTGTGGTCTTTCTTTTGCTCTCGCCGCCCGGGGCGGCTCGGGGAGGTGCGGAAAAAGGTATTCTCCCTCCCTGCGGGAGGGGAGATACCTTTTTTTCGCCGAGTTATGGTCGTTTTTTTGCCGGCGTCGGTCTGGGGCTCTGTTCAGCGCCAGAACTGCTCCGGGTCAACGGTCTCCTGGGACCCGATGTAGACTGTAGACGCTGTGGCTCGTTCCCGCCGTATGGTCAGCACGAGTATCAGGGCGCTAAGGGCCGAGAAGACTCCGCCTATGGCCGTGAACACTATGCAGAGCGTCCTTGCCGTCTTGTCCCCCGGGACGTAGATGTGGGTGGGCTCGTCAGGGTCTATCATTATCTCTACCTGCTGGCCCTGCTGAAAGGCGGGGGGATTCGAGGAGGTAGTGCTCTCGACCCTGTATTTCGTCCCATTGTAGGTGTATTCATAAACGGGGGCGTAGGTGGTGGTGGAGGTCTTCTTTCTTGTCTTTTTGGTCTTGCGAGTCTTGAGCTCTGCTACGATGCCGTCTACCCGCTCGGTGCACTTCTTCTCGCTCTGCCCGATGGAGTAAAACATCACACAGCCGATGACAATGAACACCAGCCCGACTATCAGGCCCACTACCAGCCCTATTTTCTGCCCTTTGGGGTCAACAACTCTTACTCTTGCCATGACTCACTTCTCCATCTTCATCGAAATGTCAAAGGCCTTCACCGAATGGGTCAGGGCGCCCATAGAGATTATGTCCACGCCCGTCTCCGCAATGGCGCGGATGGTCTCGGCGGTGACGTTGCCCGAGGCCTCGAGCTTAGCGCGGCCCGCTGTGAGCTTGACAGCCTCACTCATCTCCTCGCAGCTCATGTTGTCCAGCATTATTATCTCCACGCCCAGCTCCAGCGCCTCCCGAAGCTCATCAAGGCTGCCTACCTCTACCTCTATCTTTACGGTGTGGCCCATCTTTTCACGCAGGGCGTTAACGGCCCCCGTCATGGAGCCGTAGGCGTCCAGGTGGGTGTCCTTGAGCATGGCGCAGTCAGAAAGGTTGTAGCGGTGGTTCCTGCCGCCGCCTACGGTGACGGCGTATTTTTGCAGCACCCTCAGCCCGGGAAGGGTCTTGCGGGTGTCGGCAATGGTGGCTTTGGTGCCCTCCACCAGCTTCACACACCTGTTGGTGGCGGTTGCGATGCCCGAGAGGTGCTGGATAAGGTTCAGGGCCGTCCGCTCGCCCTTCAGCAGGGCTCGGGTGTGGGCCGTGATGCGGGCGATGATGTCACCTTTTTTCACGGGCTCGCCGTCGTGGATAAGTATCTCTGCCTTTGCGGTGTCGTCCAGAAGGGTGAAGACCCGCATGGCGATATCTATCCCGCAGAGCACGCCCTCGTCCTTTGCAAGGTAATAGGCGGTGTTCACTCTGCTGTCGTCAACAAGGTAGTCGGTGGTGACGTCGATGTAGTTGATATCCTCCAGCAGCGCCACCTTGATGATGTCGTCGATCTGGAATTGCATAAGCTTCATAAGAACGCTCCTTTTTTCAATGCACAATGCACAATTATGGTGTCCGCTGCGCGGACGGAATAGGGGCTGAAATTATACGTTTATCTCCGCCACGTCATCGGAAACGCCGTTGGCCTCGATCACGGGGCGAACGCAGTTCTCGATGAACTCCTCTACCTGCTGGGGGCAGCGGCCGATGTAGTTCTCGGGCTTCATTATCTCCTCCAGCTTCTCGCGGGTGATGTCGAACATGGGGTCGGCGGCGATAAGGTCGGCAAGGTCGTTATCAAGGCCGTCGCGCTTAACGTGGGCGCCTGCCTCCATGGACAGCTCCCTGATGCGCTCGTGAAGGTCCTGACGGCTGCCGCCTCTCTCGCAGCAGTCCATGATGATGTTCTCAGTGGCCATAAAGGGCAGCTCCGCCATAACTCTCTTGCGGATTATCTTCTCGTATACCACCAAGCCGTTCTCGGGGTCGGTGACGTTGAGCATTATGTTGAGTATGGCGTCAACGCCCAGAAATGCCTCGGCCACGGCGATGCGCTTGTTGGCGGAGTCGTCCAGAGTCCTCTCGAACCACTGTGTTCCGGCGGTGAAGGCGGGGTTCAGAACGTCCACCATGACGTACCTTGCCAGCGAGCAGATGCGCTCGTCCCGCATGGGGTTGCGCTTGTAGGCCATTGCAGAGGAGCCGATCTGGGTTTTCTCAAAGGGCTCTTCGATCTCCTTGAAGCTTTGCAGCAGGCGGATGTCGTTGCCGAACTTCATGGCGCTCTGGGCGATGGCCGCCAGCACCTGACAAACGGCAAAGTCTATCTTCCTCGAATAGGTCTGTCCGGAAACGGGCACAACGCCCTCAAAGCCCATCTCCTCGGCGATAAGGCGCTCAAGCTCCTTCACCTTGTCGGTGTCGCCGTGGAAGAGCTCCATGAAGGAGGCCTGTGTGCCTGTGGTGCCCTTGGAGCCCAGAAGCCGCAGCCTTCCAAGCTGGAAGTCTAAGTCCTCCAGATCGTAGAGCAGCTCGTTGCACCAAAGAGTAGCGCGCTTGCCCACGGTGGTGAGCTGGGCGGGCTGCAAATGCGTGTAGGCCAGGCAGGGCAGGGCCTTGTACTTGTCCGCGAACTTAGCCAGCTGGTCGATTACCTTTACCAGCTTTCTTTTTACTATCCTCAGGGCGTCCCGCATGATGATGATATCGGTGTTGTCGCCGACATAGCAGCTGGTGGCCCCAAGGTGGATGATCTTCTTGGCCTCCTCGCCGACGGCGTCGCCGTAGGTGTGGACGTGAGCCATTACGTCGTGGCGGAACTTCTTCTCATACTCTGCGGCCTTGGCGTAGTCGATGTCCTCGATGTGGGCGGAAAGCTTGTCTACCTGTTCCTGAGTAACGTTCAGGCCCAGCTTCATCTCGGCCCTTGCCAGCGCCACCCAGAGCCGCCTCCAGGTAGTGAATTTCTTATCGGCGGAGAATACGAACTGCATCTCCTTACTTGCATATCTTGTGCAGAAGGGGCTCTCATAGCTGTTTGTCATAAAAACGACCTCATTTCATATAGTTTGGATATTTTCAGTATACCACAGTTCAGAAAAAAAGTAAAGCTTTTTTGTCCTAACGCGGACGGCGTAAGTCGCGTGAGCACTCGCAAGCTCGTTTACAGTTGTGTGATATGAGGCGGCTCCCTCGCGATACGGGGACACGACTTGTCAATTTTTGCTGTGTGACGGATGAAAAACAGCACCTCTCCCCCGCAGGGGAGAGGTGCTGTTCAATGGTCTGTTCGCAGCGCCTTACAGGTCATCCCTCGAGTAGCACTCGAAGACCTTCTCGGCTTGGGCCTTGTCCTTGCCGCTGCCGCCTGTGATGGCGCTTACTATCGGCACGAGCACCAGACCCAGCAGCATCGTGAAGGCGCCCGCATTAACAGGCGAGGCCAGGCTCAGCTTGCCAAGGGTGGCAGGGGCCGAGGGCACGAGCTTCAGGGTGTAGATGAACATATGCACTACCGTCACGCCGACGCCTACCACAAAGCAGGTACCGACTGCGGCCTTGGTGATCTTCTTGGAATACAGGCCATAGAGGAAGGGCGCCAAGAAAGCGCCTGCCAGCGCGCCCCATGAAATTCCCATCAGGGACGAGATCACCGTCTGGGGGTTCTCAAGGGTGAAGATGGCGATGATGACGGAAACGAGGATGAAGAAGCCGATGAATATGCGCATGATGAGCAGCTCCTGCTTCTCGTTCATGTCCTTCTTGAAGGGCTTGATAAGGTCGATGGTGAACACCGAGCTGGAGGTGAGCACCAGAGACGAGAGCGTGGACATAGAGGCCGAGAGCACCAGCACCAGCACTACCGCAAAGAGGAAGGGCGATAGCTTTTCCATCATGGTGGGAACGATGCCGTCGAAGCCGCCCACTGGTGCGCCGCCCTCACCGACCTCTGCAAACAGCCTGCCGAAGCCGCCAAGGAAGTAGCAGCCGCCCGCCACAACAACGGCGAAAACGGTGGAAACGATGGTGCCTGTCTTGATGGATCTGTCGTCCTTGACGGCGTAGAATTTGCCCACCATCTGGGGCAGACCCCAGGTACCGAGGGAGGTAAGTATAACAACGCCGATAAGGTTCACGGGGTCGGGTCCGAAGAGAGAGGCGTATTCGCCTGTTTTGCCCGATGCACTCTCTATCTCGCCCATCTTGTCAACAGAGCCCGAGAGGCCGCCGTTCATGTTCAGCACCGCGACGATAACTGCGGTGATGCCGATGAGCATTATCACGCCCTGGATGAAGTCCGAAAGGGCAGTGGCCTTGTAGCCGCCAAGGATAACATATGCTGCGGTGAACACGGCCATGATGATGATGCAGTATTTGTACTCAATGCCGAAGCCTTTCTCAAAGAGTCTGGAAAGCCCGTTGTACACCGAGGCGGTGTAGGGGATAAGGAAGATAAAGATTATTATGGCCGAGGCGATCTTCAGCGCCTTTGAGTCGTAGCGCTTCTCGAAGAACTCGGGCATGGTCTTTGCCTCC
This sequence comes from Ruminococcus sp., assembly GCA_017480485.1. The sequence continues at coordinate 111,114 of JAFVAN010000015.1, read as the reverse complement.
ATGTGCTTGCTCATGATGCGGGAACGCCTTCCCAGTATCATCCATGGCAGCAGCGAGCCCAGTATCGCGTTGCCGATGCCCACCCAGGTGGAGGCCACGCCGTAGCTCCAGCCGAATTTGCCCGCATAGCCCACGAAGATAACGGCAGAGAAGTAAGAGGTGCCGTAGGCAAAGGCCGTGAACCAGGGGCCGAGGGTCCTTCCGCCCAGCACAAAATCTGCGACGCTGGCGGTCTTTCTGCGGTAGTACACGCCGATGGCGACCATAAGTATCAGGTACACTATCAGCACAGTCCATGTCAAAACCATTGAAACATATCCTTCCGTTAATTGCATTTTAGTCCTTTAACGCTTTTATGCTTTTATTCGTTAAAGCACCGTATACTATTATAGCAACAGCAGGTCTGTTTGTCAAGGGGTTTGCCGAAAAAACACGGAAATCAATTTTCATATTTTGCGGGTGCCGAAAGAGGGTATTCCCCCGCCAGCGGCGGGGGAATACCCTCTTTCGGCCTAATAAAAACTGCGCTGCTCCGCAGCGGTGCAAAATGGCCTTTGCTGTTTTGTCTCCTCAGCCACGGTCCAGCACCCTGCCGTCGCAGATCTCGATGACCCGCCCGCACTGCTCGGCTATCTTCGGGTCGTGTGTGACGATGACCACCGTCCGCCCCGTCTCGTTAAGGCGCCTGAAGAGCTCCATTATCTCCGCCGAGGTGGCGGTGTCGAGGGCGCCTGTGGGCTCGTCCGCAAGTATCAGGGCGGGGTCGTTGACGATGGCCCTCGCTATTGCCACCCGCTGCTTCTGCCCGCCCGAGAGCTTCGAGCAGGGCTTCTTCGCCAGCTCCTCGATGCCAACGGACCGCAGGGCCGAGAGAGCGCGCTCCCGCCTGCCCTTCTTTCTTTTTCTCGAAAAATTCAGGGGCAGCAGCACGTTTTCAAGGGCCGTGAAGTCCTCGATTAGGGCGAAGTCCTGCATCACCATGCCAAGCTTTTCGTTGCGAAGCGCAGCGCTGCGTCGCTCCGACAGGCCCTTGACAGGGGCGCCGTCTATCAGGTATTCGCCGCTGTCGCAGCCGTCGATGCAGGCCAGTATGTGCAGCAGGGTGCTTTTCCCCGCCCCCGACCTGCCGATGATGGCCACCAGCTCGCCGTCCTCAATCTTGGCCGAGATGCCGTGCAGGGCCTCGAATTCGTTCTGTCTGCCTTTGTTGTAGGTCTTTACGATGTTTTTAAGCTCTATCATAGCTGCCTCCTTCTATTATTCACTTAGTCGATCGTAAAACATCGGAAATCCATAATTACAGGTTGCTTTTACAATTTTGAATTATAATTATCTCCACTGTTTTATTTGCCCTCGCCGCTAACGCGGCTCGGGGGGGTGCGGAAAAAGGTATTCTCCACCTACGGGGGGAGAGATACCATTTTTCCGCCGAATTATACATTCACCTCTTATTCGCTCCCGAGAACATCCTGTATCCTGCTCCTGCCGATCATCAGCGCAGGCGCCGCCAGAGATACCAGCAGGAACAGCGCCCCTATGGCCGCCTCTCCCGCCAGCAGCAGCACGTCAAGGTGCAGGTAGAGGCTCTCGGGCCAATGTGCCCTGATAAGTGCCGCACCCGCCGCCGACACCGCCCCCGCAAGGCAGAGGCACACTGCGTTCTGCATCAGCCCGATGACCACGCACCGCCCCTTGCGCAGGCCGCAGAGTGAGAGCACCGCATAGTCCCGCAGCTGCTGCCGCGTTGAGAGGGCGGCAGTGCTTATGCTGCTCACAAGGGCCATGACGCAGAGTATCACCGTCAGGGGCAGCAGGTCACGGACCCGCAGGGCAAGATAGCTGCGGCTGGCCTCCTCAAGGGCGGGCATGGAGATCGAGAACACGCTGCCAGCGCCCCGTAAGAGCTCCGTGATCTGCTCCTCGTCGGCCCCCTCGGGATAGCTCAGGAGCACCGCCCCCGCATAGGCCCGCACCATGTCCTCGGGCAGAGCGCTGTCGTCCAGCAGCACCACGCCCCGGGTGCCGCTGTCCTCCTCGGGGCAGCGGTAGAAAAGCTCGAAGGTCTCGGCCTGAGGGCCGTCGTTCTCGCCCGCAAAGCCCGCAAGCTTCGCCTTTCCCGAGATAACGGCAGTCACTTCGGCGGTCAGCTCCCGCCTGCCGTCCTCTCGGGTGTCGCAGCCTATCACTATCCTGTCGCCGAGGGAGTAGCCGCAGCCCTCGGTCACGGCGGCGCAGAGACCGCTGCCCTTGAACCATTCTCCCGCCTTTAGCTCCGGGGAGTACCTGTTGATGAGCTCTCTGTCGGCGCTGCGCAGCACTATGCCGTCAAGGCCGTCCTTTATGTCCGCCGAACACATATGTGTGCCAAGGGCCTTGACCTCGGTGCCAAGCAGGGCGCTCATGTCAGCATTTGTGTTCACCATGCTAAAGTTCCCCGTGAGGTCGCCGTTGTGGGCAAAGCTTGTAAAGACCACCAGCCTCCCGCTGCCCGAGAATTCGTCCCGAAAGGGCGCCCAGCGGGCCAGCCGCAGCGAGACTGAGCTTATCATAAAGGCTGTCATGCAAAGCACTGCCGCCAGCTGCATCACCGTCAGCGCATTGCCAAGCAGATATTTCCTCATTGACCGCAGAGCATACCGAAAAAGCATACCCTCACCCCCTTTTCCTTACTGCCGCCGAGATGCTGCCGCGGATGCTCATGGCCGTCATCACTGTCAGCAGCAGAAGCAGCACTAAAAGATAGACCCCGAATATCCCCGCGTAGACCCGCAGGCTGTAGGCGGCCTCCATGTAGGGGAACAGCCCCGAGAGCCTGCGCTTCATCAGCGGGATGTACACCGCAAGCCCCGCCCCGAAGGCAGGCACGCTGAGCACCAGACATTCCGCCACATAGCCCGCCCCCGCCCGCAGCAGGCTGCACCCGCAGAGCCGCGTTATTGCCAGAGCGCGGCGCCTGCGCCTGAGTATGCAGCGGTAGAGCATCACAAAGTTTATCCCCGACATCACCGCGATCAGCACCGAGATAAGGATGATATTGCTGTAGACATAGGCGCTCTCCCTGTCGGGGAAGGTGAGCTCCTCAAAGCGGAACATCCCGGGCAGCACCGCCTCGGCGGTGTTTTTAAGGTCTGCGTACTGGGTGCTGTTCAGGGCCTTTACGAAGTACAGGCCAAGATACGGCTCCAGCGCCAGATCGTCTGGGGCCGCCGTCAGGGGCGGCGTCGGCAGGGCGTTGGCTCCCGCCGTGCCGATGAGCTCGTACTCCTCGCCCCAGAGCCATGCCTTGCCGTCCTCGGTCAGGAAGTCCGACAGCTCAAAGCCCATATCGCCTCCCACGGCCACGTGGGCGCCTGTGTTGTATTCCTCGTCGGTATAGAACCGTCCGCCGGAAAGGGTCCGCCCGTCGTGCAGGGCAGACTCGGGCAGCTCGATGTACTTGTAGCCGCCGTCATTATACCGAAAGCGAAAATAAAAGATCGCCCCGTTGTAGTCGGTTATCACCGTGTTTTCGTCGAGTGTGCTGCTGTTGCCTGCCTCATCCACCATGATGTTGCCCCCGAAGCGCTCGGCGATGGCGGCCCTCAGCTCGTCAGTGACCGGCCTGTGGTCGGCGATGCTCCCCGATCTCGCGGTGGCCAGAAAGATCTCCACATTGTCGGCGGTCTCTCGGGGCAGGGCCTCCACAAAGCTGCACAGCCCGCTCTTGGTCAGGGTCATCCCCGGGTTCACTTCAAGGGTGAGCTCCGTGTATTCCGTGCTCTCCTCCGTCAGCCGCACATTGTAGTTTTGGTACAGGCCGTAGGAGAAATAGAGCAGCAGCGCCGAAGAGAATACGGTTATCAGCATTATGCACAGCAGCGCAGGCTCGTTCTTCACAAGGCCTCTAAGGTTTTTTCTTACCATAGTTTCGCCCCCTCATCCTGTATACGAATGAGGGGGCGAAAAGTGTGCGCCTCAAGAGGCAAGAGCTTTAGAAGCAAGAGGCAAGAAGTGAAAGAGGCTTTATGTTTTTTCCAGCTCCGTAAGCAGCTCCTCGGTGCGGTCTCGGGAAAGGGCGGAGATGATGTCCGCGCCGTTGAAGGTGCAGCCGACGAACAGGTCCTGTGCTTCATCCAATACCAGAGAGTATTCGGCACGCAGGCTGGTCTCGGGGGTTATTCTCACTTCACCCACGGCCCCGGGGGCAATGGTGCAGCTGTCCGTGGCGGGGAGCTCTGAGTATTTCACTCCCGTGCTGCTTTCGTAGACCGTGGCACCGCCCGTCAGCCGCAGCTCTGTGTCAAGGCCGTTGTAGAGCTTTAGGTACACGCCCTCGTCCCCCTCGTAGCTGGTGGCATCAAGGAAGATTACCCCCGCCCTAACCTCTTCGAGAAAGTCAACGGCCTCCCGTCGGGTCTTCTCTTGGGTGTCCAGCTGCTGCTGCTCCGAGCGCAGGGCATCTTTGGCCTCCTCGCTGTTCTCTGCGAGAGAGTCCCTGTAGCGCAGCAGCTCGCAGGTCTCCTTGTCTGCTTTGGCGTAGGCCGCAACGGCTTCGGAGATATTGGAATATTTCAGCGGCGGTTCCCGCCCCTCCCGAATTTCTGGGGCCTCGGATGCTTCGGATGAGCCTCCCTCTCGGGCGGTCCTGTCGGCAGCGGAGGAGCTTTCGTCCCTGCTGAGCCCGCCACGGAAAAGCAGCGCCCCCGCCGCTATGCAAAGCATCAGCACCGCCGCCGCAGCAGCCCAGCCGTACCTTGGGCGGAGGCTCACAGGGCTCTTGTGCTCCGGCTCTCTGTCATCCTCTGCAAAGGGGTTCTCCTTGGCCGACAGCTTTTTTATCCCGCTGATGTAATTCTTTTCCGCGTCACTTTTCCGCATCAGAAGCCCTCCCTTTCATACGCCGCCCGCAGCAGCTTTTTCCCCCGCCTTATCAGCGAGGCCGTGGTGTTGAAGCCCTTGCCCAGCAGGCGGGCGGTCTCGAGTATCGTGTACCCCTCCGCCAGATGCAGATAGAGGGGCAGCCTGTACCGCTCCTCCAGCGAGAGCATGGCCCTCATGGCGGCCCGCTCTGCCAGCAGGGCTTGGTCATCGGTCTCGCTGTCAAGGCCCTCGTCAAGGGGCACGGTGCGGCTGTGCTCAAAGGCCTTGATATCGTCCTTGGCGCAGTTGACCGCCGTTCTTATGAGCCAGGGCAGCGCCCGCGCCTCCTCTATCTCCTCCTGCTTCATGAGCCGCAGGAACGCTTCCTCGGCGCAGTCCTGTGCGGTGTGCAGGCTTCCGCAGCAGTGCCAGGCCGCCCGCGTGACGGTGTCGGCATAGAGCTCATAGAGCCTTGCCACTCTCTGCCTTTCCATAAGCGTTCCCCCCTTTCGGCCATTCTCCCTCACAGTGCATACGAATGAAGCGCCAAAAAATGTGCAAGCGATCTCAAAAAAATAATGAATAGTCAAGGCGTCCGCTGTGCAAACTTTAAATCATCGCCGCAGGCGATACCTTAACTATTCATTATTCATTATTCACTATTCACTGAGCGCCAGCGTTTCAGTCCTCCGGGGACATCTTGATGGCCTTGGCTTCGTCGATAGTGGAGGCCGGGTTCGGGTACTGGCCAACGATGCCGTTGGGGCCCTTTACCTGTACCAGCTTCGCAGACTGGCCGTTGTTGGTGCTGAAGAATACATAATAATCGTTCATCTCGTCCTCATCTATATACCAGAGCATCGCCTCGACTGCGCTGTCCTGAACGTTGTCATACCTGTCGTATTCCGAAAGCTTCTTGCCGAACCTCTTGTACTTATAGGACTGGTTGTAGTAATACCATGAGAGAGTGTTATTGATCTCGGTGTAAACGGCCTTTGCCATGCTGTTGGCCTCTCTCAGGTCGCTCTTTTCCTTGTATTCAATGATAGAGGGCGTCAGGATCGGGTCGAAGTCGCCGTCAAAGTCCTGCATCTCCAGGTCATCGCTCTTTACCTTGTTGTAGTCGTAGAACCTTACCGTGGTGGTCACGGGCTGATAGTCCTCGATGATGGGGGTGACCTCGATGGTGTCAAGGCGGCCCCAGCTGGTGGAGACAGTCAGCTTGCACTGCAGGTCCTGGATGCCCTCTTCGTCCAGCTCCTCCTCCATGTCGTCCAGCATCTCGCTGAATTCGTCGGTGCATTTGAGGGTCTTGTTCTTTTCCACCGCCCGCAGGAACTTGAAGATATCTATTGTGTAGGAATAGGAGCTGCCGCTCTTTTCATAGTCCTTGATGTACTTGGCGTCGGTGTCGTTCAAGAGCTCCGCCAGCACCAGAGGGGCCTGATCGTAGTTCTTGGCGAAATACTTTTTAAGGTCGGAGTTTATTTCCTTGTTGTCCTTCACGCCATTGGCGATGTCTCTGGAGGATACCATGTCGAAAATGTCCTTGATATCGCCCTTGGTCTTTTCCTTTTCCTCTTGGGTCTCGATGCCGCGGCCCTCAAGGTAGGCGTTGCCAAGCTTCAGCTCAATGTAGTCCTCGTCGAAGCGGAACTGGCACATCTCTGCGATCTGGGCATAGACCACAAAATCCTGCTCCTTGCCGCTTACTGCGCCGTAGGCTGTGGTCTTCCACTCGTCAACGATGTAGCCGTACTCGTCCTCGATGTGCTGCTTCATCTCATCCTCGGATTTGTATTCAAGGTCCTCATCCATAACGTCGGTGAGAAAATCAAAGAGCTCCTCGTAGTCGTATTCGATGGTCGCCTCCACCTTGAAGCTGTCGGCCGAGAGGGTCTTTCCGAAGGCGGTAACGATGGCGTCGCCGGGCCTTCTGAAAACAAAGCGCATCAGCACGAATACTATCGCCGCTACCAGCACCAGCGCCGCCAGTATCAGCACTATCGCCTTGATGGGCGAGCGCTTCTTTACCTTTACAGCGGCCGCAGGGGCTGCTGCGGCAGGGGCGGGCTCGTAGCTCTCGGGACGGATGTATGGCGCCTCGGCCAGAACGGGAGCCGCTTTGGGAGACTCAAAGACAATATTTCCGTTCTCGGTCTGCTCGGGCGCCGTACGCGGCTCGTATATCGTGGGCGCGACCTCGCTCACGGGCTTAGGTGCTTCATTCACGCTCTGGCCGCAGGCAGGGCAGAAGACCGAGTCGTCGGGCAGTCTGTTTCCGCATTTTCTGCAAAACATCTGGTTTCCTCCTTATCAGTGCACGGCGCAGATCCATCTGTGCCGTGTCGTTTTTTGTTGTTCGGATATACCATATGATATATTCATTTATATGATAATTTATTTTTAACAATTTGTCAACCGCTTTTTCGTAATTTTTCTCGCGGCGCTGAATAATCCCTCGTTCTCGGGCAATAATAACACCACGGGACGCAAGACGTCTTAAAGAAAAAACGTTTCTCGTGAAAGGAGAGATCACCATGCTTGACAGGATAGCTCTTTTCCTGCTGGTAGTCGGCGGCGTGAACTGGGGCCTTGTGGGGCTTTTCGAGTTCGACCTTGTCGCCTTCCTCTTCGGCGGCCCCACCGCCATCCTCAGCAGGATAGTTTATGTGCTCGTGGCAGTTTCGGCCATCTGGTGCATCTCGCTGTTTTTCAAGGACAGCGAGCTCATCGAATCGCGCCAGCACGACCTCTGAGCCTCTAGAGGCAAGAGCGCTTCGCTTTTAGAGGCAAGAGGCAAGAGAAGGGGCGCCTTCGGCGCTTTCTCTGCGGCGCGAGGAAGGGGAGTCGCCTGAGCCTGCCCTTCCGCCCGATGGGGACTGCATGGAAGCCGCGGCCCTGCGGCTTCCTTTCCCCGCGCCGCAGGGGTACATAGCATTTCGGGCACCGCGTCCTCTGCCGCGCAGCGGCGGAGGGTGGTAGATTATTAGCCTGTAGAAGAAAATTGCACTGCTCCTGTCCCCTTTTTCGGTTTTCGGGGTTTTCGTGGGCGTTTCGTGATGGCTTATTGATAATCAAATGTTTTAGGGGTGAAATTTTTTCGTTTCCGACATAAACGGGCCTGTTTTTATGTGAATTGTCCATAAAGCGCCCCGCGCCTTTGTACAATGCGCCGAAAAAGCATTGCGAAATTTTAAATTTCCGTGTTGCTTCTTGACATTTATATGTGAAAATATTATAATGATTATGGTGTTAAGCACAAACTATATGTTTGACTTACATCCGTTTTGTTGTCTCCTTTCTTTTGTTCTACACATAGTTTTTTTCATTTTGTTTTCGCAGGGCATCGTGTCCTGCCTTTTTTTTGCCCAAATTTTATAAAAAAATAATAAAAAAGACTGGACATCCATGGCCGAATATGTTATAATTGATATATATGTAATATATGAGTAATATCTGAAAAAGGAGTTGTATATATATGGGTTGTTCGGTAGATACCGCTTTCAAGTGCAAGGGCATCGACTGTGTAAGGCTGGAGGCGGGAAGGTATTTCGCCGTGATCTCGCCGCTGACGGGCAGCAGCGTCCTCAGGCTCTTCGATACAGAAAACGATATCGAGGTCTTCCGCTATTCCGAGGCCTGCACGCTGGCGCAGTACAACAAGGCCCGGGAGATCTGGGGCCTGCCTACCCTCTATCTGCCCAACCGCTTTGACGGCGGCGTGCTCAAGACCGGCGACGCCACCTATCACCTGCCCGTGAACGAGACCCTGTTCGGCAACCACATCCACGGCTGGGCCCACAAGCGCGCTCACAAGCTGGAGCTGGCGGAGGTGCAGGGCGACAAGGCCGTCTGCATCACCACCTATACCTTCGGCAAGGATGACGAGATGTATTCCTGCTTCCCTGTGGATTTCAGGCTGACCTATAAGTACGAGCTCTCGGAGGCCGAGGGATTGGTGCAGACCCTTACCCTCGAGAACCTTTCGGACAAGCGGCTGCCTGTGTCTCTTTGCACCCACACCTGCATGAACGCCCCCATGACACCCGGCGGCAAGCAGACGGGCCTGCGCCTTACCGTTCCCATCGGCGAGAAGTGCGAGCTCAATGAGCGCTGCCTGCCTACCGAGGAGCTGCTGCCTCTTACATACAAGGATATGCGCTATAAGAACGGCTCCATGCGCCCTGTGCTGCACCAGATAAGCAACGATATGTACACCGCAGTCGAGGGAGAGCTTGACGGCAAGCCCTTCTACGGCGTTACCGTAACGGACAAGTCCACAGGCAAGCGGGTCTGCAACGAGGTGTCGAAGGAATATAAATTCTGGAATATGTGGAACGACCGGGGCGGCAACGGCTATTTCTGCCCCGAGCCCATGACCGCCATGATAAATGCCGCAAACCTCGGCCTCAAGCCCGAGGTCTCGGGCCATAAGGAGCTCAAAAAGGGCGAGAGCTTCGAGTGCAGACAGAGGTTCTTTACGCTGGCATAACATAAAAGGCTGTTGGGAGGAATAGAGGATGCCGTTCGGCATAGGCGGAGAGATCATAAGGCACGTCGCCACGGACGCAGTCGCTGAGGCTGCGGGCCTGCACGAGCAGAACGAGGAAAAGAAAAAGTGGGCAGCCATATTTGCGGTCTTTGCCCTGCCGAGCCTGCTGATAGGCTGGCTGAGGCGCGAGTCCCTGAAAGGCGCAGACCTGCTGGGCGGCAGAGCCACTGTCGAGCGCTTTATGCACACAAATGTCACCGCTCTGCTTGTCGCAACGCTCTTTGCTGTTATTTTTATAATAGTATGCTTCAAGACATGGAGAGGCAGGCGCAGCTCTGTGTATCAGCTGATATTCACCGTGGGAGCGGCCGTGATAATAGGCTTTACGCTGTTCGGCTCCGCCAAGGCAGTGAGCAATATAAACTACGAGCTCAAAAACCCCCGCACCGTGACTGTGGAGAAATACGTCCTCTGCACCCGCGGCAGCGACTGCATACTGGCCTTTGACGAGGCAGGGACCTCCGACAGCATCGTGCTGGTCATCCCTCGGGATAAGTTTGACGAGCTCTCGGGCGGCGAGGCGCTCAACGAGCGGGCATCCTCCCGCACATGGCGCTTGATACAGGAGGCCGAATACACCGACTTTGCGGACCCAGCGCTCTACGGCACTCCCATAGAGGTGACTTATTTCCAGCATTCGGTGATCTACGACAGCGTCGGCTTCAAGTAAATCCGGTATTAATTTATGAAAATAAATTTTTATACATAACTCATGAAAGGTGGAATTTCTATGAAATTCGGTTTCTTTGATGACGTAAACAAGGAGTACGTCATCACCAACCCGAGAACTCCCTATCCCTGGATCAACTATCTGGGCACACAGGAGTTCTTCTCGCTCATCTCCAACACCGCAGGCGGCTACAGCTTCTTCAAGGACGCCCGCCTCAGGAGGATCACCCGCTACCGCTACAACAACGTTCCCGTTGATATGGGTGGAAAGTATTTCTACATCAACGACGGCGAGTGCGTATGGTCCCCCGGCTGGAGCCCTGTAAAGACCGAACTGGACAGCTATTCCTGCCGTCACGGCATCGGCTACACCGTTATCAAGGGCGAAAAGAACGGCCTCTCCGCAGAGGTGAGCTTCTTCGTTCCCCAGAACTTCAACGGCGAGGTCCAGAAGATGGTGCTCAAGAACACCTCCGACAAGCCCAAGAGCTTCAAGCTCTTCTCCTTCCTCGAGTGGTGCCTCTGGAACGCCAGCGACGACGGCGAGAACTTCCAGAGAAACTTCAACACAGGCGAGGTAGAGATCGAGGGCTCCACTATCTTCCACAAGACCGAGTACAAGGAGCGCCGCGACCACTTTGCCTTCTACACCGTAAATGCCGATATCGCAGGCTTTGATACCGACAGAGAGACCTTCATGGGCGGCATCTACAACGGCTTTGCAAACCCCGGCACAGTCTTCGAGGGCAAGCCTCAGAACTCCGTTGCCGACGGCTGGAGCCCCGTTGCCTCTCACTGTCTGGAGATCACCCTTGCCGCAGGCGAGGAGAAGAGCCTTGTGTTCCTGCTTGGCTATGTTGAGAACGGCGAGAACAAGTGGAACGCCGACGGCTCCATGAACAAGCAGAAGGCCTATGAGATGATCGAGGCCATGAACACCGCCGAGAAGGCCGACAAGGCTCTGGCAGAGCTGAAGGAATACTGGAACGGCCTGCTGTCTCAGTACCATGTTGAGACCGCTGACGACAAGCTCAACAGAATGGTAAATATCTGGAACCAGTATCAGTGCATGGTGACCTTCAATATGTCCCGCTCCGCCTCCTACTTCGAGAGCGGCATCGGCCGCGGCATGGGCTTCCGCGATTCCAATCAGGATCTGCTGGGCTTCGTTCACCAGATCCCCGACAGAGCAAGAGAGCGTATCCTTGACCTTGCCGCTACTCAGTTCGAGGACGGCGGCTGCTATCACCAGTATCAGCCCCTTACCAAGAAGGGCAACGACGCCATCGGCGGCGACTTCTCCGATGACCCGCTGTGGATGATCCTCTCCACCGCACAGTACATAAAGGAAACAGGCGACTACAGTATTCTGGACGAGCAGGTGCCCTACGACAACGACGAGAGCAAGGCTCAGAGCATGATGCACCACCTGAAAATGAGCTTCTGGCACGTTGCAGGCTGCGTTGGTCCTCACGGACTGCCTCTTGCAATGAGAGCCGACTGGAACGACTGCCTGAACCTCTCCTGCCATTCCGACACCCCCGGCGAGAGCTTCCAGACCTACACCTCTCCCAAGTACGGCGAGAAGAAGTTCAGCCAGATCGCAGAGTCCGTAATGGTAGCTGCTATGATGAGCTTCATCGGACCCGAGTACGTTGCCCTCTGCAAGTACAAGGGACTTGAGGACGAGGCCGCCAAGGCCCAGGCCGAGATCGACAAGATGAACAAGAACACCATGGAGTACGGCTGGGACGGCGAGTGGTTCCTCCGCGCCTACGACGACTTCGGCAAGAAGGTGGGCTCTCACGAGAACGAGGAGGGCAAGATCTTCATCGAGCCTCAGGGCTTCGCCGTAATGGGCGGCCTCGGCAAGGAGAGCGGCAAGGACATCCTCACCATGAACAGCGTGAAGAAGTATCTGGACTCCAAGTACGGTCTGGTGCTCAACAACCCCGCCTTCACAAGGTATTACAAGGAGTACGGCGAGATCTCGACCTACCCCGCAGGCTACAAGGAGAACGCAGGTATCTTCTGCCACAACAACGCTTGGATAATCTGCGCCGAGGCAGCTATCGGCCGCGGCGATCAGGCCTTCGAGTATTACTCCAAGATCGCTCCCGCATATCTTGAGGATATCTCCGACCTGCACAGGACCGAGCCCTATGTTTACGCCCAGATGATCGCGGGCAAGGACGCCAAGAGACACGGCGAGGCCAAGAACAGCTGGCTGACAGGTACAGCCTCCTGGAACTTCGTGGCTATCTCCCAGTACATCCTCGGCATCATCCCCGATTACAACGGCCTCAAGGTAGACCCCGCCATCCCCGAGGCTTGGGACGGCTACAAGCTTACCAGAAAGTTCCGCGGCAACACCTACAACATCACCTTCAAGAACCCCGACCACATCAGCAAGGGTGTCAAGAGCGTAGTTGTTGACGGTGTCAAGATCAACGGAAATGTTCTGCCCGTATTTGAGGCAGGCACAGAGCACGAGGTAGAGGTAGTCCTCGGCTGATATTGATATCACGGGCCCGAGAGCAAGCAGCTTTCGGGCCTGTTTGTATATCTTGGATGTTGTCGATATATACAAAGAAGGGCGTCTTTTTTTGTGCAATATATTTTAATAAATATTTTATAATTTGTAGGTTTTTACTACTTGAGGGCGGAAAACGGGCTTTTTTTCTCCATATAGCGAAATTGACTGTTTTTCGGGGGTGTGCTATAATTTACTACATAGAAGTATATCCATCTCAGACAAAGGAGATCAAGCTTATGATAAAGAAAATATTATCCATCCTTGCGGGCGCCGTGCTGGCTGTTTCGGCCTTCGCCATGAGTGCCTCGGCAGAGGATATCGAGGTGAAATCCAGCACCTCCAAGTCTACCTCAGAGGGCGTGTCCTACGTTATCCCGCAGGCGAAATTCTCGCCTGTGCAGATCTCAAACTCCACCTCCATCACCATCAACTATGAGGGCGGAGAGGGCGCTGCGGAGAGCCCCGTAAAGCTGGTGCTCACCTACTGGAACAGCGACAGCGACGCCAACGGCGGCGCCGGAGAGCCCGCCACCTGCGAGGTCATCCCCGCCACCTTCGGCGACGGCGTGGCCACCGCCGAGCATACAGAGCTCATCAAGGCCTTGGGCAGCGTTGACTTCTCGCCTGTTTACGAGATCGCTGTTTATGCCAACGGCGGCGGAGAGATCAAGTGCAGCAGCGTCGTGATCAAGGACGCCGTCTCCCGCGAAGAGGTCGCCGACAGCACCACACCCGTTTCCATCGACGCCTCCTCTGCAAAGGAAAGCACCAACTGGGGCCAGAGCCTCACTGCGGAATACACCGTCTTTGACGCCTCCAGAATGACCACCAGCTCCAAGGTGATCGTAAACTTCGAGACCGACGCCGAGGACCTTGAGACCTCTCCTCTGGAGCTCATCCTCCAGAGCTGGGAGGACCCCGACACCCCAATGAACGACGGCGGCAAGGTTTGGGCCAAGGTGGCTCCCGCCGAGCTGGGCGAGGGCTACGCCGTGTTCAACTATGTTGATATGATCGAGGCCTACGGCACCGCAGACTTCACAAAGCTCAGCGCCATCAACGTGGGCGACACGGGCACTGCAATGATAAAGTGCACGGGTATGTACATCACCAACTGCAAGCCCGACGGCAACCACTACGTTGCCGAGGAGGAGAGCGATTCCTCCGAGGAAGAGGCCGAGTCCGTAGAGGGATCGAAGGCAGAGACAACCACCACAAAGGCCGCAGCCGCCCCCGCCGAGGAGACAACCACTGCTTCCACAGCAGATTCGGGTTCTTCCTCCTCGGGCAGCAACATCATCTTCATCGTCATCGGAGTTGTGGCAGGCATCGTGCTTGCGGTGGCCGCGCTGTTTATCATCCTTGGCCGCAAGAGCAAGGAGTCCTATGACGTCGAGTCCCACCAGTTCGTAAAGAAGAAATAAAAACCACCCTAACGCCATCGTGGAAACGCGGTGGCGTTTTTTTGTCTGTGTGTAATGTAAGCCCTCCTTTTGCGTCTGTATATACAGAAGGAAAGGAGGCCTTTTTTATGAGATACATAAAAGCTTTTGTGCTTGCGGCGGCGTTGGCGCTGACGGCCTGCTCGGAGAGCTCCTCCGAGGGCTATGTGGACGTGGGAGAGCTGGAGGAAAGTCTTGAAGCCGCCAACACCCGAGAGATCGCCGATACCGTGGAGACCTTTGACAGAGGGCTGGTGTTCCTGAACTGGGGCTACAGCTTCTCGGACAAGGAGTTCATCCTCTCGGAGGGGCAGGGCATTAGAAAGCGCATCGACCTCTCCAACGGCATGATAAGCTCCCTCTGCGACATCCCCGCCTGCGCCCACGACGAGGAGATATCAAAGGACTGCTTCGAGTACCGCCCTGTCAACAGCTTCACGCCCACAAGGGACGGGATGTATTTCACCGACTTTGAGAAGAACGGCAGGCTCATCCTAAGGCGGGATGGCAGGGAGGAGACGGTATACACCAACACCTATTACGACGAGCTGGACGAGAAGCTGGAGCCCGAGGGCAAGAGCGCCTTTAGATTTTTCTATAGGGACGGCCTCTTCTACCTCTTCGGACAGGACTGGTTCTATACAGTGGACGCAGCCACCATGCAGCAGCAGTGCGACCCCGTGAAGCTCTCAAGCTCCCCCATCTGGAACGCCGATGTCTGGGGCGAGCTGCTCTACATCACAAACGAGGACATGGAGCTCATCTGCTATAACATGAAAACAGGGGAGCTCACAAAGCTCGGGGACAGGGTCAGCCGCATACAGGCCTGCGAGGAGGGGCTCTATTACCTTTCTCCCTACCAAAACGAGGCGGGGGACTGGCGCTTTGCCCTGAGCCTCTGCGACCACGGCAGCGCCCGGGGCAACGAGCTGCTTGACGACATCCTGATAAGCTTCTTCGTCACCGACGAGAACGTATATTATATGAAGCCTGACGGCGTGTATATCTATAGCAAGGAGAGCGGGGAGAGCGAAAGGCTTCCATTGGCCTATACCTACGAGAATGGGTATAAGTACAAATTTTCGGACTATAGCCATATGGTTTCCTGCCCCTCCTCGGAGTACGTCTACGTACTGAGCTACAACATTGATACCGGCAGCGAGTGGACCAACACCCTCTTCCGAATAAAAAAGGACACCGCCGAGTTCGAGGTCATAAGCCTTGGCATCTACTATCAGGCATGGGACGCCGAGCCCGAGATACTGTCCTATTGAGGTGAGCGCCGTGAGATACGAATACAAAAAGCTATTTTCATCAAAGCTCATGTGGGCCGTGCTGGTGCTGGCTCTGGGCTATATGGTCTTCATCCCCCTGCGGGAGATCTGGGGCAATGTAAAAAACACCCGCGCAAAGTCACGGGCCTATGAGCTGGCGGTGGAGGACGCCGCCGAAAGGGACCTGACCGTGGAGGAGCTTAGGCAGCAGCGCACCGAGCTTGAGCAGCTGATGTGGGGCGGCGGCAGCGGCTTTGACATAGAGCCCGAGGGCTATTCTCCCCGCTACGGCGAATATGCATTGGATGACCTGATAGCCCTCGGGGCCGCCGCGGACCTTCGGGCTCGGGTGGACTACGGATTTGAGCGGGACAGGCGGGAGCTGGTCAAGGGAATGGTCTATCAAAACCTGCTGGAGCGCCGCAAAAGCTCCCCCGACAGCTACCTCATCAGGGCCAACGAGAAGGCCATAGCCCTCTACAACCGCCGCACAGACCTGCAATTCAAAAGCACAGGCACCGAGGAGCACATCCGCTACAGCAGCTTCAACTACTCAATGTGGGAGTACGTCATGCTGGCCCTGTGCGTGCTGATGACGGTGCGGCTCTTCACCCTTGAATACACCACGGGTGCCGAGCGCCTTGTGAACACCAGCCGCCGCACCGTAAGGAGCCTGTTCTTCAAGAAGCTGCTGGCTGTATGGTCGGCTGCGGCGGCGGTGCTTGTGGTACAGGCCATCTTTGAGCTTTGCTTTTGCAGGGCGGTCTTCGGGCTCAAAAACCTCTCCCTGCCCCTGCAGCAGCTGGAGATGTTCTCCCTCTGCCCCTATCGTCTGACCATCGGGGAGTTCTACCTTTTAAAGCTTGGGCTGCGGCTGCTGGCCTACACCGCTGTGATCTCGGCCACGGCCCTCATCACCCTGCTGGTGCGGAGGCCCCTGATCGCAAGCATCTCGGCGCTGGCGGTCTCGGCAGGCGGGCTGGTGGCCAACATGGTGCTCTATGTCAGGATAAACAATTCAGAAACGCCCCGAACGGCGCTTTACCCCGCCTATAACAGGCTCCGCACTCTGCTGCCCCAGAGCCTGCTGAACATCAAGGAATATATCAGGGGCTTCGACTGTTTTTCGCTGTTCGGGCAGCCCGTAAGCAGGCTTGGGGCCTGTGTCGCGCTGGCGGCGGCCCTCTCTGGTGTGTGTGTTGCCTTGGGATATTGGTTGAGCGGCAGGATAAGGAGGAAAGGCTGATGGAGCTTAGATTTGAAGGTATCTGCAAAAGCTACGGAAAAAAGCAGGCCCTCACGGACTTTTCCGTGACCCTTGGCGAGGGAGTTCACGCCCTGCTGGGGCCCAACGGCGCTGGCAAGAGCACCTTAATGAACATACTTGCGGGGCTGCTGCTGCCAACCGCAGGGCGGGTGCTGGTGGACGGCCGTGACACCCGCACCATGGGTACCGAGTTCCGTGGCCTGCTGGGCTTCATGCCTCAGGAGCTGGGGTTTTATCCCTCATTCACCGCCCTGGAGACCCTTGAATACTATTCCGCCCTGCGGGAGGTCAAAAACAGCCCCGCCCGCATAGACGAGCTGCTGCGCCTTGTGAACCTCTGGGAGGACAGGCGCCGCCGCGTGGGAGGCTTTAGCGGAGGGATGAAGCGCCGTCTGGGGGTGGCCCTTGCCCTGCTCTCTGACCCCGCCATACTCATCCTCGACGAGCCCACGGCGGGCCTTGACCCCAGAGAGCGTATGCGCTTTCGCACAATGATCTCGCAGCTGGGGGCGGGAAAGATCGTCATCCTCGCCACCCACATCGTCTCGGACGTGGAGAGCATAAGCGACGATGTGCTGCTGCTCAAGGAGGGCAGGCTGGCGCAAACAGGCACAGTGGCAGAGCTCTGTGGTCAGGTGCGGGGGGCAGTCTGGGAGCTGCCCATGACAGAGGCCGAGGCCGAGAGCTACATTGCCTCTCACGCCTGCGCAAATATCATAAAGCACGACGGCTGCACCTTTGTCCGCACCGTCTCTCGGGAGAAGCCCGCCATGGGCGCCCTGCTTGCCGAGGCAGGCCTCGAGGACGTCTATATGCACTGCTTTGGGGAGGGCTGCGATGAAGCTGCTCCGTGCTGAATTCAAAAAGCTTCGGCGGCTGGGGCTGCTGCCACTGGTGCTGCTGCTGGCGGTGGGGCTGCGGGTCTGCCTCTGCCTGCTGCCAAGGGCCCGAGAACACCCCTATTCCGTGGAGGTCTACCGTCGCTACTGCAACGAGCTGCAGGGGGAGCTGACGGAGGAAAAGCTCGCCTGCCTTAACACCCGCCGACAGGAAATCGAGGAGCTGCTGGCCGCCTATGACGAGATGCAAACGCGCTACGCCCGAGGCGAGCTCACTCTGGAAGAATACAGCAACTTCAATCGGCGCCACGGCCTCGCCCAAGCCGAGGCAGGGACCGTTTACTACCTCTGCGAGAAATGCGCCCGCCTTGAGGAGTGCAGGACCTTCGACAGGCAGATATTTTTCGACACCGACTGGGCCGAGCTCTTCGAGGACAGCGGCACGGACCTTGTCCTGCTGCTGGCCCTGCTGTGCATCGCGGTGCCTGCCTTCGATCGGGAGTACTCCACAGGCAGTTTCCGCCAGCTGCTCACCTCAAAGCGGGGCAGGGCAGAGCTGGCGGCGGCAAAGCTCATGGCAGTATGCTCCTCGGCGGCGGTCCTGTCGCTGTTGCTGAGCGGGGCGCGGCTGCTGGTCTTTTTCCACCGCTGCGGCGCCGTATATCACGACCTCCCTGCGGGAAATGTGCTGCTTTCGGACGGCACAGGCAGCCTAAGCCTGCTGGGCTATTACCTGACGGACGCGGCTCTTAAAGCCCTGACCGCCGCCATGTACTCCGCTGCCGCCTGCCTTGTCAGCATCCTCTGCCGCAGCACCGCCTTTTCCTTCTCTCTGTCCTTCCTCGCCACGGCCACGCCGCTCTTGGTCTTAAAAGGCACCGAGAGCCCCCGCATAGCCTATTTTTTGGCCGCAGCCGTCTGGCGGGAGATGTACCGCCCCGAGCTTCCACCCCCGATATTCGCAGCCGTGACGGCAATAAAAATGCTGCTGCTCTCCGCCGCCGCTGCCGCCCTCTGGAGCTCTGTCCGTGACAGCAGAGCATGACCCCATGCCCGAAGGCCCCTTAACCAAAGGAGCCCTCGGGCCTTTTGTGTTTTTTGTTTATGGCGCTTCAAGTTGACAACGCCGCCGCCGCTGTGATATAATAAGAAAAATCAGAATCCAGAGGAGCAGACAATGAAAATAATAGCTATCGGAGCCGTCACAGCAGGCGGAAAAACAACAGTCGTAAACGCAATAAAAGCCAGACTGCCAAGAACAGCATCGCTTCACTTTGATGACTACGAATTCGACGGAGGACCCGATGACTTTACCCAATGGGTCTCGAAGAGTGAAGAATTCTATAATGTATGGGACCTATCGCCGCTAAAAGCAGATGTCGAAAGGATCATCAACAGCGGCGAATACGATTATCTGCTGCTGGATTACCCCTTTGCATATCAGAATATAATGATGAAGGACTATCTGGATTGCTGTATTTTTATTGATACGCCGTTAGACATCGCAATGGCGAGAAGAGTGCTCAGAGACATGAAAGAGGCTTCTGCTGATGATATCCGCAAAGAAATGGATACATATCTGAATTCTGCAAGAGATTGTTATGTTCAGATGCTTAAAGATATTTTACCGGATTCCGATCATGTGATCAATGGAGTGAAGGAGCTTGAAACGATCGTCAATGAAGCTTTGGAGATCATTTTAGGGCTCTGAGAAAAAAGCCAGAACCCCAAAGGAGGCCGTTGTGTGAAGAATTGTCCGAAATGCGGGGCACTCCCGCGGAGGTGGAATGATGAAAGGCCTTAGCCGAAACAAGATCAAATATATCGCCATCGCGGCGATGCTCATAGATCATATCGCAATGACCTTTCTCTCCTCGGGGATAGACAAGGCGGGCCTTGGGCGGGTGGCCCTCTATTCCGTCATGCGGGTGATCGGCAGGCTCACGGCGCCCATAATGTTTTTCTTCTTGGCCGAGGGCTTCAGGTACACCTCCTCTCGGAAAAAATACGCCCTTAGGCTGCTGTGCTTCGGGCTGGTATCTCAGGTGCCATACGCCCTGCTGCACTATAACTCCCTGCTAAAGCCGGACTTCAACGTTATCATAACACTGTTTGTCACCTTCCTCATGCTCGCCGCCGCTGAGGGCATCAAGGACCACGCCGAGAACACCGTTGTGGTCTTTGCCCTGATAATGGCCACCTTCTGCTGCGACTGGGGCGTGACCGGGCCCTTTATGGCTTGGCTGTTCTATCACTTCCGCGAGGACAGAAAAGCCCAGCTCAAGGCCTTTGCCATCGTTTGCGCCATACAGGTGGTGAGCGCCGCTGCCTTCCTCGGGATGAACGGCTATCACTGGTACGGCGAGCTCTGGCAGGCGGGGATGTTCCTTGCAATACCCGTCCTCCTCTGCTACAACGGCGAGGCAGGCAGCCGCGCCCCCGTCAACAAGTGGGTGTTCTATATTTTCTACCCCCTGCACCTTGCAGCCCTCTGGGCAATTAAAATGAGGCTGTAATATGTAATATTCGGTCCGAAAGGTATCTCCCCCGCAGGGGGAGATACCTTTCGGACACTACGCTCTCCACCGCGCAGCGGCGGAGAGCAAAGAGTTCTTGCTTCTCGGAAATGTACGGCTTGACAAATTAGCAAAGGCGTGCTAAAATATAAATGTACAAATGCCATGACGGGGAGAAGTAGCTCGGGAATTCGTTCAAAGAGAGCGCGGGCAGGGTGAGAGCCGCGCAGCAGAGCCCAAGTGAATAACACCCCCGAGCAGCAAGCCAAAAGCAGCCCGCAGCTGCAAGTAGGTGCGACGTCACTGCGCGTTAAGCAGACAAGAGCGGCCGCACAGCGGCAATTCAGGTGGCACCACGGAAGCTTAGTCTCTCGTCCTGTATCATTCAGATATGGGGCGTTTTTTATTTGCCCCGAAACCCGAACCTACTATAAAGGAGCTGTCTAACATGAAACACACTGACATCATCGAGGTATTCCGCTCGGCAGAGCTGGTGGGAAAGAGCGTCACAGTCTGCGGCTGGGTGAGGACCGCCCGTAATTCCAAGAACGTGGCCTTTATCGAGCTCAACGACGGCACATCCCTCAAGCACCTGCAAATAGTTATCGACAAGGCACAGGACATCGACTATGAGGACGCACTGCATCTGGGTACATCCCTTAAAGTAACAGGCACCGTCGTAGAGGGCAGACAGGGCGCCCCCGAGATCAATGCTGCAGAGATCACCGTCATCGGCACCTGCCCCGCCGAGTACCCCCTGCAAAAGAAGCGCCACACCCTCGAGTTCCTGCGCACCATGCCCCACCTTCGCGGCAGGACCAACACCTTCAACGCCGTGCTGAGAGTCCGTTCTGTGCTGGCTCAGGCAATACACAAGTATTATCAGGACAGGGGCTATGTTTACATCAATACCCCCCTCATCACCGCCAGCGACTGCGAGGGCGCAGGAGAGATGTTCCAGGTCACCACAGTGGGCTACGCCCCCGACTGCAAGACCGAGGAGGACTACTACGCTTCTGATTTCTTCGGCAAGAGAGCAGGCCTCAGCGTTTCGGGACAGCTGGAGGGCGAGACCGCAGCCATGGCCTTGGGCAAGATCTATACCTTCGGACCCTCCTTCCGGGCCGAGAACAGCAACACCCCCAAGCACCTTGCAGAGTTCTGGCACGTTGAGCCCGAGATAGCCTTTGCCGAGCTCCCGGATGTTATGGAGGTCGCCGAGGATATGATAAAGCACGTCATCGGCACAGTCCTCGACACCTGCCCCGACGAGATGGAGTTCTTCGACAAGCACTTTGAGAACGGCCTTGTGGAAAGGCTCAAAGACCTCATCTCCCACGACTTCGGCACCGTTACCTATACCGAGGCCATCGAGCTCTTGAAAAAGTCCGGAGAGGAATTCCAGTACCCCGTTGAGTGGGGCTGTGACCTGCAGACCGAGCACGAGCGCTACATCGCCGAGAAGGTCTTCAAGAAGGCAGTATTCGTCACCGATTACCCCAAGGAGATCAAATCCTTCTACATGAAGCAGAACCCCGACGGCAAGACCGTTGCGGCAGTTGACCTTCTGGTACCCGGCGTCGGCGAGATCATCGGCGGAAGCGAGCGTGAGGCCGACTACGACAAGCTGCTTGCGGCAATGAACGAGCGCGGCATGAACCTTGAGCCCTATGCCGATTACCTTGACCTGAGAAAATACGGCTCTGTGCCCCACGGCGGCTTCGGCCTCGGCTTCGAGCGGCTGGTGATGTACGTTACCGGCATCAGCAACATAAGAGACGTCATCCTCTACCCGAGGACTGTCGGAAACATAAGATGATATAAGGGGGAACCAATATGTCAAAGGGACTTTATCTGCCAAAGTATTATCAGTCGGTGCTGACTCTCAGGGAGACCCAGCACGCCATCAAGTATATCAAGGACGTCTTTCAGCAGGCGCTGTCCTTTGCCCTTACCCTTGACCGGGTCACCGCACCCCTCATCGTCACCAAGGAGAGCGGCATCAACGACGACCTTAACGGCGTTGAGCGCAAGGTGGAGTTCTCCATCAGGGAGATCGACGGCGGCAGCGCCGAGGTGGTGCAGAGCCTTGCAAAGTGGAAAAGGATGGCCCTCTACCGCTACGGCTATCATTTCGGCGAGGGCATCTACACCGACATGAACGCCATCAGGCGGGACGACGACGTTGACAACGTCCACTCGATCTTCGTTGACCAGTGGGATTGGGAAAAGGTCATCGAGCGGGGAGACAGGAATTTCGATTACCTCAAAAAGACCGTCGAGTCCATCGTTAAGGCCATCGCCTTCACAAAGCGCAAGGTGAGCTTGCGCTATCCCGCATTGAAGCAGCCTATAAGCGACAAGGTGTATTTCATCACCTCTCAGGAGCTGGAGGATATGTATCCCGACAGCACCCCCAAGGAGCGGGAGCGGCTCGTCTGCAAGACCCACGGCACCGTGTTCATTATGCAGATCGGCGGCAAGCTGAAAAGCGGCAAGCCCCACGACGGACGCGCCCCCGACTACGACGACTGGAGCCTCAACGGCGACCTGCTGTTCTGGGACCAGACCCTTGACAACGCCATCGAGATATCCTCCATGGGCATAAGAGTGGACGAGACCTCTCTTGCGGCCCAGCTGAAGGAGGCGGGCGCCGAGGACAGGATGCGCTTTGACTATCACAAAATGATAGCCGAGGGCAAGCTGCCCCTGACCATCGGCGGCGGCATAGGCCAGTCCAGGCTCTGTATGCTGCTGCTGGAAAAGGCCCATATCGGCGAGGTCCAGTCCTCCGTATGGCCCGAGGATATGCGGGATCAGTGCGCAAAGAACAATATAATCCTGCTGTGATCATCAGGGCAGCACCGCACGGAAATTAATTTCCGAGAGATTAGAAATTAGATGTTAGAGGTTAGAGAAGGTGTCCGCAAAGCGGACAAATAATTAAGGCAACACCGCACGACCCGCGGCTAACGCCTCTGCACGCCATATCTCACCTCTCACCTCTAACCTCTAACCTCTGGAGATCAAAAATTGATCTCCGCGTGCCCGGCGGTTTGCCATAAACAAAGCTCCAAAAACAGACAAGTTGGTGTGCTATGAACAGGACCAGAAACCTAATCAAGGTCCTCTCGATGAAGGTCGAGGGTAATAACAGCTGGCAGAACGGCAAGAACATAGCTATGTCTGTTATCGTATGTATATCATCAGGAATAATGCTCATAATGAACATTATCAAGCATTCGACGCTGATGACCGTGACCTCGGTCATACTTTTTGTCGGATTTGCAGTCACCGGGTTTGTAAGAAAAGCATTCGGAGATGCCGTGACCTTGGCCAGAATGGGCGGAGACGAATTTGCACTGATCACATTCGGCAGCTCGGATGAGATGACGGAGAAGATAAAGCTGATGAAGGAGCATTCCGAAAAGCATACGGGCAGGCTTGTCGGGGAAGTGCATCTTTCCGCAGGCGCGGTCTGCCGCTCCGACTGCACGGGCCTTTCTACAGAAGAGCTTTATCGTGCAGCCGACAAGCAGATGTATCAGGACAAATCTGCCTACTATCGGCAAAAAGGTCACGACCGTCGCCAGCGTTAAGGCTGCGCAGCCGCAAAGAGCTGATAACAGTATCTCGCCCCCGAGGGTGAGGTGCTGTTTTTTTGCTTATCGGGCATTAGTCCCGAAAAACGGACTTATAGCTCTTGAAATCCCCCTTCCGCTGTGCTATAATAACAGAAGAAAGGGGAGTGCATATTATGGAAGCAGTGATTCTTGCAGCAGTTCTTATCGAGGCCGTGCTGCTGGCGGTGATCTGTGTTAAGCTGTTCTCGCGGCAGGAGCGCGGCTTTCAGGAGACCGCCGACAGGCTCAGCGAGAGCTTTAGGAGGGAGCAGAGCGAGCTTCGCCGGGAGCTCAGCGGCAGCATACAGTCGGGGCTCTCGGGCCTCGGGGGCATGGTGACCAACGCCCAGACCGCCGGCGCCGCCCAGCAGCGTGAAAAGCTGGAGGACCTGAACACGGGCCTCACCGAGCGGCTGGGGATGCTGGAAAAGCGCTTTGCCACTCTGGAGGCCGCCAACGAACAGAAGATGGAGAACCTACGCCGAACCCTTGACACCCGCCTGCAGGCCATCCAGGAGGCCAACACCCGCCAGCTGGAGGCCATGCAGACCTCCAACTCCAAGCGCCTCGAGGCCATCCAGGAGACGGTCAACGAAAAGCTGGACGCCAGGCTCAACGAGTCCTTCAAGCAGGTGAGCGAGCGGCTGGAGCAGGTCTACAAGGGCCTGGGAGAGATGCAGAGCATCGCCGTGGGCGTCGGGGACCTGAAGCGGGTGCTCACCAACGTCAAGAACCGCGGCATAATGGGTGAGATACAGCTGGGGGCAATACTTGACGAGATACTGACCAGGGACCAGTACGACACCGAAAAAGCCGTCGTCCCCGGCAGCCGCAACCACGTCGAGTTCGCCGTGAAGCTGCCGGGGGCGGAGAAGGGCAGCACTGTCTACCTGCCCATCGACTCCAAGTTCCCCGGCGACACCTACGCCGCCCTGCAGGACGCCTACGATACCGGCGACCCCGAGGCCGTGGCCGCCGCCAAGCGCCAGCTGACGGACGTCATCAAAAAGTGCGCCAAGGACATCCGGGAAAAGTACATCGCCCCGCCCCACACCACCAATTTCGCCATCATGTTCCTGCCCTTCGAGGGGCTCTATGCCGAGGTGGTCAACAGCGGCATAGTTGACGAGCTGCAAAGGAAATACAGCGTGAATATCGCGGGACCCTCCACCATGTCGGCCCTGCTCAACTCCCTGCGCATGGGCTTCCAGACCCTCGAGATCCAGCAGCGCTCCGGCGAGGTCTGGAACGTGCTCAACGAGGTCCGCACCGAGTTCGGCAAGTTCGACGAGGCCCTTCGCGCCGCCCAGAAGCAGATAAACAACGCCGACCGCGAGCTTGAAAAGCTGGTCGGCACCCGCACCCGCCAGCTGAACCGCAAGCTGGAGCTCATCGGCAAGCTGGACCTCCCCGAGCTGGCAGGGGAGCGAGGCAGACACTACATATAGTCAAATTGTTCAATTCGCGGACTGCATTTTGTGCAAATGGCTGAAAATTACAAAAAGAGACAAAAATTGTTCACAGCCGCCCGAGAATGTGCTATAATTATCTTGCAGAAGTGTTTCCTATAATTATAGTATCAAGGAGGGCAGCAACGTGGCCGACAGCAGTGTTTTCCGCAGACTGAGATATAAAAATGTAGCGCTGGCGCTGGCAGTGATGCTGCTCACCGTGCTGGCCATAGGCCGCGCCTGCAGCGACGAGCTGCCGACCCAGAGGGACACGGAAAGCACCTCCTCCGCTGCCGAGCCCGCAAGCACCGAAAGCGAGGCCTCCACCATCGCCCCCTTCGAGGCCACGGGCCTGGGAGAGAATTTCAGCTACTTCAACGTCAGGAACGCCGAGGCCCTTGGTGAGGGCGACCTTGTGCTGCTCAATTCCGCCTTCCGCAACGACAGCACCCCCGGGGACCTTGACAGCGTTTACACATATCTTTTCGACAGGTCCGGCGCTCAGATAGCCTGGGCCACCACCACCTCCTTACAGGGCAGCAGGAGAATGCTCACGTCCCTGAACGAGATGCTTTGCGCCTTCCACGATAAAACGGGTCTCACCACCATTATGATAAACGAGCTCTACACCCCCTCGAAGGACGAGCGCTCCAAGCCCTGCCTCGAGCACGACTCGGCACTGGCCGTGGACTTCCAGCTCTGCTTGCAGGAGGAGAAGACCTACCCGCCCTTCACGGGAGAGGGGGACTACGCTTGGTTCAGCCGCAACAGCTACCGCTACGGCTTCATCGAGCGCTACCCCGTCGGCAAGGAGGCCGCCACGGGCGTTGAGGCGGTGCCCAGCCATTACAGATACGTGGGCAAGCCCCACGCCGAGATAATGATGTACAACGACCTCTGTCTGGAGGAGTACATAGATCTTATCAAGCAGTACAGCCTCTCTTCGCCCTTCAGCTTCGAGAGCGAGGACGGCTCCCGCTACGCGGTGTTCTACGTCGAGAAGAGCGAGGACAAGTCTACCAACATCCCTATCCCCAGAGACGAGAACAACAACGAGCGCATCTGCGACATCTCCGGCGACGGCAGAAACGGCTTTATAGTGACAGTATACTTCGATGAGGAGACCGAGGCCGGCGACACCACGAGCGCCGAGGAATGATCTTGAGATCGGTGGAAGATAATTGTGCATTGCCAAGGAGGAACCCCCATGCCCTTTGAACGAGTGAAAATAGAAGTTGACTATAAAGCGGCGGGACTTGACCCCGCAGGCTGCGAGCCCCTGCTGGACTGCTATACCAATATGCAGACCGAGGAGATGGGAACAAGGCGACGCAGGGCCCTGCTCATTATCCCCGGGGGCGGCAACGACTGGTGCTCCGAGCGCGAGGCCGAGCCCGTGGCCTTCCGCTTTCTGGGCTATGACTTCAACTGCTTCGTGCTGCGCTATTCCTGCGTGAAGAAGCGCTTTCCCACAGCGCTTCTGGAATGTGCTTGGGCCCTGAGATACATCAGGCAGAACGCCGAGCGCTTCGACATCGACCCCGAAAAGATAATCGTAATGGGCTTTTCTGCGGGCGGCCATCTGGCGGGCTGTATGTCTAATTTCTGGCAGAGCGAGACCGTCACGGGCCCCCTTGGCTGCACCCCCGAGGACATCCGCCCCAACGGCGCTGTCTTGGCTTATTCGGTACTTAGCAGCAGAAGGGAGTACACCCACGGCGGCACCATCCTGAACCTCTTGGGCGGAGAGGACAACGACGATGAGCTCCGCGCCCTGCTCTCCCTCGAGGACAGAGTCGGCATCCACACGCCTCCCACCTTCCTCTGGCACTGCGCCGACGACGGCTGCGTCCCCGTGGAGAACACCCTGTTTTATATGCAGGCGCTCTCGAAGAACAAGATACCCTTCGAGTGCCACATCTACCCCTCCGGCGGCCATGGCCTCTCCCTCGCGGACCACACCACCCAGACCTGGGAGGGCCAGTATCAGCCCACCGCCGCCGAGTGGGTCGATGCCGCCGTCCGCTGGGCCGGTCAGGTGTGAACAAAGCCGACAGGCTGCTTCATGCAGCCGTATTTTTCCGAAGACTGTAATTGCGGCGCTGCTTCGCAGCGCCGCAAAGTGCGAAAAACGGTACCTCACCCCCTTCGGGGTGAGGTACCGTTTTTCGCCGAAGCCATTTCCCCTACAGTATCTTTTCCATCCCCAATGGTCGGGTTTTTGCACCGTAATTATCCGACTTTTGCAATTTTTGACCTATCACGCCCCCAAATAGGGGGCGTTTTGTGATAATTTACATAAAATTTTGAATTTTTTTGATTTAGGACTTGCAAAAATAAAAATAGTGTGCTATAATAATAAAGTCGTGATAGACGGACAGCGTTTTGTGTATCGCGTCCCATCAAAAAATTTATCAAAAGGAGTTTTTCACAATGGAATTGAAGAATGAGTATCTCAAGAGTGTCATTGAGAAGGTTGCAAAGCGCAACGCTAACGAGCCTGAGTTCCTTCAGACCGTAACAGAAGTTCTCTCCAGCCTTGAGCCCGTTATCGAGCAGAGACCCGACCTCGTAGAGGCTGGCGTTATCGACAGACTGGTAGAGCCCGAGAGACAGGTCATTTTCAGAGTTCCCTGGGTAGATGACAACGGCAAGGTACAGGTAAACCGCGGCTTCAGAGTTCAGTTCAATTCTGCTATCGGACCCTACAAGGGCGGCCTGAGATTTGCTCCTAACGTATATATCGGTATCATCAAGTTCCTGGGCTTCGAGCAGATTTTCAAGAACAGCCTTACCTCCCTTCCTATGGGCGGCGGCAAGGGCGGCTCTGACTTCGATCCTCAGGGCAAGTCCGATGCAGAGGTTATGCGCTTCTGCCAGAGCTTCATGACCGAGCTCTTCCGTCACATCGGTCCTAACACCGACGTTCCCGCAGGCGATATCGGCGTTGGCGGCCGCGAGATCGGCTTCCTCTTCGGCCAGTACAAGAGACTCCGCAACGAGTTCTCCGGCGTTCTCACAGGCAAGGGCCTTGAGTACGGCGGCTCCCTCATCCGTCCCGAGGCTACAGGCTACGGCGCTGTTTACTACACTGTAAATATGCTCAACTACTTCAAGGATGACATCAAGGGCAAGACCTTCGCTGTTTCCGGCTTCGGCAACGTTGCTTGGGGCACCATCAAGAAGGTCAACGAGCTGGGCGGAAAGGTAGTTACCATCTCCGGTCCTGACGGCTATGTATACGATCCCGACGGCATCAGCACCGACGAGAAGGTAGATTACCTCCTCGAGATGAGAGCTTCCTGCCGCAACAGGGCTCAGGATTATGCTGACAAGTTCGGCGTACAGTTCTTCCCCGGCGAGAAGCCCTGGGGCGTTAAGGCCGACATCATCATGCCCTGCGCTACTCAGAACGAGGTCGATGTTGCAGAGGCTGAGAAGATCGTTGCAAACGGCGTTAAGTACTATGTTGAGGTATCCAATATGCCTACCACCAACGAGGCTATCGACTACCTGAAGAAGAATGGCGTCATCGTTGCTCCTTCCAAGGCTGTTAATGCAGGCGGCGTTGCTGTTTCCGGCCTCGAGATGAGCCAGAACTCCATGCGCTACAACTGGACCGCAGAAGAGGTTGACGAGAAGCTCAAGGGCATCATGGCCAACATCTTCAACGCTTCCGTAGAGGCTGCCAACAAGTACGGCCTCGGCGACGACCTTGTAGCAGGCGCCAACATCGCCGGCTTCATCAAGGTTGCAGAAGCAATGAAGGCTCAGGGCTGCGTTTGATTTAATTCCCCCACCCGCTTTCAATTTGTGAATGATGCAGGCTTTGCGGCCCTCCCCGGAGGGGAGGGGGTGTCGCCTTGTGAAAGAGGCGGCGTTGCAGCCGCAAGTCAAACCTGATACCTACATTCATCAACATAACCATACAAACAGACGCGGCTCATCCGAAAGGGTGGGTCGCGTTTGTCGTTGGATATTAAGATGCAAAAAAACGGTACCCACCCCCTTCGGGATGGGTACCGTTTTCGCTTATAAAAGCGTGCGCTCGTCGCAGTATTCGCAGATCACCGTGTCGCCGCTGCCTGTGAAGTAGTGGGGCAGATACAGCTCCTGATTGGTGATGCACTTGGGGTTGGAGCACTTGGCGTGGCGAGCCCTGCCCTTGACTACAGGCACGGGCGTGCCGTCGCCCCGCAGGATGGTGAGTATCAGCGCCATGCGGACATACATACCGTACTTGGCCTGCTTGAAGTACATGGCCCGCTGGTCGTCGTCCACCTCTATGGCGATCTCGTCCACCCTCGGCAGGGGGTGCAGAACAATCATGTCGTGCTTGGCCTTCGCCATCTTCTTTCGGTCAAGGATGTAGTTGCCCTTCTGGGCCAGATAGTCCTCCTCGGAGGCGAAGCGCTCCCGCTGGATGCGGGTCATGTAAAGCACGTCCAGCTCGCCCATAACGTCGTCAAGGCTCTCGGCCTCGGTGTAGGCGTGGCCGCTGGCGGAAAGAATGTCCTTCATGTAGGCGGGCAGCGCCAGCTCCTTGGTGGAGATAAGCACAAAGCGGTTGCCCTTGAAGCAGGCCATGGCCTTTATCAGCGAGTGTACAGTGCGGCCGTTTTTCAGGTCTCCGCAGAGTCCGATGGTCAGCCCCTCAAGGGTGCCCTTCTCCTCGCTTAGGGTCATAAGATCGGTGAGGGTCTGGGTGGGGTGCAGGTGGCCGCCGTCCCCCGCGTTGATTATCGGGCATTCGGCAGTAAGGGCCGCAGCCTTCACAGAGCCCGCAGTGGGGTGGCGCATCACCATAATGTCCGCGTAGCCCGAGACGATCTTGGTGGTGTCCTTGATGTTCTCGCCCTTGGCCACAGAGGAGGTGGCGGGGTTGTCGAAGCCGATAATGGTGCCGCCCAGCCGCAGCATAGCTGTCTGGAAGGACATCTGGGTGCGAGTGGAGGGCTCGTAGAAGAGGGTGCCCATTATCTTGCCGTCGCAGGCGTGGGCGAAGCTCTCGGGAGAGAGCCTGATCTCGTGGCCCAGCTCCAGAAGGTGCTTCCACCAAGAGACTGGGTAGTCATTAAGGTCGATGAGGTTCAAAAATCCGCTGCCGTGTTTCAAAATGATCGCATCCTTTCCAAAGGCTTGTCTATAAATAGTATAACACATTTCCGGACATATTTCAAGTGCTAACGGCGCACGGCCGAAGTCGCGGTCGGTGCCCCGACGGGGCAAGTCGCGTGAGCACTCGCAAGCTCGTTTACAACGGCGAAAGCCGCGGGGGCTCCCTCGCGGAGGAGCAGAAGCCTCCCAACCACCCGCGGAGCGCATTAAAAAAACGCGCGGGGGCCTCGCGTCAGAGGCTTGTCGCGGACCCGCGAAACAGGCGCAGATCTAGTGCCTTTCACACGGCGCAGCACAGGTGTAAAGTGGAGCTGCAATCCCGCACCCTACTCGACCCCGCTGGGGGCGAAATGCTGCGCCGAGCCACCTCCCCTGTTAGGGGAGGCAAAAGCGCTCGCCGGTCACAAACGAAAAAGGGAGGTAAGCCGTTCAATTTGGGGCCAAGCGTAAAGCCCCCAAAAAATTTTTTAAAAAAATTTTAAAAACCCCCTTGACAACCCGGTTGGTTTGTGATATAGTTAGTTACAGATGTAATTAACCCACAAACAAACGAACCGAAAAGAGAACAACAAACAACAAAATAAAAGGAAAAGGAGCTGAGAATATGCCGCCGGTAATAATAGGTGTTATCGCAGGAGTGATCGCCGGAACGATAGTAAGAGTCGTCAGCGATAAGCAGAACAAAAAGAAAGACAAAGACAGCGAGGACGAGTAACGCTGCGAGAGCAAAAGAAAAACTATGTAAACAAAAGAGGAGACACACAGAAAGGAGCATTAAATGGAACTCAGATTTGACAGCGAAAAGCCGATCTTCCAGCAGCTGGCAGAGTGGATAAGCGATAATATCATCCGCGGGGCTTTCGCCGAGGGCAGCCAGATACCCTCAACTACAGAAATATCCGTCACCTATAAGGTGAACCCCGCCACGGCCCTAAAGGCCGTGAATATCCTTGTGGATAAGGGCGTGATCTATAAGAAAAGAGGTCTTGGTATGTTCGTTGCAGAGGGCGCCTGCGAAAAGCTTATGAACGAGCGGCAGGAGGAGTTTTACGACAGCTTTGTAAAGAAAATGCTGGAGGAGGCAGAAAAGCTGGGCCTCACAAAACAGCAGCTCATAGATATGATCGAAAGGGGATAAACAAAATGAGAGGAATAGAGATAAAGAACATTACAAAGGATTACGGCAAGACCCGCGCTCTGGATAACGTGAGCGTGAATATCGAGTACGGCAGGATCTACGGCCTGCTGGGGCGCAACGGCGCAGGCAAAAGCACGCTGGTAAATATAATCTCCAACCGCATATTCGCCACAGAGGGCGAGGTGCTTATCGACGGCGAGCCCGCAAAGGAGAACGACAAGGCCCTCGCAAAGCTCTTTACAATGAGCGAGAGCAACCTGCTGCCACAGGATATGAAGGTAAAGGAGGCCATCTCCCTCACCAAGGAGTTCTATCCCGATATGAATACCGAGTATGCTGTTGAGCTGGCAAAGGAGTTCGGGCTGGACCTTAAAAAGAAGCTCTCCTCTCTCTCTACAGGCTACTCCACTATAACCAAGGATATCCTTGCCCTCGCCTGCAACGCGGATTACGTCATCTTTGACGAGCCCGTCCTGGGTCTGGACGCAAACCATAGGGAGCTCTTCTATAAAAAGCTCATCGAGCGCTACAGCGACTACGGCGGGACCTTCATCGTATCAACCCACCTCATCGACGAGTGCGCAAGCCTCATAGAGCGGGCCGTCATCATCGACAGCGGCAAGCTCCTGCTGGACAGCGATACAGAGGAGATACTTGCCGGGGCCTATACAGTTACAGGCGCCGCAGCCGCAGTAGATGCCTACGCCGCAGGAAAAGAGATCATCGGCAGCGACTCCGTGGGCGGCCTGAAGTCAGTCTACATCAAGGGTCGGCCCGAAAACGTCCCCGCCGGCCTCGAGGTCTCAAAGGCCAGCCTCCAGACCCTCTTCATAAGGCTCACAAATACAGACGCAGAGAACAACGCCTGAACGAAGGAACAACATCCACCCGCACAAAGCCTGCCTGACGGTATCAATGCGACCTCATCAGCAAAGATACCCACCTCCCCTCCGGGGAGGCGCTGAGACGGTCGTCAGGCGCACAAGTTAGACCTTGGTGGGGGAATTAAAAAAGGAGATAAAAAATGAAAGCTAAAGCGATGTTCAAATACATTTCTAAAAATATAGCTGTCCGCTGGATGCCGGTAATGCTGGCGGCAGTAGTCTTCGGGGTGATGCTCAGTTTCTCGGACTTCCGCTCCGCCAAGCGCGATACCGACGACCTCATCGAGAAGTACGGCACCTACGAGCAGATACCCGAGGAGGAGCTGGATAACGTGGACGACTTTTCCACCTCCATCGGCATGATGTACATAGTTATAGTCTCCATCTCGTCCTCGGCCTTCGCCCTGCAGCTCTTCGGCCTGACGATGCAGATGTCCTCCACCAGAAGGACCATGCGCCGCGTCTACTTGGCCGCAATGGCAGAGCTGGCGGTGCTGGGCGGCCTGATATATTGGCTGCTCCAGACTGTTCTCTACAGGCTCTATGCCTCCAATGCGGGAGACAAGTACCCCCGTCTGCGGGAGGAGTGCCTTGAATATACAGGCCCCAAGTACCTGTGGTTCTTCCTGCTCACGGGACTGGCGGCAGCGGCAGCGGGCGCCTTCTTTGCAATGCTCATAAGCAGGAACAAGGCGGCCGGAATCATCCTCGGCTTCCTGTTCTACATCGGGGCCGTTGTGGGCGGCATCCTGCTCTATTTCTACACAGGCACTCTGCCCGCCATACTGGTGTCCGCTGGGATGGCCGTGCTCTTCATGGCCCTCAGCTCTGTGGCTATCAACAGGCTCAGCCTCGAGAACAATCTTTTCAAAACGGCAAGGAGGTAAGGATATGGATAAGAAGCTTTTCAGACTTGGCATGAAATATCACTTTGCGGGCATACTGCTCTTTATCGGCGCAGCCATCGGCCTGCTGCTGTCCCTGCTCATCAGCCTCGGCGACGGCGAGGGCGAGCTCCACTCCATGACCACCGCCATGTGCGGCTTTGCAACAGTCATCGCAGCCATACTCCTGACCACTGAGCTTTTTGCCGTGGCCACGGCCTTCAACCGCTCCCGCGGGACCCTGCTCAAGACCCTCGGCGTGCTGTTTGTTCTGTATTCCGCCTTCGCCTCGGCTCTGACCCTCGGGCTGGAGTTCCTTCTGAGCAAGCTCTTCTCCCACGGAGATTTCGATTATCAGTTCCGCCCCATGCTCCAGAATTTCGGCGTTTCCCACTCGGCCTGCACTGGCTTCCCCGGGATAATAGCAGGCTTTGTGTTCCAGGTGCTGTTCTTCCTGATGCTTGCCCTGGGCGGGATGTTCATCTTCGGCCTGTTCAGAAGGCTGCCCCCGAAGCTCGGCCTGGCGGCGTGGATACTCTTCATCTTCGGCTGCAACTGCTTCACCCTCTTCGGCAACGAGATGGCGGGCCTCGAGCTGGACCTTGGCGTCTCCCTCAGGCTCGGGCTCTACGCCTGCCTGCTGGTGCTCTTCGGCGTCGGCGGCAGCTACTGCATCAAGACCTGCAGCGCCGAGCCCCGCTCCGCAGTCAATGCAAACTCCTGATACACGCTGCATATTGCCGTAAATAATAATTTACCCTGCCCTCTGCGGAGCTTGCTGGGGGGATAACCTTTCTTCAGAAAGGTTTCCCCCCAGCAAGCTCCGCAGAAAGTAGGATAAACTATCGTTTGTGGCAATACGCAGCGGGATCGGGAACAAAAATAAAAAGTTTTTTTGAAATAACCCTTGACAAATACTAAAAAATCTGATATCATATTATTTGTGATATCACTGGGGTATTAGCGCAGCTGGGAGCGCACCACACTGGCAGTGTGGGGGTCAGGGGTTCAAGTCCCCTATACTCCACCATCAAGCCCTCGACGCATTTACGGCGAGGGCTTGTTTGTTAATATGAGAAATATCCTGCTCAGATAATGTGCTGCTTGCAGATATCCGGCGGAAAAAGGTATCTCCCCCGCAGGCGGCGAGGAAGGTCTTATCACCGAACGGCAATACATTTCAGGAACGGGAGTCGGAATACTATAAAAATCACCGTGCAACGGTAAGGGAGAACGCTATGGAAACTACGCTCATCATAATGGCCGCGGGCCTTGGCAGCCGCTACGGCGGAGGCATAAAGCAGCTGGAGCCTGTGGGCCCCTCGGGAGAGATAATCATGGACTATTCGGTCTTCGATGCCGCGGCTGCGGGCTTTGACAAGATCGTCTTCGTTATCCGCCGAGATATCGAGAAGGAGTTCGCCGAGCGCATCGGCGACCGCATCGCAAGGCACGTCAATGTTGAGTATGTTTTCCAGGAGACCGACGACATCCCAGAGGAGCACAAGAAGATAGACCGCCGCAAGCCCTGGGGCACCTGCCATGCGGTCCTCTGTGCCAGAGACGCCGTAAACGGCCCCTTCGCCATCATCAATGCCGACGACTACTATGGCCGCGAGGCTTTTGTTAAGCTCCACGAAAGGCTGACCTCAGAGCGCCCCGAGACCGACAGGCTGGACCTCTGCATGGCGGGCTTCGTGCTGAAAAACACCCTCAGCGAGAACGGCTCCGTTACAAGGGGCGTGTGCAGCGTGGACGAGAGCGGCAGGCTCTGCGACATCCGCGAGACCTATAATATCAGAGTTGAGGACGGCCGCGTCCTCAGCGGCAAGGAGGAGACCCGGGAGCTCGCCCCCGACAGCCTTGTCTCCATGAATATGTGGGGCTGCCCCAGAGAGTTCATGGACCTGCTGGAGCGGGAGTTCAGCCTCTTTTTGGAGGAGAACGACGAAAGCGAGACCGCCGAGTTCCTGCTGCCCATACTCATCGGCAGGCTGTTGAAGGAGGGCAGGGCAGACTGCGCCGTCCTCAAGAGCCACGACAAGTGGTTCGGCGTGACCTACAAGGAGGACAAGCCCGCCGTGGCCGCCGCCATCCGCGCCCTCATCGACGCTGGCGTTTATCCCGAGCAGCTTTGGAAGTAAGAGAGCAGGCCTAAAATGCTAAAAAGATCAACAGCCCTCCTTTTGGTGCTTATCCTTGCGGTCATCGCGGCCCTGCCCGCCTTTGCGGATACGGGCCCCAAACCAAGCTTGACCCTGACGGTCAAGAACCCGCCAGATGAGCCCTATTATATCGACCTGCTTATGCAGAACAGCTCTGCGCGCAGCGACGACGACAGGGAGCTGCAATATCTTCGCGAGAACTATTCGGGCAGCGAGCTGGAAATGCTGCTGACCATTTACAATTACAGCGAAGACGGCTGGCAGGCAAGGCTCGGCAGTATGGTCGGAGGCAGATACACCGCCTCCAACGGCTCTCACCGCTATACCTTTGACTATAATAATGTGCCTAACGAGTTCCGCGTGCTGATAGTGACGGAAAGCGGCAGGGTCATAGTTTCGGAGACCTGCGAGAGAAGGGCATATCAGGCAGTCTTTACATATGACGTTGAGACCAACGAGCTGCGCGAGGAGCTCTGGAAGTCCGAAGGGTCGAAAATACTGAACTTCCTTGTGACCCTTGCGATCACGCTGCTGATCGAGGGTCTGGTCTTTGTGATCTTCAGGTTCCGTTTCTGGGAGGGCCATAACTATATCGTGTTCCTTGCCACAAACCTCAGCACACAGCTCCTGCTCTATCTTTCGGTGCGCATCGTGTTGTTTATCATTCCCGCAGAGCTGGCGATCATAGTGATCGAGGCCGTAGTGTATACACGGCTCTTTGTTCCCAAGAAGCGTTCGAGAACCATAGCCTACGCTGTGACGGCGAACCTTGCAAGCTTTTTCATCGGACTGCCTCTCTGGGGCTTGTTCACCTATCTTGGATATATGTAGTATCAAATGGCCATTCGGCCCTGTAGAAGAGCAGAACAACAAGGGTTGTTCTTACCGCTTTCTACAGAGGCCGAATGGCCATAGCTGTCGCCAAAGGCTGCACCGTAATTTTTATTTATTCATTATTCTCTACCCTTTATTTCCCCTATCAGCCTCTCGCACAGGCGGTCAAGGGCAGGGAAGTCCATGGCCGAGATATAGAAGCTCTCCAGCTCGTCGTGGACCAGCTTGGCGGCCCGCTGGGTCTTCGAGACCTCGGCAGTGAGCTCCGAGAGGGCGGCGCGGTCCAGCCTCAGGCGCGGGCGCTTCTTCGACAGCTGCTCCTTGTCGTAGAACCGCATCATGTTGATCTTGGCTATGCCGTCATGCTCCAAGCCCTCGGCGGCCTTGGCCCCGATGAGCGCCACCCCCAGCTCCGGTATAAGCAGGTGCTGATAAACGCTGTCCGAAAGCAGCTGGTCGGGGGAGACTATGGTGTCGTAGCCCCGCTGGGCCGCCTCGTCCGCCAGCACCGACAGCAGATGGTCCGAGGCAGCAAAAAGCTCGTCGCTCAGCACATAAACGTCAAGGCAGGATGCAAGAGTCTCGTGCAGGGTCAGCTCGCCGTATTGGGTCAGGGCCGTCAGCCGCCTGAGCTCCCGCTTGCCCGTGCCCGAGCCCCGCTTTCCCAGCAGCCGCTTGCTCAGCCGCCCCGCAAAGCCCGCCAGCTTTCCGCAGAGCAGACAGCTGTTGCCCAGCTGGTAGGCATCCGACTTGATGCTGCCCGCCGCCGTGATGAACCGCTGGGCTCGGGCCAGCAGCGCCTTGTTCTCGTCCGCCGCACGGATGATCTCCTCCGTGCTCGCCGCCAGCTTCTCCTTGTCCCAGTATGCCCCGAGGTCAACGTATTCCTGCCGCACCCCGGGGTAGCGGGGCTCGAAAACATGGGGCGACGTGCCGTCGCATACCGCCGCCCCCAGCTCCGGGATGACTACCGCGTCCAGCGAGTCGGGGTCCGAGGAGCAGTACCACCTGTCTACCTCGTATCTGTCCTCAAAGTGCTCCGCGATGCGCCGCATCATCGAGGATTTCCCCGTGCCTGCGCCGCCCTTCAAAATATAGGTGTACATCCCCTGCCCGTTGATGACGGCCTCGAATTCCGTTCGGAACCCCGCCGCCGTAGAAGCCCCAAGAAAATAAGCTCCCAATTTTATCAGCCTCCTTAAATATTGCTGGTTTATAATATGTTTTAAGGCCGAAGGTTGACAATGGATTCATTTTGTGGCTATCGGATAAGATCGGCGCAAGAGGCTATTCTTTTGCTTGGCGGATATCGTTATCCCGACCTGCCGGAAATATCGGCGCAAAAGGGCGCTCCCTCAAATTTGCCGCGCAGCGGCAAATTTGACCTTGGGAAGGATTTTTGTTTCCCCAATATGCCGGCTTGGGTTGACAAACTTTTAGGTTAGTAGTATAATATCCCCATATCCCGCTTAACAACATCAGACTTAAAGCAAAGGAAGGTGCAATATGAAAACTGCTCTTGTTACAGGCGCAAGCTCCGGCATCGGCCGCGAGCTGGCATTAAGGCTCGATGGCCTCGGGTTCAGGGTCATCCTCTGCGCAAGGCGCGCCGACAGGCTCAACGAGCTTGCGGGGGAGCTGAAAAATGAAGCCGCGGTCATCACCGCCGACCTCTCGGACAGGGACGAGTGCCGCAGGCTCTATGAGGAGACCAAGGACATGAACGTCTCGGTGCTTGTGAACAACGCAGGCTTCGGCGCCATCGGCAGCTTCGAGGATTCTGACCTTGACCGCGAGCTGCAAATGATAGACGTCAACTGCGCCGCCGTTCATATTCTTACAAAGCTGTTTCTTAAGGACTTCCTCGACAGGAACAGAGGCTATATCCTCAATGTCGCTTCCTCGGCAGGGCTGATGCCGGGAGGGCCCCTGATGGCCTCCTATTACGCCACCAAGGCCTATGTGGTGAGCCTCACCCGCTCTATCAGCGAGGAGCTTCGGGCCAAGGATACAAGAGTGAGCATCTCCGCCCTCTGCCCCGGCCCCGTAAAGACCGAATTCAACGACGTTGCGGGCTGTGACTTCGCCGTGGAGGGCATCTCTCCCGAGGAGTGCGCCGAGGCCGCTCTAAAGGGCCTCTTTGCCCGCAAAACCATCATCGTCCCCGGCAGGCAGATGAAGGCCGGAGTGCTGGGCTCCCGCATCGCGCCCTCGCGGGTGGTGCTCAAGACCGCCATGAAGCTCCAGAGCGCCAAGCTCAAAAACGGGGATGAATAGTTTAATATAGTCTTAATTGCTAATATCCCTGCGAGCTTACAAAAAAGCGGCAACATTTTTGTGCAAAATGCTGTGGAAAACGATTTCAAATTTGTAAAATAAATCAGTTGAAAATTTCTGTAAAATACAGTACAATAATAGTGTGAATATATTTCCCAAAAATATAATTTGGAAAGGATGTTTTTACTATGAAAATTAGGAAGATAGTTGCAGCAGCTGCAGCTCTTGCTACCGTTGCAGCAATGACAGTTACCGCATACGCTGAGGAGTACAAGGCTCAGATACTGATCCAGACAGGCGCTTGGTCTTACAGAAACAAGATCCAGGACGACACCTTCGGCGATGCTATCAAAAAGGGCAACCCTGAGGTTACCGACTGGAACGGCAAGTTCATTTGCTGGGTTGACGAAGTTGCTCAGGATTGGAACACCGTTACCGAGAGCACACCCGTTGCTTTCGAGGACGTTACCATCACCGGCGACGGCACCTACACCGTTAAGATGACCGGCGACCTTACCGCCAATTCCGACGCTCTGAACATTCTCGGCGTTTCCACAACTCTGCCCAGAAGCGATAACAGCGCAGAGGCTACACTTGATACTCAGGACGTTAAGGTCACCGACGTTAAGGTAAAGATCGACGGCGCCGATGTTACTATCCCCGGCGAGGGCGTTGCAGTTCTTGATGCCGATACAAAGGATCAGCTCAATATTCTGGTAGCTAATCAGTGGAACGATGCTCTTGGCAAGGAGCAGCTCAAGACTATACCCAAGGAGAGCATCGAGATCTCCTTCAAGGTTACAGGTCTGGACGCTCCCGCAGAGACCCCTGCTGAGACTCCCGCAGAGACCCCTGCTGAGACTCCCGCTGAGACCCCTGCCGAGACTCCTGCTGAGACTCCCGCAGAGACCCCTGCCCAGACTCCCGCAGCTACTCCTGCTACTCCCGCTCCCAGCGGCGACGCAGCTACTCCCGCAGAGGGCGGCAACACCGAGGCAGGTGCCGCAGCAGGCATCGCTCTTGCAGGTCTGGCAGTAGCCGGTGCAGCACTCGTTGCTACCAAGAAGAGAAAGTAATCTCTCCTAAAACCAAACAAACCAAAAGAGCCACGCACCGAGCGCGGCTCTTTTTTGCTATGTATTCCCGCAGGCGCGGCGCTCCCGCTCGTACTTGTGCTTTGTGGCGAGGCCTCCGCGGATATGACGTTCCCTTTTGTTTGTCTCCAGCAGCTGCCGCACCTCGGCGTAAAGCGAGGGCGAGAGCCGCCTGAGCCTGTCTGTAAGATCCTTGTGTACCGTTGATTTGCTTATCCCGAAGTGCTTCGCCGTGGCCCTTACGGTGCTCTTGTGCTCCAGCGTGTATTCTGCCAGCATCACGGCGCGTTCCTGGTCCGAATCTGTCATCTGATCTCACTCCAATACAAACGATATCGTATTAGAGTCTATGCGCCGATGGACTGATTTATTACAAAGAAAAGCCCGACAGCCTTGCGCCGTCGGGCCTTGTGTTCGTTTTTGTGTTATCAGCCGTAGAAGAGCTGTATCCAGTCTCCCGTGGACGAGTCAAAGGCGATGCCTATGCGCTTGTAGTTGGCGTTCAGGATGTTCGCCTTGTGGCTGTACTTTGAGGTCAGGTAGTTGTTGCCGTCCATCAGATAGGTGTACATCCAGCCGTACCACATACCCTTCTTCTGCTTTCCGCTTTTGTCCGTGTATGTGTATTCCTCTTGCAGGTACATTACCTCCCAAGCGTCGTAGTAGCCTGTGGCGGCGTTCTCGGCGCAGAAGCAGGTCTGGTCCTCCATTACCTCGTGGATATACTGGATGGAGCTTCCAAGGTTGTTGGGCCTTTCATGCAGGTTGTTCTGATCTGCATAGGGCAGCTCCTTAACTCTTACCTCGGCTGCGGCGCAGAGATCCTTGTCGAGCACCAGAGGCGCAAGGCCCATAGCAGCCCGCTCCGCGTTAACATATTTCAGGCACTCCTCCTGATCCGCGTTGCCCGTGATGTCCACAAGCTTTTTCTTGTGGGGGTTCTCTGCGGGTACTGAGGGCTGAGCAGTCGTTGTTGTTGTGGACGTCGTCTCCGCAGGGGCAGTTACAACAGGCTGCGGCGCCTGAGTCTGTGCGGGCTGGCTCGTCTCGGGCGGGATGTAGACCGTCTGAGGTGCCTGTGTCTGCGCAGGGGTCTGCTGCGGGGCAGTGGTCGCTGCGGGAGGCTCGGTCACTGCTTCGGTGGTGGTCTTCTTGGTGGTGGACTTTGTGGTGGTCTTGCCATCCTTGCCGTCCTTGCCGTCGCCGTCCTTGTCATCGTCGGTGCTCTTGCCGCCGTTTCCGGCCTTGCCGTCCTGCTCGTCACCGTCGCCGCTGCCGTTACCGTCCTTGCCGCTTCCGTTTCCGCCGTCGGGGGTGTCACTGTTTCCCGCCGAGGCTCTGTCTGTGGCGGTGCCGCTGACTCCTGTGTCTGTGCCGGAGCCGCCGTTTGCGCCGCCCGAACCGTCAGCATCGCCTTCGCCGCTGCCGTTCTGTCCGTCAATAGCCTCGTCACCCGAGCCGGGGGAAAGTGATTTATTTATAGAAGAGTCGTTACTGCTTGTTTCGGAAACAGGAAATAAGGTGTATATCTTGTCTGCAGGAAACTCATAAGAACCGCAGGAGACCAGTGCGCCTGCCATCATGACCGCCGCACATACCGCAGAGATGTATCTCTTATTAAGTTTCATAACAGCACCTCCTTGCAAAATTTTCCTATATACATTATATCACCAACGTATTCGGTTGTCAATCACATATAAAAAAGTACACAATTTTTTAAGAATCTTTGTGAGAACAGCCCAAACTGCCCCTGCCTGTTTTGCATAGCTTTCCCAAATACGGATTTTTAATATTTTAATATATTAAACAATATACAGAAGCCACCCTCATAAGGCTGCCCCCTCGCAGCTTAATTATTCTTGTTTACAAATCCTCTGTTTTGTGCTATAATTATAAAAATACATTTTTCTTGAGAGCCTTGGATCTCGCTTGACAGGCGAAGCCGACGGGAATGAGATAGTAATGGAAATGCTCCTTCGGTAGAGCTTTTCGGAAAATGGAACGATGTTGTAAAAAAGACCCACAGGAAGGGAAAGCTATGTTTATCAGGAAGAAGATACTCGGTGCGCTGCTGGGACTGGCAGCGGCGGTCACAGCTGCGGCGGCAGGCGCCCTCGGCGCTGCGGCCTATGACGAGAAGACCAAAGTGCTCACAGAATATGAGCACCAAGCGGCCGGCGGCTGCGTTTTTGTGGGCGTCTCGGGAGAGTTCGCCTCCGACACTCAGGCCGCCATCGACCGCGTTAACGAAATAAGGCTCGAGGCCTGTCAGGAGGGCGTGCCCGACCCAAGGGACCCATCCCGCAGCCTTACACTCAGCGACTACGTCCCAATAAAGTGGTCTGAGGACTTGGAAAAGCTGGCCAAGATCAGGGCTGTGGAGTCCACGGTGGTCTTCGGCCACATCCGCGCCAACGGCAACAGCTGCTTTGACATCGACTCCGTGCTGTCCATCGGCTCCTCGGGAGAGGTGCTGGCATGGAATCGGAGCAAGTCCATGTTACCCGGCATCGAGCAGTTCTATGCCGAAAAGAAATACTGGGTGGCCCAGAACAGCAGCGCCGTCACAGGCCACTACACCCAGATGATCACCCCGTCAAATAAATACATGGGCATGGGCTGCTTCTATAACAATGATATCATCTCTGGCTATCCCAGCGCCCTCTGCGGGCGGTTCTACAGAACAGCCGCAAGCGAGACCCGCGACGCCGCCGAGAGCGGTATCATGCCCCTGCAGGTCAAGTCCTCCGATATCTCGGGGGCAGAGCTCAAGTGCGTCTCGGGCAGCAGCAAGATAGCCGCGGGCAGCTCGTCCCTCTACGAGCTCCGCGCCACGGTTTCGCCCTCTGTTGACCCCGAAAACTGGTCCTGCGGCGCCCTGCTGTATAAGGCCTCCTGGAAGTCCTCCGATACCTCTGTTGCCACCGTGGATAAGTACGGCAGGGTAAGAGGCGTGTCCAAGGGCACTGCCACCATCACCGCCAGCTTCGCGGGCCAGAGCAAGAGCGTCACCGTCACCGTTACCGAGAGCATCGCGAACTGCAAGATAACTATCCCCTATAGCTCCTATACCTACCGCGGGCGGGGCATCAAGCCCACCGTCACCGTGAAAAACGCCGCAGGCAAGACCCTCACAAAGGGCACCGACTACAGCGTGTCTTATTCCAACAACACCAACATCGGCACCGCCAAGATAACCGTTAAGGGCCTTGGCGATTACGGCGGCAGCCAGGTGAAGGAGTTCACCGTCAAGGCCCTTGGCCTCTCGTCAAGCTACGCTAAGATAAGCATACCCTATTCCGCCTATACCTATTCCGGCTCGGCCATACAGCCTGCAGTCACCGTTAAATTCAAGGACGGCGACGTTATACCCGCAAGCGATTACTCCGTTTCATATTCGGGGAACGTCAAGGTGGGCATTGCCACGATAACAGTCAAGGCCAAGAGCAGCAACACCTCGGGCTCCTACACCAAGACCTTTGTGGTCAAGCCCGCAAAGAATGCCATCAAGTCCATCACCACCACCAAGGGCGCCTTCAAGATAACCTGGACCAAGGGCACCGCAGGCTCCGTAGGATATCAGGTGCTCTATTCTCAGGACCTGTCCGCCCTCACGGATGCTGTGGGCGAGGTCAAGAGCTCAAACGCCAAGAAATATGTCCACAGCTACAGCTCCACAGACCTCTCCGACCTCTCGGAGAACTTCTCCAAGTACCCCAACAGCGGCGAGACCTGGTACGTCAAGGTCCGCTCCTTCTACACAAAGGACGGCAAGGCTTCCTCCACCCGCTACGGGAATTACAGTGATGTGAAGTCCATAATAGTCAAGTGAGCGCCGCCATGGGAATGGAGATCGTCTACATCCACGAGCCCACGGACCTCCAGTGCGGACAGGCTGTGCTGGCAATGCTGACAGGCATCGACCCCGCACAGGTCTGCGCCGAGCTTGAAAACCATCGCGAGACCACCCTGCGGGAGATGAAGGACTTCCTTCGGCGGCGGGGCTTTGCGGTCAGCGACAGGCGCATACAGGTGACCTCTCCCTCGGAGCTGCCGCCCCTCTGCCTGCTGAGCCTCGAAACTCCGCGCTGCTGGCATTGGTCGCTTTTCTGCACGGGCGTCTTTTACGACCCCGAGCACGGCGTGATGCGGGATTTCCCCGACTCCGCGCGGCGGTATTACTGGGAGATAAGCAGATAATTGAGAGCAAAAATAAAAATGGATATCCCGCCTTTTTGGGGGCGGGATATCCATTTGCTGCTTGATAAAAGCCTTATTTCAGCAGCTCCTTGTGCTCGTCGTCAAGGGCGAACTTGTTGCTGATGAACACCGAGGCTGCCACGTCAGAGGGGGTGCCGTTGTTGTAAAGGCGGATGAAGCTGCCGGGGTGATCCTTCAGGCGGTACTCGTCGCCGTAGGAGCCGCCCTTGTTGCCGCCCGCTGCCTCTGCCGCAGCAAGGACGGTGTCGTAGTTGTCCTTGTAAAGGGTGAAGCCGCCGCTTATCTTTACCTCGTGGCCCTCGAGGCCTTTGCAGTCGGGGCCGGAGAGGTCGAGCTCAAAGATCATGTCTCCCGCCGAGTAGGTCGAAAGGCGTATGCCGTCCCTTTCGGCGTGGCCAAGTGACGCGCCGTCAACGATCCTGTCGCTCTCCTCGATCTCGAAGCCCAGGGACTCAAGCTCGGCCTTCTGTATCGGCAGGGTTATAACGTCGCCGTCGATCTCCAGCTGATAGGAGAAGAATTCGTTGGAGAGGGCCTGCTGCTCGTAATGTATGCCTGATGCGGCGCTCTTTTCGCTGCCGCCCTTGCTGCCGCTGTCATCACTGCTGCCGCAGCCCGCCATTGCCAGCGCCATAATAAGTGCCATCATTCCTGCCATTGCCTTTGTCATTCTTGTTTTCATAGTTTGTACCAACCTTTCTGTTTTTTGAAGCTTTGTCCGCTTCTGTCACTTAGAGCCCGCAGAAGGAAAAAACTGCAGAGAAAAATCCATCTTTGTATATATGCACAAAAGCAGAGAGATTTACTTGTTGATGCTGCACAACGATACGGCGTCAAAAGCAGATCATCTGCCGCTGAAAATCGCTGCCCCGAGGTGAAATGCTTGACAACGTCGCCCCTTCGTGATATTATTTAGCAAATGCCGGCGCAGTGTGGGCGCCGTGCTGATGTGAGACTTATATAAATGAGCGATGACGATGAAACAAACCAAGAAAAAGAAAATAAAGCTTACCAAAAGAGAAAAA
This sequence comes from Ruminococcus sp., assembly GCA_017480485.1. The sequence continues at coordinate 66,463 of JAFVAN010000015.1, read as the reverse complement.
ATATTTTTATTGTCTGCAGTCGTGCTGCTGATCGTTCAGCTGTTTATTGTGATCAGGACCAGCGATCGGGGCGCTGTCTATGTTAAAAGCTATATCGGCGAGGATGCGCCGCAGAGATATAAAAACGCGGTCCTTGCAAACCTTGCGGTGGTGATACCTATCTGGGCTGTTTTTATGCTTGCTATGGCAGACCTGTTCATCAAGACGCTGGAGGCCCGGAGACAGGTCAAGGAAATGGTGCAGAAGCGCCGAGAACTGGCCGCAATGCTGGGAATGCAGGAGGGCGAGGAAACGTCCGCTTTAAACCGTATAGGCGACGGAGCGTCAGGTATTATCAGCATTATCATTATTGTGTCGATATTGTTGTTCGGGATAATTTATACCTATGACATCTTTACGAACAATGAGCTTGTTTATAACGGCGTTAAAAATATGTCGAGGCTTGACCGGGATATAAAGGAAAAAGCGACCCTGACCGTTGAAGGCGAGGCCGATATTTCCCAAAGGGTCTATTCCGGCGAGGACGCGGAGATCATAAGAGCCCCGATGTATCTGAGGCTCGAGACCGATGACGGCAGGATACTTGATCTGCCGATAAGCGGCTCTGACAGTGACGAGATACGCCGAGCCTTCGGCTGGACGGAGGAGCAGATAAAGTATCCCTTTGCGTATAAGCGCACCGGCAGAAGCAAGCTTGGCCGCATGAGGGTCGAGTATTATGAGAACACGCTCATGATCGTTCGGTATGAGGTGCCGGACAGCACAGCCCCCGAGGAGACAGCAACTCCCGAAATGGAGCAGGAGCCTAAGGCACCTGCCGCCGAGCCGGAGCCCGCCCCCGACAGCGCCGCAGACAGCCCTGACAGTGCTGCTGCTCCGAACGGGCAGCAGGAGCGGGAGGCGCTGATAGACGAGACGAACGAGAGGTATATGGCTGTCATCAGCTGCCTCAAAAGCAATGATATAGAAGGGCTGCGGCTTTTGATATCGTCGGCGGCCGGAAGCGAGCCCGACCGGGACGGGGGCGGGAGCTCCCTTGACCGCAGCCTTGACCGCCTGTGTGAGTTTTACGGCGGCGAGGACGCGGAGCTTGAACCCTTTGCGACCTTCACCGACTTTACTGCTCAGGACGGAAAGCGCCTGCTGGAGACTGCGCGGTATATCGTGACAGGCGGAAGAAGACTGTATATGGATATCTACTTCTGCCTTGAAAGCAGCGAAGAGGGAGATATCGGCATATACAGGATAAGCCTCTCGGACCTTGAAGAAGGCTCGCCGACATACGGCGAGAAGACGTATTTCAACGGCAGCTATGCCATAGTCGGGCATTATTGAGAGGCTCAAAAGCCCGTGATTGTGCATTTTGCACCCTGAAAACCGCGCCGGGATGAATTATTTGTGAAACTTTTTTCGCCGCTGCCAGGCAGAAAATGCTTGACAACGGCGATCTTTCGTGATATAATTTATTTTATGCTGACGTATTGTGTCAGCACGAAAATCCAATGTGAAAGGAGAGAAATTATGCCAACCTTTAACCAGTTAGTCAGAAAGGGAAGAGACGTTCTTGAGACCAAGTCTACAGCGCCTGCTCTTCAGAAGGGCTACAACGCCAAGAAGAAGACCGCTATCGACCAGAGCTGCCCCCAGAAGAGAGGCGTCTGCACAGCCGTAAGAACCGCGACCCCCAAAAAGCCTAACTCCGCTATGCGTAAGATCGCAAGAGTTAAGCTGACAAACGGTACTGAGGTAACAGCCTACATCCCGGGCATCGGCCATAACCTGCAGGAGCACTCTGTTGTTCTTATCAGGGGTGGAAGAGTAAAGGACCTGCCTGGTGTGCGTTACCACATTATCAGAGGTACCCTCGACGCTCAGGGCGTTGCCAAGAGAATGCAGGCACGTTCCAAGTACGGCGCCAAGAGACCGAAGGCAGGAAAGTAAGACCTGCACAAACGTTTAGGTAAAACTCATTGTCGCATAAACTGCGAAGACCACAGTTTTATGCAGAAGTGTTATATATATGATACCTCTGCATTGGAGCTGACGGGGCCATAGACTTTGGGCTATGGAGCGAGTACCTGTGAATTCATTTAATTGTGAAGGAGGGAATCAAAGTGCCAAGAAGAGGTAAAGTTGCAAAGAGAGATGTGCTGCTTGATCCTGTATACAACTCCAAGCTCGTTACCAGACTTGTCAACAACATCATGCTGGACGGCAAGAAGGGCGTAGCACAGAAGATAGTATACGGCGCATTCGAGATCGTAGAGGAGAAGACAGGCCGTCCCGCACTTGAGGTTTTCGAGGAGGCTATGAACAACATCATGCCCGAGCTCGAGGTAAAGGCTCGCCGTGTCGGCGGTGCCACCTATCAGGTGCCTATGGAGGTAAGGCCTGACAGACGTCAGACCCTCGGTCTCAGATGGATCACCAAGTATTCTCGTGACAGGAACGAGGCTACTATGAAGGAAAGACTTGCTGCAGAGATCCTTGACGCACTCAACGGCCTGGGCGGCTCGTGCAAGAAGCGCGACGAAACTCACAAGATGGCCGAGGCCAATAAGGCTTTCGCACACTACAGATGGTAATATAAACAGGAGGAAACAATGGCAAGAGAAACAAAGCTTCAGGATTACCGTAATATCGGTATCATGGCTCACATCGACGCCGGAAAAACTACTACCACAGAATGTATCCTGTTTTATACCGGTGTAAATTACAAGATCGGTGAAACTCACGACGGTGCGTCCACAATGGACTGGATGGCGCAGGAGAAGGAGAGAGGTATCACTATCACCTCCGCCGCCACCACCTGCTACTGGACTCCCACCTATGATACTGACGCCAAGAAGCATTACAGACTCAATATCATAGACACCCCCGGACACGTTGACTTTACAGTCGAGGTTGAGCGCTCCCTGAGAGTTCTCGACGGCTCTGTAACGGTCCTCTGCGCCAAGGGCGGCGTCGAGCCCCAGACCGAAACGGTTTGGAGACAGGCCGATAACTACAAGGTACCCAGAATGGTATACGTCAACAAGATGGATATCATGGGCGCCGATTTCTATAACGTAATGCATATGCTCCACGAGAGGCTCCAGTGCAACGCTGTTGCCATCCAGCTGCCTATCGGCTCCGAGGATGACTTCAAGGGCCTGATCGACCTGCTGGAGATGAAGGCGTATATCTACACCAATGACCTTGGCACCGACATCCAGGTAACTGATATCCCCGCCGATATGGTGGAGAAGGCCGAGGAATACCGCGCAATGCTCCTCGATGCTGCCGCCGAGCAGGACGAGGAGGTCATGATGAAGTACCTCGACGGTGAGGAGCTCACCATCGACGAGATCAAGATGTGCATAAGAAAGGGAACTATAGCCAATACTATGGTGCCCGTATGCTGCGGCACATCCTATAGGAACAAGGGCGTTCAGAAGCTGCTTGACGCTATCGTTGACTATATGCCCTCTCCTATCGACGTTCCCCACATCAAAGGCATCGACCCCGAGACAGGCGACGAGTGTGAGAGAGTATCCGGCGACGACCAGCCCTTCGCAGCTCTGGCCTTCAAGATCGCTACCGACCCCTTCGTGGGCAAGCTCTGCTATTTCAGAGTTTATTCGGGCGTGCTCACCGCGGGCTCGACCGTTTACAACTCCACTAAGGATAAGAACGAGCGTATCGGACGTATCGTTCAGATGCACTCCAACGCAAGAAAGGACATCGACACCATCTATGCCGGAGACATCGGCGCCGCTATCGGCGTAAAGAATACAACAACGGGCGACACTCTCTGCGACGAGAAGCACCCCGTAATACTTGAGTCTATGGAGTTCCCTGAGCCAGTTATCCAGCTGGCTATCGAGCCCAAGACCAAGGCAGGTCAGGAGAAGATGGGCATCGCCCTCTCCAAGCTGGCCGAAGAAGACCCCACCTTCAGGACCTATACCGATGAAGAGACAGGTCAGACCATCATCGCCGGCATGGGCGAGCTTCATCTGGAGATCATCGTTGACCGTCTCCTCCGTGAGTTCAAGGTAGAGGCAAATGTAGGCGCTCCTCAGGTATCCTACAAGGAGACTATCAGAGAAAAGGCCAGCGTGGACTACAAGTATGCTAAGCAGTCCGGCGGTAAGGGCCAGTATGGTCACGTTAAGATCAATGTTGAGCCTAACGAGTCCGGCAAGGGCTACGAGTTTATCAACAGCGTAGTCGGCGGCGCTGTTCCCAAGGAGTATATCCCTGCTGTTGACGCAGGTATCAAGGGAGCTATGGAGGCCGGAGTTCTCGCCGGCTACCAGGTAGTTGACGTAAAGGTCGAGCTCTACGACGGTTCGTATCACGAGGTAGACTCCTCCGAAATGGCATTCAAGATCGCCGGATCTATGGCGTTCAAGGAGGCTATGAAGAAGGCCAAGCCCGTTATCCTCGAGCCTATCATGAAGGTTTCCGTTATCGCCCCCGATGATTATCTGGGTACCGTTATCGGCGACCTCAACTCCAGAAGAGGACAGATCCTCGGTCAGGAGCAGAGAACAGGTGCCGTTCAGGTAGACGCACTCGTTCCTCTGTCCGAGATGTTCGGCTACTCCAATGACCTGCGTTCCAAGACCCAGGGCAGAGGCCAGTACGCTATGGAGCCTCACAGCTACACCGAGGTGCCTAAGTCCATCTCCGAGAAGATCATCAGCAATAGAAGCAAGGACTAATTTGAAAAAATTTTCCTAAACTATTGCATTTGTGAAAAAAATCTGCTATAATTAGATTTATAGTATGCTACCTTTGAAACTAAATTTAATTAAGGAGGAATATTCCTATGGCAAAGGCAAAATTTGAAAGAACCAAGCCCCATGTAAACATTGGTACTATCGGTCACGTTGACCATGGTAAGACCACTCTTACTGCCGCTATCACCAAGACCCTCGCTATGAAGGGCCAGGCTAAGTATGAGGCTTACGACATGATCGACAAGGCTCCCGAGGAGAGAGAGCGTGGAATCACCATCAACACCGCTCACGTTGAGTATGAGACTGACAAGCGTCACTATGCTCACGTTGACTGCCCCGGTCATGCTGACTATGTAAAGAACATGATCACAGGTGCTGCTCAGATGGACGGCGCTATCCTCGTTGTTGCTGCTTCCGATGGCCCTATGGCTCAGACCAGAGAGCACCTTCTGCTCGCTCGTCAGGTTGGCGTTCCTTCTATCGTTGTTTTCATGAACAAGGCTGACCAGGTTGACGACGAAGAGCTCCTCGAGCTGGTTGAGATGGATATCCGCGAGCTGCTGGACAAGTATGAGTTCCCCGGCGATGATACTCCTATCATCAAGGGCTCTGCTCTTGCTGCTCTTAACGCTCCCGACGATCTCAGCGATCCCGCTTATGCTCCTATCCTTGAGCTCATGGAGGCTGTTGATGATTTCATTCCTACTCCTGACCGTAAGTCCGACCTGCCCTTCCTTATGCCTGTTGAGGACGTATTCACGATCACTGGTCGTGGTACCGTTGCTACCGGTAGAGTTGAGAGAGGCCAGCTGAAGACTGGTGACGAAGTAGAGATCATCGGCCTTACCGAGGAGAGAGCTAAGACTGTTGTAACCGGTATCGAGATGTTCAGAAAGATCCTGGACTATGCTGAGGCTGGCGACAACATCGGCGCACTGCTCCGTGGTGTTCAGAGAAACGAGATCGAGAGAGGTCAGGTTCTCTGCAAGCCCGGCAGCATCCACCCCTACACCAAGTTCTCCGGTCAGGTTTACGTTCTGAAGAAGGAAGAGGGCGGCCGTCATACTCCTTTCTTCAACAACTACAGACCTCAGTTCTATTTCAGAACTACTGACGTTACCGGCGTTATCACTCTTCCTGCTGACAAGGAAATGTGCATGCCCGGCGATAACGTTTCGATGGACGTTGAGCTCATCACTCCTATCGCTATCGAGGAAGGTCTCCGCTTCGCTATCCGTGAGGGCGGCAGAACCGTTGGTTCCGGCGTTGTTACCGGCGTTAGAGACTAATTCGTAGAAGATAGTTCTTTCAAAAACTTCAAAGCTCCTCTGCTTTCGGGCAGGGGAGCTTTTTTTAATTCCCCCACCAAGGCTTCATGCCTGCGTCTGACGGGGCTTATTTTCGCCTCCCCGGAGGGGAGGTGGAAGGCCTGCTGAATGAGGCGGCGGTGCAGCCGTCAGGCAGGCTTTGTGAGGGATGCGCTTTTTCAGGCCTTTATGCTTTTTTGAACACGGTGATTCTTAGTGTGATAAAATGGTTTACTTTTTCAGATAAATGTGTTATACTGGAAATAACGATTTCCCGAAAGGAGTGGCTGGCATGGCAGATAATAAGAAATATGTCATCGACGTCTCGAAGCGCCATAAATATTACAACCAGTCCCGCCGCTACCAGAAGGAGTATCAGGAGTGGCGGAGCGCCGAGAACAACCCCTATGGCTATAGGTTCGTCAAGGACATCCGCGAGCACGCCTATATGGACGGCGAGGGCTTTGTTGACAATACGGGCGTCGAGGAGGAGAAAGCAGCCCTCTTCAACTGCTTCCGCCTGCTGGGAATGTCCCTGCTGATAATGGCCGCCGTTGCAATGGTCAGGATGCTGATAATGGACGTGGGCTATGGCCTTGAAAAGGGCGGCCGCATCTACTACGAGACGCTGGAAAACGGCAACTACCTGAATTCCGAGGCCGCCTATATGCTGGTGTCTCTCAACCTGATGGAGTACCTGCTGCCTATCTTTTTCCTAAGCGCCACCACCCACCTGCCAACGAGGGTCGCGATACCGATGAAGCGCGTCAAGGGCAGCATCTATTTCAGCGTTGTGCTGGTAATGCTGCTGATGATGTTTGCAGGAAGAATGATAAACCTGCTGTTCTCCAAGGCCTTGGGCGCTGTGGGCATCTCCTCACTTTACTATGACTATATCGCTGCCGAGGACCTTTCCACCATGATCGTCTGCGGCTTTTTGCAGCACGTTGTTATCGCCGTGCTAATCGAGGTCCTCTATCGGGGCTTCCTTCTCCAGCTGTTCCGCCAGTTCGGAGAGATGTTCGCCGTCATCGTCACCGCCATTGCAAGCGTCTGGATGCTCCATGACCTCACCCAGATAGGCTACCTGCTTTTTGTTTCGATATTTACGGGAGTTATCACCGTCCGCTCGGGCTCCATAAAGCCTGCCATCGCAATGCGCGTGATAGCGCGGGCCTTCACCTTTGCCATCACCTTCGCCCGCAGCAGCTACGATGAAGTTTTCGGCGAAATCTTTGAGCTGATAATCATGATCGCCGTTTTCTTCGGCGCCGTCTTCTACTACAAGCGCATGGGCCGCAAGAGCTTCAAGCTCTCCATCGGCACCAACGACGAGGAGCTGACCACCCGCAGCAAGCTGAGGATAATGCTCATGAGCGCCCCTGTCTGGGCGGGCTTCGTGGCAATGCTCATCGTCTCTATCCTGACTGTGAGGGTGATGTGAGGATGGAGAAGGACGAGATCTATATGCGGGAGGCCATAGAGCTTGCAAGGCAGGCCGCCGCCGAGGGCGAGGTGCCTGTTGGGGCGGTGGTGGTAAAGCAGAGCACAGGCGAGATAGTTGGACGGGGCCGCAACCGCCGCGAGAGCGACCGCTCACCCCTTGCCCACGCCGAGATAATTGCCATTGACGAGGCCAGCCGCACTCTTGGGGGCTGGCGTCTTGTGGACTGCGCCCTGTACGTCACCCTCGAGCCCTGCCCCATGTGCGCGGGGGCTGTGATAAACTCCCGCCCCGAGCGCCTTGTCTACGGCGCCGCCGACCCCAAGGCAGGCAGCTGCGGCTCCGTCATCGACCTGTTCTCCCTGCCCTACAACCACATCCCCAAAATCGAACGGGGAGTGCTGGCAGAGGAATGCGCCGCCCTCCTCTCGGAGTTTTTCAGGGAGCTGAGGGAGAGGAAGAAGCATTAGCTTTGCGAAAAAGGTACCTCACCCCGAAGGGGGTGAGGTACCTTTTTTGCACTTTGCGGCGCTGCGAAGCAGTGCCGCAATTATGGTTTTCGAGGGAACACGGCTGTGTGAAATAACTATTTTTGTTGTTTTCGGCGGCCTCTTACTCCACAATAACCTTGTGGAACACCTTCTTGCCCTTCTTGATGATAACGGGCTCGGAGAGGTCAACAAGGCCCTTGGGGTCTGTGAACTTCGCGTCGTTCACCGAGATACCGTTCTGGGTGACAAGGCGGCGGCCCTCACTGTTGGAGGGGGCAAGGCCCGTCTTTACAAGCAGGTCAAGGATGCCGATCTTGCCGTCGGTCAGGTCGGAGGCGGGGATGGCAGTGGTGGGCATATCGGCGCTGTCGGTGCCTGCACCAAAGAGAGCCTTGGCAGCGGCGCGGGCCTTCTCGGCCTCCTCCTCGCCGTGAACGAGCTTCGTCAGCTCGTAGGCCAGCAGCTCCTTGGCCTTGTTGTACTCGGCGCCCTCCATGGTCTTCTCCATCTCCTCGATCTCCTCGATGGGAACGAAGGTGAGCATCTTCAGGCACTTGATAACATCGGCGTCGCCCACGTTCCTCCAGTACTGGAAGAACTCGTAGGGGCTGGTCTTCTCGGGGTCGAGCCATACGGCGCCCTTCTCGGTCTTGCCCATCTTCTTGCCCTCGGAGTTCAAAAGCAGGGTGATGGTCATGGCGTAGGCGTCCTTGCCCAGCTTCTTGCGGATAAGCTCGGTGCCTCCCAGCATATTGGCCCACTGGTCGTCGCCGCCGAACTGCATATTGCAGCCGTAGTCGGTAAAAAGCTTGTAGAAGTCGTATGACTGCATTATCATGTAGTTGAACTCAAGGAAGGTCAGGCCCCTCTCCATTCTCTGCTTGTAGCACTCGAAGGAGAGCATCTTGTTTACAGAGAAGTGGGCGCCGACTTCACGGAGCACGTCAACATAGTTCAGGTCCAGCAGCCAGTCGGCGTTGTTCACTACCATTGCCTTGCCGTCGGAGAAGTCGATGAAGCGGCTCATCTGCTTCTTGAAGCACTCAACATTGTGCTCGATGGTCTCCTTGGTCAGCATCTTTCTCATGTCGGTCTTGCCAGAGGGGTCGCCGATCATGCCTGTGCCGCCGCCCAGCAGGGCGATCGGCTTGTTGCCCGCCATTTGAAGCCTCTTCATCAGGCACAGGGCCATGAAGTGTCCAACGTGCAGGCTGTCGGCTGTGGGGTCAAAGCCGATGTAGAAGGTGGCCTTGCCCTCGTTGATAAGGTTCTTGATCTCCTCCTCGTCCGTCAGCTGGGCGAGAAGTCCGCGTCTTTTAAGCTCTTCAAATACTGTCATTTTTATTCCTCCGTTTTTAGTTTTCTTTGTTGATATAATTTCCGATAAGATCTATCACCAGTAAGATGAAATTCGGGATACCGTAAAACATCGCCGTCATCATAGCCTCTATCCCGTGGGAGCTCATGCCGCTCTGCTCGGCCTCCTTTTGAGCCTCCGCCTTATCAATGCTGAGCACCATAAATATTATGTAGCAGATCAGCGCCGCTGCACAGGCTATGTGATACGAGGCTGTTCTTGCGCCCGGTGAGAGCTTGATAAAAAACGCATATGCCCTTGCAGCCACCCAGGCGGCCATGGGTATCGGTACAAACAGCAGCAGGGGAACGTTGCTGCCGAAAACTCCCTTTGTGATCATTGCCATAACAAGCATGGCAAATATCGGCATCAGAGCAACAGCAAAGCTGAAGCCTTGTTTTTCCTTCATGCGTCTTCTCTCCCTTCGGGGGCTGTGCTTCCATAACAAATGAGATCGTCGGGCGATATCATTTTTATCACGACCTTTACATTTAGTTTTTCAGAACGCTTCGCTTTATGAGGCAAGATGCGGCGTCCCTTATTTCTCGTTCACAAGCTTGCCCGTCATCTGCTCGGGGACCAGCTCCAGCACCAGGGTGGCGGCGGCGAAGCGCCGTATCTCGTCCGCAATGTAGTCCTCGTCGTCGGTGAACTTGTAGCAGAGCCTGCGGCAGAGCTCGATGGCTCTGGCCTCGTCTGTCACCGGCCGCAGCCTGCCGAAGATGATGACGCTTCGGACGTTCAACGCCCAGTCGCCCTCTTTAAGAAAGCCCTTGTCGTAGACGGTGTAGCAGGCCTTGTCGTTTTTCTCAGCGGCCTCGACCCTGTGGCCGAACTTGGCCCCGTGAAAGTAGAGCCTGCCTGTCTCCTCGTCGTAGTAGTGGTTTATCGGCACGCCGTAGGGATAGCCCTCGTCGCCGATGACCGAGAGCACACCGCGGGTCTCGCATTTGAGCACCTCGATGCACTCCTCGCGGCTTATGGCCTGCCGCTGCCTTCTCATTTCCCGAAAGCCCATAGTATTTCACTCCTGCTATTCATTATTCATTATACAGCCCAAGCGCCTCCGCCTTGACGGGCAGCCCTGCCCGAGCAAGCTGCTCCACGGCCTCAACTGCCGCCTGCTCTCCCAGCTCGATGGGGAACTCCTTCACGCTCTGATCGTCCCCCGCAAGGATGCGGACGTAGAAGTGGTGCTCGGTGTCGCTGTAAAGGCCGTTGGTGTAATTTAGCCTGTGCTCGACGTAAAAGCTTACCTCCCGAACCTCGTTAAAGGTTATTGGCACCAGCGCCTTGGGGGTGAAAAGGGTAACTATCCCGGCCCCCAGGTTCAGGCCGCTGCGCTTGCGGGAGATGGTCCTGCCCCGCATATAGGCCTCGTTGAGCACATCGAACTTCGGGTGCTGCTCAAGGTCCGCGATAAGCCGCCTGAGCTTCGGCGAGCGGAAGCGGTACCAGCCGTACCACACCAGCGCCGCCGTGCAGACCACCCCGAAGATCAGGGCTGTCAGGTCGTTTTCGGAGAAATAGATTATCAAAAACACCGCCAGCACCGGCAGCCCCAGCCCCATGAACCACAGCCCCGAAAGCTCCTGAGTGTGCCAGAGCAGGTCTCGGGCCATGGAGATGCGGGGCTCTCGGAAGCCGTGCTTTGCAAGGTACCTCTGCTGCTTTGAGCGCCATTTTTCGTCTCTGTAGCGCTCGCCTGTGGAGATGCTCTCCTCCAGCCGATCGAGGCGTCTGGAGTCCAAGCGGTCCTTGACAAAGGCGAAGATCACGATGACCGCGACGATCACCACCACGGGCAGGATGATATACCACTCGGCGCCCTCGAGTATCAGCAAAAAGATGCCAAGGCCCAGACCTGTGCAGAGGCCCACAAGGCTCTGTGTTTTACGGCTCATCCTCTCACCTCACAAAAAATCCCTCCGATGAATTATCATCAGAGGGCGAATTATCGCGGTACCACCTCGGTTTATCGGCAAGAGCCCATGGCGCTGCCGACCTTTGGGCGGTGTAACGGCCGCTGCCGTCCTGCCGTTGCCTTTAGAGGTCAGAGGTTAGATGTTAGAGGTTAGATAAAGTATTGTCCGTTTCGCGGACAGCTTTTCTAACTTCTGACCTCTCACCTCTAGCATCTGTCAGTGCTTTCTGGGCAGGCTGCTCGGGGATGTATTCGGCAGGGGGCCTCCGCGCCCTCGCACCAAACGGACGCTCTCTTTGCTCAGTCCCGCAGCCTACTTTTTCCCGTCACTGCATTTAAGGATATAGTTGTCAATATACAATAATATAGCACAAATCCGCAGGATTGTCAAGTCCTAGCGCGGTCCTAGCGCGGACGGCGCAATGCCGCCTTTGGGTAGAAAGGTGCAGGAGACAGGCTTTGTGTGACGGCGGGCCGTAGCTTGGTGCGAGCTTAAAACGCTGCCTACGTTTATTTTACACTAAGCGCGGACTGCGCAGGTCGCGTGAGCACTCGCAGGCTCGTTTACAACGGTGTAATGTTCAGGGGGCTCCCTCGCGATACGGTGGTCACCCGTATATTTTCAGGCCCCCTCGGTCATTCCTTAAAAAGCGCCGCCAGCGCCTCCACGCACTCGTCCTCGGTGATTATCTCGGTGGAGAGGGGGTAGCCTTCCTTTTTGAGCTCCCAGATAAGCTCCGTTACCTGCGGCACGTCAAGGCCAAGGTTCTTCATGGTCTCCACCTGAGCGAAGACCTTCTTGGGGACGTTGTCCAGCACCACCTCGCCGCCGTCGATGACCACGACTCTGTCGGCCTGAGCGGCCTCCTCCATGTAGTGGGTTATCAGCACGATGGTAACGCCCTGCTCGCGGTTCAGCTGCTTGATGGTGCTCATTACCTCGGCGCGGCCTTGGGGGTCCAGCATGGCGGTGGGCTCGTCAAGGAGTATGCAGTCGGGGCGCATGGCGATGATGCCCGCGATGGCCACCCGCTGCTTCTGCCCGCCCGAGAGCTTGTGGGGGGCGTGGAGGCGGTAGTCGTACATATCCACGGTCTTTAAGGCCTCGTCCACCCTGCGGCGTATCTCCTTGGGCTCGACGCCCATGTTCTCCAGGGCAAAGGCCACGTCCTCCTCGACGATGGTGGCGACTATCTGGTTGTCGGGGTTCTGGAAGACCATCCCCACCCGCTGCCGGATGGGAAGCAGATTATCCTCGTCCCTGGTGTCCATCCCGTCAACGGTGACGGTGCCGCTTTCGGGCAGGTTGATGGCGTTGAAGCACTTTGCAAGGGTGGATTTTCCCGAGCCGTTATGCCCCAGCACCGCCACGAACTCGCCCTTTTGGATATCAAGGTCAATGCCCTTTAGGACCTCGTTCCTGACAGGCGGGTCCTCAAGGTCGTTGATGTATGAAAAGTAAAGCCTTTCGGCATGAAGGAAGGAGCTCATTTTTTCACCTCAGTTGTTTATCGGGTATAGTTGTTTGCTGAATAAAAGTATAGCACAGCCGCTGTGTTTTGTCAAATACGTCCCGGGCCCCTCGCGAATGGGGGGCGATCGTTTTTTTCTCTGTCTTTAGTCGGGCATAAACTCGGCGGAAAAAGGTATTCTCCCCCCGTAGGGGGAGATATATCTTTTTCCGCATTTCCCCGAGCCGCCGCAGGCGGCGAGGGCTTATACCGCCCGCCGTGCGTATCGGCACAAAAAAGTCTTTACATCTTGACAAAAGTCTGCTATAATAATATCAGCGGCAGCGCCGCAATCTTTTAACGGAGGTACAATAAAATGGGATTTGATCTTAATGACATCAAGGAAAAGATCGACAAGGTAGAGGACAAGATACCCGACGGCGTAAAGGACAAGGCCAAGGACCTGGCCTCCAAGGACAACCTTGAAAAGGTAAAGGACAAGGTCGAGGACGTAGTCGACAAGATCAGGAAGAAGGACTGAGGCAAGCCCTCAACACCCCCGCCCGCATTTTTTGTTGCGCAGCGGGGGCTTTTATTTGACAAATAAAAGACTTTGCGCTATAATGTAAAAAAGCCCGCGCACCCTGCGCTTTCGGAGAGATATAAAAGGAGCTGAGAGACATGAAAAAAGCACTGTCATTCCTGCTGGCCGCTGCTGTTGCGATTGGGGCGGGCGGCCTGCCTGTTTATGAGGGCGGGAGCCCTGTCACCATCACTGCCGAGGCCGCAGATGCCGCTAAATGCGGAGATTTTTACTATACGCTCGATGCCGAAGGCTGCGCCGCCGTTACCCGCTGCGATCAGTGGCGCGGTGAGCTTGTCATACCGGCTGAGCTTGACGGCCATAAGGTCACGGCTATCGCAGCCGGAGCCTTCGAGAGCTCCTGCTTCACTAAGGTCACTCTTCCGGATACTCTTGAGACTATCGGCGCTTACGCCTTCTTTGGCTGCGGCGATCTCACCGCTGTCACGATACCCGACGGTGTCAGGAAGATCGGCGCGTATTCTCTTGGCTACAGCGCCGAGGAATGTGAGGGAACATCGGAGAAGATAGAGGGTTTCACCATTGTCTGCATGGACGGATCGGCGGCTTCGGAATACGCCGAAAAGAACGGCTTCAGGACCAAGCCCAAGTACGATCTGCTAAGCGCACGGGTCTCTATCCCCTACAGCAGCTACACCTACCGCGGACGGGCGGTAAAGCCTACCGTCACAGTCAAGGACGGCAGCGTCATCCTGACCGAGGGCGCGGACTACACCCTGACCTATACTGACAACACCGCTGTCGGCAGCGCCCGCATTGCCATCAAGGGCTGCGGCAAATACAAGGGCACCGAAACAAGTAAAAGCTTCACCGTAAAGCCCCTTGATCTTGGGACGAGCTACGCTAAGGTGACGGTGCCCTATGCCTCCTACGCCTATACGGGCAAGGCCATCGAGCCGAAGATCACCGTAAAATTCAAGGACGGCACCCCCATCCCCGAGAGCGAGTATACCGTAAAATATTCCAACAACACCAAGGTGGGCGTTGCCACCGCCACGGTCACGGGCAGGAACAAAAACGTGATCGGCACCTACAAGAAGACCTTCGTCATCAAGCCCGCGAGGAACGCCATACAGTCCATTACGGCAGGGAAGGGCAGCTTCAAGCTGAGCTGGAGCAAGGCCACAGCAGGGGCCGTGGGCTATCAGGTGCTCTACTGCCGGGACAAAGCAGCCCTTGACGCTGCCGCAGGCGAGGTAAAGAGCTCCGCCCCCAAGAAATACGTCCACAGCTACACCTCCACCGACCTCTCGGACCTGAGCGAGAGCTTCTCGAGGGTCCCCCGGAGCGGCGAGACCTGGTATGTCAAGGTGCGCTCCTTTGTCACTCGGGACGGCAAGGCCGCCTCCACCCGTTACGGCAATTACAGCGCCGTTAAGTCGGTAAAGGTAAAATAAGCCATCAGTCTCCCCGAAACCCTCGGGGAGATTTTTTTATGAACTTTTTTGAATTAACCTGATTTTAATATTGCATTTTCCTCCACAATATGCTATTATATAAGTTAGGGATTTTTTTGACCGCTATGATATTTTTTAACAGAACGGAGTTTTTTGTATGCCAAAGAAACAGGATATCAACAAGATCATGATCATCGGCTCGGGCCCAATCATCATCGGACAGGCCTGCGAGTTCGACTATTCGGGAACACAGGCGTGCAAGGCGCTTAGGAGTCTGGGCTATAAGATAGTCCTCGTCAACTCCAACCCCGCCACCATTATGACCGACCCCGACGTGGCCGATATCACCTACATAGAGCCCTTGAACCTCGACAGGCTCACCCAGATAATCGAGAAGGAGCGCCCCGACGCTCTGCTGCCTAACCTTGGCGGACAGTCGGGCCTTAACCTCTGCTCGGAGCTGGACAAGGCGGGCGTGCTCAAAAAGTACGGCGTGCAGGTCATCGGCGTTCAGGTGGACGCCATCGAGCGCGGCGAGGACAGGATAGAGTTCAAGAACGCCATGAGCGCCCTTGGCATCGGAATGCCCAAGAGCCAGGTGGCCTACAGCGTTGACGAGGCCGTAAAGATCGCCGAGGAGCTGAAATACCCCGTGGTCCTGCGCCCTGCATACACTATGGGCGGCGCAGGCGGCGGCATGGTGTATAACGTGGACGAGCTTAAGGTAGTCTGCGCCCGCGGCTTGCAGGCAAGCCTTGTGGGTCAGGTGCTGGTCGAGGAGTGCATCTTCGGCTGGGAGGAGCTTGAGCTGGAGGTCGTAAGAGACGCCAAGAACAACAAGATCACCGTCTGCTTCATAGAGAACATCGACCCCATCGGCGTGCATACAGGCGACTCCTTCTGCTCCGCTCCCATGCTGACCATCCCCGAGGACGTTCAGGCCCAGTTACAGGAGATGAGCTACCGCATCATCGAGTCGATAGAGGTCATCGGCGGCTGCAACTGCCAGTTTGCAAGAGACCCCGAGACGGGCAGGATAGTCGTTATCGAGATAAACCCCCGTACATCCCGTTCGTCGGCGCTGGCCTCGAAGGCTACGGGCTTCCCCATAGCCCTCGTTTCCGCAATGCTGGCCTGCGGCCTGACTCTGGACGAGATACCCTGCGGCAAGTACGGCACGCTGGATAAGTACGTCCCCGACGGCGACTACGTCGTTATCAAATTTGCAAGATGGGCCTTTGAAAAATTCAAGGGCGCCGAGGACCACCTTGGCACACAGATGCGCGCCGTTGGCGAGGTAATGAGCATAGGCAAGACCTACAAGGAGGCCTTCCAGAAGGCCATCCGCAGCCTCGAGACCGGGCGCTACGGCCTTGGCTTCGCAAAGGACTTCAACTCCCTTACCAAGGAGCAGCTGCTTGAAAAGCTGCGCTTCCCCACCAGCGAGAGGCAGTTCGTTATCTACGAGGCCCTGCGCAAGGGTGCCACCATCGACGAGATCTGGGAGCTCACCAAGATCAAGCACTGGTTCCTGGAGCAGATGAAGGAGCTTGTGGACGAGGAGGAGGAGCTGCTTAAAAACAAGGGCGCAGTCCCCGCAGAGCCCCAACTCCGTCAGGCAAAGCTCGACGGCTTCAGCGACAGATATTTAAGCTCGCTGCTGGAGGTAACAGAGGAAGAGATAAGAAACGCCCGCATCGGCTTCGGCATCAAGGAGGCTTGGGAGGGCGTGCACGTAAGCGGCACACAGAACGCTGCCTATTACTATTCAACATATCATCTGGACGAGGACAAGAGCCCCTCCAACACCGATCGCCCGAAGATAATGATCCTCGGCGGCGGCCCCAACAGGATCGGTCAGGGCATCGAGTTCGACTACTGCTGCGTTCATGCAGCGCTGGCCCTGAAAAAGCTGGGCTTCGAGTCCATCATCGTCAACTGCAACCCCGAGACCGTTTCCACCGACTACGACACATCCGACAAGCTCTACTTTGAGCCCCTGACCCTCGAGGACGTGCTCTCCATCCACGAGAAGGAGAAGCCCGTGGGCGTTATCGCGCAGTTCGGCGGCCAGACGCCTCTTAACCTTGCCAACGACCTTAAAAAGTACGGTGTGAACATCCTTGGCACCACCCCCGAGACCATAGATCTGGCCGAGGACAGAGACCACTTCCGCGCCATGATGGACAAGCTTGGCATTCCCATGCCCGAGAGCGGCATGGCGGTAAATGTTGACGAGGCGCTTGAGATCGCCAACCGCATCGGCTATCCCGTAATGGTGCGCCCCTCCTACGTTCTGGGCGGCCGCGGAATGGAGATAGTACACGACGACGAGATGATGAGAGTTTATATGTCTGCGGCGGTAGGCGTTACCCCCGACAGGCCCATCCTCATCGACCGCTTCCTCAACCACGCAACGGAGTGCGAGGCCGACGCTATCTCTGACGGCGAGAACTGCTTTGTGCCCGCCGTTATGGAGCACATCGAGCTTGCGGGCATCCATTCGGGCGACTCCGCCTGCATCCTGCCCTCCAAGAACCTTCCTCCCGAGATCGTTGCCACCATCAAGGAATACACCAAGCGCATTGCCGTCGAGATGAACGTCAAGGGTCTTATGAATATGCAGTACGCCATCGAGGGCGACACCGTCTATGTGCTGGAGGCCAACCCGAGAGCCTCGAGGACCGTTCCGCTGGTGTCCAAGGTGTGCAGCATCAACATGGTAAAGATCGCCACCGAGATAATCACCGCCGACCTGACAGGCAGGCCCTCTCCCGTTCCCGCTCTCAGGGACAAGAAGATAGGTCACTACGGCGTCAAGGAGGCCGTGTTCCCCTTCAATATGTTCCAGGAGGTAGACCCCGTCCTCGGGCCCGAGATGCGCTCTACGGGTGAGGTGCTTGGCATTTCTCCCAGCTTTGGCGAGGCCTATTACAAGGCCCAGGAGGCCACCCAGACCCGCCTGCCTCAGGAGGGCACGGTGCTCCTCAGCGTAAACGACCGCGACAAGCCCGAGCTGCTTGAGATCGCTCAGGCCTTCAACGAGCTGGGCTTCAACATCATCGCCACGGGCAAGAGCTTCGAGATGATAAAGAACGCGGGCATCCCCGTAAAGAAGATCTTCAAGATCTACGAGGGCAGGCCCAACATCGCGGACGAGATCGCCAACGGCGAGATACAGCTTATCGTGAACACCCCCGCTGGCAAGACCAGCGCCCACGATGACAGCTACATCAGAAAGGCCGCCATCAAGCACAGGGTGCCCTACATCACAACGATGGCTGCCGCCAAGGCCAGCGCCGAGGGCATCAAGGCCATCAAGCAGAACACCCACTTCGGCGTAAAGTCCCTTCAGGCACACCACGCCGATATTACAGAGTGACAGCACAGCGGGCGTTTTCCTGATATATGAATGACAAAAGGCAGCCCCGCCCCCAGAAAGCCGGGCTGCCTTTTTTAATTCCCCCACCAAGGCTTCAATTCTGCGCACACGCGGGGTCTCAGCGCCTCCCCGGAGGGGAGGTGGGTGCCTTTGTGGATGAGGCGGCGGTGCAGCCGTTCGGAAGGCTTGTTTGCGAGTGCTCACGCGACTTGCCCTGTCGGGGCACCGACTACAGCCGTTAGCGTCGCCATACAGCGGGGAAAGGATGTGCAGCATGAGAAGCAGTGAGAAAAAAGCCGCACTCCGACCGAGACCATGATGCTTGTTTACGCCAATAGCTATATCGTCTCTTCGCAGCGCGGCCGTTTGAAGGTCAGTGCGGAACAGACCGATATGAAGTATTTTTTTCCATACACCGCAAGCTTTTACTACGATCAAGGAGGCACCAATGTTCAAGGCAGTGATATTTGATATGGACGGGCTGATGGTGGACACCGAGAGGCTGCTGCAGCGGTTCTGGGTGGAGGCAGCGGAGGAGCTGGGCTTCCCCATGCGGCCCGAGCACGTTCTTGACATACGCTCTATGTCGGCACCCTATGCCGAGGGGCATTTGAAGCGCATCGTCTGCCCGGATTTTGACTACCCCCGTGTGCGGGCCCGCAGGCAGCAGCTGATGAACGCCTACATCAAAGAGCAGGGCATCGACAAGAAGCCGGGCCTTGACCGGCTGCTGGACAGGATAGGCCGCTCGGACCTAAAGGCCGCAGTCTGCACCGCCACCGACTATCCCCGCACCGAATGGTACCTAAAGAGCATCGGCGTCTTTGAAAAGTTCGACGAGTTCATCTGCGGGAACATGGTGGCAAACGGCAAGCCCGCCCCGGACATCTACATACGGGCCTGCGCCCAGCTGGGCCTTGATCCCCGAGAGTGTGTGGCGCTGGAGGATTCGCCAAACGGCGTTATCTCGGCGGCGGTGGCACATTTGAACGTGATAATGATACCCGACCTGACCCAGCCCACGAGGGACATCCTGCCCCTGACCTACGCGGTCTGCGAGACGCTGGACAAGGCGGGGGAGGTTATATTCAGAGGTTAGATGTTAGAGGTTAGAATTTAGGCGGAAAAAGCAAGATGAGCAGTCAGAAGGAAAAATCGAAAGGATAAAATATGAAGGATCTTAACGAGCTCCGACAGGGGATAAACGGGATAGACAGGGAGATAGAGCGGCTGTTTGCAGAGCGGATGGAGCTCTGCGTGCAGGTGGCGGAGTACAAGAAGCAGAATGATCTGGACATCTTCCAGAGCAGCCGCGAGGACGAGATACTTGACCGCGTGCGCCGAGATATGCCCGAGTGGCTGGGAGGCGGCTCACAGGTGCTGTTCTCCACACTTATGGACATCTCGAAGCTGCTGCAATACCAGCGGGTGTTTGCGGAGCGTGAGGAGATAGCCCATGCCCCCCTTGACCTGACAAAGCCCGCAAGGGCGGCGGTCCCGGGCATAAGCGGCAGCTACTCTCACATTGCCTGCGGCCAGTTCTCGAAGGCGCTGGAGCCCGTGTTCTACGACAGCTTTCGGAAGGTGTTCAAGGCCGTGGAGAGCGGCGAGTGCGAGCTTGGGGTGGTGCCGATAGAGAACTCCACCGCGGGCTCTGTCTCCCAGACCTACGAGCTTTTGAAGGAATACGACCTTAAGATCTGCGCCACCACGAAGCTGACGGTCTCTCACTGCCTTGCGGCCCGCCCGGGGACGAGGGAGGAGGACATCGAGATACTCTGCTCTCACGAGCAGGCGCTGATGCAGTGCTCGCGGTTCATACACTCCGGCGGCTACAGCACCCGTACCGCCAAGAACACCTCTATCGCGGCGGAGCTGGTGGCGGGGTCAAGTGAGCCCATAGCCGCCATCTGCTCCGAGAAATGCGCAGAGGAGCAGGGCCTTGTGGTGCTGCGGCGGGACATTGCCGACGCCCGCCACAACGCCACCCGTTTTATACTTATCTCTAAGGAGACCCTTTGCCCCGAGGGGGCCGACACCATTTCGGTATCACTGGCACTGCCCCACAGGCGGGCGGCGCTTTACCGCCTGCTGACAAAGTTCTCGGCGGCGGGGCTGAACCTGACGATGATCGAATCCCGCCCCATTGCGGACACGGATTTTGACGCGGTGTTCTATCTGGATTTTGAGGGCTCGCTAAAGTCCCCGCAGGTGGTCAAGCTCATCGACGAGCTGAGCTACGAGCTGAGCTATTTCAAGTTTTTGGGCAACTACAAACTGGTTTGACGATGCACAATTTTGGTGAAGGGCGAGAAATATAAAGCCCTCCTAACGGCTGCACCGCCACCTCATCCACAAGGGCACCCACCTCCCCTCCGGGGGTGCTAGCGCGCACGGCGCAATTCGCGTGAGCACTCGCAAGCTCGTTTACAACTCTGTGGTGCGAGGGGGCTCCCTCGCGAAACAGCAGCCTAGATAGATACCGCCCGCACAAAGCCCACCGAACGGCTGCACCGCCACCTCATCCACCAAGGCGCCCACCTCCCCTCCGGGGAGGCGCTGAGAATTTGCGTGTACGCAGAATTGAGGCCTTGGTGGGGGAATTAAAAAAGGCACCCACCTCCCCTCCGGGGAGGCGCTGAGAATTTGCGTGTGCGCAGAATTGAGACCTTGGTGGGGGAATTAAAAAGAAGGAGCAAAAGACAATGACAGAGAGACTAAAAGAGATAATACTCACGCCCCCTGCGGCGGCGCTGCTGGGCGCCTTGTGCGGGCTTGGGGCGCGGTATGCAGAGTACAAGGATATACTGTTCGAGGACGTGACCTCGCGGCTGATGGCTTGGGTGTTCATCTGCGTGCTGGTGACGCTGCTGTGCAGCGCGAAGAAGCAGGCGGTGATCTTTGTGTCCTTCTTTGCGGTGCCGATGCTGCTGGCGAATTTCGGCCTCTGGTACTACCTGACGAAGACAACAGGCTATGAGCAGTTCTCGGTGCTGCGGCTGGTGTGCTGGATAGCCTTCGGGCTGCTGTCGCCTCTCTTTGCCTCGGGAGTGTACATGACCAAGTCTCACAGCCTTTTCGCCATCCTGATGCGCCCCGCCACGGTGCTGCTGCCCGTGATAGTGACCCTGATAGCCTTCCGCAGCATCTGCATCGCGGATGTGGTCTTCACGCTGGCGCTGGCGTATTTGATGTATGTCAAGAAGCTGGGACGGACGGATGAGTAGGGTCTGGATGTGACCCCTCCGTCTTGCCTGTGGCAAGCCACCTCCCCTTTCAGGGGAGGCTTTTTTGTGCTCAGGATCAAGCCTTATGATAGGCGGGGGTGGTGGGGTTTCCTCCTACGGACGGAAAAATCGCTTCGCTCTTTCCTGCTTTATGTAAGAGGCGGCGTCGTTGCGGCGCTGCAAAATGCCCCCAACCGGCTTGGCTGGGGGCTGTTGTTTTGTATAAGCAATTCTGTGGCTGTCACGATAATTGCGCATTACATAATTCCATTATCGCGTGGGCGTACATCAAAAAGTTGTCGCGGAAGGTGCTGAGCTCTATGTGCTCGTCGGCGCCGTGCATATTGTTCTCCTCCCAAGGGTACTCCGCCCCGAAGGCAACGCCCCCCGCCGTGTTGTGAACGTAGGTGATGCCGCCCTCGGCAATGCACTCGCCCTTTTCGCCCCTCACCTTTTCGTAAACACCAAGCAGCGTCTGTACCAGCCGCGACTCCTCGGGGACGTGATGAGGCTCCATGCCCTCGCACTCGCTGATCTCGAAGCCTGCGGCCTCCAGCGTGGAGCGGATGATGCCGCTTATCTCGGCATAGCTGCGGTCGATGGGATAGCGGATGTCGATGCCCCCTTCAAGCCTGCCGCCGCAGGAGCGAAGTATGGTCAGGGCGCAGGTCATCTCTCCCGTGAGCGGGTCGGAGAAGCCCAGCCCGGTGCTGTGCCCGTTGTACTCTCCGTGGGGGAAGAGCCGCGCCAAAGCCCGCAGCTGCGCGTTTTCACCCTCGTATCCCGACAGGAATTTTGTGATGGCGTTCTCGCCGTTTTCGGGGCGGGAGCCGTGGGCGGCGCGGCCAGTGTAGACCCTTCCGTCAAAAAGGCACTTGTCCGGGATGGCGTTGATGACAGTGCCGCCGCTGAGCTCGGGGCCGTCATATGAGGATACGAACATCAAATGCACCATGCCCTTCTCGCAGTTGAGAACGGGGAAGGAGCCGTCGGGGGTGACCACCATTTCCGGGAAGGGCTCGCGGGCGGCGTAGTATTCGATGTCCTCGCAGCCCTGTTCCTCGTTGCCGCCTACCACCATCCTAAAGCTCTGTTCAAGCTTCACGCCCAGCTCCCTCAGGCACTTTATGGCGTACATAACGGCCACGGTGGGGCCCTTGTCGTCGATGGTGCCGCGGCCGTAGAGGCGGTCTCCGACCCGGGTGGCACGGAAGGGAGGATAGGTCCATTCCTCGGCGTTTGCGGGAACAACATCCGCGTGGCTCAGTATGGCCAGAACAGGCTCGGCTCCCTCCTTCCAGTCCATCGCAATAACGTGCCGGTCAATATTTCGTACAGATAGTCCGATCTCCTGTCCAAAATCCTGTACCCATTTCAGAGCCCTTGCGGACCCCTCTCCAAAGGGCAGGCCCTCCTCGGGCCTCGGGTCGCGGAAGGAGCTGTCGATGGAGCAAAGCTCATCCAGCCTCCCAATCATCTCCGCCTCATGCTCGGCGTAATACTGTTCGATCTCTTTTTCAAGCATAGCTTTCACACTTTCTATATATAAAAATATTAAACGAATTTGATGCCCTCCTCGGGCCTGCGGCGCCCTAACTGTCCATCAAGCGCCCCTCAAAAAAATTCTCTCTTTTCCACAAAGTTTTCTATCATGGTTTGTGCAAACATATGTTTTTATATTTAATTTATCCACAACCCCCCATTTGTTGCACACGGCCGTGCAACAAAACGCCCTTTTTTGCCTGTTTATAGGAGAAGGTGCTAGCGCGCACGGCGCAAGTCGCGTGAGGGCGGTGCCCCGCCTGGGCAAGTCGCGTGAGGGCGGTGCCCCGCCTGGGCAGGTCGCGTGAA
This sequence comes from Ruminococcus sp., assembly GCA_017480485.1. The sequence goes on along the minus strand of JAFVAN010000015.1, from coordinate 43,301 downwards.
CACTCGCAAGCTCGGGCGGTGCCCCGCCTGGGCAGGTCGCGTGAGCACTCGCAAGCTCGGGCGGTGCCCCGCCGGGGCAGGTCGCGTGAGCACTCGCAAGCTCGTTCACTATGGTGAGAAGCACGGGGTTTCCCTCGCGGTGCAACAGTCAGCATAACGCCCAAGGCCAACGGAAATAGAAGTAACACCATCGCAGAGTTCTGCGACATAGTCCGTTAAGTGCCTGCGGCAAGCGATATGCTCCACCCACAGGTGAGCGATACTCGGCGGCGGTTCCACTCCTGCGGTTGCTTCGCTGCCGCTGTTCAGGGGAGGCAAAACACACACGACCGAGGGTAAGCGATACTCGGCGAAAATGCACTCCTCGCCGCCAGGCAGGGGAGGTGCATTTTCGCCCCCTCTCTGAGCCGCCGCAGGCGGCGAAGGCTTTGCGCGCGCGGTATTATCTTTACTTGTACAAGTTACTTATACAAGTATATAAAAATAATAATACTTGTACAAGTACTTATATCATGATCTTATAATATAATTTATGATATAATTATTATTTAATATTATTTATGATATAATTATTATTTAATATTATTTTATTATTTTATGATATGATTATTATTAATATTATTTCTGATAATATAAGCTTATGATATGATCTGATAATATAATAGCCGATCGAAAAAATCTGAAAGCCCATAATTGCGGGCCGCTTTTACAATTTCGCTTTTTGATTTTCTCTATTGTTTAATATGCCTTCGCCGCTAACGCGGCTCGGGGAGGTGCGGAAAAAGGTATTCTCCTACCTATGGGGGAGATGCCATTTTTCCGCCGAGTTTTACGATCGCCTACTTTGTTCTGCGCCTTATCCAGCCCGAGGCGCTCATCTTGTGCTTGATGGCCGCAAAGGCCGCCACCGCCGCGCAGAGATATACCGAGTACTCGATGGTGTACTTCATCACATACTCCCGCACACCGCTGCCTGTGAATTCAACATAGTAGTAGATCATCACCATGGCGCTGTGGGAGGTCTCGGGGTCAAAGATGGTGAAAATGTAGTAGTACATCGCCCCGCAGCAGATGCCCGCCGAGAGGATGTAATACAGCGTGTGCCGCACGATGGCCGTCACGTCGTCAGGCACGAAGCTCCAGGTGGAGACCACCACCACCGCGATTCGGATAAGGTGCTTGATGTAGTTCTCGTAGTCCGCCCACAGGGAGTAGTTCTCCGTGATGAAGAACACATACCAGATGCTCCCCACGTGCAGCGCCGTCATAAGCAGCGCCCACAGGGGCGAGAGCTTCTCAAATATCTGCTTTGGTTTATGCAGAGTAGCCATGTTCGTTATCTCCTTTGGGGTGAGGTGAGTTGATAGTTATTTGACAAGCAAGAGGAATTGATAGTCACCCGCACAAGCCCTCGGGGGGCTCTGAAAAACGCGGGCACATAAGGTCACGGTTCACTCCATTTTCTCCGCGCGTAAAGGGGCCGACAGGGGGTGACAAGGGGAAGGGGATGCATATGCGGCCTCTGCTCCTCATTTGGCCTTGGGCGAACAATTTGCCTCCCCTGAACAGCGGCAGCGAAGCAACCGCAGGAGGGGGACCGCCGCCGATAGGCGGGGGTGGAGGGGTTTCATGGCAGAGGCCCCAGCCTCCTCCGGACGGAATGCGCTTCGCTGTTCCTGCTTTGTGTAAGAGGCAAAGTCGTTGCGGCGCAGCATCACGCCCTCAGCGGGGTGGAGCGGTGTGCAAATCGGCGCTCCCGCTTTCACCGGTGCTGCGCCGGGTGAAGGGCACGAGATCTGCGCTTGTTTCGCGGGTCCGCGACAAGCCTCTGACGCGAGGCTTGACCGCGCGTTTTTTAATGCGCTCCGCGGGTGAACGTAGGCCCCTGCTCCTTTTCTAGCCTCTAACCTCTAGTTTCCAGGCATCACTCATCCAGCTTCAGCACCGACATGAACGCCTCCTGCGGCACCTCTACCGAGCCCAGCTGGCGCATACGCTTCTTGCCTTCCTTCTGCTTTTCGAGCAGCTTCTTCTTTCGGGTTATGTCGCCGCCGTAGCACTTTGCAAGCACGTCCTTGCGCATGGCCTTGACGGTCTCGCGGGCGATGACCTTGCCGCCGATAGCCGCCTGTATCGGCACCTCGAAAAGCTGGCGTGGGATGTTCTCCTTCAGCTTCTCCGCTATCCTGCGGCCCCGCTGGTAGGCCTTGTCGGTGTGTACGATGAAGGAAAGGGCGTCCACGCTCTCGCCGTTGAGCAGGATGTCAAGCTTCACCAGCTTGCTGGGGGCGTAGCCCTTCATCTCGTAGTCGAAGGAGGCGTAGCCGCGGGTGCGGGATTTCAGCGCGTCGAAGAAGTCGTAGACTATCTCGTTCAGGGGCAGCTCGTAGTGCAGCTCCACACGGGTCTCGTCCAGATAGGTCATGTTCTTGAAAACGCCCCGCCGCTCCTGACAGAGCTCCATGATGTTTCCCACGAACTCCGAGGGCGAAAGGATATCCGCCCTGACCACAGGCTCCTCGGCAGAGGCGATGTTGGCGGGGTCGGGGTAGTTTGTGGGGTTGTCGATGTACACCGTGGTGCCGTCCGTCAGGTTGACCTTGTAGATAACAGAGGGCGCCGTGGTGATGAGGTCAAGGTTGAATTCCCGCTCCAGCCGCTCCTGGATTATCTCCATATGCAGAAGCCCCAGAAAGCCGCAGCGGAACCCGAAGCCCAGAGCCACCGAGGTCTCGGGCTCAAAGGACAGAGAGGCGTCGTTGAGCATCAGCTTGTCAAGGGCGTCCCGCAGGTCGGGGTACTTGGCGCCGTCGGCAGGGTAGACGCCGGAGAAGACCATGGGGTTCACCTTCTTGTAGCCCTCCAAGGGCTCGGCGCAGGGGCTGTCGGCGTTGGTGACGGTGTCGCCCACCCGTGTGTCCCCGATGTACTTGATAGAGGCGGCGATGTAGCCCACCTCTCCCGCATGGAGCTCACCGCTTGGCACAAGGTCCGTGGCGCCCATGTAGCCTATCTCGGTGGTGGTGAACTCTGCGTTCGCCGCCATCAGCCTGATGCGGTCGCCTGCCCTGACAGAGCCCTCCATGAGCCGCACAAAGATGATGACCCCCTTGTAGGAGTCGTAGTAGCTGTCGAAGATAAGGGCCTTGAGGGGCGCGGAGTCGTCGCCCTTGGGGGCGGGGATGTCGGTGATTATCCGCTCCAGGACCTCGTGGATATTGAGGCCCGTCTTGGCGCTTATGCGGGGGGCGTCCAGGGCGGGGATGCCGATGACGTTCTCTATCTCGGTGCAGACACGGTCGGGGTCCGCCGAGGGGAGGTCTATCTTGTTGACCACAGGCAGCACCTCAAGGTCGTGCTCGATGGCAAGGTAGGTATTTGCAAGGGTCTGGGCCTCGATGCCCTGAGAGGCATCCACCACCAGCACCGCCCCCTCGCAGGCCGCCAGCGAGCGGGAGACCTCGTAGTTGAAGTCAACGTGTCCCGGGGTGTCGATGAGGTTGAAGACATAGTCCTCGCCGTCGTCGGCGTGGTAGGTCATACGGACGGCCCGGGCCTTTATGGTTATGCCCCGCTCCCGCTCGATGTCCATATTATCCAGCAGCTGTGCCTCCATATCCCGCAGCGCGACGGTATCCGTGAGCTCGAGGATACGGTCGGCCAGGGTGCTCTTGCCGTGGTCTATATGTGCGATTATACTGAAATTTCGGATCTTACTGCGGTCCACTCTGATCGCTCCTTACGTTTGCATAGATATAGATATTATAGCACAGGTTACGAAGAATTGCAAGCAAAAGAGGAAACTTACACGGAAATCAATTTTTGATTTCCGGAAGTCAGAGGTGAGAGGTTAGAGGTTAGACATGGTGTGCCTTCGGCGTATATGTTAAAAATTGAATTCCGTGGAAACTTACCACGGAAATCGGGTAAGCTGTGCAGCTTTAGGCACCGACCCGGCAGGCGGGCGCCTTGCTTTGCTCCGTTGTTGAATATCTGTATATTATGTCAGTAAAGCTCCCTCATGTTTTAGATAGATTTCACAAAAATGCAAAATTTATCAAGAAATATGTAAAATATACTTGACATTGTGGAATGTATGGTGTACAATGTAGTCACAGGATAGCTAAACTGTGATGTGTGCAGAACAGAAGAAAGGAGCAGCGCGAGTGACATGAAAAATAAAAAGATGAAAATAGCGCGGATGGAAAAGGATATGAACCAGCAGCAGCTGGCGGACGCCGTGGGCGTTACAAGGCAGACCATAGGGATGATAGAATCCGGGAACTACAACCCCACCCTGAACCTCTGCATCGCCATCTGCCGCGCACTGGGCAAGACACTGGACGAGCTCTTCTGGAGCGAGGACGAGAAAGGAGAATAACTATGACAAACAAAGAGAGACTTGAAAACTACGTTGTAAACAAGGCACAGGAAAAGAGGGCGAACGAGAACTTTATGGACGAGCGGCAGCAGCTCAGGACTGCAAAGATGTTCATGGCCTCGGCGGTCTGCGCCATGCTCTTCGACTGCATCATGATGGCAGTATACGTTATCAAGCGGGACGCCGACAAGGCATACCCCTATCTGGCGCAGCTGCTGGTGATCTCTGTGGTGTTCTGCATCGCGGCCCTTGGCCAAAAGGAGCCTGGGCTGCCCACCACCCTCTCGGGCAGGAGCGTAGACCCCGAAAAGAGCGGCGCGGCCTTTGCAAAGAGGCTCCTTGGATATTTCGTCGAGGCGGCCTTTGTCGTTGCGGCCATCACCGCCCTGAATGTCTACGTTGACGGCAAGGTGACAGGCTCCATCGTTTCGGATACTATTATCACGTTTGTTATCTTCATGCTCATCGAAGCGGGCATAGGCGAGCTGAGAGTACACCGCTGGCGCAGCTGGCAGCAGAAGCTGGACGAGGAGGAAAACAGTCTGGAGGATTAAAACAGTGCTAACGGCGCACGGCCGAAGTCGCGTGAGCACTCGCAAGCTCGTTTACAACGGTGAAAGCCGCAAAGGCTCCCTCACGGAGGAGCAGAAGCCTTCAAACCACCCGCGGAGCGCATTAAAAAACGCGCGCGGGGGCCTCGCGTCAGAGGGTGCTAGCGCGCACGGCGCAAGTCGCGTAAGCACTCGCAAGCTCGTTAACAATGATGTGGTATATGCGGCTCCCTCGCGTAGGAAGCTTTATGTAATCTCTTCATCCCTCTCCACCCCGCTGAGGGCGTGATGCTGCGCCGTAACGACGCCGCCTCTTCCACAAAGCAGGAACAGCGAAGCGTTTTCCGTCCGTAGGAGTAGAGGGCTTCGGCTGGAAACCCCTGCACCGCCGCCTCATCCGCAAAGAAACCCACCTCCCTTCCGAGGAGGCGCTGAGAATTTGTGTGTGCGCTCGATTGAAAGTTGGAGGGGGAAATAAAAAAGGTGGGGGAAGTAAAAAATGTAAAAATTATATTAACATTCAAAAGTATACGTTTACATCCGTTTCTTAAACGTTTTCAAAAAAATCGGGGGGCTTGAAAAATTTTTGAAAATGTGGTTTAATAATACTAACGGCGATAGCCCGTGAGTATGAAAACAAAAAAATATGAAAGGCGGAATCAAGAATGAACGTACAGATCATCAACGGTCAGTCAATTCCCAATATGCCCTGGATGGATAAGCCCGAGGGCTGCACAGACGTTATCTGGAGATATAACGCTAACCCCATCATCCCCAGAAACCTCCTTCCCACCAGCAACTCTATCTTCAACAGCGCAGTAGTGCCCTTCAACGGCAAGTTCGCAGGCGTCTTCCGCGTTGACGATAAGGTAAGAAACATGGAGCTCCACGCAGGCTTCTCCGAGGACGGCATCCACTGGAACATCGACCCCGACAGGATCGTTTTCGAGCAGGCAGACAAGAGCACCGAGGAAGTAAACCAGTGGGGCTACGGCTATGACCCCAGAGTCTGCTGGATAGAGGACAGATATTGGGTGACCTGGTGCAACGCCTACGGCTGGAAGCCCACCATCGGCGTCGGCTATACCTATGATTTCAAGACCTTCTATCAGTGCGAGAACGCATTCCTGCCCTTCAACAGGAACGGCGTGCTCTTCCCCAGAAAGATAAACGGCAAGTTCGTAATGTTCTCCCGCCCCTCCGATTCGGGCCACACCCCCTTCGGCGATATGTACCTGTCCCAGTCCCCTGATATGAAGTATTGGGGCGAGCACAGACACGTTATGGGCCCCCTGAAGGCTTGGGAGAGCAAGAAGATAGGCGCAGGCCCCATCCCGATAGAGACCTCTGAGGGCTGGCTGTGCTTCTATCACGGCGTTCTCGAGAGCTGCAACGGCTTTGTTTACAGCTTCTCCGCCTGCATCCTCGACAAGGACGAGCCCTGGAAGGTAAAGTATCGCTGCGCAGAGTACCTGCTCAGCCCTCAGGAGATCTACGAGTGCGTTGGCGACGTTCAGAACGTTACCTTCCCCTGCGCCACTCTGGTGGACGCCGACACAGGCCGCATAGCCATCTACTACGGCTGCGCCGACACCTGCGTTTCCATGGCCTTCACCACCGTTGACGACGTTGTTGCTTACGTCAAGAGCCATTCTTCGGTCTGATATCCGATCAGTAAAATATTATCCGCCCCTGTCGCTTTGGCAGGGGCGGTTTTGTTTTGGGATAATTCCGTCACAAAGAGAGGGGAGCACGCTTTCACGGCAGGAAGCTCTTTACGGCCTCGTTCGGGTTTTCTCTTCACTATTCACTGAGCGCAGCGCTTCAGCTTTTCCAGGGCTGCTTTTTCTATCCTTGATACATAAGACCGCGAGATGCCCAGCCGCGCCGCCACTTCCCGCTGGGTCAGAGGGCGGGCGCCCCCGAGGCCGTAGCGCAGGGTGATTATCTCCCGCTCCCGCTCCGGCAGCTCTGACACAAGGCCGCAGACCCGGGCCGCCGCCAGCTTCGCCTCCACCAGCTCTCCAAGGTCCACCCCGTCGGAGATGACGTCGATGAGGGTCAGGGCGCTGCCGTTCTTGTCGGTGTCGATGGGCTCGTCAAAATGCACCTCCCCCGCAGTCCTGCGCAGGGCGCGGAAGTGCATGAGGATCTCATTTTCAATACATCTTGAAGCATAGGTCGCGAAGCGGCTGCCCTTGGTGTGGTCAAAGGTGTTCACGGCCTTGATGAGGCCCACGGTGCCGATCGAGATCAGGTCGTCCTGATCCTGCTCCCGGGAGTAATATTTTTTGATTATGTGGGCCACAAGGCGGAGGTTGTGCTCGATGAGGGTGTCCTTGGCGGCCTTGTCGCCCTCTGCAAAGCGCTCGAAACAGCGGCGCTCCTCGGCGGCGGAGAGGGGCTTGGGAAAGACCGTGTTGTTATCGAAGCGCAGAGTGAAGAACAGCAGCTGCCGCGACAGCAGAGATATCAGGAATTGAAGCATATAGAGGCCTCCTTGCAAAGAGTGTGTTTACAGTATATGCGGGAGGGGGGTTGTTCAATGCACAATGCACAATGCACAATTATTGCGGGGTCGCTTGGGTCAATAGTTGATAATTTGTCCGTGCCGTGAGCTGTTCAGCCCTCCCGGGCACAGCTCACAATATTCTAAGTTTTTAGCCGCTAAGGGAAAACTGACTTTTCTTCTTTAACGGCCACGCGGCCCCTTCTGCCAACGGGGCTTTCGGGGGTCCCCCCTATTATGGTCCTCCCCCTCCCCTTTCAGGGGAGGCAGGATGCTCGCCCAAGGGCATATATGAGATCGTCCCCCGCGAGGGAGCCCCCATGCATCACACCGCTGTGAGGCGGCGTGCCGCCGCTCACGCGACTTCGGCCGTGCGCCGTTAGCACAGTTGGCGGGGAAATTAAAAAACTACTTGAAATATTCCACCCGATATGCTATAATAATCTTTAGTGCCAATGAAAGGAGTGGAGAGAGTGAACAGTGAGCTTGTGAAGCTGCTGGTGGAGCTGGTGATCGGCAGCGCCGTAATAATGGGCGTTATCGCCGCAGCCTGCGTGCTTACGCCAAGGCTGGCCAAGCTGCTCTCCAAGAACCACCCCGAATGGCTCGCCGGTCCCGCAAGGGTGGAGGATGGCAGCGAGTCTGGGACAGCCCCTGAGGTCAAGGGTGCTTACGACGCCCAGCATGAGGACTATGACCTGAATTACAAGATCTATAATACTGATATATATGGAGTTGATTTTAAGCATGGCAAAGAAAAACGAAAAAAAGGTTGACGCGATAACCTCTATGGACGAGGACTTCGCAAAATGGTACACCGATATCTGCAAGAAGGCCGAGCTGGTGGAGTATACCAGCGTCAAGGGCTGCATGGTCATTAGGCCCTACGGCTACGCCATCTGGGAGAACATCCAGCGCCTGCTGGACACCCGCTTCAAGGAGCTGGGACACGAGAATGTTTGTATGCCTATGTTCATCCCCGAGAGCCTGCTGAACAAGGAGAAGGACCACGTCGCGGGCTTTGCCCCCGAGGTCGCCTGGGTGACTCACGGCGGCAGCGAGAAGCTTGAAGAGCGCCTCTGCGTCCGCCCCACCTCCGAGACACTGTTCTGCGAGCACTATGCAAATATCGTCCATTCCTACCGTGACCTGCCCAAGCTCTATAACCAGTGGGTCTCCGTTGTCCGCTGGGAGAAGACCACCCGCCCCTTCCTGCGCTCACGTGAATTCCTGTGGCAGGAGGGCCACACCATCCACGCCACCGCCGAGGAGGCCATCGAAGAGACCGAGCGTATGCTCAACTGCTACGCCGACTTCTGCGAGAAGGAACTGGCAATGCCCGTGGTAAAGGGCAAGAAGACCGAGTCCGATAAGTTCGCGGGGGCCGTCTCCACCTACGCCATCGAGGCCCTGATGCACGACGGCAAGGCCCTGCAGGCCGGCACCTCCCACTACTTCGGCGACGGCTTCGCAAAGGCCTTCGGCATCCAGTATACAAATAAGGATAACACCCTTTCATATCCCCACCAGACCTCTTGGGGAGTTACCACCCGACTGATCGGCGCCATCATCATGACCCACGGCGACAACAACGGCCTTGTGCTGCCGCCTGCCGTGGCCCCCGTGCAGGCCGTCATCGTGCCCATCGCACAGTTCAAGGAGGGCGTCCTCGAGAAGGCAGGGGAGATATACGACAAGCTCAAGTCCCTCGGCATCCGCGTAAAGCTGGATGACAGCGACAACTCCCCCGGCTGGAAGTTCGCAGAGTACGAGATGCGCGGCGTGCCCGTCCGCATCGAGATCGGCCCCAAGGACATCGAGGCGGGCCAGTGCGTAGTCGCCACCCGCTACAATGGCGAGAAGCAGACCGTCTCTCTGGAGAAGGACCTCGAGACCCTTGCCGCCAAGGTCAAGGAGCTGCTGGACACCGAGATACCTCAGGGAATGTTCAACAGCGCTTTGGAGAACAGAAAGGCCCACACCGACCGGTGCGCCACTCTGGAGGAGATCAGCAAGGTCCGCCAGGAGAAGGGCGACGGCTTCATCGAGGCCATGTGGTGCGGCGACGAGGCCTGCGAGGACAAGGTGAAGGAGCTGACAGGAGTAGGCTCCCGCTGCATCCCCCTCACCCAGCACAGCATCTCCGACAAGTGCGTTTGCTGCGGCAAGCCCGCCAAGCACATGGTGCTCTGGGCAGTGGCCTACTAGAGGTTAGATGTTAGAAGTTAGAGGTTGGAATTATTTCACGGCACCTTTGTCAGAAAAATGACAGAGGTGCCTTTTTGCTGCTCCCTGCGGGGGTGTTTTTTGTTTACGAAAAGTTAACATTTTCTGTAGACCGAATGAGGCTCTGCGGGCCTCATATATACAGAGGGCAGAAAAAGAGAGCCCCGACTTCGCTTGGACACCGGCATCCTGTACGCCGGAAGAGAGTACGCTTGCATACAGAGGCTCCCCCACACCAGCTGAGGCGAACCAGTCATCCCCGCCGCGTTTGTGATTTTGTCTATTTATGGGGCGGGCGGTGTGCTTAAACTGTGAAATGTAATGATTTTTTGCAAGAAGCAGAAAAACAACTTGCAAAAATCCGCTCGAGGGTATATAATATAAAAGGTCTTCCAAGGCCGCTGCGGCGCTGTTATGCGCGGGCGGCACTGAAAAATCTTTGTTCGGAGGAAATAATATGCTTTTGAGTGAAATGAATAAGCAGCAGCTCGAAAATTTCAGAGACGAGGTCAAGGCGGAGTACGACGGCTACAAGGCGCTGGGGCTCTCCCTCAACATGGCAAGGGGCAAGCCCTCGTCGGAGCAGCTGGACCTTGCAATGAAAATGCTGGCGGCCGTTAACAGCTACGACGCCGACTACAAGGCTTCCGACGGCACCGACTGCCGCAACTACGGCGGTCTGGACGGCATCGTCGATGCAAAGAACCTCTTTGCCCCCATGCTGGGCGTCGGCAACGACGAGCTGATAATCTGCGGAAACTCGAGCCTTAACATAATGTACGACATGGTGGCCCGCTGCTATATCTTCGGCGTTGACGGAGAGCAGAAGCCCTGGAAGGACTGCGGCAAGGTCAAGTGGCTCTGCCCCGTTCCCGGCTACGACAGGCACTTTGCCATCACCGAGCAGTTCGGCTTCGAGATGATAAACATCCCCATGAAGCAGGACGGCCCCGACATGGACATGATCGAGAAGCTTGTGGCCGAGGACGAGAGCATCAAGGGCATCTGGTGCGTCCCCATGTACGCCAACCCCACGGGCATCACCTATTCTGACGAGGTGGTAAGGCGCTTTGCGGCCCTGAAGCCCGCGGCAAAGGATTTCCGCATCTTCTGGGACAACGCCTACTGCATCCATCACCTTACCGACACCCCCGACAGGCTGCTGAACCTGATGGAGGAGTGCAAGAAGAACGGCACCGAGGACATGGTATATGAGTTCGCCTCTACCTCAAAGATAACCTTTGCGGGCGGCGGCGTGGCGGTAATGGCGGCCTCTGTCAAGAATGTTGAGTACATCAAGTCCCTGATGACCGTCCAGACCATCGGCTACGACAAGATAAACCAGCTCAGACACGCCAAGTTCTTCCACGACTACGACGGCCTTATGGCCCAGATGGAAAAGCACCGCGCCATCATCGCCCCCAAGTTCAAGGTTGTCCTTGACGCCCTTGACAGCGAGATCAAGCCCCTTGGCATCGGCTCCTACACCAAGCCCAACGGCGGCTACTTTGTAAGCTTTGACACCCTTGACGGCTGCGCAAAGCGCGTGGTTGCGCTCTGCAAGGAGGCAGGCGTGGTCCTCACGGGAGCAGGCGCCACCTACCCCTACAAGAAGGACCCCAAGGATTCCAACATCCGCATAGCCCCCACTCTTCCCCCCGTCGAGGAGCTGGAGCAGGCCATGAAGATCTTCGTCTGCGCCGTAAAGCTCGCCAGCGCCGAGAAGCTGCTGGGCTGAGCGTCAGTGCACAATTAAACAGCGGCCCCCATCCGGAATGGATGGGGGCTTTTTGATGTGTTGTTCGCCTGGCCTGCGAGGGGCTTTGTGCACGTCCTTGGCTTTATGTGGGCTACTACATCGGCGGTCTCCCCCTCGCAGGCCGGGCACAGATGCAGTACACCACACAAATAAAAGTGCGTCGTAGAAGCCAATCAAGGCGTGCGCCAAAGCAACAAATCACAGAAAGCAAAATAGCGCCGCAGAAGCCAAACAAAAGGCCGCTCCGCACCCCGCGCATAGGAATTTGACAAATACAGAGTGGTATAGTATAATATAATAGAATTACTATATTCAGAAAAGAAAGGAGCGGTTTGATGTCTCTCTGGCTCGGGCTCTTTGCATTTGTTATAATACTCTCCATCCTGGGACTGTTTTTCCTTATATCCCGCGCAAGGCGCTTCGGCTTCGTCAAGCGCATCGCCGAGAAAAACAAGCTCCTCGGGATGCTGGCGGCGCTGTTCCCGATAGCGGCCTGCCTTGTGTTTCGGGTCGTCAATACCTGGGCCGTTATAATCGTCCTGCTGCACCTGGTCATCATCTGGGCCATCTGCGACTTGGTGGCCTTCATCATCCGCAGGATAAAGAAAAATGACCCCGCCGAGCGCTACGTCACAGGATGGGTGGCCATCGGCCTTACGGTGGTTTATATGAGCTACGGCTGGTTCTGCGCCCATCATGTCTTTGAGACGGACTACAGCTTCAAAACAGACAAGCCCCTGCCCGAGGGCGGGCTCAGGGTGGTCGAGATCGCAGACCTCCACCTTGGCATAACTCTGGACGGCGACGAGTTTAAGGAGCAGTGCGCCCGCGTGAACGAGACAAAGCCCGATATCGTCATGATCTGCGGGGACTTTGTGGACGACGACTCCGAGAAGGAGGACATGATAAAGGCCTGCGACGCTCTCGGCACCCTCGAGACCAAGTACGGCGTCTATTGGATATACGGCAACCACGACCGCGGCTATTACGAGTACCGTGACTTCTCCTCTCAGGACCTGATGGAGAACCTTGAGCGCAACAACGTGAAGATACTCAGGGACGAGACCGTGCTCATCGACGATACCTTCTACGTCGTCGGGAGAGAGGACAGGTCGGCGGGAGACCGCAAGGAGGCTCAGGACCTCACCCGCGATCTGGACAAGAGCAAGTACATTATAATGCTGGACCACCAGCCAAACGACTATAAAAACGAGACCGAGGCCGAGGCGGACCTTGTGCTCTCGGGCCACACCCACGGCGGACATATCTTCCCCGCAGGGCCCGTGGGCCTGCTGATGGGGGCCAACGACCGCATCTACGGCACAGAACGCCGCGAGGGCACCGACTTCCTTGTCACCTCGGGCATCTCGGGCTGGGCCATACCCTTCAAGACCGCAACGATCTCGGAGTTTGTGGTAATAGACATAAGCAACTGACCTGAGACCCCCACGGAGGATGTATGGAGATCATTATTGCACTGGCGATTATCATTGCGCTGCTGCTGGCCTTGGGCATAAGCGGGTATTACATCCTGCTGGGGATACTTGTGCTCATGCTGCTGACACTGGCGCTGACGGTGGTGTTCTTTGCGGTGACTGCCTTTACCCTCATCGGCGCCCACCGCGAGCACGTCCGCTTCGACAGGATAGAGAAGCCCGAGAAGGGGCATTTTAACTGCGCCGTGTACAAAAACAGCAGCGGCGAGTTCCGCAACGCCTTCCCCAGCGAGGGCATTTTGGTCAGATTCATCTACGACCCCGACCGAGACACTTGGGTGCTGGTGACAAGGCGCGGCCGCGCCTATGACCGCTATTCCCTGACCACCATTATCGCGGGCCTGACCTTCGGGACGGCCTCGCTGGTGCTTTTGAGCCTCTGGGCCGTTAGCACCTTGCTTTGAATCCGGCGGGTACGGACCCGAAAAACAACAACGAAAGGAGGACACTGCAATGAAGGATTTTCAGCGCTCGATGAAGCTCTCCCTGACCTACGGGCTCTGGGGGGCGGTGGTGCTGCCGCTGCTCTATGAGTGCTATGCCAATATATCCCGCACGGGGGCGCTGGTGCTGATCGCCGCATGGGCAGTGTTCGTGGGGGCAAAGCTCTCGCCCTTGGATATCAAGGCAGCGCTGCTGGCCGCCGCCGCAGGCTTGGCCTATACTGCGGGGCTGGGGTTCATCGTCTTTGTGCTCATCCACCCGCCGCTGGTGCGCTGGCTGGAAAAGAACTCAAAGTATTTCTACCTGACCCTGCAGGAGCAGGGGGCCTTTATCGGCTATGCCTTCGCACTTATGCTGCTGTCCTTCGTTACGGTGCTTGGGGTGTGGGGCGTCAGGAGCGCCATCCGCCGCATAAAGAACAACAACGCCATGGCGGCCTCCTACATCGAGAACGCCTTTGACAGCGAGGACGGGGACAAGTGATCGGCCTCTATGTCCATGTGCCCTTCTGTGCACGAAAATGCCCCTACTGCGCCTTCTATTCCGGGGCCTATTCAAAAAAGAGCGCCGAGGCCTTCACCGACGCCGCCCTTCGTAATATCCTCTCGTACGAGGGCAGGGGAGTCCGGGCCGACACCCTCTACCTCGGGGGCGGAACGCCCTCGCTGCTCTCTCCCGCGCAGGTGGAGAGCATCATCTCCGCCGCAGAGCAGGCCTTTGCCCTTGATGTGAGCACCGCCGAGATCACCCTTGAGTGCAACCCCTGCACCGTCACTCCCGAAAAGCTTCGACAGCTGCGGCAGGCGGGGGTCAACAGGCTCTCTGTGGGCTTTCAGTCCGCCGACGGCGGCGAGCTTGCCCTGCTGGGGCGGCTCCACACAGCGCAGCGCGGGCGGGAGACCGTCCTTGCCGCCGCAGAGGCTGGCTTCGAGAACATCTCCTGCGACCTGATGCTGGGCCTGCCCGACCAGACAGGGGAGAAGCTGTGCCGCTCCATTTCGGCTCTTGCAGCCCTGCCGATACAGCATATCTCGGCCTATATTCTAAAGGTCGAGGAGGGCACGGAGTTCTCCTCCTCGGGCATTTCGGCGGCCCTCCCCAGTGAGGATGAGACCGCCGCCCTTTACCTCGAGACCGTGAGGCTCTGCGAGGCCGCAGGCTTTCGGCAGTACGAGATCTCGAACTTCGCCCGCCACGGGGCGGAGAGCAGACACAACCTGAAATACTGGCGCTGCGAGGAGTATATAGGCATCGGCCCCGCCGCCCATTCCTTCTTTGGCGGCCGCCGCTTTGCCTGCCCCGAGAGCATTGAGGATTTCATCACAGCACCGACACAGCGGGAGCTCATCACCGACCCTGCCCCCGACCCCGCCGAGGAATACATTATGCTCGGCCTGCGCCTTCGGGAAGGGATAGACCTTGACAAGGCCGCCCGTCTGGGCTTTTCGCCACGGGACCCCGCAAGGCTCAGGGCCCTTGTGCAGGGCCTTTCAAAGGCGGGCCTCTGCATTTCAAGCGGCAGCCGCCTTTCCCTCACCCCGAAGGGGATGCTGGTCTCGAACTCCGTTATCTCGGAGCTGCTGAGCCTTTGAAAAGGTAAATTTAGCCAAAAACAGGCCCGCGCATTTGTGCAGGTATACAAGGTTTTGCGGGGGTGTTGAATATCCTGCGGAACCGTGATAAAATAAAGAGTGTATGTTCAGACTCTTTCACCCATTGGAGGTGTTGTTATGAATTTCAAGAAGCTTATCTCTGTTTCTCTGTGCCTCGGGCTGGCGCTGTCTCTTGCCGCCTGCGGAAAGGAGGAGGAGAAGCAGGAGATCGCCGTGCCAATATACGAGGTAAAGACCGTTAAATACAGAACGGCCAAGGCCGAGATCGGCGAGATATCCGAAAGGTACGTCCAGACGGGCTCCTACGGCTATCCCTACGAGGAGACCGTGACCTTCGGCATCAGCGGCCAGATCGACAAGCTCTATATCACCGAGGATCAGGGCGTCAGCAAGGGCGACCTGCTTTGCACCCTTTTCAGCGAGGAGCTTGACGAGCAGCTGGAGGAAAAGGAGGTCTACCTGAATCAGGCCAAGAACACCTATGCCAAGCTCTACAACGAGGGCGCAGGCTACAACGAGCTCCAGCTGGCCTATCTCGACCTGCAAATAGAGCAGCTGGAATATGACCACCTGCTGGAGCAGAAGGATAAATTCAACGTCTACGCCCCCTGCGACGGCTACTTCACCTCGGGAGGGGTGCGGGGCGGCCAGTTCACCCGCTTTTCCTGGGTCAGCGCGGGGCAGGTCTTCGGCAAGACCAGCGATAACTCCGAGGAGTTCCTTATCTGCCGCATCTACGACAATCCCCTGAACAACGTGAACTTCGGCACCGCAGTCAAGCTCACTCAGGGCGCCAACGAGACCAGCGGCAAGGTGGTAGACATCATCCACGACTCCAACGGCGATTATTCCAGCTATACCTATGTTGTAAGGCCCGACGAGGACAGCGGCCTCTTCACCTTTGGCGACGTTCAGGTGAGCTTCAACGTTTATTCCAGACTCGATACCGTCATCGTTCCCACAAAGGCCGTCAAGACCGTGGGCGAGCGCAGGTTCGTGAACCTGCTCATCGACGGCGTCAAGGTAGAGCAGGACGTGGAGATCGGCATCGTTGACGGCACGAAGACAGAGATAACCAGCGGGCTCGTCGGCGGCGAGGAGCTTATCCTCAACTGAGCCCTCAACCTGCCCGAGAGGCTTTATGGACAAAAAAATGCGGCGGAGAGGATATCTGCTTCGCTTTCCTGTTGCTGCCGCGCAGCGGCAGTAACTAAAAAAACAGACAAAAACAGAATTATCTGAATTTTTTCGGAAAAGACTTGATTTTCCTTTAAAAATGTTATACAATATAGTGTGGAATAAAATTTTGGAGGAAAGCTATGAAAAGCATTTTAGAGAATAAATGGGTCAAGAGATGCGTGGGCGTGGTTTCGTCGATCTATTTCGCGGTGATAACCCTGCTTACCTACGCCTCCTTCCTCTATAAGCTGGAGTTCAACAACGAAACAAAGAACAGCTTCATAACCATGTACGTCATTGCGGCGGTGGTCTTCCTGATCCTGATGATCTACTCGAGAGAGACCCTCATAACAAGGCTGATAAGCGTGCTGATGATGCCGGTCGTGTTCTTCATGATACTGTTCAATATGTATAACTGGCTGCTGATAATCCCGCCCTTCGTGGTGGCGCTGGTCATCTTCTTTGCCGCAGGCACAGCCGAGAACGTTAAGGTAATAATGGGCACCATCTACCTGCTGATGTATGTGCTGGGCATTGTTGCCTACTTCGTGCTCAATGCCCTGCTGGGCGGCTCCTCGGTAGAGACCACCATCGACCTGGAGCTGGACCCCACAGGCTCGGTCTATCCCCTCTATCAGTCCCAGATGCGCAGCATCGCCGAGGTCACTGACGAGGCCAACACCATCTCTCCCGACGGAGAGTACAAGTTCTCTATCGTTGACGTAAAGGATAACGACAAGGGCTCCATCAAGATCTACGTTGAGCCCGCCAATCAGGATATCGAGCTCAAGTTCTTCACCCTCAAGCAGCAGGGTGTAAGAAAGACTGTCACCAAGCTTGGCACAAGGGAGATCGTTCCCTCTGTCGGCTGGGTCATCGAGGAGGACTCTAACGGCGAGAGCGTGCTGGCCCTGCTTTACCAGCTCACCCCCGACGACGAGCCCAAGACCATGAAGATAACCCAGAGCAGTATGCCGAAGAAGAATTACCTCGGCTTCCTGGGTATTTCATAAGTGCGTCGCTCGGCGAAAAAAGAATAGTGAACAAAAGGCGGTGTCTGCTAAAGCGGCACCGCCTTATTCATTGTGCGGCGGTACAACAGTGCCAAAGAAGAAAATCATCCTCCCCCCGCCGCGTTTCTGTAATCGGTTACATTTTTGTTACAACAGACAATATTGACTAAAATCCACTTGACAATAGAGCGTTTTTAGTGTAAAATATAATAGTAATACAATAAAGCACTGTATCTTGTGGAGCGCCCTGCGCGGCGCGGCCATTCATTTTTTTGAGGAGGCTAAGCAATGCTTTTTAAGAGAATTTTCGGCGCGGCCTGCGCGGCTGTCATTTCGCTGAGCTGTATGGCAGTTACCGCTCTTGCCGACGCTGCGGAGGACGATTCCTCTCAGATCGAGTTCACGGTGACGGACAGCTTTCTGACCGACGATATGCAGCCTGCACTCTCCTTCGATAACGAGGACTGGAAGAACTATATCTTCTCGACAAAGGACGCCGATCTGGTAGGCATTTCCACCGCCAGCGACAAGTCCACCTACTATCAGGGCTTCTCCCTGAAGGTAACGGCTACAGGCTCTTATTCGGGCACTATGTTCATGAATGCGGGAACCGTAAGGGACGCGGATAACAATCTTGTTTATCCCGACGCCACGAACGAGGACGCCGAGTTCGTATGCCCCGGGATCGAGCTGAGAGCCGAGAGCTTCGGCCTTTCCTGCTTCGACGGCTGCTCGATCAATTTCAAGTACAAGATCGGCTCTGACGCCGAGAACAAGCTGATGGGCAACTCCATCTACGTTTTTGGCACCAACGAGGAGTATGAGGCCCCCCTGTCCGAGGTGCTCAGGCTGGAGTATGACGTTGTTTACAACGACAACGTTACCCAGTACAGAGACGGCTTCCTGGCTGTTTCTCCCACCGCCAACGCCACAAGGATAGTTTTCGAGGTCCCCGCTCTCCAGAAGCTGGATTCCGATGCCGTTTGCCTCGATAATATCTATATCATAATGCCCGACGGCACCTCTGCGGGCTATGTCAAGAACCTTGACGGCTTCAACGCCAATGCCGAGGCCCAGGAGACCATCGAGGGCATCCAGATCAAGCAGAAGGCCGACACCGCCGACGTTTCCACCTCTGAGGCCAAGGACACCAGCAGCTCCAAGAAGCCCGTTATCATCATCATCGTGGTGATCGCCGTTATCATCGTGGGCCTGGTCGTGTTCTTCGTTATCAAGCACAAGACAAAGTATTATTGATGCCGCGAGGCTTTATAGCTGAGATGGGGCTGTTGCATAAACGGCTTCCGGCTAAAAAATGGTACTCAACTCCGAACGGGGTGGGGTACCATTTTTAGCAGTTATGTTTTTCCGATAAATACCGATGCGTGCAGCAGCACCGTTTTCCGCTTTGACCCGGTCGCTTTTGTGCTGACGGTAAGACAGGCCGGACTTTAGAGGTGAATTATGGAAACTGAATTTTGTAAAAGAAAAAAAGCGTCCTTCCCTTCGGCTCTTGAGCGTAAGCTGCTGGACAAAAAGCTTGCTTTGCAGTTCATCGACCGTGACTTGCTGAAATATATCGCGTTGATATTGATGACCATCGGACATTGGTCACTGGATATTTATAAATATATTCTTCCTTCAAGGCCGTTGTTTCGGTTCATAGTTGCGGCAGAGTATTTTGCGCCCCCTGTCTTTTTCTTCTTTATTGCGGAGGGAGCTCACTATACCGGATCGAGATCAAGGTATGCGGCACGGCTCCTTATCCTGGCAGCTGTCACCCAGATACCTTATGCGCTGACATATCCGGGAGGCCTGACTCTTTATGATCTGTTTTTGCATTGGAATGTGATCATGACGCTGTTTTTGGGCCTGTGTGCGCTGATAGTCATTCATTCCGAGCGGAGGCTGCCTCTGCGCCTGCTGACGGTCGCGGCCTTGATGGCAGTGAGCTGGCTGCTGGACTGCGAATGGAAGGTCAGCGGGATAATGATAATGCTGCTTTTTGACCTGCTCCGCCAAAGGCCTCTTCTAAGGCTCATGGCATATACGGTCCTTATGTTCGCTGTTGACTGCGTAATGGTCAGAAGCATCCCGGCATTAGCGGACTATCTGCATTTCTTGCTGCCTGTATGGAGCGCGGGAGTTGTGATTACATTTTTCTATAACGGAAGGAAAGGACGCTTCCCCCTATTTTCCAAGTATTTCTTCTATGTGTGGTATCCACTGCACTTGCTCCTGCAATGGCTATTTCAAATAATACAGGAGTAAAAACCGATCTGACTAACAGCTTGCAAAATGAAAGCGGGTGCTTTCAGCTATGGTATTCAGGAGGAGAAAGATGAAACTGCTGCTTATTCGCCACGGCGAGCCCGACTACGCAAACGACTGCCTCACTGACCTAGGCCGCAGACAGGCCGAAAGGCTGGGGGCCCGCCTTAAAGAGGAGGAGGTTGCCGCCGCCTTTACATCCCCTATGGGCAGGGCCCGGGAGACTGCGGATATCGCCCTCGGGGACAGGGACGTGCCTCTGACCGTCTGTGACTGGCTCCACGAGTTTGACGTTGCCGTCAGGGACGGCGGGCCGGATAAAATGGTCAGCGTCTGGGACATGACCCCGAAGCTCTGGACCAGGGATGGCCTGCTCTATGACCGGGAGGGCTTTGCCGAAAGCGAGCTGATCGCTGGCACGGGCGCCCCCGAGCGCTACGAGGCCGCCCGCCGTGGCCTTGACGCACTTCTGGCGGAGCGGGGACTGGTCCGCGAGGGCGGCATCTACCGCAGGCAGGGGGACTGCTGCGAGACCCTTGCCTTCTTCTGCCACTTCGGGGCCACCTGCGTGCTCATCGCCCACCTGCTGGGGGTGTCGCCCGTGCTGACCCTCCAGGGTTTCAGCGCAGAGCCCACAGCCATCGCCACCCTCTGCACCGACGACCGCTTCGGCAGTGAAGTCAACTTCCGCCTCCACGGCTACGGCGACATAAGCCACCTGGACCAGCGGGCCACCGGCAGGGTGGAGTATAAGTAAAGGCAGAAAGGAATATTCAGCCACGGCGTCTGCTAAGTGAATAGTGAATAGTTAAGGTATCGCCTATGGCGATGTTTTAAAATCGTCCGCAAAGCGGACACCTTTACTATTCACTATTCACTTTTCACTCTTCACTATTCACTTAGCGGCGGCACACCAAAGTGCCGATATGCAGCCCAACCTTACCGCCGCCGCGCTAATATATCCCCACGCTCTCCGCCAGCTCCATGGTCAGGGAGTAGCGGTCGTCGTCGTCCTCGCAGCCGAGAACAACGGAGATGTAGGTCTTGCCCTCGTGTTCGAAGGCCGCGATAAGATTTGCTCCTGCGTCCGCAGTGGTGCCTGTTTTCAGGCCCACTGCCTCATCTATGTAGTAGACCGCCTCGGGGTCCAGCAGCTTGTTGGTGTTTATCCAGTAGGCGTACTCGCCGCTCTCGAAGACCGTGGAGTAGTCGTGCCTGGCCGTGATCTCCCGAAGCTCGGGAATTGTCAGGGCGAACTTCGCAAGGGTCAGCAGGTCGGCGGCGGTGGTGTACTGGTCAAAGCTGTCCCAGCCATCGGGGGTGGTGAAGTGGCTGTCCGCCATGCCGATGCGCTGCGCTTCCTCGTTCATAAGCCCGCAGAAGTATTCTATGGCCTCCCGATCGGACATCTCCTCGTCCCCGCTGACAGAGATGGCGGTGTTCTTTGCGGCGGCGTAGGCCGCATCGTTCCCGGAGGACATCAGCATCCCGCAGAGCAGGTCGTAAAGGGTCAGGCTCTGGCCCTGCTTTATCCAGCAGAGGCTGGATTCGGGGTTCAGAAGCTCCTGCTCGCTGCCCACGGTGACGACGTAGTCGGGGCCAAGGTAGTGCAGGGCAGTGGAGGCGGTCAGCAGCTTTGTAAGGCTTGCAGGGGCCACCCGCTCCTCCAGCCCGTAGCCGAAGAGCAGCTCATTATCCTCTACACAATAGAGGGCTGCCGCGTTGCAGGCCGTCTCGGGAGGCGGGTCCTCGGGGCGCTGGGTGGTCGTGGTAGTCGTGGTGGTGGTGGTCGTTGTTGTTGTCTCTGTTGGCGCGTCAGTGTCCTCGGGGGAGGTCTCAGGGACCATCGTCCCGGTCACAGCTCCCGCTGCCTCGGCAGACTTGCGCCCTTCCGCAGCCGAGCTTGCCTCACCGCTGCCGCAGGAGCACAGCAGGCAAAGGCAGGCCGCTATGGCCGTCAGCTTTCTTTTCATTTTGTCTATCACCTCATATCGCAGGATCTGCGAGTTTATATTTTGCCCTCAGAACAGCCCCCGAAGGGCGGAGTTCTGCTCCGGCGTCAGCTCCTGCATACCGCTGACGCAGCCGTCGCCGATGTAGGGCTGATAAAGCACCTCGGCCAAGCGGGTGCCGTTTTTGAAATTGAAGGTCAGCAGGATGTCCTCCCGGGGGGCGGTGGGTGCGGCCCTGTAGGCCTCCCAAGCGTCGATGTACCACTGAGGGGTGGGGGCTCGGGGGTCTGCGGGCTCCGGCTCGGGCTCGAGGGAGCAAAGCAGCTGCCAGAGCTGCCCCAGGCTCTCGGGATCCGTCAGGCGGCCCTCCTCCTCGTCCGAAACAGTGTAGGAAACGCTTTCGATATCCTCGGGGCCGCTGGCGCCGAAGAAGGCGAAGCTCTCTCGGAATGAGCCCCGGAGCTCGGTGTATTCAAATATGCCGCAGGCCCCGCCCTGCCTTACTATCACCATGGCGGGGCAGTCGGCGGGGGCGTAGAGAAAGACCTCCGCTCCCGCAAGGGTGGGCTCCTGAGAGGCCAGCGGCAGGTCGGTGGAGCCCGTGTCTATTTCTGTGACGGTGCCTATGGGTGCGCCGAAGGCCTCCTCCGGCAGCGACTCTCCGATACCCAGCTCTGCCGCTCTTTCCGTGGCCAGCTGGCGGTAATATCTATCCTCATAGATCAGCGTCACCTCGGGCAGCTGCTCCTCGGAGTAGGCGTCGCCCTCCTTTATAAGGGTGCTCTCGAACCGCACATAGGCCCAGCCGGGCGCAGCCGCGGGTGGGACATCGGGCGTGCTCTCTGCGCGCTCTCTAATATAGGCCGTGGCAGTCCCGGTGGATTCAGGGCGGGCCTCGGGCTTTGCAGCCTTTCTGTCGTTGACTAAGGGGAAGACAGCCACCGCCGCCCCCGCGCAGGCCGCCGCAAGGCCAAGGCCAAGGCGGCGTTTTCTTTTTGCCGCGGCCTCGGGATATTTCAGGGCCGCAAGGATATAGCTCTCGTCGATGCCCGCAAGGGCGTCGTACATCATGATGATCTTGTTCATAGCATAGCCTCCTTCAAATGCTTTTTAAGGCGTTTTCGTGTCCTCATCAGTATTGTGCGGACATAGGCTGTGCTGTAATGAAAGGCTTCTGCCGTTTCGGCGGGCTCCTCAAGTAGGTAGTAGCGCCTGATAAAAACGCTCCTGTCCCGCTCCTTCAGGCTGTCCAGAAAGGTCGGAAGAAGGGCCCTGAGCTGTTCGGCGGTCATCCCTTTTGGAATGCACTCCGCCAGATCCCGCAGCAGCAGTTCGTTTCTTTTGACAAGCACCTCGGGCCCGACGCCGAAGATCTCCGCCAGCCGCTGCACTGTGTCGTAGTTCGGGAGCCTCCTGCCCGTCTCCCACTTGGAGACAAGGTCTCGGGAGACATAGAGCTTTTCCGCCAGCAGCTGCTGTGTCAGGCCTGCCTGTGTCCGCAGCTGCGCGATGATCTGACCGGTCTTCATGCTCATCACTCCTTTGCTGCGATTTAATTATATCGCAGCAGGAGGGTGTTTTCAAGGGACAATATGTATCAACCCCAAGCAAAAGGACAGCTCCACGGCTGCCCTTGTTTACTCCTTTAGTATCTTGTCAAGCTCGCGCTCGTCGCGCTGGGGGTGCAGCTCCCGCTGTGTCTCTACCTGATCGCCCGTGATGCCCTCGGTGGCGTCGGGCACAAAGACGGTCTTGATGGTCATAAGGATTATCTTCATATCAAGCACGAAGGACTGGTTCTCGATATACATCAGGTCCAGCTTCAGCTTGTCGTAGGGGGTGGTGTTGTACTTGCCCATCACCTGAGCGTAGCCTGTAAGGCCCGCCTTGACCTTCAGCCTGTAGCGGAACTCGGGCATGGTCTTTTCGTACCTTCGGCAGAACTCGGGGCGCTCGGGCCTTGGGCCAACAAAGGACATATCGCCCTTTATGATATTCAGAAGCTGGGGCAGCTCGTCAAAGCGTATGCGCCGCAGCACCTTGCCTATGGGGGTTATGCGGTCGTCGTCCTTGCCCGCCAGCCGGGCGCCGTGCTTTTCGGCGTCCACCACCATGCTTCGGAACTTGAAAACGTGAAAGCTCCTGCCGCCGATGGTAAGGCGCTCCTGCCTGTAGAACACTGGCCCTCGGTCATAGAGCTTGATGCAGAGCCCCGCGATGAACATAAAGGGGAACAGCACCGCCAGCGCCACGATACCCATCACAAGGTCAAAGCTGCGCTTGATGAACCGCTGCTCAAAGGAAAGGCCCTCGTTGCGGTTCAGCAGCAGGGGAGTGTCAAAGAGGTTGAAGTCCTCGCTGCCGCGGATGATTATATCAGAGAGCTTGGGCGTGATATAAACTCGTATAGACTTGTCCAAGGTGAATTTGAGCAGCTTGTTGCGCATCACGCTGGGCACATCGGAGATTATCACGGCCTCATAGCGGAGTATCTGCTCCTTGATGCGCTCGATGTCCTCGTCACAGCTGACAGAGGCGCAGATGTGGTACTTGTCCTGCCTCATGCTCATTTTCTCGATGAGGGCGGTGGAGTTCTTGTTGCCGTAGACTATTATCATCCGCCTTGGGGGATAGATCTTCTTGAAAAACAGGGTGGTAGCAAAGCTCCAGACAAGGGCGGCGGCGGTCTCGGCGGCGGTCAGCAGGATCATAGGCCTTGGGCTGAGTCGGCCACGGCCGATAAGGCTTATGATAATGAAGATCACAACATTGGTGCTGACCACGCCCAGCATCTGGGACCCGAAGAGGGTCAGGGGCTTTTGGTAGGTCACCTTGAAGCCGCTCATGCTGCGGGCCGTCAGGGTGTAGATGAAAACATATATGATTATCAGGAGGATATTTCCCCTCTGCCAGAAGGGGTCGAGCATATCGCTGTTATATTCCTTATACCACACATAGCCGAACATCGCCGTAAAGGCTCCGATAAGTATAAGCGAAGTGAAAAAGATCAGTATTCTTTTGAACTGCTCCTTATTACCGCTCAACTCGCATCCTCCCTTCTGTTTAATTACCCCACCAAGGTCTCACTCGTGCGCTTGACATAAGTCTCAGCGCCGCCCCGTACATGGGTTATTATATCACAGTTTTCCGGTTAAATCAAGCTTTTCCGCATTTTGTACATAATTTGTAACCTATTTTTGTAGGTATTGCATAACAAATGGCCGCGCAGGGGGGCGGCTCTTGCTTTTTGCATCTAAAAACATTATACGAAAAAGCGGCGCTGTTATCCAGCACCGCTTAGTTCTATTGCTTTTTTTCGATCAGGCGGAGATGTTGTGCTTAACTCTGTCTGTTACCTCGGCGCGCTTAGCGTTGTTGAAGCGGTCGATGGTGCCAACGAGATAGCCGGTGATCCTGCGGATCCTCTGGAAGGGAACGTCGGCGAAGTGATAGTCAACGTCAACGAACTCGCCGTCAACGGTCAGGTCGATGGCCTCGATGGTCTTGCCGGGATAGAGCTCGTGTCCTCTCTGGATGTAGGCGTTTATCTCCTCCTGAGACATCTCGCCGTTTTTAACATTTACATTTACCATAAGTCTTTACCTCTTTCGTCAAGTGTGATATTTTTCACGGGCAGTGCGCGGAGGGCGGAAAATGGGGCGTTTCCGTATTCCTGCCGCTGCACCCTGGGGCACCCGTTGTGCTTCGATTATTATTATAGCACAACATATTGTGCTTGTCAATAGGTTTTTTAAAATTTAACTACACTTTTTCAGTATATTTTAATTCCCCGATTTTGAATGGGGCTGGCGCCCCATGCCCCTGCTCGCCAAATGCCTTTTTAATTCCCCCACCAAGGTTTCAGTCGAGCGTACATAAAAAGTCTCAGCGCCTCCCCGGAGGGGAGGTGGGCGCCCTTGCGAATGAGGCGGCAGTGCAGCCGTTAGGAGGGCTTTATGCCAGTGCCTTATCAAGGCTGTTTCGCGAGGGAGCCCCGAAAATCACAGAGATGTAAACGAGCTTGCGAGTGCTCACGCGACTTCGGCCGTGCACCGTCAGCACTTTTGTTACATTTTATACCTAATTTCAAAAAACTTTCCCGGGATTTTATCTGAATTTCACAAAGCCCTCTTGCAAAAAAAGATAAATGTGGTATAATTATAATGTAAAATTATGATGGGATGAATATGAACACGCGAAGCTGACGATAATATTTTTGCATATATGATATCACGCCCGTGAAAGGGGGGGATAAGCATGGGAATTGATCTGTTTCATATTTCACTGTATACAGTGGGCCTCGTAATGTGCCTTACCTGCCTGCTCTTCACCTTTGTGCAGAAGCGCACCAAGAAGGTACAGAACAAGCTCTATATCGCCACCGTGCTTATCCTTTCCAGCAATGCGGTGACAGAGATCATCTGCGAGGTGTGCGAGCCCTTCAAGCAGAGCTCAGGGGCCGTCTTTATTGTGCTGCGGCTGTCCGAGTTCCTTTACTTCGTGCTGCATACCGCCCTGAGCCCCGTGTTCACCGTCTATGTGCTGTGCGTCTGCGGCGCCAATGCCAAGACCCGAACACGACAGGAGTCCTTCAAGATGTCCTCTCTGTTCCTGGTTTCGGAGCTGCTGGTCATAACGAACCCGCTGACGGGCTGGGTGTACCACTTTGACGGCGAGCGCAACTTCACCCGCGGCTGGGCCGAGATGGTCATCTATCTTACAGCGGCGGTGTACCTGCTGTATTCGGTATACAAGCTCTTCTTCTCCTGGCGGGCCCTCACGGGCAAGCGGCGGATAGCGCTGGTGTATTTTTATCTGCTGGCGCTGGTGGGCGTTGCAATACAGTTTATAAACATTGACATCAAGAGCGAGATCTTTGCCGAGGCTTTGGCGCTTACGGGCGTTATGATCGCCATCGAGACCGAGGACGACCGCATAGACATCGACACAGGCATCTACAACCGCAAGGCCCTTTCCACCGACGCGGGCGGACTTGTGGTAAACGACCGCGTTTTCACAGTGGTCTGCTTGAAGATAACCAACGGCGACCTTATCCAGCGGGCTACGGGCTCCGAGAACCTTGACAAGATCTCGGCCTCCATCTCCGAGGAGCTCAGGCGTATAATGCCCGGCTACGAGATGTACAGCACCAGCCCCTTCAACTATATCCTGCTTATGCCGGACAAGGTGGAGGAGCAGGCGGCGGTCTTCGCCCACGAGATAAGCGAGCGCTTTGAAAAGACCTGGAAGCTGGGAGACACTGACATCCTGCTGAACGCGGTGGTAATGACTGCCGACGCCCCCGACAGGATAAAGAGCGTCAACGACGTGTTCTATATGGCGGACAGCCCTGTGCCTCCGGGCATTGAAAAGAAGGTGCTCATGGGCTCCGATCTGGATTATCTCATGCGCAGGCTGGCTGTGGAGGGCGCCATCAGCCGCGGCCTCGAGAAGCATTACTTCGAGGTCTACTACCAGCCCACCTATTACCTTGTTGACAAGCGCATCCACGGGGCCGAGGCACTTATCAGGCTCCACGACAACGAGCTTGGTAACGTTTATCCCGACGAGTTCATCCCCATTGCCGAGCAGATCGGCCTCATCTCCACCATCGACGACTATGTGCTGCACGAGGTCTGCGCCTTCATAAAGACAGGCATCCTCGAGCGCACGGGCCTTGACTGCATCAACGTGAACCTCTCCGTTACCGAGTGTATGCAGCCCGGGTTCATAGACCGCATCAATCGGGTTGTCGAGGAGTACGGCATCGACAAGCACAGCATAAACTTTGAGATCACCGAATCCATCGACGCCAACGATTACGACCGCCTGAACGAGGTAGTTACCCAGCTGAAGGACGCGGGCTTCCGCTTCTCCATGGACGACTACGGCACGGGCTACTCCAACATCAAGGCCATCTTCTCCCTTGACTTCGACGTCATCAAGATAGACAAGAGCATCCTCTGGAGCGCAGAGGAGAGCGAGCTTGGGAGGATCATCCTTGAAAACAGCGTAAGGATGATAAGACAGATGAAGAGAGAGATACTTGTAGAGGGCGTTGAGACCCAGCAGCAGCTGGAGCTGCTCACCCAGCTCTCCGTCGATTACCTCCAAGGCTATTACTTCTCGCGGCCGATACCCAAGAACGAGTTCATCAACCTTGTGGAGCATGGCTCTAAGACGGTATGATGCGCATATACCCCAGCCCTGCGGCGCCGCAGAGTGCGAAAAAAGCTATCCCACCCCCTTGCTGGTGGGATAGCTTTTTATGTTGTACTATTTTCAGCTTGCATTGCCCGCGAGGAAGGCCTCGGTGTCAAGGGGGTAGCTCTTGAGGTCTGGCAGCTCGTCAAGGGTAAGCACGCGGTCGCTGTTGTAGATCTTTACCCAAGTCTCCAGGGGCGTGTAATCGCTGTTGAGCTCGAAGTCGCCGTTGATGCAGAATTCTCCGTTCCAGGTGGCGAACCAGCTCCAGCGTGAGCCGTCAGCAAAGGTGGCGTCGGGGTCGGGGATGACACCGTTCTCGGTGAGGGCGATTATCTTGTTCTCGCCGATGGTCTCTCTCATCATGTCGTAGATGGGCTTCTGGGACGAGGTGTCGCCGCCCTCGGGATAGATGTCGTAGCCCACGATGTCACAGTAGTCGTCTCCGACGTAGTAGTCGGGGTCCTGACCGTTCCATATCCAGATAAGGTTGTTGATGTGGTGGTAGTTTGTGAGGCGGTCATAGAGGAGCTTCCAAAGCTCGATGTAAGCACCGCTGCCGGAGGAGCCCCACCAGAACCAAGGGTTGTGCCACTTTGGATCGCCGCCGCCCTCGTGCAGGGGCCTCCAAAGTATCGGAACGTGGTTGTCGTCCAGCACCTTCAGGTAGCGGGCCAGAGAGTCGATGTCCCTGATGAGGTAGTCGTAGCCTGCCTGGTCCTCCTGCTTGAGGGCCTTTGACAGGCTGAAGGTGGTGTTGGCGGAGTAGAAGCCCTTCCACCACTCGCTCTGGTCAAGGTAATCCGTGGGAGCGTTCCAGTGCCAGCAGAAGGTCACGATGCCTCCCTGATTCAGCACCCAGTCCTCGGCCTGATCTATGAGCACCTTGGCTCGCTTGTCGGTCTCTTCTCTTACCGCTGCCTGATAGGCCTCGTCAGAGTCGTAGGCCTCGCGGTTTATGCTGCACTCCACTCGAGACTGGGAGAGCTCGATGAAATCCAGACCCAGCACTGCGGGAGTCTTGCCGGTCTCCTCATTGATCTTGTAGAACTCGGCACAGGAGGGGCCCATGTTGTCGCTGGAATACTGGCCCGAGAGGGTGTATTTTCCGTAGGTGTCGCAGAGGAAGTTATAAAGCCGCTTGGTCTCCTCGGAGGCGTCGGGGTTGATGAGGGCCCTGTCCACCTTGAACTGCTCCAGGTCAACTGTGCCTGCCGCGGTGACGGTCACACTGTCAATGCAGAGCTTTGTCTCGCCGCCATTGAACTTGAAGGTGTGCTTTCCCTCGGGCAGAACCACGTTGGCAAGGGTTGAGGCGGAGAACTTGTTAGTCTTTATGGTGTAATTCGGCAGGGCCTCGCCATCCAGCTCCAAAGAGCCCGAGCCGCCGCTTGAGCTGTCGCCTGCGGCCACGATGATAACGTCATAGTTTCCGGTCTGGTCAAGCTCGAAGCTGAGCTCCATGTAGGAATCGGCCTTGGGCAGCATCACAAAGCCCTCGCCTGTGAAGTCGCCCTGAGAGGTGGTGTTAAGCACCGCCGCAGCCTCCAGCTCCGCAGTCTCGGCCTCGATCTCAAGCTTAAAGTCAGGGGAGACGTTCTGCTCGTTCTGCACCTCGGAAAGGTCCAGATCCCCGATGGACTCGGTAACCGGCTGAGTCTCAACGGGATGGCGCTCGTCGTCGTAGAGGGTCACGGCCTTTATGGCCTCGCTGCCCTCCGAGGCAGTGGCCGAGCTGTCACTGCTGCCGCAGGAGGCAAGCGACAGGGTCATGAGCGCCGCCGCACAAAGGGCGGTCATTCTTTTCATCATTAAGCTACACTCCTTTATTTTGATGTTTTTCTAAGTGTTGTGTAAAAGCGCCTTGTAAAGCTTACGGGCAGGATGAACAGCCCCAGCTGCACCGTGCTCGGCACGATGACGTCCCAGAGGGAGGAAAAGCCGCTTTTCCTTATCATCCTTCTCACGCGGATGAAGCTCTTGGTGGAGCGCAGGCTCTTGCGGCGGGCGTAGTCCTTGCTGCTTATCCTGTAGCGGACCAGAGGATCCGGGATGTTGCGGGCCTTGGCACCGTTTTGCAGCATCCTTACGGCAAATTCGTAGTCCTCGCACTCCTCAAGCTCGTCCATTCCCTTGTAGCCGCCCACCTCCAGGGCCTTGCCGCGCCTGAAGGCCAGACTCTGGCGGCAGAAGGGGTTGCGCCGTCTGGCATATTTGAGTATCTTCTCGTGCTTTGTGGGCATCTGCTTTATGCCAATGGTCCGCTGCTCCTCAATGTCGTAGACCTCGGCAAAGGTGCCGATCATGTCCAGCTCAGGGTCGTCGGCAAAAAGCTTCATCTGCCTGTAGCAGCGGTCGGGATAGGAGGTGTCGTCGGAGTCCATCTTAATTATGTATTCGCAGGTGCAGGCCTCGATGCCCTTGTTAAGGGCGGCCCCCGCGCCGATATGCTCGTCCGTCCGAACTATGCGGAAAACGCTGCGGAACTCGCTTTCGAAGCTCTTGGCGATTATGTTCAGCTCGTTGGTGAGCTCGCCGTCACAGACCAGCACCACCTCCTCAGGGGGATAGGTCTGCATCAGCATACTGTCAAGGCTGTCGTTCAGGTTCTCGGGGAGCTCCTTGTCATATACGGCCATAAGCACAGAGTATGATGACAGATCGGTCCTGCGCAGGCTCATATGACGGCTCCCTCCCTTTTTGTAGGTTTTGGATAATGAGAATACTATATATAGTATATCATTTAGTTATTATGATGTCAATATGTCGGGGCGAATTTCTTACAGCCTTTGCACGGGATGAGACTTTTTTTAGAGAATGGCTTTTCGCCCTTCGCCGCTGCACGGCGGAGGGCGTGGTGTCTGAAATTGCTCGTGCAGGAGCCGAGGAGAATTTCTTCCATAAAGGCCTGCTTGTATGTAAAGCCGCCCCTGCGGGAGGGGCAGCAGGGAAAATGCTCAGTTGCAGCCGCAGCCACAGTTGTTGCAGCCACAGTTGTCGTTGCAGCCGCAGCCACAGCCGCCGAATACTACAACGATGAGGATGAGGATGATGATCCACCAGTAGTTGTTATTATACATAGCTATTCTCCTTTTGGATATAGATTTTTCTAAGCGCCCTTGCCTGCGCTTATATTACATTCTATGCCGGGGGCGGGAAAGTGTTACATAGAGGTCAGAATTTCAAAAAAGCGTTAACCTTTCGGCCCCTCGCACACTCTAATAAACAGAGGGGGAAAATTGCTTGGTATAAAACGAACCTGGCAATACCTTTAGCCCACACCAAGCTGCGGCCCGCCGTCACACAAAGCCTGGGACCTGAACAAATTTACCCAAAGGCGGCATTGCGCCGTCCGCGCTAGGACTCTAATAAACAGAGGGGGAAACTGACCCTTGCAAGAACGAAGGAGAGATGGTATAATATGAACAGAGAGAAAAAACGGTATCGGGGGCGGGGCCATGACCTTTGACGAGCTGATCGTTGTGGTACTTGAATACATGGCCGAGCAGGGGATGCTTGACGACATCCTCGAAAAATACGATATCGACGGAGGAGAAGAAAATGAGTGACAGAAGCATCGAGGAGCTGGTGGCCCGAGCCAAGAAGGGCGACAGCGCCGCCATGGACAAGCTCTATGTTGAATATAAGGACAAGCTGTATAAATTTATCATCAAGCAGGGGCTGAGCAGTCAGGACGCCGAGGACGTGGTCTCGGACACCTTCGTGGAGGTAATGAAGCATATCGGCGACCTGCAGAACGATGAGTTCTTTGGCACTTGGATACACAGGATAGCCCTGCGCAAGACGGGAGAATTAAAGAAAAAATCAGGCGCTCACCAGCGGGTCATCTTCGAGGAGGACGAGGAATCGGGCCTCGGGGGGGATATGGCAGCCGTTGAGCTTGCCTATGAGGCAAGCCGCGGCGACACCGTCATGCTCCCCTCGGACTACGCCGAGAACGAGGACGTAAAGCGCCTGCTGGCAGAGCAGCTGGACTCCCTGAGCCAGGACCATAAGGAGGCCCTGGTGCTGTTCTACTACGAAAACAAGAGCATCGCCGAGATGGCGGAGCTCTGCGGGATAACCCAGAACAACGCCAAGGTGCGGCTCTTCAAGGCCCGCCAGAGCCTTAAAAAGAAGGTTGAGGCATTGCAGAAAAAGGGCGTCACTCTCTGCGCAGTGCCTATCTCCGGCCTGCTGGCAGAGCTGGACGAGGGCGGCAAGGACGCCGCAGCCGCAGCCACCGCTGGCGAGGCCGCTGCCGCTTCCACCGAGGGCGCCGCAGTTGCATCCTCCTCCGGGGCTAAGATAGCCGCAGTTGCAGTTGTGGCAGCTGTGGTGGTGGGTCTGGGCTTCGGCCTTACAAGGCTCGACCGCATACAGGGCGACACCCGCCCCGACGACGGCAGCAGCGAGGTCGTTACCACAGTGATGACAACGACGACCACAACCACCGCCGTCCCCGAGATAGTTGACGACAGCGCCGAGGAGAGCGTGACGGTGACGACCACGACCAAAAAAACTACCACGACCACCACGACCAAAGCGACTGCAACAACGACTGCCGCCCAGACAACAACTCTGGCAGCGACAACACAGCCGCCTGCTGTAACAACTCAACTCACCACAGAGGATGCCGGACCCGCAAACATTATCGAGGAAGAAGTGATAGCGCCGATAAGCTTCAAGACCTGTGATGTTTCGGAGCACGAGCGGCTGTTAAATACAATAAATGAAAATGTGGTCGTAAACGCAGTTATTCCTAATGCCATGGAGATCTACGATGAATGGGTAGGGAAGAGCTGGAGCTTCCGTGATCTGTGCGAAAAAGGGGTAGCAAATGTATACGACGATGGCTGTGCCTATGTAATGATTGAATATACAGATCGCACTCATGCCAATGCGGGATTTCCAAAAGCAGTTGTGCAGACAACTGATGGCGGCAATACTTGGGAGTATAATACGACAGTCGGATTTGGGCTTAGATATGATTATATCGCACTGGATGACGGAAGATTGTTTTATTGTGATCTGGGCACTTGGATAATCGGCGGTATTGATGAAAACGGAGATTATTCCCCCGAAGTACATTATTACTATAATCTGCTTGATATGACTTCTTACCCTGATGAAAATTGGTTCAAGGATTTTCCGATGAACAACGGCTGGGCTTTTGATGCGGAAAAAGAATGGGGAGAACAAAACATAAACATTACTCGCTTTGAATATAAAGGCGGATATACTTTTGATATCACTTTTTGCGACTATGCGGGAAACTATTATAGCTATGACGAGCTCGATGAGCATGAAGCAGAGGCCGAACGGATAAACAACACCGTCCTTTTCTCCGGCACTGTCGAGATCGACCCCGAGACCCTGAGACCCATATTCTAAAAAACAAAATATCCGAAAACACATATACACGGAGGTAAGAACAATGGCAGAAAACACAAACGATCTGGTGGCCCGGGCAAAGGCCGGGGACACCACAGCCATCGAGGGACTGTACGTTGAGTACAAGGACAGGCTGATGAAGTACGTCATGAAACAGGGCATCCCCGAGCAGGACGCCGAGGACATCGTCTCGGACTCCTTCTTCGAGGTGATAAACCACATCAAGGACCTGCAAAACAACGAATACTTCGGCACTTGGCTGCACAAGATAGCCATCAACAAGACCAACGCCTTTAGGCAGAAGATGGGCCGCTGGCAGCGGGCGGATTTCAACACCACCGACAGCATGGACAGCGACCTTTCAAAGATCGACGGCGAGGCCGCAGCCATCGAGCAGGCCTACGAGGAAAGCTACGGCGACACCGTCATGCTCCCCTCGGACTACGCCGAGAACGAGGACATCAAGTGCCTGCTGGCAGAGCAGATAAGCTCCCTCAGCGACGAGCACAAGGAGGCGCTGCTGCTCTACTACTACCAAAACAAGAGCGTGGCGGAGATCGCGGAGCTAACAGGCACCAACCAAAACAACGTTAAGGCGCGGCTCTTCAACGCCCGCAAGAACCTTAAAAAGAAGCTGGAGGCCTTGCAGAAGCAGGGCGTTGTCCTCAGCGCGGTGCCTATCTCCTCGCTTATGACCCAAGTGAACAGCGGCCTGTTCGGCGCAGGGGTGCTTGGCGGCACCTCGGCGGTGAGCGCTGTTTCGTCAACGGCCACAAGCGTTTCGTCGGTGAGCGGCTCGGCTGCCACCACCTCTGCCACCAGCAGCGTTTCTGCGGGGGCCTCGTCTGCCACCAGCAGCTTGGCTGCGGGCGGGGCGTCTTCTACCAGCACCGTTACAGCGGGAGGGGCATCCTCCACCAGCACCATCACCGCGGGCTCGGCCTCGGCAACAAGCACGGTCACAGCCGCCGCGACGGCCTCGGGCGCTAAGATAGCCGCCATCATCCTTGCGGCGACCGTAGCGGTAGGCGGCGCCGCAGCCGCCATAAAGCTCGCCCACGACAAGTATGTTGAGAAGCACTCGGACGACTCCGAGACTGTCATCGACGCGGACGTGCAGCCCGCAGAGACAGAGCCCGAAAGCGCAGCCGAGCCCGCAGCGGAGCCCGAGGAGCAGCCGTATATCCTCAAGCTTGACGGCGAGGATATTGAGATAGATTTTAGTAAGGTAAGCTATGATGGCTGGCAGAGCCCCGATGCAGGCCGCGGATATATCCTTCTCAAAGACGCATCACCCAATTATACTGACCGCTGGCTGCTTACGGAGCTTGATATTGACGCCCGCGTCATGACCCCTATCAAGAACACAGCACCCGAGAACAGCGAGATTTACTGCGTGATAGATGATTCAGTTTTTGGAGAAGGCTCTGCATATTATTCTTCCTTTGAGTTTTTTAAGAACGGTGAAGCCCTGTTTGTGCATGATAATAACTGGATAGCTGTTTTCCCTGCCGAAGGAAGGGTAGATGTACATCCAATGTCTGTTGACGAGCCGAAGGAAAACTGGTACTATGGCTTGTATTTGGATGATGCCGGCAATCAATATGACGGTACATATGAAGCGCCTTTTAGAATAGTAATTCAGGCAAGAAGTGTTGAGGATCCATATTTATATGGGTTGATGGATTACTCGCTAAGTGTTGAGGACATTAACAACAATTATATAGCCGATGTCGATATCGACCCACAGACCCTGCGGCCTATTGTTGACACCACGGAGCTTGAAAAGCCCAAAATGGACGAAAGCTGGAAGCAGCCCTATATCGAGACCATCAAAAACTGCGTTGCCGCAGACTACGGCGGGGACTTTGAAGGCACGGAACTTAAAATGCGCATCAATATTATGTGGCGTGAAGGTGAGGCCCTGCCTATGTGCCATTTCGAGCTTTACGAGGACCCTGTTTTAGCCCCCGGCCAAAGAATGGCCTCTCCTACCGTCTTCAGCGAAGGCTTTATGGTGATAAATAACGGCCAAGTGCTGCTGGCACAGGATAGCGTGGCCCGTGTGATTCCCGACGTTTGGAAAAATGAAAACGAAACGGCGCTGATATTTGAAAATTATAATGGCTTCGCCACACGGGATTATTCTTATTTTATTCTCGATGACAGTGGACTGACCCGCCGCGAGGACCTTGATTGGATGGATGAGCCCAAGAGTATAGACCCATATTTTTCGGAGGAAACAGGCTATACAAAGGTAGCGGTAGTTTATGAGACTCTTTCCGACCTGCACTCCCTTGCGGAAATGGAGGAAGCGATAATGAATTATGAGTATGTTACTGAGGGGGAAGAAGAGCCGGAACAGCAGGAGCCTGAGACAGAGGTGAGCTGGAAGCAGAGTTATATTGATATAATAGAAGAGAAAATTCTTGAAGAATATGGCAAGGACTTCGCTGACACGGAAGATGACATTCAAATCTATCTTGCATGGCTTGAAGATGAGGACCAGCCTTTGTGCATATATGATTTTAGTTACTCCGATAATTACTCCGCCGGAATAATGGCGATAAGAGATAATAAAACAGTAGTTTTATTCGATGATAGAATAAACGTGGGCCCCACTATTGATGAAAAAGGAAACAAAAAGGTGCTGAGTTTTAAAAATGATCCATTATCTGTCGTACTCGATGAAAATGGGTTTACCATTGACGAAGAATTGGGAGGCGATCCCTATACCATAAAGGATGCAGGTTATACAAAGGCAAAAAGGTTTACTAAATTCTATGATGAACTGCAATCCTTTGAAGAAATGGAAGAAGCCATAAACAACTACAACTATGTACCTAAGCCCGAAGATTATAAGTAAAAGATCTCAAAACTCCATAACCGGATCCGAGCCTTATGCGCTGCTTTGCAGCGCATAAGGCTGCTAAAAAAGGTATCCCACCCCCTGCGGGGTGGGATACCTTTTTTGCCGAAAGTCGATCCTGCGGCGCTCTTTTTTTGCCCTGTCCGCTGTCAAGTAAAATTTGTCCCGTGAATAAGATAATATTGCGCGAATAAAAAACACGGCGCAGCCAAAGCTTTTTGTAAGGAGTGATGCGCTATTAACGACAGCTATTATGATAACGGGCGGTTCAGGCGGCTCTCGCGCTACGGCAGAGAGCTGACGGACAGCCGCGTCTGCGAGGGCTTCGACCCCCTGATAGGCCGCCAGGAGGAGCTAGACCGGGTGCTTGCCGTCCTGCTGCGCCGAGAGAAGAACAACCCCTGCCTTGTGGGCGAGGCCGGGGTGGGCAAGAGCGCCATCGTCGAGGGCCTGTGCCGCCGCATCTGCGAGGGCAGCGTCCCCGAAAAGCTTATCGGGCGGCGGGTCTTTGCCCTTGACCTTGTCCAGCTGCTCTCCGGTGCCAAGTACCGCGGCGATTTCGAGGAGCGCTTGCAGGGCTGCATCGAGGAGGCCGAGCGCAGCGGGGCCATCCTCTTCATCGACGAGATACACGGCATCATGGGTACAGGCGCCGCCGAGGGCGCAATAGACGCCGCAAATATCCTGAAACCCAAGCTTGCCCGGGGCCAGCTGCAGGTCATCGGCGCCACCACCCCCGAGGAGTGGCGCCGCAGCATCGGGCGGGACAGCGCCATGGAGCGCCGCTTCCAGAGCATCACCGTCCGTGAGCCCACAAAGCAGCAGGCCCTCTCCATGCTGCTGGGGGTCAAGCAGCGTTACGAGGAGCATCACGGCATCTCCGTCCCCCACGAGGCCGCCGAGCGGATAGTGGAGCTCTCGGAGCGGTATATCAGGACCCGACGCTTTCCCGACAAGGCCCTTGACCTGCTGGACGAGGCCCTTGCCGCCGAGAGCCTGCGACTCGGCCGCGAGGGGCGGGACGAGGCGGCCTTCGGGGAGTATCTCTCAGGGGAGCTGACCCGAGAGGAATATCTGGGGCGACTGGCGTCCCGCGAGAGGCCGACGCTCTCCATCTCCTCCTGCGAGGAGGCTGCGGCGCGGATGGCGGGTGTGCCATCTCTCGGGGCGCTGCGGCTTCGGTGCGGCGAGCTCTCGCAGGCCCTCGGGCGGCACATCATTGGGCAGGAGGCGGCGGTCTCTGCCCTCTCGCAGGCGCTGGCGGGTGCCCGTGCTCTGCCGCCCCCGGGAAACAGGCCGCTGCTCAGCGTCTTGGTGGGCGGCCCCGAGGCCTCGGGCAAGAGCCTGCTGGGCGCCGCCCTTGCAGAGGCGCTTTTCAGTGACAGGGGAGCCCTCATAAGCCTCGACCTTGCGCAGGGCGGCGCTTGGGGCGGGATGCTGCGCCTCGAGGGACATCCCGACGGTCGGCCCTGCGGCTCCCTGCCCGAAAGGCTGCGGGCTCGGCCCTGCTCGGTGGTGGTGCTGGAAAACGCCCACAGGGCCGACCCCGAGCGGCAGGCCTTCGTCACAAGGCTGCTTCGCGGCGAGGCCGAGGACTGCGGCGGCGCACCGATAGTGCTATCTCAGGCGGTGGTGCTGCTCACCGCAAGAACGGGCTCTCGGGGGGCCATCGGCTTCGGCGGCGGTGCTGGCCGGCGGGCCTTTCCCGAATGGCTGCGGGGCTGCACCGACCTTTCCCTTAGTCTCAAATCACTTGAAGGCGAGGAGCTGCTTGCCCTCTGCGAAAGGCGGCTCACGGCCCTTGGGGCGGAGGCGGAGGGCTGCGGGGTCGCCCTCACATGGAGCAGCGAGGCCGCGGCGGAGCTGGCCTCCTCCTGCATCGGCCCTCTGGAGCTGCTAGCAAAAATAAGGGAGCAGGTGGAGGCCCCGCTGGGTCGGCTCATGGCCTCGGGACAGGGCGGAGGGCTGGCTCTTGGCTGCGAGGCGGGCGCTCCCGAGCTCCGAGAAAGCTCGAACGTTCACACAATATTTACAAAATAGGCGGTCAAAATCAAAAAAACCAGTTGTGCGCGGCCCTTTGTTTGTGGTATAATTAGCTTGATAAACCATATCCACGGAGATCAATTTTGTTAAAATTTATCTCCAGAGGTTAGAAATTAGATGTTAGAGGTTAGAAAAGGTGTTCGCGAAGAGGACAATTATAATATAAGCGCCACAGGCGCACCTTCTCTAACTTCTAACCTCTCACCTCTAACATCCGGAAATCAAAATCTGATTTCCGCTAACCATATCCAAGCTAGGAGGACAAACATATGGCTGACAGAAAATATATTCTTGCTTCCGATTCCACCAGTGACCTGCCCGCTGACGTTGTGCAGAAAATGGGAGTTCGGATGATAAAGCTTTCCTTTGAGATAGACGGTGAGACACATGCCGACGGCGATATACCCTATGACGATTTTTACGCCAAGATGCGCGCGGGGTCTGCGACCAAGACCTCTCAGGTATCTCCCACCACCTGCGAGGCGTTCTTTGAGAAGATCTTGCAGGAGGGCTACGATATTTTGTATCTTGCCTTTTCCTCGGGCCTCAGTGGAACCTTCAACAGCTCCTGCATGGCCCGCGACAACCTGCTGGAAAAATACCCCGATGCCAGGATCGTCTGCGTTGACAGCCTCTGCGCCTCAACAGGCGAGGGCCTGCTGCTTTACAAGGCTTGGCAGAAGAAGCAGGAAGGCCTCGGCCTCGATGAGCTTGCTCAGTGGCTGGAGGACAACAAGCTGCACCTCTGCCACCTCTTCACCGTTGACGACCTCAAGTACCTGCACAGGGGCGGAAGGATATCCAAGGCCACGGCTGTGGCAGGGGCGGTCCTCGGCATCAAGCCCATCCTCCATGTTGACAACGAGGGCAGGCTTGTGGCCATCGGCAAGGTAAGGGGCAGAAAGCAGTCCCTTAACAAGCTGGTAGAGCTCATGGGCGAGCGCCTTGGGGACTACGAGAACCCCGTCATCGGCATCTGCCAGGGCGACTGCCTCGGGGACGCAGACTATGTTGCAGAGCTTGCAAAGCAGAAGCTTGGCCGTGATATCGAGGTGATAATCTCCTACACAGGCACGGTCATCGGCGCCCACTCGGGCCCCGGAACGCTGGCGCTGTTCTTCATGGGCGAGGAGAGATAAAAAACACAGAGCTGCTGCATCGGGCCTTCGATGCGAAAATCAATTTCTATAAGTTTTGTTTTGAGCATATATATTTGGCCGAAAGAGGATATTCCCCCGCCAGCGGCGGGGGAATATCCTCTTTCGGCATCCGCAATTTTGCCGCGGAGCGGCAAAATTGCATAAACAAAAAATGAAAAATGATTTCCGTTTGCCTTCGATGCGGCAGCTTTACTTTTTTCTGAAAATATGTTATACTCAGAACAGTAAAACTTTTGGAACAGAAGGAGGGTGAGGGAATTGCTTGCAGAGCTTGAGAAGCCTGTAACATACATCAAGGGCGTGGGCGAAAAGCGCGCCGAGATATATAAAAAGCTGGGCATCAACGATGCCTATGACCTCATCTGCCATTTTCCAAGGAGCTATACGGATTTTTCACAGCAGACCACCATCCGCGAGGCGCCCCAGGACGAGCCCTGCGCCTTCAAGGCAAGGATAGTCAAAAAAATGGCCCCCGCGCGGATACGAAAGGGGATGACGGTCTTTAAGGCGGTCATCACCGACGACACCGCCGACGCCGTGCTGATAATATATAACGCGGAGTTCCTGTTCAAGGGCCTTGCCGAGGGGGAGGAGTATATCTTCTACGGCAAGCTGGCGGGCTCGCTGCTGCGGCGGGAGATAAGCTCCCCGCTGATACTCTCCGCCGATAGCCCCGACCTTATACAGCCCGTCTATCACCTGAGCGAGGGGCTGTCCCAGAACCTGCTCCGCAAGTCCATCCACGCCGTGCTGGACAGCATCGGGGGCTCGATCTTTGAGCCCATGCCCGACAGCATCCGCAGGCGCTTCGACCTCTGTTCACTGGACTATGCTTTTGAAAACATCCACTTCCCGAAGGACGAGTTCTCCCTTGAGACCGCCAAGCGACGGCTGGTGTTTGACGAGCTCTTTACCCTGAAGCTTGGTATGGACCTGCTGCGCAGCCGCACCCTGAAGGAGAAGGGCAGGGTCATCCCTCCCTGCGATATGGGGCCCTTTTACGAGTCCCTGCCCTTTGAGCTCACTGCCTGCCAGAAAAAGGCCATCGAGGACTGCTGCACCGATATGCAGAAGCAATATCCCATGAACAGGCTGGTGCAGGGTGACGTGGGCTCGGGCAAGACTGCCGTGGCGGCGGGAGCCATTTACTACGCCGTGCGGGGCGGCTGTCAGGCGGCGCTGATGGCCCCCACCGAGGTGCTGGCGGCCCAGCATTACAAGACCCTCGAGGCCATGCTCTCGCCCATTGGGATAAGGGTCTGCCTGCTGACGGGGTCGCTGACGCCCAAGAAGAAGCAGGAGCTAAAGCAGAAGCTGGCGGCAGGGGAGTACGACGCCGCCGTCGGCACACACGCCCTCGTCCAGCAGTCCACGGAGTTTTGGGACCTTGGGCTGGTCATCACCGACGAGCAGCAGCGCTTTGGCGTGGCCCAGCGGGCGGGGCTTGCCGCAAAGGGCGAGAACCCCCACAAGCTCGTAATGTCCGCCACCCCCATCCCTCGGACTCTTGCAATGATGATCTACGGCGATCTGGACCTTTCGGTGCTGGACGAGCTGCCAAAGGGCAGGCAGAAGATAGAGACCTACGCCGTCACGGGAAAGCTTCGCAGCAGGGCCTTCGGCTTTGTCCGAGACAGGCTCTCGGAGGGGCGGCAGGGCTATGTGGTCTGCCCCATGATAGACGAGAACGACACGGAGCTGCAAAACGTGAAGGCATACGCCGAGCGCCTTGAAAGGGAGGATCTTAAAGGCTTTCGCATCGGGCTGCTGCACGGCAGGATGAAGGCCGCCGACAAGGAGCGTGTCATGCGCAGCTTCAAGGAGCAGGAGCTTGACCTGCTGGTATCCACCACCGTGGTGGAGGTGGGCGTTGACGTGCCGAACGCCGTAATAATGGTCATCGAGAACGCCGACCGCTTCGGGCTCTCACAGCTGCACCAGCTGCGGGGGCGCGTGGGAAGAGGCGAGCACAAGAGCTATTGCATACTCATAACCGACAACGTGAGCGAGGAGAGCCGCGAGAGGCTGAGGATACTTTCCTCCACCTCCGATGGCTTCAAGATATCGGAGCAAGACCTGAAGATGCGCGGCCCCGGAGAGTTCTTCGGCAGCCGCCAGCACGGCCTGCCAAAGCTAAAGATCGCCGACCTCTCCTCGGACACGGAGCTGTTCTATCAGGCAGCGGCGGCGGCGGACGAGCTCATCTCAGGCGATCCCGCTCTGGAAAGGCCGGAGCACGCAGGCCTCCGAGAGCTTGCAGAAAGGCTGCTGAGCAGCGCGGGGCAGGAGGCGTAGCAGTTGATGCTCGGTGCCACGCCGCCTCATACTTGATTTCTTATAGTGCCGCCGTATCGCGAGGGGACCCTTTCGCTTCACGCAGTTGTAAGCGAGCTTGCCAGCGGCACTCGACATAAAAAAGGAGGAACGACCATGAAAAAATACATCCTCGCACTGGACCAAGGGACGACCTCGTCACGAGCCGTGCTATTTGAGAAAAGCGGCAGGGCTGCGGGCGTCAGCCAGATAGAGTATACTCAGATATTCCCGGGCAACGGCTGGGTCGAGCACGACGCGAAGGAGATCTGGGACTCGCAGCTGGAGGCCGCAAGGAACGTGCTTGAAAAGTGCGGCGCCTCCCCCGAGGATATCGCAGCCATCGGCATCACCAACCAGCGTGAGACCACCATAATGTGGGACAAGAACACGGGCGAGCCCGTCTGCAACGCCATAGTTTGGCAGTGCAGGCGCACCGCCGATATCTGCGAGGGCTATAAGGCCCAAGGCCTCGAAAAGTTCTTCCGGGACAAGACCGGTCTGCTCATCGACCCCTATTTCTCCGCCACCAAGATCAAGTGGATGCTGCAAAACGTCCCCGGCCTCCGAGAGAGGTCAGAGCGGGGCGAGGTGCTCTTTGGCACCGTTGACTGCTGGCTCATCTGGAAGCTGACGGGCGGCAGGGTCCACGCTACGGACTATTCCAACGCCTCCCGCACCATGCTCTACAACATCCACAAGCTTGAATGGGACAGAGAGATCCTTGGCCTGCTGGGAATCCCCGAGAGCATCCTGCCGCAGGTGGTGGATTCCAGCGGCGAGATAGGCGTGACAGATGCGGCGGTCTTCGGGGCAGAGATACCCATCACGGGCTGCGCAGGCGACCAGCAGGCGGCCCTCTTCGGCCAGAAGTGCTTCACAAAGGGGGACGTCAAGAACACCTACGGCACAGGCGGCTTCCTGCTGATGAACACGGGCAGCGAGCCTGCGGAGTCCTCTCACGGCCTTCTGACCACCATTGCATGGGGCTTGAACGGGCAGGTGACCTATGCCCTTGAGGGCTCGGTGTTCATTGCGGGGGCGGCTGTCAAGTGGCTGCGGGACGAGATGGGGCTTATCTCCACCGCCGCCGAGAGCGAGCGCCTTGCGGTCTCTGTGGAAAGCACCGAGGGCGTGTACATCGTGCCTGCCTTCACGGGCCTTGGCGCCCCCTACTGGCAGCCCGACGCCCGCGGCGTCATCACGGGCCTCACCCGGGGCTCGGGACGGGCGCATATCGTCAGGGCCGTGCTGGAGGCCATCGCCTACCAGACCGCCGATGTGCTGACGGCAATGGAGGAGGACGTCTCCCGCCTTGGCTCCGTCCGCGTTGACGGCGGTGCCAGTTCCAACAACTTCTTGATGCAGTTCCAGTCCGACATTCTGGGCCGCGAGATCACCCGCCCGGAAAACGTTGAATCCACGGCCATTGGCGCGGCCTTTCTGGCGGGCGTTGCCGTCGGGTTCTGGCAGGACACCGATGAGCTGCTGACCCTTGGCGGGAGCTTTGAAAAATTCTCTCCCCGCATGACCGCCGCCCAGCGAGCAGAGCATCTTGCGGGCTGGAAAAAGGCTGTTAAGACGGCTATGGAGAATTGCCGCTGAGAGAAAGTCAGGCGAAAAACGGTACCTCACCCAAAGGGGGTGGGTACCGTTTTTCGCTTGTGTTAAACAACTATCAACTATCAACTATCAATTATCAACTGCCTCTGTCCTGCACAAGCCTGCTGGGAGCCACCGTATCGCGAGGGAGCCCCGGCACATTTCACCGTTGTAAGGCGGCTCCGCCGCCGCTCACGCGACCTGCCCCGGCGGGGCACCGCCCGCCGCTCACGCGACCTGCCCCGGCGGGGCTCCGCCCGCCGTGCA
The DNA here is from genome assembly GCA_017480485.1 of Ruminococcus sp. The sequence continues at coordinate 55 of JAFVAN010000015.1, read as the reverse complement.
CGCTAGCGCCCTTCCTTGGCGTTCCTGCGATTTATGATGGCCGCAGAGCCGAAGC
>JAFVAN010000014.1 GCA_017480485.1 Ruminococcus sp. | reverse complement strand
GCTGTTTTAGTTGACAGCAATGAAGAGGGCTACAAGGGCAGCGAGATAGTGCTTCGCATCATGAAGCCCGAGAGCATCGAGGGCATCGAGAGCGGCACGCTGCATCTAAGCTACCTTGACCCATGGGGCGAAAAAGAGCTGCTGAACGACATGGCAAAGGCGGGCTTGCAGGCCGTCTCCTTGGAGATGATCCCTCGAACCACGCTGGCTCAGAAAATGGACGTGCAGTCCTCCCAGACATCCCTTGCGGGCTATGTGGCGGTCGTAAACGCAGCCGCCAAGCTGCCGAAGATCCTTCCAATGATGGTAACTCCTTCGGGGACAATAAACCCCGCTCGCGTGTTCGTTATCGGCGTTGGCGTTGCCGGTTTGCAGGCTATAGCGACTGCAAAAAGATTGGGCGCACGAGTTGACGCTTTCGATACAAGACCAGTCGTTGAGGAGCAGGTCAAATCATTGGGCGCAAGCTTTGTAAAAATAGACCTCGGCGAGATGGGCCAGACAGACCAAGGCTACGCGAAGGAATTGACCCCCGAGCAGGTCGCCAAGCAGCAGGAGGCCCAGGCGAAGGTCTGTGAGCGCTCAAATATCGTTATCACCACCGCGAAGGTGTTCGGAAGAAAAGCTCCCCTGCTCATCAAAAAGGACGTGCTCGACAGGATGCAGCCCGGCAGCATCGTCGTTGACATGGCAGTCTCTACAGGCGGCAATGTTGAAGGGTCGAAGCCCTTCGAGGACGTAGTCACCGACAACGGCGTGACCATCATGTCCGGCGATATGCTGGAGCGGCAGGTGCCTTATGACGCTTCAAAAATGCTCTCGGGAAATTTCACTGCATTTTTAACTCATTTCTACAACAAAGAGTCCAAAGAATTGGACGTTAACTTAAATGATGAGATAATGAAGGGCTGCCTGCTGACGCAGGGCGGCAAGATCATCCACGAGAGATTTAAGGGATAAAAGCGCTATTTTCCGCACTTTTACGAGCCGCCGCAGGCGGCGAGGTCAACACTTCAAAGGAGAAAATTTTTATGGCAACAGGAGAAATTTTACTGCTGGTTTTCGTGTTCGTTATCGCGGGATTTCTGGGCGTTGAGCTGATATCCAAGGTCCCCTCGCAGCTGCATACGCCGCTGATGTCCGGAACGAACGCCATCTCCGGCATTACAATAGTCGGCGCGATAAGTGCAACGGCAGTCGCCCTGCACACCGAAGGCATGGTCAGCAACATCTGCGGCTTTGCGGCTATCGTGCTTGCGACCATCAACGTTATCGGCGGCTACCTCGTAACGGACCGTATGCTTGGAATGTTCAAGTCAAAACAGAAAAGCAACAACGATAATAGTCATACAGCGCCAGCTGTTTTGACTTCAAAAAAGGGGGATAAAAAGTGAGCTGGGAAAACGTCAGCACCGTCCTGACGACGATACTTTACATGGTCTCGGCGGTGCTTTTTATCCGTGGCATAAAGCTGCTTGGAAAGGCCGACACTGCGCGGAAGGGCAATTTGCTTTCGAGCGTTGGTATGCTTATCGCAGTTGTGACCGTTCTGCTTGAAAAGAACGTGACAGACACCCTGACTGAGGGGCCAGCGAAAAACGCCTATCTTTGGGCGCTTGCGGCTATCGTGCTGGGCGGTGTGATAGGCGCTGTCTGGGCCAAAAAGGTCGAGATGACCGGTATGCCTCAGCTGGTTGCGCTGTTCAACGGCTTCGGCGGTCTGTCGTCATTGCTGGTGGCGCTGACTCAGTACATGACGGACAAGAGCATCAACGTGTTCAGCTCCGTTGCGCTGGGCTTGACCATCGCCATCGGCGCGATAGCCTTCACGGGCTCTGTAGTCGCTTGGGGCAAGCTTTCGGGGAAGATGTTCAAGAAGAATATTTCTATTCCCGGGAAGAATTTCATCAATGCGCTTCTTGCGATAATCGGCTTGGGTGGCGTTGTGATGTACGCGCTGAGCATCGGAGATGTCGTTGACAGCAATATCGGCGAAATTGGAATTATCATCACTACTGCCGCTTATCTCATTCTTGGTCTCACGATGGTCATTGCCATCGGCGGCGGAGATATGCCTGTTATCATCTCGCTTTTGAACGCTTTTTCGGGCCTTGCGGCGGCCTTTGCGGGTCTTGCTATGAGCAACTCGGTGCTGGTGGTTTCGGGCTGTCTTGTGGGAACATCTGGACTTATCCTGACGCTCATAATGTGCAAGGCCATGAACAGGACCTTGACCGCCCTGCTGTTCTCGTCCTTCGGCGCAAGCTCGAAGAAGGGTGCAAGCGGAGAGCACAAGGAGCCGAAGGCAATATCTGTTGAGGACGCATATCTGATACTCGAGGCCGCAAGCTCTGTTGTCTTTATCCCGGGCTATGGCATGGCTGTTGCGCAGGCCCAGCACGCGGTCAAGGAGCTCTGCGACAAGCTGGAAGAAAACGGCGCGGAGGTAAGCTTTGCGATACACCCTGTTGCGGGAAGAATGCCCGGCCACATGAACGTACTGCTGGCCGAGGCGAATGTACCTTACGAGCAGCTGAAAACGGCTGACGAAATGAACCCCCAGATGTCGAACACAGATGTTGCCATCGTCATCGGTGCCAATGACGTTGTTAACCCCTCGGCGCTGACGGACGAAAGCTCGCCGCTGTACGGTATGCCCATCATCAACGCCTTTGAGGCCAGAACGGTCTTCGTGCTGAAGCGCGGCAAGGGTACGGGCTTCTCGGGAGTTGAGAACCCGCTCTTCACAAACGACAACACCGTCATGATCTACGGCGACGCCAAGGCCACCGTTTCCGCGCTGGTAAGCGAGTTCGCGGAGGAGTGAGGGAGAAAAAAACAAAACAAGCCACAGAAGGATGAGGCTGCGCGCCCCATCCTTTTTTATGGCCTTAGAGTATATAACAAGCCTATAGCCGAGCCACCGTGCATCACACAGTTGTAAGCTGGCTTGCCGGCGGCACGCGACTTGCCCCGACGGGGCACCGCCACTTGACGGCAAGGCCTTTCTGTGGTACATTAAAAATAACAAGCAAAGCGAAAGGGGGGAGGGGCATTGAAAAAGCTTATAGCGCTGGTAGTCTGCCTTGGGCTGGCGGGCTGCGGGAGCGACGGGAGCAGTTTGGACAACAGCCCTTCGGAGACTGCGGGTGCCGCCCCTACCACCACCTCCCGACAGACGGAAAAGGAGGGGAAGTCCGCCGCCTCCCGGGACGAAGAGAAAGCCCCGACAGAGCCCCCAGCCGAGACTGCGCCGACCCCCGAGGAAGAGCCCCCGACAGACGAAAGCTCAGAGGCAGAGCAGGGCCTGCTGAGCTCTCCCGAGGAGCTATGCTTTCGGGACACTGACGGCGCGGGGACGACCTACGCCTTTGTTTACGGCGGCGAGGACTTCGAGGCCCAATACACCGAGGACAACTGGCGGATAATCGACTCCTACAGGGTCACGAACGCCGCGGACATGAAGATCATCTGTCAGCAGCTGCTGGACACCCACCCCATCCACGGAAGCGACTACGAGAGCTTCCGCACCGCCGACGACATGGTCTACGAGTGGCGCAAGCACAACCTTGGCTATGCCATCCTGCCCGAAAGCTCAAGGTGGAAGCAGCACGCCAAGGACGTTGACTTCGACCCCGACGACCAAGGCAGATCGGCCTTCGAGATCTTCCTTGACAGGCTGTGGGGGGAATGAATAATTGCTTTAAGGCGTTCAGAAAACATATCATGCTTTTCTCTTGTTTTGTCAGAGCATAAATGCCCTCGTTCCATAAGCACACTAAAACCGCTTTGCCCCACAGCAAAGCGGTCATTTTTAACCTACGATTTTGGAAAAGATTGTTAAAAGTATTCGCCATTGTATATGCTATAATGGTGGTATATAAGCCTCGGGTCGGCCCGAATTTTTCCGAAAGGCAGAAGAATATGAAAATGACTAAAAAAGTTTCAGAATATATGATCGCTCTGGCGCTGCTGCTGTTCTCGTTTACCGGGACAGTGTCGATGCTGCCCGAGACAGTTATTACTGCATCGGCGGCGATGACGGCGGAGCAGTTTATTTCCTCGGGGTATGATGCAGATGGAGTAGAGCTTGTTACGCAAAACGCCGACGTCCACGTTGAGGGGCGCGTTTATCCTTATGCGATCATAATGGGAAGCAAGGACAGCTCGTATAACGAGCACTCGGAGGTATCCTTTGATGTCAGCGGCATAAGCAAGATATCCTTTGCAACGATCATTATCGACGACGCCGACCCTAACTGGGAAAATGGATTGTTGAGCGTTTATGCCGACGGAACGTTAGTAAAAGAGGTCAATATCGGGAACCACAGAGGGTATCTGCTCAGCGAGATCGAGCTGAACGGCGCGAAAAAGCTGACCTTCTCTCTTGAGAAAACTGCCATTGCCATTGTGGATATTGGCCTTGATCTGCCTGCCGGCGAATACGCCTATGACGGCGTTGCTCCAAAGGCGGCCACCTCTACGGAGCTTTTGGAGAACGCCTTCAACGCATACTGCGTAGATGTTATCACCAATGCTCAGGACGAAGATTCTATGATCAATATCATGAACACGCTGTACTCCGAGGGCTTGCTCTTTGGCGACAGCACCGATGTTCAGATCTCCTTCAATGTGGAGAACTACAAGACATTTTCCTTCTATGTAAGCAGCGTATATGCTTGAGAAGGACGGCAATGTGACCTTTTCCCGGTTTCGTCTTGGAGAGGGCAGCTGCATAGGGCAGTATCCCGACCCGAACACAGACAAGGACAAAAACATAGACTACGGGGGGTATGCGACTGTCCCGGTCGAGTATTGAAGGCAGGAGGCGAGCGCTCTGAATGGTCTTGCCTGCCGTGATGACCTGGGACAAGCAAAGCTCTGTATACGCGGTATGGAAGAGCATAGCAGGCACAGAAAGCCATTTAAGCGCCCTCAAGCTATTGACAAATCCTTCCTATTAATAACATTTTTAGTAAAATTGCCGAAAGGCAATGACGCAGAGCCGAAGGGTCTGTGCCGAGAGGCATGACAGCCGTTTGCCATGAACAACAGTTTGTGAAGGGCGGCGATCCGGCAATGCGTTCGGGGGTCGTTGTTTGTTCTGTAAGGAGAGTGAGGATATGTTCAAAAAGCTGTTGGCGGCCGCGCTGTCCTCCGCTATGCTGTTTGGCATGGCGGCAGCGCTGCCTGAGGGAGTCACGGAAACATTTGAGATAACCGCAAGCGCAGATGAGTTTGTTTCAGGGGATTATGAGTGTACGCTGTTTGAGGACGGGACGGTAAGGATCGAGTGTATGTCCGGCTCTCCTGCGGAGCAGTATGCGATAGAAAACGGCTTTTTCTACAACAGGCTCGATGTGGAGCTGTCCGAGCATAGCTATACCTCCCAGCTCGAAAAGGCCCCCACCTGCACAGAGCACGGACTTATGAGATATACCTGCTCCGATTGCTCGGATCTCTATTACGAGCCGATATATAAGGGCCATAATTTTGATACCGCCGGATTTGTCTGGTATTGCAATGGAAAAGAATCCGAAAGCGGCAGCGTTATCGCTTCTTCTGAAGACGAGGAGCCCTGGGTGGAATGCCGCTTTAGGGCTGTGTGCTCCGACTCAGGAAATATTTTAAGGAGAATGTCACAGAAGCTGCCTGCACGGAAGACGGCAGCTACAGCTCTGTAAAATCCGTCAAGACCAAGTAAATCTCCATTTCAGCAAAAACCGACAGGCAGAGCTTCATAGGGCATTTTCCGCCGGATATCTGTCAGCAACACACAAACAAATCGGGATAAATTCAAATAAGGCACTTTTGTCAGGGAACTGACAGAAGTGCCTTTGCTTTACTTCTATATCGCCGAGATAACTGCAATTCTTTTCGCAGAACATCCTTCTGTTAAACGCACTCTCTCAGTATCTCAAATATCTCGTCTGCGCCGAGCCTTTTGCAGCAGCCCTTTGTTATTACCGTTGAATCCGCTATCGCACGGAGATCGGTATCGGCCGAGATACTCATCTCACCGAGCTTTGTTGGCAGACCTATCTCCTTAATGAACTCCGCAAGCGCTTCAATTCCTGTAAGCGCAAGCTGTTCCTCGGTCCTTCCGTCGGGAGAAATGCCCCACACATTCTGCGCAAGCCTTGCAAACTGGGCGGGGGCCGCCTTGTAGATATGCCGATACAGCACAGGATGGATGACCGCCAGCCCCTGCCCGTGATTGCAGTCGGTGTATGCGCCCAGCTGATGCTCTATCATGTGGCACTGGAAGTCGGTGATCTTGCCTATTTTCAGTATGCCGTTTTCTGCAATAGCCGCCGCCCAGATAAGCTCGCTGCGGGCCAATTTATCCTCGGGGTCGGCAATGGTGGCGCGGATATTTTTGATGATATTACGCATCACCGCTTCGTTTATTTCGTCGGAAAGATTTGTCGTGCGGGGGCTGCCGAGGTATGTTTCCATGCAGTGTGAAAGGCTGTCGAAGGCGCCCGAGATAACCTGCTTAAAGGGCATGGTCATGGTGTACTCGGGGTCGAGTATGGCAAAGCTGTGGAAGGCCCCCCAAAGTGCAGCTTTAAGCCTCCTGTCCTCGTGGGTGATGACTGCGCCGTTGTTCTGCTCGGCCCCTGTGCCGAAGGCCGTGACTATGGCACCCATGGGGATGAAGTCTGTGGGCACCTTGCCCTTGCCGTATTCATATTCCCGGATGTCCTCCGAGAGCTTCGCCTGGGCCGAGATTATCTTGCAGCAGTCGATGACCGAGCCGCCGCCCAGGGCAAGGATGAGATCGACCTTCTTCTCCTTTGCGAGCCTTGCGCCCTCCTGCACCTTGGCGTAGGTCGGGTTGGGCATTATCCCGCCGAACTCGATGACCGTCTTTCCTGCGGCTTCGAGGACACCTGCTATCTCGTCAAATATCCCGACCTTTTTCACCGAGCCCCCGCCGTAGGCGAGCATGACAGTTTTGCCGTATTTTGCAAGCTCGGCGGGCAGGTTTGCCTTAGCCGCGCCCTCCCCGAAATATACCTTTACGGGATAAGAATAAGTGAAAGTGTTCATGATGATCTCCTCCGTCAATTATGTATTTTCCGGTTGATAAGCTGCCGCGCCGTGTGTGCGCAGCGGTGGTCGATTATCTCGCTGTGGCCGATGTCGAGGGCTGATATCCTCTCCATCTCCTCATCGGTCAGCGCAAAGTCGAGATCGAGGTTTTCTGCTCTGTGCTCGTGCTTTGTCGAGCGCGGGATGACCGCCACGCCCCTTTGCAGGTTCCATTTAAGCGCCGCCTGCGCCGCTGTCTTTCCGTGAGACTTGCCAATTTCGTTTAGGGCGGGATCATTGAAGATATCCCTCTGCCCCTCGCAGAGCGGCCCCCAGGCCTGGGGCACACAGCCGTATTTTCGTATCTCGGAAATAGTGTCATTCTGCGGAAGATACGGGTGCAGCTCGATCTGATCTACCATCGGTGCGGTGTCGGTGCATAGGGCCAAGTCCACCACCCGCTCTGCGGAAAAGTTTGACACTCCTATCGCCCTGATATAGCCTCCTTCATCAGCTTTTCCATAGCCCGCCAGGAGCCGTAGTAATCGCCATAGGGCTGGTGGATAAGGTATAAGTCCAGATGATCGAGGCCGAGGGCTTTAAGCGAGCGGTCAAAGGCTTTGAGGGTGCTCTCATACCCTGCGTCCTGCACCCAGACTTTAGAGGTGACAAACAGCTCCTGGCGGGGTATGCCGCTTTGACGTATCGCCCTGCCGATAGCCTCCTCGTTAAAGTAGGAGGCCGCTGTGTCGATCAGCCGATAGCCGAGCTTCAGGGCGTCTGCAATGTGCTCCTCGCAGTCCTGCTTTATCATAAATGTGCCGAAGCCGAGCATCGGCATCTGCACTCCGTTTGCAAGCGTTATCATATCCATAAAATGCACCTCACAGCTTTTCTTGTCATAATTATACAGCATTTGGCCGTGAATGTACAATGCCGATTTGTGATAGCAGTATGATTTTGAGTAATAGCGTATTGACACGGAAGCCCGCCTGTGATAAAATAATATAAAGGCGGTGACAACAATGATAGAAATATATATGCTCGTCCAGCTTGTGGCGATAGCCGACTGCGGCACCATGTCCAAGGCGGCGGAGGCCCTGCACCTCTCGCAGCCGGCTTTGAGCCGCACTGTGAACAAGCTGGAGGATATGATAGGCGTGAAGCTTTTTGACCGCAGCAAGAACAAGGTGGAGCTAAACGAGAACGGGAAGCTTGCCGTTGAGCTGGCAAGAAAGATGATCGACGAGAACGAAGCCCTTGCCGAGCGTGTGCGCTCCTTCGATATGAGCCGCAGAACTATTTCTGTCTGCTCCTGCGCTCCCGCGCCGCTGTGGAGCATAGTGCCTACCCTTTCCGAGCTGTTCCCCGAGATGAAGATATCCAGCGAGATGAAGTATCACGAGGACTTCCTGTCGGAGCTTGCGAACGGCAGCTGCCAGCTGCTCATCACTCCCTTTGAGGTGCAGCAGGAGGGCATTTTCTGCACGCATTTTTTTGACGAGCGGCTGTTTCTCTCGGTGCCGCCCGCGCACCCGCTGGCAGGCTACGACAAGGTCTCCTTTGCCGACCTGGACGGCGAGACCATGCTGCTGTTTTCCGATCTCGGCTACTGGCACGAGGTGCATCAGAAGCTGACGCCCAATACCAAGTATATCTACCAGAGCGAATTCGAGGCCATGAGCGAGCTGATAAGAGCCTCGGCCTTGCCATGCTTTGCATCCGATATCACCATGAATATGCGCCCCCACGATGTTAACCGGGTGAATATCCCCATATCCGACAGCGAGGCGAGCACCTCGTTTTACATCTGCTGGCGCAGGGAGGACAACAAGAGGTTCCGACTGCTGGCAAAGAGGCTTGAATCACAAAACGAAGAATAAATGCAAAAAGACTGCCCGTCGGGGGCAGTCTTTCTTTGTCAGAAGCCTATTTTATCCGGCCATTCCTTCACATCGTCTTTGGTCAGTGAATATTCATACCCAGCACAAACCTGACAAATCCGGGGTCGTCATGGTCCACGATCTCGCTGTGACCGAGGTCCTTTGCCGCTACCTTCGCCATTTCCTCATCGGTGAGGGCAAAGTCCCATATGTCGATATTCTGCTCCATTCTCTCAACATGAACGGACTTAGGGATGATAGACACGCCCCTCTGTGCGTTCCAGCGCAGCACTACCTGTGCGGCGGTCTTGCCGTACTTTGCGCCGATCTCGGTCAGCTCGGGGTCGGTGAAGATGCCGTGCTTGCCCTCTGCAAGAGGCCCCCACGCCTGCGGTGCAACGCCGTATTCTTTCATAAGCGCAACTGCATTTTCCTGCACGAAGAAGGGGTGCAGCTCCACCTGATCAACAGCGGGTATGACCTCCACGTTCTCGCAGAAATTTGCAAGTATCGCAGGGTAGAAATTAGCAACGCCTATGGCCTTTGTCAGGCCCTCCTTGTACGCCTTGGTGATGCCTCTGTAGGCCGCAAAATAGTCGCCCATGGGCTGGTGCAGCAGCACAAGATCAACGTACTCCATATCAAGCTTTGCGAGCGAGGTCTTGACCGCTTCGTAAGCCGTGTCCTCATTTTTCATATCCTGCACCCAAACCTTTGTGGTGATGAAAAGCTCCTCGCGGGTGGTGAGACCGTCAGCTATCGCCCGTGCAACCGCCTTGCCCACTGCCTCCTCGTTCATGTAAGCGGCAGCAGTGTCAAGCAGACGGTAGCCTGTCTTTATCGCGTCATAAACTACCTGCTCGCACTGTGCGGCGTCGGGTATCCGGAAAACTCCGAAGCCCTCCAGCGGCATTTTTGCTCCGGTGTTGAGTGTTACAAACTCCATAATGATTTCCTCCTTTGATCTCAGACGTTGGCCCTCCATCCATCGTGACTTTGGGTTTCTCTCTGATCATAGTATAGCACATTATTTCATGTTTGTACAATGCCATTTTATTATAGGACTATAACTCGGAATTATACTCGCAAGAGCCGGCCCCGAGCCCGCCAAAATGAAAACTCCCCCACCCTGTTGAGGGCGAGGAAGCCCAGTCCAAGGGCTTGTAAAAAAATGAAAAGCCTCCCACAAGGCCGGGCCCCGAGCCCGACAAAATGAAAACTCCCCCACCCTGTGGAGGGCGAGGAAGCCCAGTCCAAGGGCTTGTAAAAAAATGAAAAGCCTCCCACAAGGCCGGGCCCCGAGCCCGCCAAAATGAAAACTCCCCCACCCTGTTGAGGGTGAGGGAGTTGGGTCCAGGGGCTTGTGCCCCTGGTGGCGCGCTGCAAGGGACTCGAACCCCTGACCTACTGGTTCGTAGCCAGTCACTCTATCCAGCTGAGCTAGCAGCGCATTTATCAGCAGAAATTATTATATCACAAGCGGGGACGATTGTCAAGCGAAATCAAGTTTCTTTCATAAATTATTCACATTCTCAGCCCTAGCGCGGACGGCGCAATGCCGCCTTTGGATAGAATTGATCTGAAAACAGGCTTTGCGTGACGGCGGTCCGAAGCTTGAAAGAAAACACACCGCGTTTATTCTCAAACGAGTGAGCACAAATCCTTCTGCGTGCCACCGTATCGCGAGGGAGCCCCTGCACACTTCACCGCTGTGAGGCGGCGTGCCGCCGCTCACGCGACCTGCGCCGTGCGCGCTAGCACCGCGAGGGAGCCCTTGCACACTTCACCGCTGTGAGGCGGCGTGCCGCCGCACACGCGACTTGCCCCGTCGGGGCACCGACAAAATGAAAAACAGGTGAAAAATGAGGGGGTGGCCTTGACAAGAGGGGCGCTTTTGCGGTATAATGGTGCAGGCGCATGGTGCGCCGTAAATTGTTTAGGAGACGATAAAATGGATGATAAACGTGTCTGCAGGATCTGCGGGAAGGAGCTCACGGACGAAAAGGATGTCTGCCCCGAGTGCGAGGCCCTTTTGAATAAGCTCTCCGATCAGGAGCCCGACGAGGCCGAGGAGCAGACGGAGCAGGACCCCGTAAGGAAAAACATCGAGGCCGCCGCCGAGGAAGCCATGTCAGTTAACATTAGCGACCTCGAGGACGAAGACGAAGACGAGCCCGAAGAGGAAAGCAGCGGCGACCCCATGAGCAAAAGCAGCTGGCTCTGGTATGTGATACCGCTGGCATCGGTGCTTGTGGTCTTTGCAGTGTTCTTTGTGGTGCAGAACCGCAGCAGCAAGAGCTCTGATCCAAGCAGCAGCGAGGACTCCTCCCAGACCAGCACCACCACAACAACGACCACCACAGCCGCAGACGAGCCCTCGGCAGCAGAGGACGATTCCTCCTACAGCTCCGGCTATACCGAAACACCCACCGAGCCCACCGACGGCAAGCCCGGCGGAAGATATATCTTCTCCAAGGCCTTCGACGGCGATAAGGAGGTAGACCTGAGCCCCGATATCGACATCAATACCTTCTACTTCCACTTCAACGGCGACGGCTCGGGCGTTTACAGCTCTCCCGGCGGGGCCACACAGATGGCTTGGAAGGACGGCAGCCTCTCCACAGACAACGGCCTCGAGGCTAAATATATCCTCGAGGAGGACCAGCTCACCGTCTCTGAGGGCAGCACAAAGCTAATCTTCATCCACGAGTCGGTCTACGAGGACACCCGCGAGAAGCCCGAGGGCAAATACGTTTACTACGAGGGCTATATGGACGGCGAGAAGCTGCCCGAAAGCGACGCCGTCACCGCCGAGAACACCTATATGATCTTCAACAGCGACGGCACAGGCACAGCCTCAGGCGCCTCGGGCACCTCGGAGTTCACCTGGAAGGACGGCAAGATCAACTACGCCGACAAGACCGACGCCACCTACGTCCTCCACGGCGACAAGCTCACCCTCTACGAGATCACCTCTACCGTTATCATGGTGAAGTCGGAGGAGTAACGGAAACGCTTCGCTCAATGAATAATGAATAGAGAATAATGAATAATTTTAGGGCGGTCCTAGCGCGGACGGCGCAATGCCGCCTTTGGGAAGAATTGATCTGAAAACAGGTTTTGTGTGACGGCGGGCCGCGCATTTGTGGCGCCAAAGGGTGTTCCCCCCGCATGGTTCGGGGCGAGCGCCCTTTTTATTTCACTTTATGTATGCCCTTTCGCGAGGGAGCCCCTGCGGCCTCCACTGTTGTAAACGAGCTTGCGAGTGAACACGCGACTTGCCCCGGCGGGGCACCGCCCGAGCTTGCGAGTGAACTCGCGACTTGCCCCGTCGGGGCACCGACTGAGCTTGCGAGTGAACTCGCGACTTGCCACGTCGGGGCACCGACTGAGCTTGCGAGTGCTTACGCGACTTGCGCCGTCGCCGCAGCGCCTGATCACCCTTGTCAGAGCATTGTCGGCGCCAAAGGGTGTTCCCCGCCGCCGGGCGGGGGAATATCCTTTGGCGCATCCCTCAAATTTGCCGCTGCGCGGCAAATTTGCTCATTCATCCTTGACAAAAGGGCTCTCTTGTGGTATGATTGAATTAGTTGGATATTGCCTGAGTGCAGGCAGTATTTTTACTAAAAATTCACAAAAGGAGTTTTTATTATGGATTACTTGGTAATTGAAAAAGTAGTCGGCCGCGAGATCCTCGATTCCAGAGGAAACCCCACCGTTGAGGCTGAGGTAACTCTTGCCGACGGCACAGTTGCAAGAGGCACCGCTCCCTCGGGCGCTTCCACAGGCGAGTTCGAGGCCCTCGAGCTCAGAGACGGCGACAAGGGCAGATACCTTGGCAAGGGCGTTGAGAAGGCCGTAAACAACATCAACACCACTATCGCAGAGACCATCGTTGGCATGGACGCCTCCGACATCTACGCTGTTGACGCAGCCATGATCAAGGCCGACGGCACAAAGGACAAGTCCAACCTTGGCGCAAACGCTATCCTCGCAGTTTCTATCGCTACCGCAAGAGCTGCTGCTACATCCCTCGATATCCCGCTGTACAGATTCCTTGGCGGCATACAGGGCACCAAGCTCCCCGTTCCTATGATGAACATCCTCAACGGCGGCGCACACGCTGACAGCGCTGTTGATACTCAGGAGTTCATGGTAATGCCTGTTGGCGCTCCCTCCTTCAAGGAAGGCCTGCGCTGGTGTGCCGAGGTCTTCCATAACCTCAAGGCACTGCTGAAGAAGATGGGCGACGTTACCGCTGTAGGCGACGAGGGCGGCTTTGCTCCCAACAGCCTGAAGAGCGACGAGGAGGCCATCGAGAAGATCCTCGAGGCTATCAAGGCCGCCGGCTTCGAGCCCGGCAAGGACTTCATGATCGCTATGGACGCTGCTTCCTCCGAGTGGAAGAGCGAAAAGGGCAAGGGCTTCTACAAGCAGCCCAAGAGCGGCAAGGAGTTTACCTCCGACGAGCTTATCGCTCACTGGGAGGCTCTTGTTGACAAGTATCCTATCATCTCCATCGAGGACGGCCTTGATGAAGAGGACTGGGAAGGCTGGGTAAAGATGACCGCGAAGATCGGCGGCAAGGTTCAGCTCGTAGGCGACGACCTGTTCGTTACCAACACCGAGAGACTTGCTAAGGGCATCAAGCTCGGCGCTGCAAACTCTATCCTCATCAAGCTCAACCAGATCGGTTCCGTATCCGAGACCCTCGAGGCCATCAAGATGGCTCACAAGGCCGGCTACACCGCTATCTCTTCTCACCGCTCGGGCGAGACTGCTGACACCACTATCGCTGATCTCGCAGTTGCACTCAACACCTGCCAGATCAAGACCGGTGCTCCCAGCCGCTCCGAGAGAGTTGCAAAGTACAACCAGCTCCTCAGGATCGAAGAGCAGCTCGGCGCTTCCGCTGACTATCCCCAGATGGGCGCCTTCAACGTTAAGAGATAATCTTCGCTGAACGAAAAAATTAAAGGCATCTCCGCACGGAGGTGCCTTTTTTGTGTATGTGTTGCGGAACTCTTGCGACGCCCCTCGCACTTGCCCTTGGACGAGCAAATAGCCTCCCCTGAACAGCGGCAGCGAAGCAACCGCGGGAGGGGGACCGCCGCCGTTAGGCGGTGGTGGAGGGGTCCTGCGGAGCGGCCCAAGCCCTCTGCTTCTCTCTTTTTCTTTGTGTTGGTCGCTGCATCTGCGCTCGTTGCGAGGGAGGAACCACAGGGACGGAGGGGCCCCTAAAACGCTTGCGCGCAAAAGGGGGCGGTTCCCCTCCTTCCCTGAGGTTCCTCCCTCGCGCTCCCTCTTCCTTACTCTTCCTCCCCCACGCCCCCTTTTACCCCGTGGTAAAGGGGGTTACTCCTTTTTCTCTCTTGTTCAAGGTACGGACAGCTAAGAGGCGGGTGTTGTGTTCTGAATTTTCCTTTGTTTAAGGCGATCGCTACAAAGCGTATAAGCAGATACGCAGCGTGCTGGAGGAGACAGCTGCGGGGTAACCATGAAATAACACGGGCGTGGTAGCCCCTAACAAGGCACACAGAAAAGCACCAAACAACAATGGCCATTCGGCCCCAAGGAAAGCAGGAGCAGCAATGCTGTTTCTCCCGCCATCTACAGGGCCGAATGGCCATCTTCGTCCGCGCAGCGGACACCTTCATTATTCACTATTCACTTTTCACTATTCACTTAGCGCAGCGCTATCTCTCCCAGCACCTTCCCCACGCTGTCATGGATGACAAGATCGCAGGAGGCGTCCATGGGGGTCGGGTCGCGGTTTATCAGGACAAGGTAATTGCCCCTGAAATAGCGCACGAAGCCTGCCGCAGGATAGACCGTCAGGGACGTGCCGGCGATGATGAGGGTGTCGGCGTTCGCTATGGCCTCGACAGACTGCTCGATGGTGCTGCTGTCAAGGCTCTCCTCGTAGAGCACCACGTCGGGCTTGATGATGCCGCCGCAGCTGCACCGTGGCACGCCCTCCATATCCCGCACCTGCTCGGCGGTGTAGAACTTACGGCACTTCATACAGTAGTTGCGGTGAACAGAGCCGTGAAGCTCGAACACGCGCTTGCTGCCGGCCTTCTGGTGCAGGCCGTCGATGTTCTGGGTGATGACGCAGTCCAGCTTGCCCTTCTGCTCCATCTCCGCAAGCTTTAAGTGGGCGGCGTTTGGCAGGGCCTCCAGAGGCAGCATCTTGTCCCGATAGAAGCGGAAGAAGTCCTCGGTGTGACTGATAAAGTAGCTGTGGCTGAGCATGGTCTCGGGCGGAACATCGTACTTCTGGTTGTAGAGGCCGTCGGCGGAGCGGAAGTCGGGTATCCCGCTCTCTGTCGAGACTCCCGCGCCGCCGAAGAAGACTATCCTCTTGGACACATCCACGATCTCCTGCAGGGTCTTATCTGTTTTCATGTTTATCACTCCTTTTGAGATTTTGAGGTCGTATTTAGTATAGCACGGTTTTGGGTTTTTGGCAAGGGGGGACCCCTCCGGCTCGCTGTGGAACCCCTCCGGCTCGGCTGCGCCGAGCCACCTCCCGCGGTTGCTTTGCTGCCGCTGTTCAGGGGAGGCATATGGGGCTGCTGCTTCTCAACTGGCCTTGGGCGAGCATTTTGCCTCCCCTGAAAGGGGAGGTGCCCGAAGGGCGGAGGGGTTCCGAAGGTTGCCCACAACAAAACGCCCCCACCCGAGCCGGATGGGAGCGTTAAAAAATACATATTCATTGCCGCAGAAAACACCTCAGGACATCTGCTGTTCAGCCTGCCCGATGATATTCTCCATCGTGTGCCAGCCGAGGACGGCGCACTTTACCCTCGCGGGCATATGAGATACGTCCTGCAGGGCTCCCGCCTCTTCAAGCTCTTCAAGCTCCTCGTCGGTGATCTCTCCCTTTATCATCCTAAGAAAGATCTCGCTAAGGCGCTTGGCCTCCTCTGTCGTCTTGCCGATGATCAGGTCCAGCATTATGTCCGCCGAGGCCTGGGAGATGGCGCAGCCGCTGCCTGTGTAGGAGCCGTCCTTTATCACCCCGTCCTCGATCTTCAGGTTCAGCACGATGTCGTCGCCGCAGGAGGGGTTGATGCCCTCGTGGCGGAAGTTGGCGCTTTCCAGCTCGTGCTTGTGCTCCGGGCGGAGGTTGTGGTCCGTCAGTATCTCGCTGTAAAAGGTGTTATTCATCATAGCCCATCTTCCTCCTTATCTGTCCAAGGCACTCTATGAACCGCCTAACGTCCTCCTCTGTGTTGTAGAAGGCTATGCTGGCTCTGGTGGTGCTCATTACTCCCAGCTGCCTGTGAAGGGGCTGGGCGCAGTGGTGGCCCGCCCTTACCGCGATGTTTGCGGAATCAAATATCGCCGCAACGTCGTGGGGGTGAACGCCCTCGATCTCAAAGGTAACTATCCCGCAGTGGTCCGCGGGCTTGTCGGAGCCGTAGATCTTGATGTGGGGCAGCTTCTGCATCTCGGCCATCATCAGGGCCGTGAGCTCGGCCTCCCGCTTTTCTATGGCCTCAAAGCCCAGCTCGTTCATGTAGTCTATGGCCGCATGAAGGCCCACGGCGCCGCCAACGTTCACTGTCCCCGCCTCGAACTTGTGGGGCAGGGGGGCATAGGTGGCGCCCTCTCGGGTGACGTATTCTATCATCTCTCCGCCTGAGAGGAAGGGGGGCATCTCTTCTAAAAGCTCTTTCTTTCCGTAGAGCACGCCTATGCCCATGGGGGCCAGCATCTTGTGGCCCGAGAAGGCCAGAAAATCCACCCCAAGCTCCTGCACGTCAACGGGGATGTGAGGCACGCTCTGAGCGCCGTCGCAGACAAACACAGCCCCCGCCTCGTGAGCAAGCTCTGCAAGGCGCTTGATGGGGTTAAGGCGGCCCAGGACGTTGGATATCTGGGTCATGGCCACTATCCTGGTGCGGTCGGTGAGCAGGGCCGAGAGGGCCTCCTCGGTGAACTCGCCGCGCTCGTCGCATTCAAGGTATTTGAGCGTGGCACCCTTCTCCTTGCACAGCAGCTGCCAGGGCAGCATATTGCTGTGGTGCTCGGCGATGCTGACGATGACCTCGTCCCCCGCCTGCACGTTGGCCCTGCCGTAGCTGTAGGCCACAAGGTTAAGGCTCTCGGTGGCGTTGCGGGTGAAGATGACCTCGCAGTCCTCGCGGGCGTTTATGAAGGCCCTGACGGCCCGCCTTGCGTTCTCGTAGGCGTCGGTGGCCTTAACGCTCAGGTCATAGAGGCCCCGAAGGGGGTTGGCGTTCTGCTCGCGGTAGTAGAGCTCTGCGGCCTCCAGCACCTGGCGGGGCTTCTGCTGGGTAGCGGAGTTGTCAAGGTAAACAAGCTCCGGATATGCCTTAAATACGGGGAAATCATCCCTCGCTGTCAATACGCTCTTGGTCATCAGTCTCTGCACCTCCGATGGCTCCTTCGATCTCTGCAAGGGTCCGGGGGTCGTCGATGCGGCGCATGACGGCATCCAGCTTGGCCCTTGCCATTATCCTGTATATCTCCTCGCGGCTGAGGCCCCGTGACATCATGTAGAACACATGGTTCTCGTCGGGCTTGCCGATAGAGGCCCCGTGGCTGCCCTCAACGTCCTCCTCGGCGCAGAGTATCAGCGGGACGGTCTTGTTGACCACTTTCTCGTTCATCATCAAGACCTCTTCGCTCTCGGCGCCCTTGGCACCTGAGGCCCCTGTAAGGAAGTCGATGGTGCCTCGGAAGATCTTCTGTGCGGTGTCTGCGAGGACGCCTCTTGCGTTTATCTCCGTCAGGGTCTTGCGGCCCTTGTGGCTGGCAAGGAGGTTCAAATCCAGCTTCTCCTGCTGCTTCAGCAGGTATGCGATATCGCTGCGGTACTCGGCCTTGTAGCCCTCGAGGCCCGCGCGGATGCCTGCTATGGTCTCTCGGCCCGAGAGGTAGAGCTGGGTGATCTCCACCGCTGCTCTGTCCTGCTGGTCGGTGCCGATGTCGTTTATCAGCTCAAAATCAGCCCCGCAGGTGATGACCTGTATCAGGTGTATCTTAGCGCCTTCCTCGGCCCTCAGTAGGGTCTGCACTGCCCCTCTGCCGCTCTCGCCGCTTCGGATGAACTGGGTGACGGTAATGTCTCCCCCTGCGGGGGCCTTGACCTCGAAGCGGGCGGCCGGTGGCTTGTCCCCTTCGAAGCTCAGGTCGAACTTAGCGGCGGCTCCCGAGGCCTTGGCTGTTATCTCCGTGGTCCTGATGCCGCAGCGGGACAGCAGCTGTGAAAGCTCCTCTCCGCAGCCTGTGAGGATGCTTGACACATCCCCCTTTTCTGTTATCTCTGCCCCCTCAAGGCTCCCGGTCTCGGGGCTATAATTCGTATATGCCGCCTCCGCCGCCTCGGCGCAGTTCATTTTAAGATAGCGGAAGGTGGGTGCAGGCAGCTTGTTAAGTTTAAGGGTATTCTCGTTGCTCATCAGCCTATACTGCCTTTCATTTCAAGATTGATAAGATTGTTCATCTCCACCGCGTATTCCAGCGGCAGCTCCTTGGAGACGTTGTCCGCAAAGCCGCTGACGATAAGGGCCTTGGCGTTCTCCTCGGTCATCCCTCGGGACATTAGGTAGAACACGGCCTCGTCGCTTATGCGGCCTATCTTGGCCTCGTGCCCTATGTCCGCGTCGGCCGTTCTTATGTCCATGGCGGGGATGGTGTCGGAGCGGGAGTCGCTGTCCAGCATCAGGCTCTCGCAGCTGACGGAGGACTTGCTCCTGAGAGCCCCCGGGTTCACCTGCACGGCGCTTCTGAACGTGCTTATGCCGCCGCTCTTGGAGATGGACTTGGTGTTCATATATGACGATGTGTCGGGGGCGGCGTGGACGATCTTGGCGCCTGTATCAAGCTCCTGACCCTCGCCCGCAAAGGTTATGCCCGTGAACTCTGCCCGAGCTCCCCTGCCCTTCAAAATGCTCATGGGATAGAGATAGGAGGTGTGAGACCCGAAGGAGCCCGACACCCACTCGACCTTTGCGCCCTCTTCCACAACGGCGCGCTTGGTGTTAAGATTATACATATTCTTCGACCAGTTCTCGATGGTGGAATAGCGCAGGGTGGCGTTCTTGCCGATGTAGAGCTCGACGCACCCGGCGTGGAGGCTGGCGACGTAATACTTGGGGGCGGAGCAGCCCTCGATGAAATGCAGGTATGCCCCCTCGTCAACGATTATCAGGGTGTGCTCGAACTGTCCGGCACCCTTGGCGTTGAGCCTGAAATAGCTTTGCAGCGGTATATCCAGATGCACGCCCTTTGGCACATAGACAAAGCTTCCGCCTGACCAGACGGCCCCGTGGAGCGCTGCGAACTTGTGGTCCGTGGGGGGCACCAGCTTCATGAAGTGGGAGCGTATCATCTCGGCGTAGCGCTCGTCGTGCATGGCGCTTTCAAGGTCGGTATAGACCACACCCTGCTCGGCCACTTCCTTTCTGACGTTGTGATAGACCAGCTCCGAGTCGTACTGGGCGCCAACGCCCGCAAGGCTCTCCCGCTCGGCCTGTGGGATGCCAAGGCGCTCGAAGGTGTTCTTGATGTCCTCAGGCACCTCGTCCCAGTCGGTCTGCATCCTTGTCTTGGGGCGGATGTAGGTGACGATGCTGCTCATATCCAGCCCTTCGATAGAGGGGCCCCAGTCGGGCATCTTGGTCTTGTTGTATATATCGAGGCATTTAAGGCGGAACTCCGTCATCCAGGCGGGGTCGCCCTTTTCCTCGGATATCTCTTTGATTATCTGCGGCGTGATGCCGCTCTCGAACATATCTGCCTCGTCGCTCTCGTAGCGGAAGTCGTAAAGCGAGGAATTGATATCCTCGACCTGTGTTTTTTCCTTCATCTTCTGCTCCTTATTCCGCGGTGATGTATTTTTCAAAGCCCTGCTCGTTGACCTCGTCTATGAGCTCGGGGCCGCCCTCTGCGGCTATTTTTCCGTTCACAAGGATGTGGGTGCGGTCAACCTTGAGGGCCTCCAATATCTTTGTGTTGTGGGTGATGATGATAAGGGAGTTCTGTGGGTCCTTCTGGAACTCGCTTACGCCCTTGGAGACGGTCTTGACGGCGTCCACGTCCAGACCCGAGTCGGTCTCGTCCAGTATTGCCAGCCGAGGCTTGAGCACCAGCAGCTGCAAGATCTCGGCCTTTTTCTTCTCGCCGCCGGAGAAGCCCACGTTCAGGTCTCTGTCGGCGTAGGCGGGGTCCATTTGCAGCACGTCCATCACGGCGCGGAGCTGCTTTTTGAACTCGAAGAGCTTGATGCGCTTGCCTGTTCTCTGCTCCAGCGCGTTGCGCAGGAAGTTGGAGAGGGTGATGCCCGGTATCTCGATGGGGTTCTGGAAGGAGAGGAAGAGCCCCTTCTGGGCCCGCTTGTCCGCGGAGAGCTCTGTGATGTCCTCGCCGTCGAAGAGGATGCTGCCCTCGGTGAGGGAGTACTCGGGGCTGCCCATGATAGTTGAGCCCAGAGTGGACTTGCCCGCGCCGTTAGGTCCCATCAGCACATGGGTCTCTCCCGCCCCAACGGAGAGGGAAACGCCGTGCAGCAGCTCCTTCTCCTCCACTGCGGCGTGTATATCCTTAATTTCAAGTAAGCCTGCCATATATATCGTCCTTTCGGTTAAGTATACTTTTCTCATCCGCTTTGCAGATGAAAACATATTATTTATTATACCACTTACGGCCGGAAAAGTCAACAATTTGCCCTCCCCTTCCCCCCGCAACTCGTAAATTTATGGATAAGGTTTTATTACGAATGTATTTAACCTATCTGATTACAGGGTTTTAAATCCCCCACCGGCTTTCACTTGTGCGGACACGCTGGGTCTCAGCGCCTCCCCGGAGGGGAGGTGGGCGCCTTTGTGGATGAGGCGGCGGTGCAGCCGTTCGGGGGGCTTTGTGCGGGTGCTTTCCCGCTGGCTGCTGCTTTGCGAGGGGAGCCTCCGTCTCGGCTGCGCCGAGCCACCTCCCGCGGTTGCTTTGCTGCCGCTGTTCAGGGGAGGCAAAATGCACGCCCAACTCCAAGCGAAGGGTCAAGCACACAAAAAAAGCCCCCAAACAGGAGGCAAAATGCACGTCCAAGCTCAAATGCGAGGTCAAGCACAAAAAAAGCCTCCCCTGAAAGGGGAGGTGGCTCGGCGCAGCCGAGACGGAGGGGTTCCGAAGAGCCTTCTCACCCCTCATCGTACCCCACGCCATAATTAAGCAGCAGATCTACCATCCTTCCATATGACCGCTTGCCGTCCTCGACGCCGTTCATTTTCAGCGAGGCCTCCATGGCCTTGTCGCCAATGTCCGCCACGGTCTCCGAGGGCAGCAGGCCCTCGTCGCTCTCCTGCACCGACTGCCAGTAGCTGGCGTTGCCGTTTATGTCCGTCAGCACCTCTGGGCAGAGGGCGGCGTAGACACCGTTTATCTCGTCGTCAGTGCAGTTGTCCCGCACCTGAGACAGCACGTATTTCAGCGCCCTGAGATAGCCGCTGTACTGGTACTCCGTGTCCTCGCAGCGGGTGCAGGCAAGGAAGGCAATAAAGTTCGCCTCGTCCTCCAGCATGAAGCCCCGGGTGTGGGCCAGCTCGTGACACACGGTCTCAGGCAGGTTCGAGGGGTACATCTCCCGGTTGTAGTTGGCCTCGAGAGTGAAGGGGAAGTATATCCCCATCAGGTACTGCTGGCTCATAAAAAACGAGTTCTTCACCGCCTTGGGCGTAACGTAAAAGCCCTCGAGCCTCGGGAATTCCTCGCCCAGAGCGTTCATGGCCCTCTTGGCGGTCTCGTCAAGATCTGTGGTAAGCACGAAAAGGCCCTCCTCGTCCCGCTGCATCCTGGGGGCCAGAGAGTTGCAGTTATCCGTCAGATAGCCGCAGAGGTCAAGGAGCTCCGCGTTGGTGTGCTCCTCAGCTGGGATGTCGTAGATCTCCCCGAAGGTGGGGCAGCGGTAGAGCACGAAGCAGTTAAGTGTCTCCGTCACCGTCACATAGCACAGCACCCACAGGTAGAAAAGGCTTATCACCTTGAGCACCCGCCGCTGCTGCTTTGCCCGGCCCTTGAATTTTATCAGCAGCACCGCCATTGCGGGCAGGGTCAGCAGGACTATCACTATCCCCAGAACTATCAGCGCCTCCCCGAAGGAGAAGGGCACAAGGCTCGTCAGCCGCCCGAAGGAGTTGAGCCAGAGAGGGAAAATGTTCTCGGCATACCACTCGCAGAAGGCAGGGAAAAGCCGCGAGAGCACCAGCAGCACCCCGCAGAGCAGGAAGAGTATTATGAGCGCCCATGTGCTCTTTTTAAGGCCCTTCAGCCGTTCTGTGATCTTCATAGCTCCGCCTCGCCCTCGCCGAGCACCTCAAGGTCCGTGTCGTATAGAGTTATCCTTATCCCCATGCCCTCGGTGGCCTCAACAGTCAGGTCCGTGCCGCCGTTCAGGTCAACGGCATATACCTCGGAATAGCAGGCCCCCTCTGCGGGGATGTCGCAGGCAGCCCCCATGAGCCACATAGAGCCCTCGGCGTCCGCCTCGTCACACATCATAAGCAGGGTCTCGCCGCTCTTGTTCACGGCGCAGAGGCTGATGCCGATGGTATAGCCCATGTCCTGCTTGCCAAGCTCGTAGACTGTCACCCGCTCGTCATCAAAGATCACGGGGGCGCCGCTCTCGGCGGGGTCAAAGGTCTGCTCCCTCTCGGCAAATTTGAGCTCGAAGGGCTTCAAGGTAAGCACGCCGCTCTCGTCTGCCATGCCGCCCGAAAGGTCCTCGAACCGCAGCTGCACCGAAAGGTCCGCAAGCTCCCCGCAGTATTCCCTGAAGGACCCGATGGGGGCGTAGAAGCAGACGTATTCCGCAGAGTGGGCCGAGATGGAGGGCAGGCTGGTGGAATAGAGCCGCAGGCCGTTGACCGTTGCCTGACCCGTGGCGGTCAGGGAGAAGTCTGTTTTGTTGGTGGCAAGGAAGTAGACCTGCAGGCTGTCTCTCTCGTCCTCGTCCTCTGCCTCCGAAAGGGCGCAGAAGGCGTATTCCACGGTCACAGCCCCGTCCTCTGCCTCGGCGCGGGGCTCGCCGCCGTCATAGGTCACGGACAGGGGCGCAAGCTCCTTCATGCCGTAGCCCTCGGCATATTCCTTTAGCTCCTCCAGGGTCCTGGTGGGCTGGGGGTCCCCTTCGGGCTCTGCGGGCTCTTGGGGCTCGGAAGGCTCTGTGGGTTCCTCGGGCTCTGTGGGGTCGGGGCGCTCGTCGGTGGTCAGGGGGATAAAGATCTTCTCGGTGGTGAACAGGGGCTCGCTGTAGTCGGAGCTTAATCCTGCCTCCGGCTCATAGCCGTTAATGGCAAGCAGCACATAGGGGGGCTCGCCCTGCTCGAAATAGCCCACGCCGAGCTCCAGATCCGCATAGGCGGTGGCCCCCGCAGGTATTGCGCAGCGCAGGTAGCCGTCGAGGCCCTCGGGCTCGAGCACAGAGCTCTCCTCGGTGAGATAGATCTCCCTGTCCTGCTTGTTGGTGATGCAGAGTATCAGGTGGGAGTATTCCTCTCCCTTTCTGTACTCCGCCAGCTTCACGTCCAGCTTGTCGTCGGAATAGAGGCTCTCGGCGGGAAAGCGGCGTTCAAGGCGATCGCTGCCGCCCCTCTGTACCTCGACGACATCCGTCAGGCTGCCCGGAAGATAGGTATAGGTCTCGTAGTCGATGCAATAGAAGCGCACCCGCACCGTAGTGGGGGACACGCCCTCGGGGAAGCTGCAGGAGGTAGTGGCCTCCTCCCCCGGGGCCAGCATGCCCGAGCTCAGGTAGGAGCTCTCGTAGACCACGCCGTCGGCCTCAAGGTAGCAGCTCCTGACGTTCAGCGTCGTATCGGAGTTATTTTTTACCAGCACCGCAAAGGTAGAGGCCCCGAAGGCAGAGAGCCTGATCTCGGCTCCTGCGGTCTCCGCCAGCACATAGCTGTCCCTAAGCTCCACCTCGTCCCGGCCGTTGACGACATAGACATTATCGGCGCGGGCGGCGGTAGAGGCAGGTCTTGTGGTATTCTCGGGCCTGCTGCTGCAGGCAGAGAGCATCCCTGCACACACCGCAGCCGCCGCAAGGCAGCGAAGCAAGCGCATCTATATCCCACCTTTCATAATTCGTTGGTAATGCTCCCTCCCCAAAGCGGGAGGGCAGGTCTTGTTTATTATACTTTAACATTTTTTCGGAGTATTGTCAATCGGCGGGAGGCACTTTTGCCTCTCCTGTATTTGGCAATGGCGGCAGGAAAAAATGCCTTCACGCGCACTTGCCTTCGGGCGAGCAATCTGCCTCCCCTGAAAGGGGAGGTGTCTCGGCGCCAGCCGAGACGGAGGGGTTCCACTGAGGGGCTCAAGTCTTCTGCTTCTCTTTTTTTCTTTGTAGTATTCGCCGCAGCTGCGCACGGTTGCGAGGGGGAGGACCAAAAGAGGGGGCTCCCCGTCGATCTGATGTGATGGGTACCTTGTTTCCCCCCTCTTTAGGTCCTCCCCCTCGCGCTCCCCTTCCCCTTATCTTCCCCATGTTTAGGCTTTTCGC
>JAFVAN010000013.1 GCA_017480485.1 Ruminococcus sp. | reverse complement strand
TACTTGTCGGTAATGTGGTGAGCCGCCGCAGCTTCACCTCTCTCCGTCGCCTACGGCTCCTCCGAGAGGTGAAGCTGGCTATATTTGCTTAACAATTTATTTTTTGAGGGTTAGTGTCCAAGATCATTGACAAGTGTACAATGCTGGTTGCTCGTTCGTTCCCCGAGGGCTTGACAGAAAATGCTGTTTGTGGTAAAATAAAAGTCTACATTAAAAATGAAAAGCGAGATGAGTGTTATGGCTAATCATGCCGCAAGAGATATCCTATATAAGCAGTTCGTCGAGAATAATTCCATCGACCCAAAGCTGTACGATAAATATGTCGTTAAGCGCGGACTGCGAAATTCCGACGGTACAGGCGTCATTGCGGGCCTTACTAATATATGTAACGTACACGGCTACGTTATCAACGAGGGCGAAAAGGCCCCGATAGAGGGCCAGCTCATCTATCGCGGCTATAATATCAACGATATCGTCAGCAACGCAGTCAAGGAGAACCGCTTCGCCTATGAGGAGACCGTCTACCTGCTGCTGCTGGGCGAGTTGCCTACAAAGACCGAGCTCGAGGCCTTCTCCGAGATAATGGCCGAGAACCGTGAGCTGCCCCCCAGCTTCTTCGAGGATATGATACTCAAGGCCCCCTCAAAGAATATCATGAACGGCATCGCCCGCTCTGTGCTGGCGCTCTATTCCTACGACGAGGACCCCGAGGACAGGGCCCCCGCCAAGGAAATGGCTACCGCCATCTCCATAATCTCCCGCCTGCCGAATATAATGGTCTCCAGCTATCAGGTGAAGAAGAGAGTATACGACAACGAGAGCCTTATAATGCACCCGCTGATACCCTCCCATTCCACCGCAGAGATGATTCTTTCGGCCCTGCGCCCTAACAGAGAGTTCACCGACGAGGAGGCAAAGCTGCTGGACCTGATGCTGGTGCTGCACGCAGAGCACGGCGGCGGTAACAACTCCACCTTTGCCTGTAGGGTGCTGACCTCCTCAGGCACCGACCCCTACTCCGCTTATTCGGCGGCCATCGGCTCCCTCAAGGGCCCAAGGCACGGCGGCGCCAACGCCAAGGTCTCCCAGATGCAGGAGTGCGTCAAGCGCGGCGTCAAAAACTGGGACGACGAGGACGAGGTCGCAGAGTTCCTCAAGCGCATACTCCGAAAGGAAGAGGGCGACCACAGCGGCCTGATCTACGGTATGGGCCACGCAGTATACACCCTCTCGGACCCCCGCGCCGTGATACTAAAGGCCAACGCCAAGAAGCTGGCCAAGGGCACCGAGTTTGAGAAGGAGTTCCGCCTGCTGGAATCCATCGAAAGGCTCACCCCCCAGCTCTTCAAGGAGATCAAGAAGGACGACAAGGTGATGTGCGCCAACGTCGATATGTATTCGGGCCTGGTCTACAGGATGCTGGGCATCCCCAGCGACCTCTTCACGCCGCTGTTCGCGGTGTCCAGAATGGCAGGCTGGAGCGCCCACCGCTTCGAGGAGCTCGTTACGGGCAAGCGCATAATCCGCCCCGCCTACAAGGCCATCCGCGGCAACAAGGAGTACATCCCGATAGGCGACAGAAAATAAGTATATTTATATCGTAAAAAACGGTACCTTACCCATTTGGGGCAAGGTACCGTTTTTTGCACTTTTCGTGTCTTATTCGGATGGCTCCTCGATCTCGGGGACGTCGTCGTTTTCAGAGAAGACGAACTCGATGGGCTCGGGCTGAAGCTCTTCAAACCTCTTTCGCAGATGCTTTAGGTGCGAAAACCTGATGCTGCCGAGCTCTGCCAGCAGCAGCGCCGACTTTTCACCGATTATCCCCGTCTCCACCAGCTCCTTGGGCGAGGCGGACAGCACATTTTTCAGTGAGCCGAAATGGTCCAGCAGCATATGTGCCTTGACGTTGGTGTTCTCCCGTCTGTAGCTGCCGTAGAGCATGACCTCCAGCAGCTCGTGGTCCGCAAAGCCCTTTAGCCTCGGGTCTGCCTTTAGCCGCTTCCTCATCCGCGCACGGTGCCCGCGGTGAGGCTCATAGCGCTTTTCTGACATTTGACCGCCTCCTCCTATAGAAGCAAGATATTCAGAAGCAAGAAGCAAGAAATTGTCCGAAAAGCGATCCTGCTTCTGGGATGCCCTCGCTTGGATAGGTTTTTGAACTGTTACTATAATTAATTATATACCTCCCGAAGCCGAAAGATATTAAATTTATGTGAACATTTCTACAAATTCACTCAAAACTATTGAATATGTTTCCAAATTGTAGTATAATGTAATAACTCAGCAACTTTTCTGACCGTTTTTTCATGACCGCGCCACCGCAAAAAGCGCATACCCGGCAAAGGAGAAATACCGTGAACAAGCTTTTCAGAACCGCAGTTTCCGTGGCCGCAGCAGTGGCAATGCTTCTGGGACCCGCAGAGCCCCGGGGCAGGACCGCAGGCACACCCGCCGCGACTCTGACTGCCAGTGCCGCAGCCGACCCATCGGCAGGAGCCGCCACAGCACTCAAGGGCGTAAGCTTCAAGAACATCACCTATAACTCGGCGGTGCTCACCTGGACAAAGACCACCACCCCCGAGATGAAGAACTACAATATATACAAGGGCACCGGCGGCACGGCCATTGCCAAGGTCCAGGCCACCGATAAAAACACCTATACCCTGACGGACCTGAAGCCCGGCACCACCTACACCTACAGCGTTAAGGGCTGGAACGGCAGCAAGATCTACACCACTTTGCGATCCGTGACCTTTACAACGCCGCTGGCGCCCCTTAACAACCTTCATGTGGCCTCATCCACTACCACCTCCGTTACTCTCGCCTGGAACGCCGAGGAGGGCATGACCGGCTACAACCTCTACAACGGCACGGGCGGCAGCAAGATACAGTCCGTGGCGGGCACACAGAACACCATGACCATCAAGGAGAACACCTCCTACACCTTCTCCGTAAGAGGCTGGGTAGGGAACTCAAGGGGCACCGACCTTAAGACCATTACCGTTAAGACCAAGGCTGTCCCCTACGACAACAGCTGTGTCATAATGGACCAGCTCTCCGGCGAGTTCCCCGCAAAGAAGGGCTGCGGCGGCACCTGCGTTGCAATGCTGCTCAGGTCCGAGGCGGGGCTTAACGTTTCAAAGAAGGGCGTCCTCACCACCCAGTATTCAAACGGCCTTTTCCTCTACACCACAAATGGCGACAACTACACCATCGCCCAGAGCCTGGCCGCCAGCAACAGCGCCGCGACTCTAAGCAATCTCTACGGCTCCACCCTTACGCAGCTGCAGGCCCTTGTGGGCTGCTACGGCCTCAGCGCCAGCATCGACCGCCAGCCGACGATCACAAGCATCAACAAGCTGCTCTCTCAGGGCCATCTGCTTGTGGTTGGCCAGCGGATGAAGAGCCTTAGCACCGTTATGGGCAAGCGCGTAACCAGCACCACCGACTACGACGGCGTTGACCATTTTGTGATCTGCCGCGGCCGCAACGACCAGGGTAACTACATCATCGTTAACCCCTATGGCGGCTACGAGACCCTCTGGACCGCCCAGCAGCTGATAGACAACATCTACAACACCGAGACCGCCTGGGCAATGCAGGGCGTGATCTGGCTTAGCTAGAGGTTAGAAGTTAGAGGTTAGAAAAAATTCGCGCCGCAGGCGCACCTTGTCTTGCCTCTTGCTTCTGAAAGCGAAGCGTTCTAGCATCTATGATAGGAGACGAGGCAAATGGACATGTACAGGCTAAAGCAGATAGCGAAGATCGCCGTACCCATACTGCTGGTGGTTTTCGTGGGCGTGTATATCTTTTTGAACCGCGCCTCTCACCGGGCCATCGCGGGGCTGCGGCCTCCTGTACAGACCGAGACCACGGGCCACAAGAACGTGACCATCGATGACAACAACGTGCTCATAACCTTCAAGTACGAATACGAGATTGACGCCCTTGTGGTGCACACCAACCGCCACCACGGCTTCGGCATCGCGGACCAGCTCTCGCCCATAGACGTGGCGCTGGCCTGGGGAGATGTGGCGGAGTACAACGACCGCATAAACTTTCACTGGAGCCAGAGGGGCAGGTTCGTATACTGGAAGATCAACGACGGCGCCGACCTTGCGCTCATCGGGGATGTTGCGACGGTGAACAGGCAGCTTTCCAACAACCACCTGATACCCGCCAACCCCGACATCCGCAAGCAGATCAAGCGCATCCTTCCGGGAGACCACATCAAGCTGAAGGGATATCTTGTAGATGTTGACGCCTTCGGCAAGGACGGTGCCTCCTTCTGGTGGTACACCAGCACCATCCGCAGCGACACAGGCGACGGCTCCTGCGAGATTATATATGTGACGGAGGTAGAGCAGTTGCCCTAACGGCGGGCGGCCGAAGTCGCGTGTGCACTCGCAAGCTCGTTTACAATGGTGTGATGTTAGGGGGCTCCCTCGCGAAGGAGCAGAAGCCATTTCACCACCCGCGAAGCGCATTGGCCGGAATCCAAGGGGCGGCCTTAGCCCCTTGGCAGGTATATTTTGTCCTCGCATAAACTCGGACGAAAATCGGGCAGCGCCCTGGTCGCCGACCCGGCGAAACGCGCACAAATCTATCGGCCTCAATCGCGGCGCAGCACGACCTAACGAAGAAGCACAAATAGAACAGCCCCCACTCATCCCGGGTGGGGGCTTTAATGCTGCGCCGCAACGACTCCGCCTTTTCCGCAAAGCAGGAACAGCGAAGCGCTTTCCGTTCGCAGGAGAAGAGGGCTATTACGCTGTTGTACAGACTTAGTGCAGAATGAAAGCAGGCAATGCTTTAAGCTCACTCTAAGCGGCGACCCGCCGTCACACCAAGCCTGTGGTCCGGACCCTTCTACCCAAAGGCGGCATTGCGCCGTATGCGCATAGTACAAAAAGTCTTGCATTTTTCCAAACAATATGTTATAATACAGTAAACCTATGTGCAAGGTAGGTAAAATTAAAAAGGAAGTGAAGCAGATGAACATTTATGACAAAACAGCAGCAGGGGCGGAGGTCATTACCGTCGAGGTGCTGTCCGCCGACCGTATCGGGCTGGTGAGTGAGCTGTGCGGGGTGATATCCTTCATGGGCGCGGATATACGCGGCCACAGGGCAAAGGTGTACAAGGACGATAAGGGCAGGCTCGTCTCCCGCTTTGAGGCCGAGGTCAGGCTTGGCGGCGGGGCAGATGCTCTTCTGCATAGGATAAGCCGCGTCGAGGGCGTTAAGAGCGTTACAGCCTATTGACGGCGCTTCGCTCGGTGTCCTGCCGCTTCTCAAAACCGATAGGCCCCGCCTTTTTCGCACAGCAGCAAGACCCCTGCCGCAGCACGGCAGGGGTCTTGAATTACATATCACTCACCCGTGATCTCGAGCTTTCTGCTCTCGGGCTTCTTCTCCACCTTCTTCGGCAGGCCTACGGTGAGCACGCCGTTCCTGTACTCGGCAGTGATGCCCTCGGTGTCGATGCCTGAAAGATCGAAGCTGCGCTTGTAGGAGCCG
Organism: Ruminococcus sp.; assembly: GCA_017480485.1. Next base: position 84,883 of record JAFVAN010000013.1, on the reverse strand, counting down.
AAGTGCCTCTCGCGGCGGACGTAATTGTCCTTCTTGTCCTCGGTCTCGCTCTTGTGCTCGGCGCTGAGGGTGAGCATATTGTCGGTGATGTCAAGGCTGATGTCCTCCTTATTAAAGCCGGGGAGCTCTGCCTCCATCACATATTTGTCGCCCTCGTCCTTGATGTCGGTGCGCATCATTCCGGGCCTTGCAGGGGCGCCGTGTCTGCCCATCGGCGGTGCAGGAGCAAAGAAATCATCATCAAAGATGTCAAAGGGATCGTATCTTCTTTCAAAGGGTGTAAGTCCAAACATAAGTCATGCCTCCATTTTTTATTTCTGTATTTATTTCACCGCTCTTGTGCGGGTGATGTCTTGTTTTTTGTTTTGGTCCGTGTCCTTGCTTTTTCTTATTCCATCGGGCTCAGCTCCTTTTCTTTAACTGTCTATATGATACCCCCGCATTATGACCGCTTTGTCAAGCTTTTGTGATAGAAAGATGAAAATTAGCACTCTCGACAAAAGAGTGCTAATTCTGATATTTATCTCGGTATTTGGGGCTCTTCGTCGCCGGGATCCGTTCGGGGGCGGGGCAGCCTTTCGCCGGAAGTCGTGTGGGCGGAGGGCCGTTTCGGCAAAGCCATCAGCTTAAAAATTGATAACTGCGGGCTGGTCGCGGCGCACTCTGTAGAGCACGAAAACGTGTCTGTGTGAAGCAACACCGATGCCAAGCATCATGCCTATGCCTGTCTGACCGCGGCTGTTTGTCACGCTCTGGACTGACATTATCCTTACATGAGGGTTCAGCGCCTGCAGCTTGTCCACCATGTTGGAGCGGTCCTCGATGTAGAGGCGGGTGTATTCGTGGTCGGTTATCTGGCAGACAGCGCCCGTGTCCCTGCCTGTCCTTACTACCGTAACGGTGAGGCTGCGAAGGTCGGTGTGGTTGGCGATGAGGCCGTAGGCGGTAGAGGTGTCGTAGTTTACCTTGACATCGGAAACGTCGCTCATCTGGGCCAGAGCGCGGTTGGCCTCGCAGATGCTGTAAAAACGGAGGGTCTGGACTCCCGAGGTCTCGGCAGGGGCCGCCGCCCTCGCGGGTGCGGGCGCCAGAGCAGAGGTGGGAGCCGGCTGGTCGATGGCGAAGGTCTGTCTGAAACGATAGAGCTCGGACCGCTCGCGTCCCTGATACTCCCTGACAAGCTCCTCTCTCCTGTTCCTGAGCACAAAGAAGGAGACCAGCGAGGCGACGATAACGCCTATCACCAGCAGCAGGCACCAGGTCGAGAAGAAGCTGTCACCCGAGTCCGTGGTGGTGGTAAGGGAGGAGTTGGAGAAATGGGCCTTCTCCCAAGCCTCCATTCTCCTTCTGTGCTCAAGGTGCTCGTTGTGTGAGCTCGCTGCGGCGCGGAGCATGAGGAAGCCCACAAAGCAGTACATGGCGGGCAGGGCCTTCATCCCAAGGCTCATTAGCCTGTACTTGCCCGTCTTTTCAACGGGCTCGGCGCCGCTGAGTTTCCTGACGGCGCGAAGCTCCTGCTCCTCGGTAAGGTTTACAAAGGCGGGCATGGCAGCGCCGCAGCTCCCGCAGTGTCTTGCCGCAACGGGCATCAGCTTTTTGCAGTTTTTACAGATCTTGATCTTCATATTATTTCCCTCCATGATATGTATTGAAATGGTCCTGGTTTTTTCTTTCATATGTTAGAGTACCATGGAGCGGAGAAGGATTTAAATGTTATGTAAACATGATATTAAGTTTTAGTTAACAAATCCATTTACGGCATTTGTCCGAGCAGTGAAGCGGCTCGACAGAATAAACAAAGGGATATACCACCCCTTGCGGGGCGGTATATCCCTTTGTTTTGGGTTTTTTTATAAGCAAATGGCGAAGCTGCGCAGCTTTGACGATCCTGCAGCAGCCCCTTTTTCGCGCCTTGCGCTGCAGTGAAGCAGCGCCAAAAAAATTGTGCATTTTTAAGCCGAGAGCGTGGCCTTGTATTTCAGGCAGATCTTGTCGGTGATGAGGGCAATGAACTCGGAGTTGGTTGGCTTGCCCTTGCCTGTGTTGATGGTGTAGCCGAAGTAGCTGTTGAGGGTGTCGATGTCGCCGCGGTCCCAGGCGATCTCGATGGCGTGGCGAATGGCCCGCTCTACCCGAGAGGGCGTGGTCTTGAATTTCTTTGCCACCGCGGGGTACAATAGCTTTGTAACGCTCTCCAGCATCTCCTTGTCTCCCACCGAGAGCATTATGGCCTCCCGCAGATAGTGATAGCCCTTGATGTGGGCGGGAACGCCTATCCTGTGGATTATGTCCGTAACGATGATGTCAAGGTTCGGGTTCTGCCTGCCCTTCGGGGCTTGGTCTGAATTCAGGTCTGTGTCAATGTCCAGCATCATCTTTATCCTGTCCGAGAGTATGCGGGTGTCAAAGGGCTTGAGCATGAAATATGAGGCTCCCGCAGCCATGACCTGCTGCTCGATGAAGGAGTTCTCGTAGGCGCTGGTCACGATAAATTGGGGCTTTTTGTAGCTGGAGGCCATTATCTTCTTTATCAGTTCGATGGCGTCCAGATTGGGCATCACTGCGTCGATCATCACGATGTCGGGGGCCTCGTTGCGAATGGCGTCAAAGATCACCAGCCCGTCCTTCTGCCTCGTTATCACAAAAAATCCCAGACTCCTCAGCGCAGAGGCGCAATTCACCCCGTACTGCGCCGAGTCGTCGCCTATCAGTATCTTTATCTTGCTTGTCATTGTTTTTCCTCCATAGTCTTATTTCGGGTGATCGGCCGATCCTGGGCAACACCGCACGACCCGCGGCTAACGCCCTTGCTTCCGTTGTCTATATTTTAACACGGCAGAATATAAAAATCAATACTTTTTTGCCAAATATGTCAATTTTTTATCGACATATTTGTGCAAATTATAATAATATTCAGCTTAAATATCACAAATTCAGAACAAATCTGCTTTCTTTGCTCAAATTCGCCTTTTTTAGGAACAAGAGGAGAGAGGTCGGAGGAGCAGCCTCTCTCCTCTGACCTTTAATAAAGCGTGCTGGTGTACATATCCTCGGCGAAGATGCCGTAGCCTTGGGTGGGGTCCTCGATGAAAACGTGGGTCACCGCTCCCGCAAGCATACCGTCCTGAATGATGGGGCTGCCGCTCATCCCGCGAACAATGCCTCCTGCACTGTCCAGCAGGCGCTCGTCGGTCACCCGAACTATCATGTCGTGCTCGCTGTCCTCAGAAAGGTCGATGCTTACGATCTCGACGGTGTATTCTTGGGGCTCGGAGCCCTCGAGGGTGGAATAGATCACGGCGGGGCCTGTGTGGACCTCCTGCTTCATGGCAAGGGGGATGGGCTCACTGCCTGTGGGGGCTTCGTCAAGGGTGCCGAAGATGCCCTCCGAGATGTTCTTGGTTATCTCTCCCGAGGGCTCGCGGGAGGAGAACTCTCCCAGCAGCTGCCCGGGGTCGCCGTGCTCGCTCCTGACACAGCCCGTGATATTGACCTCTCCCACTGTGCCGTGAGAGATAGGCACGGGCTGGTCGGCGTCGGCGTCGCAGATGGGGTGGCCGAGGCCCCCAAAGGCCCCCGTTGCGGGGTCATAGAAGGTCATGGTGCCAATTCCCGCCGAGGAGTCCCGCACCCACATACCCGCCTTGTAGGTGCCGCCGCTGTACACGGGGGTAAGGGTGGTGCGGTGCTTTTTGCCGCTGCGACTGTAGCTTACGGAGCAGGGCTCGCCGCCCGTGGAGCTTATTATCTCGCTGATGCGCCTGTTGCTGGTGACGGTCTGGCCGTCGATCTCGGTAATGACGTCGCCAACTTTGATGCCGCACTGGGAGGCGGGGCAGCTGCTGCCCACCTCCTCGAGGCCGATGACCATAACGCCGTCGGTCATCAGCTTTATCCCGAAGGGCTGGCCGCAGGGCAGGAGCATAGGCCGCCGGACCGAGCCTGTGGTAACATTCTTGATAGGTATAGCTCCGAAGAGCATAAGGGTGTGCTCAGTGTAGGAATTGCCCCGCAGGCCCGAAGGCCCGAAGGCAGAGCTGTTTATCATCATCCCGTCATCTCCCGAGGCTGAGATCCTGTCGCCGACGGTAACGGCGAAGGAGGAGTTCAAAGAGAGCGTGTCCCCATCGGCAAGGTAGTAAAAATCGGGGAGCCGATCTCCATAGAAGCCGACGAGCCCGAGGGCGGAGATAGAAAAGGCCCCAAGGAGGGCGGCGGCACGTTTGAATATTCTGCGCATTTTTGATCGTCCTTTCATTATAATGTCACAAACCACGGCGGTAATACGCTGTCAGAAGGAGGTTCTTTGTTTTTATGTTAATATTTTTCCCGTCGGGTCGGATGAGATACAGTGCAATAATTACATCAAGCGCAAATGCGGGAGAGGAAATGATTTCCAAAAAAGGCGGTGCCCCGCCTGGGCAAGTCGCGTAAACGGCGGCACGCCGCTTCTTCCACAAGGCAGGAACAGCGAAGCGCTTTCCGTTCGGAGGTGTTTAAGCCTTCTGCTTCGATCTGTTTCTTTGTGGTGGTCGTCGCAGCTGCGCTCGGTTGCGAGGGGGCGGACCATAAGAGGGGGCTCCCCGGCGATCTGATGTGATGGGTACCTTGTTCCCCCCTTTTTAAGGTCCTCCCCCTCGCGCTCCCCTTCCCCTTATTTCTCCCCTTGTTTAGGCTTTTCGCGCAAAGAGATGGTGCGGTAGAAAGCTTTTGCGCTCGCGTTTTTCAAAGCCCTGAGTATTCAAAACAAAACCCGCACAGGCCATCTGAGAGCGAAAAAACTCTGCACACTCCCTGATAGGACCACCCGCACAAAGCCCACCGAACGGCAGCACCGCTGCCTCATCCACAAGGGCGCCCACCTCCCCTCCGGGGAGGCGCTGAGACTTATGGCAGGAGCACAGGTGAGGCCTTGGTGGGGGATCTAAAAAAAGCTTTACTTTTTTAAAGGGGTGTGGTATAATATTATATTGTGGTGTAGTGCGCATTTTTTCGTTTGCTTATGCATATATTGTAGCCCATCCTCGGAGGTATATTATGTCAAAATCGGACAGGCTGAAAAAACAAAGTCAAAAACAGCTTGAGGAAATAAAAAAACGGGAGCAGGAGGAGAAGGCCGAAAGGGAAAAGCCGGCCGAAGAGAGCCGAAGCGCAAAAAAGCTCCGCCGACAGGCAAAAAAGCTCGACAGCGCCGCCTCCCTTGTGCTTAAATTCCTTATGCTCGTGCCGTTCCTGTGGTCGGGGCTATATTACGGCGGCATCTTCATCGTCGGCATCACTATGGAGCAGATGGACGATATGCCAAAGCGCACCGCCCTCTGGCTGGGGATAGGCCTCGTGTTTTTCGTTGCGGGCATCATCCTCGCCTTCCTTAGCAAGTATCCCGCCCAGCTGGGCGCCGTTTTGGTCGGTACTGCCTTCTTTATGACGGGCGCTGCAAAAATTGTGGGCAAGGCCAGAGAAAGGGTCGGCGACGGCATCGGCCTCACCCAGGAGCAGCAGAACCTGCCGACAAAATGGTCCCGCGGCCTATATCCCATCCTTGGGATGACTGCCATCTCGGCTGTTCTGTTTCTGATCTGGCTCGTAAAGCTTATTAGAAAGCGCCGCCGCCAGCAGCAGGAGCGGGACAACGCCCCCGTCAAGAGCATAATCGACGATTAAGTATACGGAGATACGGATAAATGATAATACTCGGAATAGACCCCGGCTACGCCATCGTGGGCTACGGGGTGGTGGAGTGCAGCGGAGCAAGCTTTCGGCTGCTGGCCTGCGGCGCCGTCACTACCGCCGCAGATATGCCCTTTAATAAGCGGCTCAAGGTCATCTACGACGATATGACACAGATCGTGGGGCAGTACAAGCCCGACGAGATGAGCATTGAAAAGCTGTTCTTCAACTCAAATGAAAAGACCGCCATCGACGTGGCCCAGGCCAGGGGAGTTACCCTGCTGCCCGCCATCCAGCGGGATATACCCATCTTTGAATACACCCCCTTGCAGGTGAAGTCGTCCATCGTCGGCTACGGCAGGGCGGAAAAAAATCAGGTTCAGGAGATGGTAAGGAATATGCTGCACCTGAAAAACATAATAAAGCCCGATGACACCGCCGACGCCGTGGCCATCGCCATCACCCACGGCCTTTCCCTTGGCAGGCGGCGCCTCGAACAGAAAAACGCCAAAAACGCTATTGATCGGGAGATGAACAATATATGATATATTCCGTCACAGGAAAGCTGATACATACCGAGGCAGAGCTGGCCGTTGTTGAGTGCGGGGGTGTGGGCTATGCCTGCAAGACCTCTCTTTCCACCCTGCAAAGGATCGCGGGGAAGGAGACTGTGACCCTTCTTACTCACCTTGCGGTGCGGGAGGACGACGTGGAGCTCTTCGGCTTCGCGGACGCCGAGGAGCTGCGGACCTTTCGGCTGCTGATCTCGGTGTCGGGAGTGGGGCCTAAGGCGGCTATAGCCATCCTTTCGGCAATGAGCGCCCAGCAGTTCGCTCTGGCGGTGGCCACGGGCGATGTCAAGAGCTTCACCCAGGTCAAGGGTATCGGCAAAAAGACCGCCGAGCGCCTGTGCCTTGAGCTAAAGGACAAGGTGGCCGGCGAGACCATCTCGGTGAGAGGCCAAAAGTCCATCTCCGCCCCCATCGGCGGCGGGAATGTTGGAGAGGCCATCACAGCCCTCGAGGTCCTTGGCTACTCCGCAGCAGAGGCCGCCTCTGCCGTCTCGAAGCTCGACCCCTCCCTCTCGGCAGAGGAGCTTATAAAGCAGTCCCTCCGCAGTCTGGCAAGATATTGAGAGAAAGCTTTATACGCACGCTGAACTAAAACGCACGGCGCAGCCGAATGTCTTTGTGCCGGAGGCGAACGCCGCGACCGCAGGGAGCAGAGAGAGCGCAGGCACAAACCTCTACATTCGGCGAGCAGGGGTATGGGGCGCCAGCCCCATTTTAGAAAGGAGAAAAAACGATGAATAAAAAGACAACATCAAGCCTTGATGAAGCTTCGAGCCGCTTGGCAAGCGCTTGTTTTCTGTTCCTGACTATCGCCTTCGGGCTGTTGGCAAGGAAAAGTCTGCTGCCTATGGGCTCGGGAGACCAGTCGCAGTTTTTAAAGCCTTGGTTTCGTAAAATAAACGAGCTCGGCGCCGCAGGCACCCTGCGGGATGGCATCGGCGACTATATGCCGCCATATTTCTGGATAATGATAATCATCAACGCCCTGCCCATCAAGAATAAGATGTACGGGCTAAAATGGGTATCGAGCATCGCCGACTTCGTTGCCGCAGTTTTCGTGATGAAGATAGTGAAGAAGGTGACGGGCAGCGACACTAAGGCAGAGCTTTCCTTCGCCGCAGCCTTCCTGATGCCCTCGGTGCTGCTGGACTCGGCAGGCTGGGGCCAGTGCGATTCTATCTTTACCATGTTCCTTGTAATGTGCGTCTATTACCTCATCCAAGGCCGAGACGTCATGGCGGTCACCTGCTTCTCCCTTAGCTTTATCTTCAAGCTTCAGGCAATCTTTTTGGCGCCGCTGCTGATGGTGATGGTGCTCAAAAGAAAGGTGCGCCTCCGGGCTCTGGTGGCCTTCCCGATAGTCTATCTTGCGGCGATACTGCCCTCTGCGGCCTGCGGCCACGAGTTCTCATCCCTGTTCACTATCTATTTTAGTCAGGCGGGACAGTACAGCACCCTCAATATGACCCTGCCTAATATCTGGGCCATGATGAAGGGCGTCGGCGGACCCAAGGGAGAGATGCTCGGAAAGGCAGGCGTTATGCTTGCGGGAGTTAGCTGCATGACCCTGATATATTATCTTTTCAGGAGAGAGCAGACCCCCGGCGTCCGCGGGACCGTGGTTCTGGCGGCGCTGTCCGCGCTGTTCGTGCCCTACCTGCTTCCTTATATGCACGAGAGATATTTCTACACCGCAACGGTCATCGGACTGGTGCTGGTGTTCGTTGACAAGCGGCTGACCCCCGTTTGGCTCGTGATCGAGTTTTCCTCCTGCACCTCTATGGCCCACTTCCTGCTGGGCAAGGAGGAGCTGGATCTGCGGTTCTCGGCCTTCCTTGTAACTGCGGCGCTCATCGTGCTGTTCGTTTATTACTGCTCGCTTGCAGAGAAGGACGAGGAGATCGAGCTGGTGCCGATGAAGTCCATGCTGGAGCTGCTGGACGATGAGGAGGACGACGAGAAGGACGAGGAAGCCGAGGAGACCGAAAAAACCGAGGAGAAGGCCACCGAGGAGGCCGCCCCGCAGGAAGAGAAAAAGCCCGATGCCCCGACTGAAAAGAAGACTGATACAAATAAAGCGCCCCAGCCCTCCAAAAACAACAGGAGAGGCAAGAAGCGCAGGACCGACCCCATACAGGAAAGACACGGCAAGGGAGTGAAATTATGATCGAACAGGGAGATTTCGATTTCGAGAACCGCTTTGTGGCCCCGCAGCACATCGAGAGCGACGGCGACGAGGGCGACGATTTCGAGCTCAGCCTCCGACCCAAGACCCTCTCGGAGTACATCGGGCAGGACAAGGTGAAGGAGAATATGTCCATCTACATACAGGCGGCCAAGAAGCGCGGCGACAGTCTGGACCACATCCTGCTCTACGGCCCTCCGGGCCTTGGCAAGACCACCCTCTCCACCATCATCGCCCACGAGATGGGCGTGAACATCCGCACCACCTCCGGCCCCGCCATCGAAAAGCCCGGCGACCTTGCGGCAATACTCACGAACCTTGAAAAGGGAGACGTGCTGTTCATCGACGAGATACACCGCCTTTCCAGACAGGTGGAGGAGGTGCTCTATCCCGCTCTGGAGGACTACTCTCTGGATATAATCATGGGAAAGGGCCCAGCGGCCCGCTCCATCAGGATAGAGCTCAACAAATTCACCCTCATCGGCGCCACCACCCGTTCGGGACAGCTTTCGGCGCCTCTGCGGGACCGCTTCGGCGTTATCGAGCGGCTGGAGCTCTACACCCCCGAGCAGCTCTGCGAGATAATTATGCGCTCGGCGGTGATACTGGGCGTACCCTGCGACAGGGACGGCGCAATGGAGCTTGCCTCCCGCTCCCGCGGAACGCCCCGTATAGCCAACAGGTTCCTAAAGCGGGTGAGGGATTTTGCGGATATCATGGGCGACGGCAGAGTCACCCGTGAGATCGCCAAGATGGCCCTGGATAAGCTGGATGTTGACGACCTGGGCCTTGACAGGCTGGACAGACGGATGCTCGAAATGATAATCAAGGGCTACGGCGGCGGGCCTGTGGGTCTGGACACCCTTGCCTCTGCCATCGGCGAGGAGGCTGTTACCCTCGAGGACGTTTGCGAGCCCTATCTGATGCAGCTGGGCTTCATTTCCCGCACTCCCCGTGGCCGCTGTGCCACCATGCTGGCCTACAAGCATCTGGGGATACTGAAAGATGACCAGACCACATTGCTTTGAAGGGATGACACATGAAAATAACCCTTAAAAAGGCGGACAGTGAGTCCCTTCCAAGGCTGGAGGCCCTTTACCTTTCGGCCTTCCCCGAAAACGAGAGGGCGCCCTTCGGGCGGCTCGTCAAAATGTCCCGCAAGCCTTGGGTGAATTTTTTTGAGGCCCGGGCCGACGGTGAGCCCGCAGGGCTTCTGTATGTCGTCAATTACCGCGACCTGAGCTATGTTTTCTATTTTGCCGTCAGGGAGGACCTGCGAGGCAGGGGCATCGGCAGCGCGATCCTTGCCGCCGCCCGCAGAAAATACAGCGGCAGAAGGCTTTTCCTTGCCATCGAGCAGCTTGACGAGAGCGCCGAAAACTACGCCCAGCGCCTCAGCCGCCGCAGCTTTTACATCAAAAATGGCTTCGAGCCCCTTGGCAGCAAGGCCAGAGAGGGTCCTGTGGTTTTCGATCTGCTTGGTATCGGCGGGCCTGTTGGGAACCGGGAATACCGCGCCCTGATGCGCAGCGCCCTTGGGCCCTTGATGATGCTGGTGCTGCCGATAGGGATAATCGGAAGTTAGTGAATAGTGAAGAGTGAATAGTGAAAAGTGAATAATGAAGGTATCGCCTGCGGCGATGAATTTTATTTTGTCCGCGCAGGGGCCTTCATTGTTTTTTTGTTTGCAGCAAAAACCGCTGCGCTGCGGAGAGCGAAGAAATATTCAACTGTTATTTTTTAACAGCTTTTTAACTCATGTAAAGTCCGTGAAATTTATGTATCTCAATATTGCTTTTTTTATTGGTTTGTGCTATAATATATCATAGGATAATGTGTACAGAAAGGAATGAGCTTTTTATGTTTGACGCTAAAAAGGTCAAGGACGAGTGCGTGCAGTGGATACGGGACTTCTTTGAGGAGAACGGCAAGGGCTGCAACGCGGTGATAGGCATTTCCGGCGGCAAGGACAGCTCTATCGTGGCTGCGCTGTGCGTCGAGGCTCTGGGCCGCGAGCGGGTCATAGGCGTGCTCATGCCAAACGGCGAGCAGGCCGATATCGACATGGCCAAGCTTCTGGTGGAGCATTTGGGCATCCGCCACTATATCGTCAATATTCGGGACGCCGTGGAGGGCCTTAAAAATAGCATCCCCTTTGAGCTGTCCCGGCAGAGCCTCACCAACCTGCCCCCAAGGGTAAGGATGGCCACCCTCTATGCCGTCTCGCAGTCCAATAACGGCAGAGTCGCCAACACCTGTAACCTCTCCGAGGATTGGGTGGGCTATTCAACACGCTACGGCGACGCCGCGGGAGATTTCAGCCCCTGCGCACACATCACCGTGCAGGAGATGAAGGAGATCGGGCGGCTGCTGGGCCTGCCTGCTGTGCTGGTGGACAAGGTGCCCATCGACGGCCTCTGCGGAAAGACCGACGAGGACAATCTGGGCTTCACCTACGCCACTCTGGACCGCTACATCCGCACGGGAGAGATAGACGACGAGGCCACCAAGGAGCGCATCGACCGCCTCCACAGGCTCAACAAGTTCAAGCTGGAGGTAATGCCCTACTTCGACCCCGGTACCGAGCTGGGCGTCGAGTATTGAGTACGTCAGCAAACAGAATAGTCAATAAATTGAAAGGACAGATATAAATGAAAAAGCTTATGCTGGGAAACGAAGCCTTCGCAAGGGGCCTGTATGAGGCAGGCTGCCGCGTTGTTTCGTCTTATCCGGGCACACCCTCTACGGAGATAACCGAGGAGGTGGCCAAGTACGACGAGGTCTATGCCGAGTGGGCGCCTAACGAAAAGGTGGCCATGGAGGTAGCCCTTGGGGCATCTATCGCGGGAGCAAGGAGCTTCTGCGGAATGAAGCACGTTGGCCTTAACGTGGCCGCCGACCCCCTCTACACTGCGGGCTACACCGGCGTTACCGGCGGCATGGTCATCGCCGTTGCCGACGACCCCGGAATGCACTCCTCTCAGAACGAGCAGGATTCCCGCCACCACGCCATTGCCTCCAAGGTCATGATGATCGAGCCCTCGGACTCCAGCGAGTGCAAGGAGTTTGCAAAGGCCGCCTTCGACCTCTCGGAGAGGTTCGACACCCCCGTTATCGTGCGGCTGTCCACAAGAGTCTCTCACTCGCAGTCCGCCGTGGAGCTTTGCGACAGAGAGGAAAGGGAGCTCATTCCCTATAAAAAGAACATCCAGAAATTCGTTATGATGCCCGGAAACGCCATCCGCCGCCACCCTCAGGTGGAGCAGAGGCTCGTGGACATTCGGGAATATGCCGAGACCTCGCCCCTTAACAGAGTCGAGTATAACGACACAAAGATAGGCGTAGTCTGTTCCGGCATTTCCTACGAGTACGCCAAGGAGGCCCTGGGGGAGAAGGCATCCTACTTAAAGCTGGGCATCGTTAACCCCCTGCCCGTGGAGATCATCAAGGACTTCTGCCGGAAGTGCGAGACCGTTTACGTCATCGAGCAGCTGGACGACATTATCGAGACCCACTGCAAAAAGCTGGGCCTCACGGTCCACGGCAAGGACACCTTCTCCCTGCTGGGCGAGATCTCCCAGTCCATCGTCCGCGAGAAGATACTGGGCGAGACCGCAGAGTTCGTTGAGTTCCCCGAGAACGTTCCCGTAAGGCCTCCCGTTATGTGCGCGGGCTGCCCCCACAGAGGCCTGTTCTACTGCCTCTCCAAGCTGGGCGTCATGGTCTCCGGCGATATCGGCTGCTACACTCTGGGCGCCACCGCACCTCTCTGCGCCATGGATTCCACTATCTGCATGGGCGCCTCTGTCAGCGGCCTCCACGGCTACAACAAGGCCCTGGGCAAGGACGCCGAGAAGAAGAGCGTTGCCGTCATCGGCGACTCCACCTTTATGCACAGCGGCATGACGGGCCTTGTGAACATCGCCTACAATGCCACCAATTCCACTGTTATAATCCTTGACAACTCCATCACGGGCATGACGGGCCACCAGCAGAACCCAACCACGGGCAAGAACCTGAAGGGCGACCCCGCCGCCGCCGTGAACCTCGAGGAGCTCTGCCACGCCATCGGCATCAAGAGCGTCCGCGTGGCCGACCCCTACAACATGGCCGAGACCGAGAAGATAATAAAGGAAGAGCTTGAAAAGGACGAGCCCTCCGTTATCATCAGCCGCAGGCCCTGTGCCCTGCTGAAATACGTCAAGCACAAGCCCGCCCTCAAATGCGACCACGACAAGTGCGTTGGCTGCAAGCAGTGCCTCAAGATCGGCTGTCCCGCCATCTCCATCCACAACAAGAAGATGACCATCGACCACACCCAGTGCGTCGGCTGCGGCATCTGCACCGAGATGTGCAGGTTCGGCGCGATAGTGGAATAAAGTGAGAGGAGAGTTTTGGATATGGAAACAAGATCAATAATGATAGTCGGCGTGGGCGGACAGGGCTCGCTGCTGGCTTCAAGGATAATAGGAAACGTGCTGCTGTCTCAGGGCTTTGAGGTCAAGGTCAGCGAGGTACACGGAATGAGCCAGCGCGGCGGCTCCGTTGTCACCTACGTCAAGTACGGCGACGAGGTGGCAAGCCCCGTTATCGTGAAGGGAGAAGCGGATATAATCATCAGCTTTGAGCAGCTGGAGGCCGCAAGATGGCTGCCCTATCTCAAAAAGGGCGGACACCTTGTCACCAGCACCCAGCAGATAGACCCGATGCCCGTTATCGGCGGCTCGGCGGTATATCCCGAGAACATAATCGAGAAGATCAAGGACCTTGGTGTAGATGTTATCGCAGTTGACGCCCTGACCCTTGCGGAGCAGGCAGGCACCTCAAAGGCATCCAACGTTGTGCTCATGGGCGTTGTGTCCAAGAAGATGCAGTTTGAGGAGAGCGTTTGGCAGGCAGCGCTGGAGCAGTGCGTACCCCCCAAGTTCCTGGAGCTTAACAGGAAGGCCTTCGCCCTTGGCAGAGAGGCCGCGGAGTAAAATCATAAGTTGATACGGGCGGACCCCGCTGTCCGCCTGTAAATACAGGGCTTTAATAATTTAAAGCAGAGCACATTAGTATGTAAATTATCCCTGCAAATTGGCAGGGTAAGTTATAACCCTATTTTCAAAGGAGGAATTCCAATGGGCAAATATTGGAACGAAGAGATCGAGTGTATGGAGCCCGATGATATGAAAAAGCTCCAGAGCGAGCGTCTCGTCAAGCAGGTGCGTCATGTCTGGGACAACGTGCCTTACTACAGGAACCTGATGGAGGAGAAGGGCGTTACCCCCGACGACATCAAGGGGATAGAGGATCTGCACAAGCTGCCCTTCCTCTCGAAGGCGGATCTTAGAGAGGCTTATCCCTATGGCCTGCTGGCAAAGCCGCTTTCGGAGTGTGTCCGCATCCACTCCACCAGCGGCACCACAGGCAAGCGCGTAGTCGCTTATTACACTCAGCATGACATTGATCTCTGGAACGACTGCACCGCAAGAGCTATCACTGCCGCAGGCGGCACAAAGGACGACGTTGTCCAGGTCTGCTACGGCTACGGACTTTTCACGGGCGGAGCAGGACTTGACGGCGGCTCCCACACCATCGGCTGTCTTACCCTGCCGATGTCCTCGGGAAACACCGAAAGGCAGATACAGTTCATGCAGGACCTTGGCTCTACCATAATCTGCTGCACTCCCTCCTACGCCGCTTACATCGGCGAGACCCTCAAGAAGCTTGGCAAGTCGCCTGACGACCTGAAGCTCAAGGCAGGCATCTTCGGCGCCGAGCCCTGGACAGAGGAGATGCGTCAGGAGATACAGAACAGCCTTGGCATCAAGGCCTATGACATCTACGGCCTTACCGAGATCAGCGGCCCCGGCGTTGCCTTTGAGTGCGAGTGCCAGGAGGGTATGCACATCAACGAGGACAACTTCATTGCCGAGATCATCGACCCCGACACAGGCGAGGAGCTGCCCGACGGCACAAAGGGCGAGCTGGTGTTCACAAGCATCACCAAGGAGGCCTTCCCCCTGCTTAGATACCGCACCCGCGACATTTGCGTGCTGACCCGCGGCAAGTGCGCCTGCGGCAGAACTCTGGTAAAGATGACCAAGCCCATGGGCCGCTCGGACGATATGCTCATCATCCGCGGCGTAAATGTGTTCCCGTCCCAGATAGAGAGCGTGCTGCTCAAGATGAGCAACGCAAGCCCCAACTACCAGATCATCGTCGGACGCGAGAACAACAACGACACCTTCGAGATCAGGGTGGAGCTTACCGACGAGATGTGGAGCGACACCATCAAGAGCATCGAGGAGCTTGAAAAGAAGATCGCCGCCGATATGCACACAATGCTGGGCATCAAGGCCAAGATAAGGCTGGTTGAGCCCAACTCCATCCCCCGCTCTGAGGGCAAGGCCGTAAGAGTCATCGACACGAGGAAGCTTGTGTAATGAGCTGCCTGGGAGTGCTGTTCGCAGTGCCTGAGGAGACGGTGGAGCATCTTCGAGGTCTGCCAATGGATGAGCGTCCTGCCTTCATCTCCGAGGAGCTGGAGGAGGAGTATTTTGAGGAGTACCCCGAGCGCACCTGCGAGCTGGACAAGTCCTGGGACGCCATCCACCGCGCCCTGACCGACGGCAGCCTATGCTTCGACTGCGGCGGCTACCCTCTGGGGGGCGTGATACTGGGCGGAGAGCTGCTGTATTTCGACGGGGAGGAGCATGATGATTACATCATCACCGCCAAGCCGCCGCTGATGGCAGCAGAGCTGGTCAAGGGCCTGGAGGCTCTGACAGAAAAGCAGTTCAAGCAGGGCTACGACAGGATAGACGACACCTATCCCGACGAGCTGTCCAAGGAGGACATGGAATATAGCTTTGAATACCTCCAGGACGCCGTCCCCCTGTTCCGCTTTGCCGCCAAGCACGGCCTGTGGGTGCTATTTACGGCTGACCAATAAGCACGTCGGTGCCCCGACGGGGCAAGTCGCGTGAACACTCGCAAGCTCGTTTACAGCTGTGGGGGTCTGCAAGGGCTCCCTCGCGATACGAAATAGTATTTTATAACCCAGCGGAAAAGCTCTTCCCCCGCAGGGGGAGAATACCTTTTTCCGCACTTCTCCGAGCCGCGTTTGCGGCGAGGAGCAAGCATAAACAAAATCAACTCTAAGGAGGAAACAGAAATGACAGTAAAACAGCTGTCTGTATTCGCGGAGAACCGCCCCGGAAGGCTTTCGGCTATCTCGGGGCTCCTCGCGGAGAACGGCATCAATATCAGGGCCATGAGCGTTGCCGACACCAAGGATTTCGGCATCCTCAGGCTCATCGTCAACGACCCCGACAAGGCCCAGCAGGTGCTCAAGGAGGCCGGCTGCGCCGTGACCATCGCTAATGTTCTGGCCATCCAGCTGCCCGACAAGCCGGGCGGGCTTGCAGGCGCCATGAAGGTGCTCTACGAGAACAACGTAAGCGTTGAGTATATGTACTCCGCCTTTGTAAGCGAGAAGAGCGCCGAGGCGTATCTTATCCTTCGCGCCGACAGCAACGAGGCTGCCGAGCAGGCCCTCGAGGGCAAGTACATCCTGCTCTCTCAGGAGGAGCTGCTCAACAAGTAATGCGGAAACGCAGCGGGGAGGATGGTTCGCTTATTTGAACTTTGTTCGCGCCGCCGCTCAATGAATAATGAATAACGAATAGTGAATAATGAATAGTTAAGGTATTGCCTTCGGCGATGGTTTTAAAACTGTCCGTGCAGCGGACGCCTTGATTATTCATTATTCTTTTTTTCTGTACTTTGAGCGCTGTGCCAGCATTAAACGATTTCTGTGATCGCTTACTTTGGCTATAGTGGAGATTTAACAAAAATTTTGTGAATTAGCTCTTGCTAATTGCAGAAAGTATGGTATAATAAAATATAAGAGAGAGCCGAGAGGCTCTTTGCAGTAATCAATAATTTTAATGAGGTGAGCATTATGAATGAAATGGAACTCTACAAGCTGTGGTGCGAGAAGGCTGTTGACGACCCTGATCTTCAGACCGAGCTGAAGGCTGTCGAGGGGGACGCCGACGCCATACAGGACAGATTTTACCGCGACCTTGAATTTGGTACGGGCGGTCTGCGCGGCGTTATAGGAGCCGGCACCTACAGGCTCAATGTTTATACTATCAGACGTGCTACTCAGGGCCTTGCAGATTACGTTAACGAGGCCTTCAAGGACGCTGCCGTGGCAATCAGCTACGACTCCCGCATCAAGAGCGACGTGTTTGCCAAGGAGGCCGCTGCGGTTCTGGCTGCCAACGGCATCAAGGCCTATATCTATACAGAGCTCATGCCCACTCCCTGCCTCTCATGGGCAGTAAGAGAGCTGGGCTGCAAGGCAGGTATCATGGTAACTGCCTCCCACAACCCCGCCAAGTACAACGGCTATAAGGTGTACGGCGAGGACGGCTGCCAGATCACTCTGGACGCCGCAAACGCAGTCATCGGCAAGATCAACAGCGTCGAGATGTTCGGCGGCCCCAAGACCATGAGCTTTGACGAGGCTCTGGCTCAGGGCAAGGTCGAGTACATAAAGCAGGAGGTCATCGACAAGTATCTGGACAAGGTCGCGGAGCAGGGTGTTCATACCGACCTTGTGGCCGACAGCGGACTTAAAGTCGTTTACACCCCCCTCAACGGCACAGGCAACAAGCCCGTAAGAGCCATCCTCAAGAAGATAGGCATCAGCGAGGTAACTGTTGTTCCCGAGCAGGAGCTGCCCGACGGCAACTTCCCCACCTGCCCCTTCCCGAACCCCGAGATCAAGGAGGCGCTGGCCAAGGGTCTGGAGCTCTGCGAGACCGTAAAGCCCGACCTGCTGCTGGCCACCGACCCCGACTGTGACCGTGTTGGCATCGCCGTTCCCGACCCCGAGGGCAATTATGTGCTCTTCTCCGGCAACGAGGTGGGCGCAATGCTGCTGAAATATATCTGTCAGGAGAGAACGGCCCTGGGCACCATGCCCGAGCGCCCCGTGGCAGTTAAGACCATCGTTACCACAGACATCTGCAAGAAGATAGCCGCCGAGTACGGCGTCGAGCTCCGCGAGGTGCTGACAGGCTTCAAGTTCATCGGCGAGCAGATCGGCTTCCTCGAGGCCGATAACGAGGCCGACAGATATATCTTCGGCTTCGAAGAGAGCTACGGCTATCTGGCAGGTTCCTACGTTCGGGACAAGGATGCTGTTGTAGGCTCCATGCTCATCTGCGAGATGGCGGCCTTCTACCGCACAAAGGGCATCTCTCTGTTGCAGGCAAGAGAGGCCATGTACAAGGAGTACGGCAACTATGTCCACACTCAGGCCTCCTTCCAGTGTGAGGGCGCCAGCGGTATGGAGAGGATGAAGGAGATAATGGCGGGCCTCCGGGCCGAGCCCCCCAAGGCCATCGGCGGCCTGAAGGTAGAGACCGTGGCCGACTACGTCGCCTCCGAAGAGACCGACATGACAACAGGCGCCAAGACAGCCCTCACGCTGCCTAAGAGCGATGTGCTCGCATTCAAGCTGGAGCAGGGCGCAAGCGTTATCATCCGTCCCTCCGGCACCGAGCCCAAGATCAAGGCGTACTACACCACTATCGGCGAGAGCCGCGAGGCCGCCGCTGCTCTGGAGCAGACCATAGCCGCAGATTTCAAGGCTATCCTCGGCTTTTGATAAGATGAAATAATAAAAACGCTGCGAGCGCAGGCTTGCAGCGTTTTTTGTTTGGGTCGGAGCAAGGATGCCTCCGGACAGCGCCCGTGACCGTCCGTCCTTGACAGCACCGCTCCTATAGGTTATAATCAAATAAGACAGCAGCAAGGGAGGAAGGCTAAATGGCTTTTGTGGAGTTCAGGGACGTTTACAAGCGCTACCGAATGGGCGAGGTGACTATCAGCGCCTCGGACGGAGTCAGCTTTGAGATAGAGAAGGGCGAGTTCGCCGTGATCGTCGGCGCTTCGGGCGCAGGCAAGACGACTATCCTCAATATGCTTGGCGGCATGGACAGCTGCGACGAGGGCGAGATCATCGTTGACGGCCGCAACATCGCGGCTCTCTCGCGCAGGCAACTCATCGCCTACAGGCGCTACGACATCGGCTTTGTGTTCCAGTTCTATAATCTCATCAACAACCTGACGGCGAAGGAGAACGTAGAGCTTGCGGCGCAGATCTGCAAGGACGCCGCAGAACCTGTTCGGGTGCTCAACGACGTCGGCCTCGGCGACAGGATAGACAACTTCCCCTCGCAGCTTTCGGGCGGTGAGCAGCAGAGGGTGTCCATTGCCAGAGCGCTTGCAAAGAAGCCTAAGCTTCTGCTCTGCGACGAGCCCACAGGCGCCCTCGACTACAACACGGGCAAGACGATCTTGGCTCTGCTGCAGGACACCTGCCGCAAGAACGGCATGACGGTCATAGTCATAACCCACAATTCCGCGATCACTCCCATGGCCGACAGGGTGATAAGGGTGAAGAACAGCAGGGTAGACAGCGTGACCCTGAACAAGACCCCCGCCGATGTCTCCACGATTGAATGGTGATGTTAACTCACTCACCACCGTTCAGTCGGGAGCCTGAAAGGATTTGATCGAATATGAGTAAGAAAAGAATAATACTTTCCTCGACTCTGGCAGCTATAGTTATTGTAGTGATTATTACAGTTGTTTTATGTATAAAAATATCGAATCAACAACAGAATAATAAAACCGTTGAATATAAAATTGTTGATTCAAATAATGTTTCATACAGTATTTCGTTTTTTAGAGATTATCGTGATAATAATTGTTTTTCAATAGATAACTCTCCTAAGATATACTTCGACACTAGACCTGAAAAAATTGTAAGATTAGTGTCTGAAGATAATAATATATTGTACTGGATATATTATGACGAAACATTTGAAATGCTACTTTATACTGATGGAATAAAATATGAAACTTTTGTGCTGACAGAACAAGGAGAATATGATCCTATATCAATATCTGAAAAATGTCTATCATTTTTGAGTATTCTTGTTGATCAAAAGATAATGGATCGTTATACAGAGATTGAGAACAAGTCATATTGGTATACCCGTATATCCGCTGTGGTGAAAAATAGTTAAGGCGGCTGTTTTTTTCGGTTCTATTATCCTTCTGTCTCATAAAAAACACTATGCTAAAAAAGCGCTCGTACTGATTGTGTACGAACGCTAAAGAAAAAACGAGCCGTTTTCCGGTTCGTTTTTTTGGTTTGGCGGTGTTCATTATTGGAGGTATTTTCTTCTCTCCTTATCTTTCTCCTGTCAGCTCCTTTATGCGTTGTTAGGCTGTGCTGGTGGTGGCGTTGGTGCCCGCGTCGGCCGTATCCGGGGTGGGGTCGCCTCGGAAAAGCAGTTTCAGTATTATCGGCGTTACTATCGACGAAACGATTATCAGCAGAATGACCGAAGCAAAGTATTTGCTCTCCAGCATCCCCACCGAGAGCCCCTTCTGGGAAACGATCAGCGCTACCTCTCCGCGTGTCATCATTCCGACTCCGACCTTCGCACTGTCACGCCAGCTGTAGCGCATGACCTTGGCCATCAGACCGCAGCCGATGATCTTGCAGAGCAGCGCCACAAGCACAAAGCCTATCGAGAATGCAATAAGCTCCGCCGTGAAGCCCCCGAGCTCGGTCTTGAGACCGATGCTGGCAAAGAACACGGGGCCGAATACCATGTAGGAGTTTATATCGACCTTGCGTGCAATGTAGTTGGAGTCGTGGAGGCTGCAAAGTATGAGCCCCGCAACGTAGGCTCCCGTGATGTCCGCGATGCCGAAGTATTTCTCGGCGGCGTAGGCCAGGAACATACACAGCGCCAGCCCCAGTATCGGGACGCGCCTCTGGTGAGGATGGCGCTTGTCAATGAACTTGAAAATGTAATAGCAGATCAGACCTATGCCGAAGGCGAAGAGAATGAACAGCCCCGTCCTGAGTACGACCTGCATCGGGTTGGCGTCCTCGTCCTTGAAGCCCACGACAAAGGTGAGCACAATGATGCCGATAACATCGTCGATTATGGCGGCGCTCATTATCAGGGTGCCGATCTCGCTTTTAAGGTGGCCCAGCTCCTTCAGGGTCTGTACCGTGATGCCCACAGAGGTGGCCGTCATTATGGTGCCTATGAACACGGCGCGGAAAAAGCTGTCGCTGCCGATGGCGGAAAAGCCGTAAAAGCAGCTGTAGAGCAGCGTTCCGCCGCAGAGAGGCACGAACACGCCCATGCAGGCCACCAGCAGGGCCTTGGGCCCGGTTTTCAGCAGGTCTCGCATATTGGTCTCCAGTCCCGCCCCGAACATCAGCAGGATAACGCCGATCTCGGCCATCATCGAGAGGAAATCGCTCTGGGCCACAAGCCCCAGCACCGAGGGCCCGATGATGAGCCCCGCGATTATCTCGCCCACCACCTGGGGGGCCTTTAGCTTCTGGGCGGCAATGCCGCATATCTTTGCCGAAAGGAATATTATCGCAAGATCTCTGAAAAACGTGATCTTATCCAACTCTGTTTTCCCTCTTCCTTGTATTCACTATTTTTATTCGCATATACTATTATAGTCTGCTTTTTTGAAAAGCGCAACAGCAAACCGCGAGAATTGTCGCTTTGAACAAAATTACACCCTCGGGCGGGTGGACTTTGGTCTTTTTTAGAGGTGAGAGGATAGAAAAGTCCCGAAAGCGCCCTCTCCTCCCCCTCATTCTTTTTGCGTGCCACCGTATCGCGAGGGAGTTCCTTAATACTACACAGCTGTAAACGAGCTTGCGAGTGCTCACGCGACTTGCCTAGGCGGGGCACCGCCCGAGCTTGCGAGTGCTCACGCGAATTGCCCTGGCGGGGCACCGCCTGCTGTGTATTTTTTTGCGAAAAAGATTGACAAACTATGTATTGTGTGATATACTGGTTGTATGTATAAGCGGCGGAGCTGTGTCTTTTCGCCGCGAGATTGAAATGAGAGGATAAAGGCTATGGCAGCTTCGGGGGAACTTGAGCGCCTCAAACAGGCGAAGGAGTATTTTCAGCGCTATTATGAGTTTGAGGACGCTGTTAAGGTAAATGCTCAGAATAAAGAATATTTGAAAAGCTACGTCCATAATCAGTATGATGTTGAAAAGGAATTCGATTTCAAGGCAAAGTGCATGAAGGCGCTGCTTATCGCGCTGGGCGGCGGACTTCTGCTGTCGCTGCTGATACTGCTGATAATAGGATTTAAATTCTGGCTCGTCGGCATCATCATCTTTGCGGTGGCGACTGTGGTGCTGGCGATAGCAGGCATCATGATAGTGAAATACCGCCTGTCTGAGGCGATAGCACATCAGGCCGAGGTAAACGAGGGCATCACAGAGCAGATCGCAGTCCTCGAGAGCCGCGACTCACAGCTGGAAAGACAGCGAGACGACTACTACAGGAGCCTTAAAAAGCGCATCGACTTCATGTCTCTGGATTACATGGACAATATCGACCAGATCATCGAGATAGTTGAGAACGGCGAGGCCGAGACCTGCGACGACGCAGTTGCGGTCTTTGAGCAGAAGCTGCTGATGCAGGAGATGACCTCCTTCCTGAATACGGGAGAGGAGGAGCCCGCACCTCTGGACCACGACAAGGCCAAGGAAATGTTCGGCGACCCTCTGGAGCTCATCCGCCAGAACAAGAAAAAGAAAAAGGGCAAGAAGGCCGATTCGATCTTCGAGCTTTGATATGGAAAGCAGGAGCTGCTGTATGAACGGCTTCCGGCAAAAAACGGTATCCCACCCCCGGAGAAAGCGCAATAAACAAGCTTTGGCAACTCTCTTAAATTGCGCTGTTTACGCACTAAGCTGCATTCTCTTGAATTCCTGCTTGTCAAATACTACCGTAGCCTGAGCTATTCTGAACCTGAAATAAATGTCGATTCTCTGTTTGCGGTGACCGCTTGACTTGTCGCCCTCATGAACTTCTATCCGGTCAACAAGCTCGTGAAGCTGTTCGGCGGTCATATCGCTGAGTTGCTCGTATTTGTCTATGATATCCATAAACCGACTGATGTCGCTGTTTTGCTGCTCTTTGGTTTCTACAAGTTTTTTTAGCTCTGCAACGTTTTCCTCAAGCTGCTTCTGTTCAGAATCATAGCTCTCCGACATTCTCTCAAACCTTTCGTCCGTGAGCTTTCCCGAAACGTTTTCCTCAAAGAGCCGCTTGAACAGCTTGTCAATCTCCGCTATCCTTTTTTCGGATTTAGCAATACTCTTTTTGGCTGCCTTTATCTCAGCATTACGGCTTTCACCCGACTGCTTAACAGCCATCTCAATAAAAGTCTCTCTGTTATCATGGACATGACTGAGCAGCTTGTTTAACTCGTTAGGTACAATAGTGCTCAACACTCCGGTGCGTATATAATGCGATGTGCATTCGGATTTTTCGCCGGAATATGTGCTGCACTTGAAGTATTCCACACGCTTACCGCTTGAAACGGAGCTGTTGAGATACATCGGCTTTCCGCAGTCTGCGCAGTATACAACTCCAGAAAAAATATTTACTTTATCGTTTTTCTGAGGTCTCCTTTTTTGCTTTCGTATCTCCTGCACAAGGTCAAAATCATGCTGTGATATAATTGCAGGATGTGTGTGTTCAAATATGACCCAGTTCTCTTTCGGATTTTGTAAGCGTTTTTTATGCTTGAAGGACTTGCGGTAGGTCTTGAAGTTTATTGTATGACCGAGGTACTCTGCATTTTCAAGTATTTTAGATACCGTCTGATTTCCCCATTTGGTAGGATTCTTATATTGCGACGATCTCCCGTAGCCTTTCTTTTTGGCATAAGCTGCAGGTATCAGCACTTTGTCTGATGACAATAATTCTGCGATTTGGAATGGTCCGTGACCTTCAATGCAAAGCCTGAATATGCGCCTGACCACAGCAGCAGATTCCTCGTCTATCTCCCATACGTCCTTATCAAGCTCCGATTTCCTGTATCCGTACGGCGGATTCGCCGCCATAGGCTTACCCGACATTCCTTTTGCCCTCAGTACGGCTCTGACCTTCTTCGAGCAGTCTCTGGCGTAAAAATCATTAAATACGTTGCGAAATATCATCATTTCGTTCTCTGCTTTGAGCGTATCAACATTGTCATTGACCGCTATGTATCTCACATCATATTCGGGAAAAATCATCTCGATATACTGACCTGTCATCAGATAATCTCTGCCGAGGCGGCTTAAATCCCTTATTCACCCAAAAAAGATGAAAATGCCTAAAGCGCCCGAAAATACAGTGTTTGCGAGCCTAAAAATCTCGATTTTTACAAACTAAAAACCGTGGATGAATTTTGGCGATTTTTCGATCAGAACCACCCGAAACTATATGCAATTACCAGTTACTAACAAATTGGCGAATCATGAGCAAAAACAGCCTCCGCAGCGGTCAAAACCATTATACCATTATAATACATAAAAAGCAAGCTCGGATTTGGCGCTTTTCACGAAATGTGAGAACACCAGATTCGGGCTTTTTTCTTTGCTACATATCCAAAAGGACGGAGGTGAAACAATGGCCGGAAACTTTGACGGTATCAAGACAAGACGCTTCGGTGTCGAGATCGAGATGACAGGCATAACTCGATGTGCAGCAGCTAAGGCAATCCAAAAGGTGCTGGGAGGCAGTATTAACCATGTAGGCGGCAGCTACGATAAATATACTGTCGGCGATGAGAAAGGCAGAAAGTGGCAGATAGTCTATGACAGCAGTATCTACGCCCGAAAGAAAAATGGCGATTTTGCTTCAGATTATTACAAGGTCGAGATGAACTCTCCTATCCTTGAATTCGAGGATCTTGACCTGCTCCAAGAGGTCATCAGAGCTTTGCGTAAGGAGGGGGCGATCACAGGCCCCGACTACGACTGCGGAACTCATATCCATATCGACGCTGCCGACTATACCCCGCAGCAAATAAGGAACCTTGTCAATCTGTGGTCGAGCAAAGAGGATTTCTTGTGGGATGCACTCCAGGTCTCCTCTGCACGGTCAAATTACTGCAAGAAGATAAACCGCACTTTTGTTGAGCAGCTAAATCGCCGTAAGCCGAGAACAATGGACGGAATCAAGAGGCTGTGGTATGCCGAGACTGACAGCAGCCCGAACCAACATTACAACCCGACTCGTTATCATGCCTTGAATCTGCACAGCTTCTTTCAGCAGGGACATTATGAAATAAGAGCCTGTAATGCATCACTTCATGCCGGCGAGGTCAAAGCACAAATACTTTTGGCTCTCGCTATTTCAAATGCAGCAGTTACAAAGAAATATTGCTCCCCGGCTGTATCGCATTCGGATAATATGCGGTACAGCTTTCGTGTTTTTCTGCTTAACCTTGGATTTATCGGGGACGAATACAAGAACTACCGCACTCACCTGCTCAAGCATCTTTCTGGGAATATCGCTTGGCGGCATCCCGAAGATGCTATCGCCCAGCGTGAACGGCTCAAAGCAGAGCGTGAAGCCGCCCGTAACGCGCCAGCAAGCCCCGTGTCGCAAGATGAGGGCGAGGGCGAGGAAACACCCGATGAGGAACAAAACGGCGTTGTAGGCGATTTGTCGGGCAATTTGGACGAAGAAGCAGAAAACGAAGAAATGACCGAGAATACTGCGGTCACAATGAATATGTAAGGAGTGATATAGTGAAAAAGAAAAGCGAATACAGGCTGCCGACTAAGCCTATGCTTTATGTCGCATACGGCTCGAATATCAACCTGCCGCAGATGTCATTTAGATGTCCACATTCAAAGGTAGTCGGAACAGCAATGGTCAAGGGCTGGGAGCTGGAGTTCAGAGGCGTGGCAACGATAGTGCCTAAGCCCAGTACAGAGGTGCCGGTGCTGCTGTGGGAGCTTGACCCGAGGGATATTCCTGCCCTAAACAGATACGAAGGCTGGCCGCATCTCTACCGGCAGCAGGAGATTGAGGTCGATATGAACGGCGAGACTGTCACGGGTATGGCATATCTGATGAACCGAGGTCAGATAGCGCCTCCCTCACAGGGTTACTTGCAGACCATCTGGGACGGCTACAAGGCCAACGGCATGGATACGAGTTATCTGGTCGAAGCTGCGGCTCGTGCCTATGACTACGCTTCGGATATGAATATCAAATACGATGAATCACTTGATGAGGATGAGGACGAAGGTGAGGATTTCGACCTTGACGATGACATTCAGATGAGCTTCAAGCTCTGAAAGGAGGCAAAGATGAAATACAAAGGATTCTATATCGACATCACCCCCGACGATCACCTTGTCCGCACAGACGGCAGCGGCAATGAGGTGATATGTCGGGGGTTTTCTTTTTCGGTGTTTACCGATGAGGGCAGGACGGAAAAGTTTGATGAGTTCACGGCGGCTGTCGGGTATGAGATACTTGCCGAGGATATGGAGGAAGCGGAACAGTTTGCAAAGGACGTGGTTTCCTGCGAGGACAAGGCTTTCATACCGGAACAGCCGGAGCTTTCGATGGGAGGACAGGCATGAGCGAGGAAAAGTTAACAATAAACGTAACCGATATGATACGAAAGTCAAGCACATTCAACACCGAGACTTGTGTGGTAGAGAAGGCTGTTCCCGTCAGCAATTATCGTTTCAGGCAGATGAGATCGTGTTCGATGCAGGAATATGAAGAAATAACGGATAATCTCGACTTTATGTTCAAGGAGGACGGCGAGTATCACTGCCTGCTGATATATGATAAGGAAGAAGGCGACGGTCTGCTTGTGGAAAGCGAAGGGTTCAGTTATCTTCGATACGCCCAGTATATTCCGCAGGCGAAACTTATATGGGAGCAGTTCGCAAAGACCCATGCTCATGAAATGCGACTGCTCTGCCCTTTGGAGATTTATCTTCACGTTGACGATTACCCCCATGAGTGCTGCATCGCCGACAATGCGGAGATGGCGAAATATGCTGACGTTATAAACATCGGCATCAAGGAAAACGATCTGCCCGAGGAACAGGAACGAGGGCTGATGCACTGGTATCACCCCGAAGGCGATGATGATGAGCTGGAAAACAAGATATACTCGGCGCACTGTTCTGTTGAGGTCATCGAGGGCGAGCTGACAGGGGTCATTACTGCAAAGGTGGTCGGCGAGCTTTCAGATGAAGCTATGGCAAAGTTCATACGTTACTGTTCTTCGTGCTTGAGTGATGGCTGGGGAGAATCTTTGGAACAGAAATATCTCAGAACAGATGCCGGAGAGGTAAATGTCAGTTTTTGGAATGACAGCAATGACTGGCGGCTTCTGCCCGAAAGAGAGTATCTGAACAGCTTGGCGCAGGGCGAGGATATGGGGATGGGAGGTATGACATGAAGGAAGAAATAGTTATACCGCATCAGTATGTTGCCATTATAATGACCGAGGCGGCAAAGCGCGGCCTTTCAGCTGATGAGATAGTCGAGACCGTCATAAGAAAATTCTTGGAAAGGAGCAAGGCCGATGCCGAATGAAAAGAAAGGCATAACAGTGAAGGTAGATGCCGAGCTTCATGCACAGGTGCGTGAATACATCGAAGCACACGGCATGACAATGGCAGATTTTGTGGCGCAGGCTCTTGACAATGAGTTGAACCCGAGAATACAGGAGGAACAGAAAATGAGTAATATGAGGACAATGGCTTTTCAGGTAGCGGAGGAGCTGTTCCAGGAGATCAAGGACTACCTGAACAGGCATCACATGAAGCAGAAGGACTTTGTGCTGGGGCTCATCCGTGCAGAACTTGACAGAGATCAGCAGCAGACCGAAAGCCAGGAGCAGTCGGAGGAACAGGACAATGGTGAGGCTGAGGAAACCGAGTCTGATGACGAAGTTCTCGAAGAAGATGAGGGCTTTGAGGAAGAAGCCGAAGATATGGCGATGAATATGGGGTGATCTAATGGTTTACGATGAAAAGAAGATAGAGCGTTTGAGAACGCTGTACCCTCCCGGAACGATGATCTGTCTCGACCACATGGACGACCCTTATCCCATAGAAAGCGGGTCGCTTGGAAAGGTCGAATATATCGATGATGCCGGCAATGTCCACATGAAATGGCGCAATGGCAGCAGTCTTGCTCTTGTCCCCGAGGTCGATGATTTCCATATCGTCAACCCTAAGATAGACCAGTCGGTGGCGGCGTCAGTAAAGCGAAAGATAGGCGAATTCGTGGGCAGTGAGCTAAAGCTGCATGACCTTCTGCTGGAGACTGCAAGAGATATTGCCGCCCGGGCAGTTGGCGGCGAGAGCAGCTTCGACATCGACAAGCTGTTTGAGGACAATGATTTCCGTACTCCTCTGATACACGCTATAAGCGAAATGGTCGGAGCGATGCCGGAGATAATGCATTCCGCTGTTCACGATATCGGCGTTCCTTTCCAGAATGTGCTGACTGTTATGCCGAATGATGTCAGCGAGGACGAGGAACAGGTCGATGAGCCTGACGAATCCGAGGGGCAGAATATGGGAATGTAGAAAAAAGCCGAGCTGAAATATGCTCGGTAAATACATATTAAATGAAAGGACTAATCGCATGAGCAGAAGCAGAGCCTACACAAGACATCAGAGGATAAACCACATTGGCAGAAAGAAGCGCATTATCCACAAGCAGAATGACTACTGGTACTACAAGCACGAAGGAATGCTGAGTAAAGGCAAGATACACTGCTCTTGCTGGATGTGCCGTAGCAAATCCTACGATTACCCTAAGATACAGGATATCCGCCGTATCATGGCGATGGACTATTCCGAAAAAACAGCATAATAACAGATCACGCCTTCGGCGGTACTTGAACGTACTGTCGGGGGCGTTTTTGGTGTCATATTCATACTCCTTTCGATGAGCCGTCTGTACAATATGTGCAGGCGGCTTTATACATATCCAAAAAAGAAAGAGGTGTTAAAATTGATTAATGTTAAGCTTCAAAGAAAAATCTTCGGAATAACAAGGAAGGAGGACAATATTCTTGATAAGATTTTTCGATATCTTCGCAGGTATCGGCGGTTTCCGCTCAGGCCTTGAGAGGGCGGGCGGCTTTGAATGTGTCGGTTACTGCGAGTGTGACAAGTACGCAAAACAGGCTTATGAAGCCCTATACGACACATCGAAGGAGGTGTATTACGATGACGCAAGAAAGATCAACCCCGAAACCATGCCGGATTTCGACCTTATTTGCGGAGGATTCCCTTGTGTGCGACACGTTCCCGGCTGAAAAGGTCGGGCACTGATAAGTAATCGGGAGAACTGATGATCCGACAGGCGGAATGAGGGAGTAACGCCCCAAAACGCCTGCCCTGAACCTACGTTATGCAAAGCGGCATGCGATAGCCGCAATGTATAGAGCACGTTAAAGTCGGCAGAAAGCAGCCCAAACAGATAATGCTGTGGAAAGCTGTTCAGAGATGAACGGCGCTGCCAATATGCCGGGGGTCTATAAAATATTTACGGTCAGTATGTAGCTTTAAAGCTGTTAAGCGAATGTCCGAATGTACGAGTCTATAGGATCCGGCGGCAGAAATGCCGTCACCATAATTCATGGGGTGTGTGAGGAAAAGTAAAACTGCAGGGTATGAAATTCCTTACAATGTTGCAGGCATTGTCAAGCGCACAGGCTCAGAGGACAGACCTAAGAATATATGCACAGATAGGATCATCGGAACGTGGTAATGTCAGAACGCAGAGTGATCACACACGATGAAGCGGCAGCAAGGAAAGCCATTGCGGTATAACTTGTTTTTTATCTGACAGAAAGCGGAGCCGCAGTACCGTTGAAGCTGTGGAAACACAGCGGAGGGATAGGCTCCAGTCAGCAGCAGATCAGCTGCTGATGGAACGCCGTGTGAGGTGAAAGTCTCATGCACGGTGTGGCGTGGGGGAAAATTCGGAGATAGCTTCAAAGAATTACCTATCACGATCAAAGCTTTTCAATCGCTGGAAAGCGGCGAGGATTTGACGATGTCCGAGGAACGTTATTCTTTGAAATTGCAAGGATCGCCGCCGTCAAAAGACCTCGCTATTTGCTCCTGGAGAACGTCCCCGGCTTACTGTCGCATGACAAAGGCAGGACGTTTGAGACCATCCTCCATACGCTGGATGAACTGGGGTACGATGTCACATGGCAGGTGCTTAACAGCGCGGATCATGGCGTCGCCCAGTCCAGAAAGAGAGTGTTCATTATCGGATTTCTTAGAACCGAATGTGCCGGCAGAGTTCTGTCTTTCACGGAGTCAAATCCAAAGACTCTTATCCAACGCATACCAGGGCGAGAAGGCTGCCGAGTCTACTCCCCCGAAGGACTGAGTATAACGCTTACTGGCAATGCAGGTGGCTTCGGCGGCAAGTCGGGGCTGTATGAGATACTTGGTCTGCCGATAAAGTCGCTTACAAAAAGCGGCTATCAGATAGCTGTGCCGGGCGACAGCATTGACCTTGCCTACGCAGATTTGAACAGCCGCAGAGGTCGGGTCGGACATGACATCGCCCATACTGTAACACCATCTGCCACACAGGGTTTTTACTCAATGAAATGTATTGATATGAACCCCGAACCGGCAATAACTGACCTCGCAAGGTGTATCACCGCCCGACAGGACGGAGGTATCGGTCATCATAAGGGTGAGAAATCTGCGGCACTGTTCTTGGAAAAACCTATTCCAGTGCTGACACCGATGAAAGAAAAGGTTCGTCAGCAGGGGCGCAGATTCAAGAATCCCGATGACCCGATGTTCACTATCACGGTCACCGACAGAAACGGAGTTGCGTACAACGGTCTTATCCGCAAGCTCATGCCTTTGGAATGCTGGCGATTGCAGGGTTTTACAGATGAGCAGTTTGCAAAGGCAAAGGCGGTGGGTATATCAAACGCACAGCTCTACAAGCAGGCAGGAAATGCAGTGACGGTAAATGTCATTGAAGCGCTGGCGAATTTTATAAAGGAGATCGAAAAGGAGAATACAAAAATATGAATGAGATAATGACTTTTGTAAATGAGGAATTTGGTTCGGTAAGGTCTACCATTATTAATGGCGAGCCTTGGTTGGTGGGGAAGGACATTGCGGTAATTCTGAAGTACACCAACCCTCAGAAAGCCATAAGAGACCACGTTGACCCCGAAGATAGGACGGTGAACGAAACGTTCACCGTCAATGGTACTATGGCAACGCTTATAAACGAATCCGGCTTTTACAGCCTTGTGCTTTCAAGCAAGCTGCCAAGCGCAAAGCGTTTCAAGCGTTGGGTGACTTCCGAAGTGCTGCCCACTATCCGCAAGACCGGCGGCTATGTTGCCAATGAGGATATGTTCGTTGAGACCTATCTCACCTTCGCCGATGACGCAGTCAAGAATCTGTTTAAGCTGCAGTGTCAGGTGATAAACCAGCTCAACGAGCGTATCCGCCGTGACGAGCCGAAGGTCAGGTTTGCCGACCATGTGTCCGACACCGTTAACCTCATCGACATGAACGAGATGGCAAAGCTGTGTGCCGACCACGGGATCCGCATCGGCAGGACAAGGCTGTTCGCATGGCTGCGCGCAAAGGGCATCCTTATGGCGGGGAATCTGCCATATCAGGAATATATCGAGCGTGGGTACTTCCGTGTCAAGGAGTCGGTGTTTGAGATGCACGGTGAGATAAAGACCTATCAGCAGACGCTGGTAACCGGCAAGGGGCAGCAGTATATCCTTGCCCGTCTTATGAAGGAGGGTACACATGCCTAATCACATTACAAACAGGATAAAGCTCATCGGTGAGCCTGCCGAGGTGCGCAGGGTCATGGAGGCTGTCAAGGTCGATAAGGTAGGTCTTGGCAGCCTTGACTTTGAAAAAGTCATTCCCATGCCCGATGATGTCGAGGACAGCTACAATTGGTGCATCGACAATTGGGATACGAAGTGGAACTCATACGGATATGAAAACTTTGAAACCGAAGAAAACTCGGACACTATCTCTTTCCTGACTGCATGGTCAGCACCTCACACTATCCTTGAAAAGCTCACAACAATGTTTCCGACAATCACCTTTGAGCATGAGTGGGCTGATGAGGATATCGGATATAACTGCGGCAGGTGCACCTATTATGACGGTGAGAGGACAGAAGAATACTGTCCCAATTGCGGTAGAGAAGGTACGGAATTCGCAGCTGCGGTCATAGGATTAGATCTTGGAGAGGATTGCGGTCTGTATCTGAATGCAAGTGAGACGGACTATATTCATATCGAAAGCCTTGACGGTGATCTGCAGCAGATAGAATTGTTCGGAAAGCCCGCACTTTTTACCAATGTCCGCATAACCGATGCAGACATTCCGAAGGGGATGTACTGCTATCATCTGCGTCATGGTGATGAAAGATATTTCTGTACAATAGAAAAAAGAGTTGCTGTGAATCACGCAGGCTCTGTCATAACAAAGGAACCTATCGACCTCGGAACGGAAGGATATATTTCATTTACAGATGATACTTCGCCCAATTTCATAGACAATATGACACTTGCGGAGTTTATGGAGTATGAACCTGAGCTGTCAGAAGATGAAGCTTTAGATATGGAGGTGCCGCAGTGAGCATTGAAAGAATAACAGACGACCAGCTTCGCAGAATGGGTGAAAAGGAAGGCCTCATTTTGCAGGGCTGTGGAGGTGACCCGCAGGAGTGGCTTGACGGTATCAACGATATGCTGACAGAGGCCGGAATTCTACAGAATGGCAGCAAGTTTGAAAGCTGTTCGGTATTCTCAGGCGAGGGCTGCACCTGCATACTCTTCCCGTTTGAAGGAGTTGACCTTGATATAAGTAAGCTCGCAATGTGGCGTTTGCAGACACATGAACAGTTCGGCGGAACCTGGCTCTCTGATTATGTTCCGAACCGACTTGGCGGCTTTGTGAATGAGGAACAGTCACAGGAGAGACAGAAGCCCAAATGTCCGTTGATAGGGGCTGATTCAAACGTATTCGTCTTAATGGGGCTTGCAGCAAAAACTCTCCGTCGCAGCGGCATGAGTGCCGAGGCGAAGGAAATGTCTGAGAGAGTTATGGACTGCAAAAGCTATGATGAAGCGCTGAATACTATCGGCGAGTATGTGGAGATCTGCTCCGAGGAAGATATGGATGAAGATCCGGAAATAGACCTTGAAGGAGGAATGAGCGAATGACAATGCTTTTTATCGGTATGATCGTAGGCATGATCATAGGGCTGCTTATCGGAGGCTTTGCTGTAGCGTGGTATGCTGCAAGCAAGGAGATTGACCGTCTGCGGCGTGTTCAGAGGGAGGTAAAGCTCAAGTGAGAAACAGCTATGTCGGGCTTGATCTGCTCGACAGGGTGATGAAAGCGGATTCGGTACGGGATATGCTGAAGATTATGAAACCAGTGCTTGACCGTGACAGATACAAAATGCTCAAACGTGCGGTGAAAACTCACACCGATGACCGTGGTAAGCGTGACTGTATCATCAGATATGCCGAACAGATCATGAACCGAAAATACTAAAGGACAGTCGTTTTGCCGATGGCGGCAGAACGGCTTATATATTTTCCGTCATCGGTGAAATGGCGGAAAGGAAAAAATGAGCAATCAGTATTACGGCGGGTGCGACCCGCCCATTCCGTGGATAGGCGGCAAATCCGTCCTTATACCCGTAATCAGGCGGATAATGCCTGACTATCCGAAGAAGTATGTGGAGGTATTCGGAGGCGGTGGTGCGCTGACCTTTTCGGGGAAGATAGCGCCCATACAGATCTACAACGATTTTAATCAGCACTTGGTGAACTTTATGCGAGTGCTTAAAACAAGGGCTGACGAACTATTGAATAGGCTGATGGGTGTTTACAATTCTGACGGGAGCTTCCGTGAGGATTTTGTGCGGGAGTTTTTTCTGAATGCAAGAGATCAATTCATTATAGCCTCAAAGGTGTTCTACCACAATGAAGATATTGAGGACTTCTATGAGCAGATCAGAAAGCAGATAAACTCAGCCGAAAGCCTTGACGATAAGATATATAAGCTGTGGCTGACAAGCGAAATACTCAAAGAGTATGATGAACGTGCCAAAGACCCGAAGCTGTGGGATGCTGTGAACTTCTATATTCTTATGAAATGCAGCTACTCGGCGACCGGAACAAGCTGGGCGATAAAGCCCGTAAACTATGAGTCCATAATCGCCCTCATAAACGGCGCTTTCAAGATGCTGCAATCTGTCATAATCGAGCATAAGGATTGTATCGACCTTATAAAATTCCACGATGCGCCCGGCACCTTTCTGTACTGCGACCCGCCCTACTATATGGCAGAAAGCCTGTACAACGGAGTTCCGCTGTTCGGAGATGCGAAGCACAGGGAGCTTCACAATACTTTGCTGAACTGCGAAAGCAAGGTGCTGCTGTCCTACAATGACTGCCAATTTATTGATGAGTTATACTGTGAGGACAAGTGGTACAAAATGCGCGTGGCGAGGCCCAACAGCATGATACTCCATAATACGCCCGGGGCGCTTTATAACGAATTTCTCATAGCAAATTATGATATATTCGAGCTTTACAACTTCGGGAGGCAGACCACATTTTTTGACGATCTTGAACCAATAGACGATGAAGGGAGAATAACACTATGAAAATATCAGGTGGTGATTTGACTTGATCTGCCCCATATATAAGCACTCAGCTTCAGTAGCCAGAGACTATAATATGCTGAATCATTATTACGACAGCATGATCGAAAATAAGAAATGCTGCAAAGAAATGGGCGCTTTCACAGAAGAGGGCTATTCTTCGGATGACCTAAAGGTCATCAGCGAGAAATACGGTCTTGACAGGATAAGATGGGTATTAGCAGCGACCATTTTATCATGTGAGGACAATTCACATGATAGGGTAATATGGGCTAAGCAGTTCATGCCAGACGACTTTCCGCTTATTGAGACTTATGGGTATAGCTCTGGAATAGCGAAAAATATGCTTGACCGTCTCATAAATGACCTGAACGATCTGTATTCAAGCCTCGGCTTGCTTGGCGAGGAACAATGCAGCTGTACTGACAAAAATGCTGATTATAAAGAGCAGCTTGTCATCATTAGCTCAGATCTTCTGCGAGAAGAATACAAAAAGCCTGAAAACCAGTATGTATATATTATCGGCGGAGTTGGCTGTAAAGAGCCTCGTAATACTGACAATCGCTTTGCTTACGATATGTTTGGAGTATATCTCACGGACAGATCACATGTTCACTTGAACAAAAAGGATACTATCGGCATAGCAGACAGAGACCAGCTTCCCGAGTGGGCAAAAAAACAACTCGAAAGGTTTGAGAGCGTCGAACCGAGATCACTGCTAGACGATGAGGTGGATTTCGGTGAGCTTGTAGAAACCATAGAACCAACAATGACATGAAAAGGAGAAAAAATATGATGGATAACCTTATTCTCGGCAGCCTCATAACTGCCAATGGCAAAAGCACATTCAGCGGTCTTTATGACGAGAACGGCGACCCCGTGAAGATAGTGCTTGAAAAGGACGGCGGCGATGTTATGCTGGCGGTGTTTGCTGATGGCGAAGATGACCAGACTGACGATGACCAGCCCCGTGACTGCGGTATTTCCGATGAGGAATTTGACAAGGTGTGTCAGTTGCAGGCGGACTGCAATGATTGCCCTCTGCGTGAGTGCTGCGATTGGGAGGAAGATGAGGATAATGATTGACAGCAGGGATATGCTTTCCGAAAAACACTGCGAGCAGCACGATGAGCCGCAGGACTATGAGGGCAAACTGCTTATCATCAAGCCGGAAAAACTGAAACTGCAGTTCAGAAATCCTCTGGTGCAGTATTTCTTTGCCACCAGTGGTTTCGGCTGCAAACCGGTCAACGGTGATAAAAAGGTATTCGGTCAGTTTCTTGCAGACGGTATGAAGGATCAGCTCTACCGCAGCGATTTTATCGGCATCGCCGATAAAAAGCAGATTCCCAAGTGGGCGGCAAGACGGTTGGAAATACTCGAAGCGCCCAAAATGAAAGTGCGGATATTTCAGCTCAAGGACAATGCTGATAATCACTTTATGAGCCACGACTTTACTATGGCTCATGGCGGTGTTAAGACAGAAAACTATCATCAGGTCTACGGCGGCGAGGTGCTTGCAGACGGACTTGACGGTGTGTTTATGCTCTGCAATACCGACCATCCGCCCGGATATTACGGGCATTCTCTCTCGGTCAGTGATGTGGTCGAGGTCTGTGAGGGCAAGTACAAGGGCTTCTATTTCGTTGACAGTTTCGGTTTCAAAAAACTTGATGACTTTGACATCAGTAAGACCAACCACAGCGAGATGATGAAGATACTTGTCCTTGAAAACGACCGTGCTCCCTATGCTGCGGAGATACGACATGACGGTATCAGAGCCATGCAGAGCGTGGTCGGCGGCAGCTTCGAGTGTGTGTACTTCGAGCCAAAGGGCGATGCAATATGCTGGTGCAATGATGAGTTCCTATTGAACGGGTCTGCGCCCAACAGAAAGATCGGCGAGACTCTTGTACACGGTACCTGCTTCATCAGCGGCGACGGAACTAATGCATACGGTGAGTATGATGCCCGTTCGCTTCGTGATGATCAGATCGAACTGTACAGCCGTATGTTCCCGCAGTCGGTGATCTGCTTGGAGGATACCGAAACAATGACAGAAGAAATGTCCGAGGACATCGGACAGGATATGACGTAAAGGAGAAGTGATATTATGAAAGTAAACGCAAAAATCAACAGACTTATCGACAAGCCCGATTCGGGTGTCAGAGCTATCGCATCTGCAAGCTTTGACGGGTACTATGCTGTTCACGGCATCAAGGTCTGCGAGGGAGAAAAGGGGCTGTTTATCTCCATGCCCTCGACCTCGTATACTACTGCAAGCGGTGAGAAAAAATATCAGGATATTTTCCACCCTACGACTAAGGGTGCGAGAGATGCGCTGAACACCTCAGTGCTTAACGCATACAAGGCAGCACTGGCTCAGTCCCAGCAGGCAGAGATCGAGGTGCAGGACACTCCCGATGAGGACGAGTCCGAGGAGCCGGAGTTTGATGAACCTGACCCTGAGATGTCTATGTAAGTTGCAACAAGGTCAGCTGTGTAAACAGTCCAAAAGGTAGAAGATTTCCGAAAAGGCTTGACAGCGGCGCAGGCTTTGTAGTATGGTGTTGCTGAAAGGAGCTGATAGCTATGAAAAAAGCAATGCTTATCATAATATTATCCGCTATGCTCACAGCCTGTGGAACAACTGAGAATACGGTAAAGGAAGAATCGGCAGCGGTAACCTCGGCGGTCAGCCAAACTACAACAACAGCCGCTGAAACGACTTCCAAAACCGTGAAATCACCAAAAGCTGCTACTACAACGACCGTTACCGCAGCGAAGATCACAAGCACGTCAAAGACAACAACTACTACAAAAGCAGAAACCACTACGTCAGGAACAACATCGAAATCTACCACCAGAAGAACTGTGTCAGAAAGCACTACAGCAAAACAGCCCATACAGCAGACAGAAGCACAGACGTATATCGTGTACTACGATGAGCCATCACCCGAAACACAGCAGACACAGCCGGAGGTAAGGGTAACTGAAGCCAAACCTATAACAACTACAGTTCAGACCACACCGCCGACTGTAACGGCCATGGAAACAACAACTACAACGCAGATTTCAACAACCACAGCAGAGCCATATACCGAGCCGCAGAAAATGAATGTCACAGATCACTGGCTGATATACTTTGCCGACGGTCACAGCAAAGACTACTATGTGAATATCGGCAAAAGCCTTGCAAATGACGGAAGTGACTGCGGAAAAGCCGAGACTGTGTTTGAATATATGCAGGGTGAATTCAGCGGAGAACGCAACTGCATATATATGTCGAGCATAGCATACTGCCTGTGCGAGGGTATCGGGCTTGACTGCGGATATGCGATGATGAGTGACTGGTATCATCACTGTGCCAATGCTGTAAAGGTGGACGGGGCATGGTATGTGCTGGATACACAGGCGGGCGGATTTCTGTGTGAGGATATCGGCTACACAAAAGTGATCGATGAATGTGAAAATATGCTTGATGTAAGATTAAGCGAATGTGACTATTAATGAAAGGAAAAAGATATGTTCAAAAACAAAATATTTAAGCGTATCGGCGCAGGGCTCATGGCTGGGCTCTGCGCTTTTTCTATGCTCGGAACATCTGTGACGGGTGCGATAACTGCAAGCGCCGCAGAGGCCAAAGAGCCGGCATTCCCGTCTGTTGATACCGTTATAGCACAGGCAGCAACACTCCTCGGAGCGCCCTACACCTTCGGCTTCAAGGGATATTCGGGAATATATTATCAGGGTCAGTACGAACCTCTT
This sequence comes from Ruminococcus sp., assembly GCA_017480485.1. Next base: position 47,081 of record JAFVAN010000013.1, on the reverse strand, counting down.
TCGGAGAGCTATATCCGTCAGCAGGGTATTGACTGCTCCGGCCTTATATATTACACCCTGACTCACCTCGGATATTCGACCTCGGGTTTTTCATGGAACAACCCCGTGCCTGTTGATACCGCTCACTGGCTGACTGTAAACAGCAAATGCACGGTGACCTACGGCGGCGTTACGGCAAATATAGATGTCGAGAAGGAGAACCTTCCCTCTCCCGCAGATAAAACCGCTAAAAAGACCTACGAATACTGGGAGTGCAAGGACGGCTCGACCATTACCCCCGGTTCTGTTGTTGTGGGCGAAAATCCCGGCGGAATCGACCACGCTTGGATATATATGGGCGAGTTTAACTCAAGATCAGATGTTGTGGCCTATCTTAAGAAGATAGGCGTTGATGAAAGTAAGATCACGACCAAGACCGTAGGCGACGGCAAGGGCGATGGCGGTACCCACTGGAGGATCGAGGCAAGCGGAAGCGAGGGTGTTGTTATCAACAACAAGACCGACGGCAAGACTACCTCTGCTATGAATATGTTCGGCTTCAGGATAACAAAGCGTGATGTTACCTTTGAGATCGACAAGTATGATACAGACGGAAATCTTGTAGGAAAATCTACTGTTGATAAATCATCAGCTGTTTACGGCATCTACAGCGATAAGGCTTGTAAAACAAAGGTAGCCGAGCTTACAATAGGCGCTAACGGCAAGGGCTCCGTTTCTCTTTCCAATGCGACCTATTATGCCAAGGAGCTCAAAGCGCCGAAGGGCTATCAGCTTGATGCCACTGTTCACACTATCAGCGCCGGTGTCAATAAGGTCACCGAGGACTTTGAATACGGAAAGATACTCATAAACAAGACTGCCGATGACGGCGTTATAGGCGACCGTGAGTTCAAGGTATCCTGGACTGAAAACGGAAAGGCCAAGTCAAAGACAGCAACAACAAACAGCAAGGGTGTTGCGACATTTTCAAACCTCAAGGTCTATGATATGTCAGACGGCAAGGCTATCTCCTACAATGTCAGCGAGATAAATGTCGAGACCAGATATGAGACCCCGAAGGCTCAGAATGTTACCCTTACAAGCGGTGATGCGGATTTTACCGTGACCACCAAGTTTGTCAACAACTCGAAAAAGGGAAATATCAAGATAAACAAGCAGTCGGAGGACGGACAGAACGGCGACAGGACCTTTGTCATTACAGGAAACGGCAAGACCTATACCGTAAAGACAGGAACAAACGGTATTGCCGAGCTTAATGATATTCCCGTATATGACAGCAGCAACAAGAAAATAACCTATACCATCAGCGAAAAGGATGTACCGATAAGATATGTCACCCCCGCAAATCAGACTGCAACACTGACCGCTGATGCCACGACCACAAAGACCTTTAACAACAAGCTCAAAAAGTTCACCGCAGAGATAACAAAGGTCGATGCAGAAACAAAATCCTCACAGGGAGACGCTACCCTTGAAGGTGCCGAATACGGTCTTTACAAGGACGGCGAGCTTGTGGATAAGTACAAGACCGATAAAAACGGTCATTTCAAAACCAAGGAATATGTGTGCGGCAGTTATACTGTCAAGGAGATCACTCCCTCAAAGGGCTATACCCTTGACAAGACCGTATACAATGTAGGCGCAGAGGAAAAGAATTACACCTTAGAGCATAACACCGTAGAAATGACTGTATATGAATCACCCGTAAAGGGCGATATCTCTATAATCAAGCACAGCGACAAGAATGATGATGTTATCGAGAATCTTGAAGCAGGGGCTGAGTTTGATGTGTATCTCAAGAGTGCAGGAAGCTATGAGAATGCAAAGGACAGGGAACGCGATCATCTTGTGACCGACAAAAACGGCTTTGCAAAGACAAAGAAGCTGCCTTACGGTGTTTACACAGTCCACCAGACTAAGACCGTTAAGGACGCAGAGCTTACTCCCGATTTTGATGTAAGCATAGGCAAGGACGGCCAGACGTATGAATATACCCTTAACAACAAGCCCTTTGAAAGCTATGTAAAAGTAGTCAAGCGTGATGCGGAGACAGGCAAAAATATTGCACTTGCAGGTGCGGGCTTTGAGATATATGACGCCGCCGACAGCAAGATAGTTATGGGAGAAGCTGATGTGTTCTATACCAATGATGAGGGTTATCTTATAACTCCCGAGACCCTTGGCTACGGCAGCTACAAGCTTATAGAGGTTCAGGCTCCGGAGGGATATGTGCTTGACAGCAAGCCTGTTGACTTTACCGTAAGCAGAGCCAACTCCACTAAGGAAAATGCTGTAACTGTGGTCATAGTTGAAAAACTCGATTCGCCTCAGAAGGGCAAGATAGTTATCCACAAGCAGGGCGAGATATTCAGCCATGTGACTGCACTCGGCTCCGCTATCTGGAAGGACGAGGAAGGCAATATCCATGAGGAAGGCTATACCACCTTCACTCCTCACTTTGAGAAGAGCTATCTCGGCGGTGCTGTGTTTGAGGTCAAAGCAGCTGAGGATATCAAAACCGCAGACGGTACAGTAAGGGCAAAGGCGGGCGAAGTCGTGGCAACAGTTACCACAGACAAAAACGGCTTTGCAGAAACTCCTGCTCTCTATCTCGGAAAATATACCGTGACGGAGATAAAGGCACCCTACGGGCATGTGATAAGTACAGAGAGCAAGACAGTAGAACTGACCTATGCGGGTCAGGAGGCTAATTTCTGCGATATCGCCGACACTTCGTTTATTAACGATTATCAGGGAGTAAAGATACACCTTTCCAAGTTTATGGAACACGATGAGGATTACGATGTCGGTAGCAATGATGATGCAAGGCGTGTTATATTCGGGCTTTACGCTGATGAGGAGATAAAGGCAGCAGACGGCTCTGCGATCCCTGCGGGCGGACTGATAAGCTATGTTTCTATCGGCGAGGATATGACGGCGACTATTTCAGAACAGCTCCCGTTCGGTAAATATTACGTTCAGGAAATAGCTACCGATGAAAAGTATATCATAAACGACGAGAAATATCTTGTTACAATTGAATATGCAGGTCAGGAGACAGATACTGTCGAGATAGACTGCGGAGAGTTTACAAACGACCTTAAGAGAGGCTCTGTAAGCGGTCTCAAGGTCGATGAGCATGACGAGCCTTTAGCAAATGCAGTATTCGGAATATTCCACACTGACTGTGAGGTATTCAGCGCAGAAAACGCTATTGCAACGGCAGTTTCCGATGAAAACGGTGTATTCGAGATAAACGGGATTCCCTACGGCTCATATATCGTGACCGAGATAGAAGCCCCTGTAGGTTATGTGTTCTCGGATAAGAAGTACCCTGTTGCTGTCTCGGAGGACGGCGAAGTAGTTGAGATAAAGGCTGAAAACAAGCCCATAACCATAAGTGTTTCCAAGCAGGATATTTACGGAAAAGAGCTTGCAGGGGCAGAGATGCAGCTTTTTGACGGTGACGGAAAGACTGTTGACGAGTGGGTTTCCGACAGCACAAACCATGTAGTCACAAATCTCCCCGCGGGCAGCTATGTTCTTCACGAGGCAGCTTCGCCCGACGGCTATGTTATCTCGACAGATATATCCTTTGAGGTCGACAAAAACAATGTTGTGACAGTTAACGGTATCGAATCAGAGGCTTACGATGAAAACGGAAATCCTACGGTTATTATGGTTGATGATACCACAAAGGTAGAGATCAGCAAGACAGCAGTCATCGCTGATGATGAGACGACCGACGGCGAGGATACCGCTGTTCTCGATGAGCTTATAGGCGCAACCCTCCAGATCATAGACAAGGACGGCAATGTAGTCGAAGAATGGGTCACAACCGCCGAAAGACACTTCATAGAAGCAAAGCTGATAGCCGGAGAGACCTATGTGCTTCATGAGGCAAAGGCTCCCGACGGTTTTGTGATCGCCGCTGATATCGAGTTTACAGTTTCATTTGACGGCTCTGTTGACAAGGTTCACATGATTGATGATGCTACAAAGGTACACGTTTCAAAGACCGATATCACAGGCGACAAGGAGCTCGAGGGCGCAAAGCTTCAGGTAATCGATGAAAACGGAGAGATCGTTGACGAGTGGATCAGCACTACCGAGGCTCATATAATCGAGGGCAAGCTGACCGCCGGAAAGGAATATACCCTCCATGAGGAGATCAGCCCCGACGGTTACGTTGTAGCGAACGACATCACCTTTACTGTCAGCGAGGACGGCTCTGTTGATGTTGTAGTGATGAAGGACGATACCACTAAGGTATGCATCAGCAAGCGTGACATCACTACCGATGAGGAACTCCCCGGTGCAAAGCTCATTGTTATCGACGAGGACGGAAACACAGTTGAGGAATGGGTCAGCACAAGCGAGGCTCACTATATCGAGGGCAAGCTCATTGTCGGCAAAACCTATACCCTCAGAGAGATCACCGCACCCGATGGTTTTGAGATCGCCAACGATATCCAGTTTAAGGTCAATGAGGACGGCTCTGTGACTGAGGTAGTTATGTACGATAAGCACAAGCCTACCACTACGACTACCACTACTACAGGCAATCCCCACACCGGCTCTGACTTCGGCGTTGTCAACGGCTCTCTTGCTATGATGGCTGTCTGCGGCTCGATCATGGTAGCATCCAAGAGGAAGAAGGACCAGGAGGTCGATGAATGAGAAAGGCTCTGACAATTATTGCGGTCGCTGCGGCGGCCGCCCTCCTTGTGGGGGCATTATGGTGGTATATTAGTTCAGGCGAGTATCGGAATTTCGATTACCGAATGATATTGATTTAAGGAAAGGGTGATTAAATGAGAAAAAAGAGAATTCTTGCATCTATCGGTGTGGCGATGATGTTCGCAGCTATGATGACGATCACGGCGAGCGCAGACGTCGCAAGCGCCGTCACATCGACATGGACAACGGCAAAAGGTCAGATTCAGTCTGTGGTCAACAACGTGGTGTTCCCCGCTATCGACGTGATTCTGGCGGTTCTGCTGTTCGTAAAGATAGGCGCAGCGTATCTCGACTATCGCAAGCACGGGCAGCTGGAATGGACTCCTATCGCCATAATTTTCGGCGGTCTGCTGTTCAGCCTGACCGCACCGCTTTATGTATGGACGATCATCTAAGCATTATGGGGAGGGCTAAAGCTCTCCCTAATTTTTTTGAAAGGAAAAGTAATATGAACTTTTTTGAACAGGAATTACGAAAGGTCTGCTCTTTGAGCGAATATATCGAGCGTCCCAAGTTTGTCGGCAGGTCTTGTGTTTTCAGACTCACAGATGATATTACCGGTAAGATGGAGTTCGTGGAAAGAGGTCACGCAGACCACTTTACTGCTCTTAGGCTCTCGCTGTTCAACCGCAGAGAGGGACAGATAGATTGTCAGGTCATTGATCTGACCGAGCTGCTGGGCAGAAAAGCTATGAGAAGCGGCGAAACGGTCAATCCTCACATCTGGCGCTATGGAAATGATGTTTCGTGGTATAGCTTTACTCCCGACGGCCACGACTATACCGCTATGGCAGAGAGCGCAGATGATTACCTGTCCTGCTTTGCAGATCAGGAGCAGACTGAGTCGGAGTATGAAGGTTTAAGCATCGACCTTAAATGAGAGGTGAAAAGGAAAATGATGAAACGCTATGCGGCTATCGCAGCAGCTATTTTTATGATGTCACTCACCGCTTGCGGTACATTTGCTCCACCGCAGGCGACAGAGACAACAACTACAACAACCACAGCAGAGGTCACAACTGTTCCGCCCGTGACCACCGTACCGGCGGATAGTTCAGAACCGGAAACTACAACAAAGGCAACAATGTCCGAGGAAGAAAAGAAGCAGCTCGCAGCCAACACCTTTATTGCCGAGTTCTTTGACTCAAATATATCATTTGAGGACAAATCTTCTCTCACAAAAGAGGTGCTGAAAAAATGCAGCTTTGAGCATACCGAAGAAAAGACAAATGGTCTTCAGCGGATAACTCTTAAGGACGACAACGGCAGCGGTACTATAGATGTGTTGTGCATTGATCTCAGCAATAGTGATCTGGATTATGACCTCGGATATATTGTCAGCACCTTCGGTGACTATTATTACGGATTTACAGTCGGCAATATGCAAGGCGTGACCGAGGACAACTTTACCACCAACTACCGGCTGACAAATACTGTGGTCTCTAAGGGCAAGTATCAGCAGTATGGCTCGCTCCAGAAATCCGACGGCATGGCAAATCAGTTCGGCTATGCGGAGACCTACGCTGTTCTTGTGAACGATCAGCTCACTGTGGTGTCGGGGCAGTTCCTGTCCACAGATATGATGGAAAGGCAGTCTTTTACAGGGCTGATGACGGAATTCAAGGAGAAGATACCGTTTTAGGAGGGTTTATGAAAATACGAGTTATCGGGGATTCTCTGCCCGAGGAAGAAATAGAGGAATACAAGAAATATGTCCGTGACAAGCACCCGGATATGAAGATAGCCGAGCTTGTTATCGAGGCTGACGGCGATTTTGTTGACCTGACCTGCTACACCGAGGCTGTTTCGTTTGAACGTATAAGGCGCATCACGGGATACCTTGTCGGCGCTCTTGACCGTTTTAATGACGCTAAGCGCGCTGAGGTCGAGGACAGGCTGGCACACGATATTGCCCCCGCGCCAACATTTGAGCAGACGATGTGAGGTGAAGCTATGCCATATATACCATTTACAGACGAGCAGAAAGTGCTTGCAAATACTGTTGATCTGGAGCAGTTCTTGCGCATGAGGGGCGAGCGCCTTGAACGTGCCGGCATATCTTCAAAGCTCATTTACACCGATGGCTCCGGCAAGCATGACAGTATTATGATACACGGATCTCAGTGGTACGACCACAAGAATCAGACCGGAGGTGGTGCAATCAAGTTTATGCAGGAGTTCTATGGCATGAGCTTCGCCGAGGCTGTGCAGGAACTGCTGGGTGTTAATGTTTCACCTGTGTCACACAAAAGCATAACAGATATGCCGAAAGAGGAAAAGAAGGAGTTCAAACTGCCGGAGAAAGCACCAAATATGCGGCGTGTATTCGCTTATCTCATTAAGCAGAGGTTTATCAGGTCTGACGTTCTGGTGCATTTTGCAAAGGCAGGCAAGCTCTTTGAAGATGTGAAATATCATAATGCCGTATTCGTAGGACTCGACGAAAACGGCGTTCCCAGACAGGCAAGTAAGCGTTCTACCACTACTATGGGAAAGACTGTTAAGTTGACAGTCGAGGGTTCCGATACGAAATATAGCTTCGCCCACTATGGAACTTCGGGCAGGCTTTATGTGTTCGAGGCACCGATAGATATGCTGTCATATATATCCCTCCACCCTAACGATAGGGCTTATGGCATTAGCATTTATAGTATTTTTCATCGTGGTAAATATTCTCGACAATAAGAATATAAATGGGATTAAATCCAAAACAGTTGGTGACGGTCAGCATGGAACGGCAAGATGGGCGACTGGCGGTGAGATAAAAAGGACCTTTTCCTTTTCGCCATTCACGCCCGAACTCTGGAGGCAAGGCAAGAACCTGCCGACTGTTCAAGGCACGATAGTTGCCTGCAGGGGTGGTAAAAATACAACGGCTCTTATTGATACCGGAGATGTGCACACTTTGATGATAGGTGCTGCCGGTGTCGGCAAAACAGCGTATTTCTTGTATCCTAATATAGAGTTCGCTTGCGCAAGCGGTATGAGTTTTTTATCGACCGATACCAAAGGCGATGTAGCCCGAAACTACGGTGCTATCGCCAGAGACTGTTATGGATACAACGTGTCTGTCATAGACCTTAGAAACCCGACCAGATCAGATGAGAACAACATTCTGCACCTAGTCAATAAATATATGGATATTTATCTGAGTGATAAGACCAACCTGTCAGCCAAGGCAAAAGCAGAGAAATATGCGAAAATAACCGCTAAAACAATAATCAATATCGGCGGCGGTGACTCAGCAAACTACGGCCAAAACGCATTCTTCTACGATGCGGCAGAGGGTCTGTTAAGTTCAGTTATTCTTTTGCTTGCAGAGTTTGGAGAAAAGAATGAGCGCCACATCGTATCGGTGTTTAAACTGATACAAGACCTCATCGCCAAGCCGCCTGCAAAGAGTGCAAAAGACAAACCCAAGATGTATTTTACCTCGCTTATGGATAAGCTCCCTTCGGAGCATAAAGCCAAATGGCTGGCGGGTGCAGCTTTGAACTCCGCCGACCAGTCGATGATGTCGGTAATGTCAACAGCATTATCAAGACTTAATAGCTTCCTCGACAGCGAAATGGAACAGATACTGTGTTTCGGTACGGCGATAGACGCAGAGAGCTTCTGCCATGAAAAGTCGGCGATATTCATAATCCTGCCGGAAGAAGATCAAAGCAAGTATTTCATGGTCAGCTTGCTTATTCAGCAGCTTTACCGAGAGATTCTCACCATAGCAGATGAATATGGCGGCGCACTGCCAAACAGAGTTATGTTCTATTGTGATGAGTTCGGCACTTTTCCTAAGATAGAAGGTGCTGAAGCCATGTTCTCAGCAGGACGTTCAAGACGAATTTCAATCGTGGCTATAATTCAAAGTTTTGCCCAGCTTGAACAGAAATACGGCAAGGAAGGTATGGAAATAATTACGGATAACACTCAGCTGACTGTGTTCGGTGGCTTCGCACCTAACTCACAGTCTGCCGAGGTGTTAAGCAAAGCTCTCGGAGAGCAAACTGTTCAAAGCGGTTCGATCTCTCTGGGCAAGGAACGCTCACAGTCCATTCAGATGATAGGTAGACCGCTGATGACTGTAGACGAGCTTAAAAGCATGCCGAAGGGCCAATTCATTGTTATGAAAACAGGCACTCACCCTATGATTTCAAAACTCAAGCTGTACTTCAAGTGGGGCATTAAATTCGGAGAGCCGTTCTTGCTGGAGGACAGAGGTGCAAGGCGAGTAGACTATGCAAGTCGTGATGCACTTATGGCAGTGGCTCACCAAATCAGCTGATAACGGCAATGCCTATGCTGAGGCTCTCCTCCAACACTCAGAGGATTATGAGCGCTCTGTTATGACAAGCACAGTAATGAGTCTGTTTGCGCACCTCGCTCGAATTATCGAGGACGATTATATGCGCAGTCACCGGAAGTTGCAGTCGAGGGTGGACAGGAAGCTCCGCCAAGTGATAGAGAAAAAGAAAGAGGAACTCGGAATCAAGACCGACAACACTATCCACTACGATTATTAACGTCATTGACGAACAGCCAAAAGTCAGAAAGCACCGATGCAGTGGTACTGTATCGGTGCTTTTCGCAAAATTCAGTATTTAGAGAAGCACGTTTTTACGCGCTTCACATTGTTATTATTATATCACTTTCGGCTCATAATGTCAACAGAAAAATGGAGGTAACAAAATGAAAAAAGGAACAACTTACCAGCGCAAAGACGGACGCTGGGAATGCCGTATATCGCTTGGCAGCGAGGGTGGCAAGAGAAAATATAAGTCCTACTACGGCGCGACCGAGCAGGAAGCTGAATACAAGATGATGCTCGACTGCCAGACAATTCAGCACCAAGCCGCCGTAACGGAAATGACCGTCAAGGACTTATCTGCCGAATGGCTGTATGTGACCCGAAACAGAATAAAGGAGTCCACAGCCGCCAACTACCGCATGAAACTTGATAAGCATATCCTGCCTGCATTTGGCAAAACAAATGCCGCCATGCTTGCGGCGAAGGACATCTACGCTTTTATCGAAAGCAAGCTAAAATCAGGGCTGTCTGCCCGATATGTCACCGACATTATCGTACTGCTCAAATCAATATATCGCTATGCCTGCCGTGAGTACGCTGTTCGCAACGTGCTTGACGGCATTGTTTTACCAAAGAAAAAGCATACAGAGGTCAAGGTGCTGACCGCTAACCAGCAGAAAACGCTTTCTGCCTATCTGAACACCAATCGCAGCACTACCACACTCGGCATCGCACTCTCGCTCTATACTGGTGTCCGTATTGGCGAACTGTGCGCCCTGCAATGGCAGGATATCGACCTTGTTAACAACACTCTGACCGTCCGCAAGACCATTCAGCGTATCCAGACCTTTGGTGGCAAGCGTAGAACACAGCTTGTCATTACAGAACCCAAGAGCGCCAATTCGTTACGCACCATTCCTATACCCGAATGCATTATGCCTATGGTCAGGCAGTTCGCAGACAAGTCCGGTGCGTATATCCTTTCCGGGAACTGCAAGCCTATTGAACCACGCACCATGCAGAACCGGTTCAAGAGGATACTCGAAAACGCAAATTTGCCGTCAGTCAACTACCATGCATTAAGGCACTCGTTCTCGACCTCGGCACTCGAGCTTGGTTTCGACATCAAGACCCTTTCCGAAATCCTCGGACACAGTTCCGTCGAAGTCACTTTGAACCGTTATATTCATAGCTCTATGGACAGAAAGCGCTCTTGCATGAACCTGTTGTCGCTGTCGGCTTAACGTCAAATGCTCGTCACCTGTTCGTATTTCGACCATGTGCAAAGCTCGGTATTCGGAGGTTTTGTCTACCTTTTACTCCGAATACTGAATTTTGCGAAAGTGCTATTCAAAAATATTATATACCTTTTGGCGGCAGCTATGCAAGAGTGGAGGTAGACAAATGCTTGATGTTTATACAGTCAGCTTTTTCGGACATAGGGAGATACCAAATCTGTTTGCTTTGGGAGATAAACTGATGCCTATACTGCGTGAGCTGATAAACAGCAAGGAATATGTAGAGTTTCTTGTAGGCAGGGACGGAGATTTCGACCAGCTTGCAGCATCGACAGTAAAGACAGCCATCCGAGAATATGCAAGCGGCAACGCATCTCTGATACTCGTTTTGCCTTATGAAAGGGCTGAATATCGTGATAACAAAGAAAGCTTCGAGGAGTATTATGACGAGGTGCAGATCTGCTATGAATCGTCGCAGGCACACCCGAAGGCGGCTATCTTTGAAAGAAACAAGAGCATGATCGACCGCAGTAACCTTGTGATCTGTGCCATAGAGCATGGCGGTGGTGCGGCAAAAGCTATTCGGTATGCCGAGCAGCAGGGCAAGAAAGTGATAAATCTGCTGGAATAGCAAAAATCCCATAATAGCGCTGATTTTGCTATTACGGGTCATCGTTAAATAAATCATTTACAAACAAAACCTCGAACACCCCCGAAATTACAGGCTTTTCCCGCCTTCCGCTGACCACACCTGACGGCAAAATGACGTTAAGCCGACCACTTCATCAGCTTCATGCAGGAACGCTTGCGGTCGAGATTGGAATGCACATAAAGATTCATTGTGAGTTCAATTTTCGAGTGACCTAATATCTCCGAAAGGGTCTTGACATCAAAGCCCACCTCAATTGCCCGAGAAGCGAAGGCATGGCGCAGGCTGTGAAATCTGACTGACGGCAATTTTGCGTTTTTCAGTATCCGGGCAAAGGCGTACTGCATCTTGCGAGGCTCGATAGGCTGGGTGCTGTTGCTTAAAATGTAGTTACCGGGTTTCATATCGGCGCTTTTGAGCAAGTCATAAACATCATCGGGAATGGGTATCTCTCTTGCGGAGCTGGCACTCTTGGGTGACGATATTATCACTTGGGTCTTTGTGCTGCCATCAGGAACAGGCACCCTCTGAACAGTCCGATTGACGGTCAGAATACGTTTTTTTATGTCGATGTCCTGCCACATCAGACCGCAGACCTCGCCCACACGAAGCCCCATAGACTGTGCAAAGATAACACCCATATTGATAGGAGCAGGGTGCTGTAATATGTAGCTCTGCAGCACTTTCTGCTCATCAGCCGTAAGCAGACGTACCTCTGGCTTGGTGCATTTCGGCATCACCACATCTTCAAAGGGAGACGCAATGCCATACTCCCTCTTGGCATACTTGAACATTGACTTCAGCAGCACCATAATGTCCGAAACATAGCGAGCTGAAAGCCCCGAATTAAGCTTGTTTTGTATAAATGCATGAGCCAACCTAGAAGATACCTCGCAGCACATCTTGTCTCCAAAAGCCGGCAGGATGTGCTTTTCTGCTTTCATACGGTAGTTTGCGAGGGTCGAGAGCTTCACTCTGCTGGCGATTATTGAAAACCATTCCGCGCATAGCTCTTTGACGGACATTTCCGTTACAGTTGATGGATTGAGCTCAAAAAAGCAGACTGAAATAGCCTTTTGTTCGGCTTCTTCCTTTGTCGAGCCGTAAAAATAACGGTATGTACGTTTGGAATTGCTGTCAATCACCTGCAAGACCCGTGCCTCCCACCTGCCATCCCTGCGGTGATAAGCGTTGATTTTTCCCATAAATAATGCCTCCGTTCATAAAATAATCAAAAATAGTTGGAATAGAGATGTAAAATGTGCCAAAATGCCGATTTGCGTAGTTTTTCAAACCTTGGTACTTGACACTCCAAAACGTTTGTGATATAATAAATAAGTTAAAATAGGTGTTTTGTGGTATGATAACTATTATAACCTATTTTATCGTGAATTGATTTAATTGATGAAAGATTTACTGTGATTTTAATTGTAAATTTTACTTTTTCTTGAAAGTAGATATAACAATCTTACCTCCGCTGAAGTACGGCACCGCTTTCGGTGTCGCATGGAGGCTGGAGAAAGCCAAATGGTGAGGGTATGACTTATAAAGTTGAGCAGTTCGTGAGAAAGATAAAATCTCCGATTATTATTAAGATTGGAGAGAACTCAATTGTCTTTCCCAACGGCGAGAAGCTGGCAGACGCTTCGTTCAATGAGCCGTTGGTGATTGAGTCTATTGTTACAGAGGATAGCAGGATCATTATTCAGCTTGTTAAGAATGATAAGGTGAATACGGTGAACTGGATCGGCGAGGAACAGGCGGACTTTTTCTGATGGATAATTTACTGATAATCGGTGCCGGTCAATACGGCACTATGATAAAGGAATCAGCGAGAGCGCTTAACATTTACGATAAAATTGATTTTCTTGATGATAACAGCGATGAGGCAATAGGAAAAATCGATGAGTATCCAAAGTTTTTCAAAGAGTATCCCTGTGCCTTGGTAGCTATTGGCAATGCAGATATTCGACTGAGTTATTCAGATAAGCTGAAAACTGCCGGATATATGATCGAGTCATTCATTAGCCGCAGGGCGTATGTTAGTCCGTCTGCCAAAATTGCCGAGGGCTGTGTAATTGAGCCTATGGCGGTAGTGAGTACCAGCGTTAAGATAGGCAGATGCACTATTATTTCAAGCGGTGCAGTTGTAAATCATAACTCGACTGTTGGAGAAGGTTGTCATATCAATTGTAATGCAACAGTTAAGTCAAACAGCAATGTTCCTGCAAGAACTAAGGTGAACTACGGAGAAATATTCTAATCTTATAGTTATGGGTGATAATAATGGCTGGTTTCAAATCAAAAATAAAAAAAGCAGCTATATGCAGCGGTGCTGTGCTAGGCGCTACATTTACTATTATGAGCATAATTGCTAGTAAGCAACGTAAAAAAGATAAATATAAAAATGATACTAACGAACAGAATCCTATGTATAAAAAGAAGGTAAAGTTCGTCGAAAATGAAAAAGAACCTGAAAATGCGGACGGTATGAGAGGACATCTTGAAGCCATTGGGGAGAGTAATTATACACCTACAATATATGATAAATACATAAAGCGGACACTTGACGTTATTTTGTCATTTGGAGGCATGGTTGTACTTGCTCCTGTTTATGCAGTTACTGCTATTGCGATAAAAATAGATGACCCAGGGCCGGTATTTTTTAAACAAAAGAGAATCGCACAAGGTAATGGCTATTTTGATGTCATCAAGCTGCGCTCTATGTCTGTGAACACGCCTAGTGATGTGCCAACTCATATGTTGAAAAACGGCGGTGTAACCCGTGTGGGAGCGATTATCCGCAAAACATCAATAGACGAGCTCGGACAATTATGGAATATTTATAGAGGAGATATGAGTGTTATCGGTCCCCGTCCTGCACTCTGGAATCAGGATTTTCTGACGGCAGAGCGTGATAAGTACGGAGCTAATGACATCAAGCCGGGTCTGACAGGACTTGCACAGGCGCACGGCAGAGACGAGCTTGAAATTCCCGACAAGGCAAAGCTGGACGGCGAGTATGCGGCAGCACTCAAAAAGAGCAGCTGGTCTGGCTTGAAGATGGATATTAAGGTGTTTGTGGATTCGGTCAAGGCTGTTCTCAAGAGCGACGGTGTTGTTGAGGGCGGAACGGGTGAGATACACAAGCAGGAAGAAAAGGTGTCAGCTGAATGAAGAAAATTCTGATAACGGGTGCGAACAGCTACATAGGCACCTCGTTTGAAAAATATATGGCGCAGTTCGGTGACGAGTATCAGATAGATACTGTGGATATGATCGACGGGACTTGGAGAGAGAAGGATTTCTCCGGGTATGACAGCGTTTTTCATGTAGCGGGTATCGCTCATTCCGACAACGGCAAGATCAGCAAGGAAAAAGAAAAGCTGTACTATGCTGTGAACACCGACCTCACTATTGAAACTGCAAAGAAAGCCAAAGCCGATGGTGTGAAGCAGTTCATTTTCATGAGCAGTGCAATTGTTTACGGCAACAGCGCACCTATCGGCAAGGGCAAACGGATCACCAAGGATACGCCTGTGCGCCCGGCGAATTGCTATGGAGATAGTAAGGTGCAGGCTGAGAATGGGTTGAGACCGCTTAGTGATGATAATTTCAAAGTGGTTATCCTGCGTCCTCCAATGATCTACGGCAAGGGCAGCAAGGGAAACTATCCGCTGATGTCCAAAATGGCGCAGAAGCTGCCGATTTTTCCTTACGTCAAGAACAGGCGCTCAATGCTCTACATTGAGAATCTCTGCGAGTTTGTTCGCCTGATGATCGAAAACAACGAGCAAGGCACATTCTGGCCGCAGAACAGGGAGTACAGCAACACTTCCGAAATGGTCAAGATGATCGGAGAGGCTCACGGCAAGAAGGTCAGGCTCATTCACGGGTTTGAGTGGGCGCTGAAACTGCTGGGACTTTTTACTGGGCTCGTGGATAAGGCGTTTGGGAATCTTTATTATGATAAGAGTTTGAGTGTTTATAAAACTAATTATAGAGTATGCATTCTGACAGAGAGCATAAAACGAACTGAGGAATAGTGATGAAGAAAAAGCACATTCTTGTAGTTACACAATACTTTTATCCGGAACAATTCAGAATAAATGATATGTGTGCCGAGTGGGTCAAGCGTGGATACAAGGTCACTGTTCTGACAGGCTACCCCAACTATCCGCAGGGTGAATACTATGACGGATACGGCTGGCTCAAGAGAACAAAGCAGCGCTGGAAGGGCGTAAACATTATTCGTATTCCGCTTACAGCAAGAAAGCAAGGCTCTGTGAGACTGGCGCTCAATTATATATCATTTGTTGTTTCTGGGCTTTTCTGGGTGCTAACAACAAATATCAAAGCTGATTATGTGTTTACATTTGAAGTCTCGCCTATGACACAGGCTCTTATCGGAGTTTGGTATGCAAAAAAGAGAAAGATTCCTCACTATCTGTATGTGCAGGATCTCTGGCCTGAGAATGTTGAGATCGTTACAGGTATCCACAGCCCGTTGGTACTAAAGCCTATCGGCGCTATGGTGAATTACATATACAAGAATTGTGACATCATTTTTGGAACATCTCCGAGCTTTGTCAAGGAGATACAAAAGCGTGTTAAAAAGAATAAGGAAAAAGTTAAGTATCTCCCTCAGTATGCTGAGAACTTTTACAAGCCTGTTGAGCGAAAACCTGTTCCAGAGATCCCGAATGATGATTCATTTAAGATAATTTTTACGGGCAATATAGGCAAGGCTCAGGGACTTGATATTCTACCTAAAGCGGCAAAGCTGCTCAAAGGCAAAGAAAATGTGAAATTTGTTATTGTTGGCGATGGAAGGGATAAGGAAAACTTCTTGAAGCAGATTACTGATAATGATGTTCAGGATATGTTTGTAATGATTGACAGACAGCTGCCTGAGCGTATTCCAGAACTATTGGCAGCTTGCGATGCGGCATTTATCTCCTTTATGGCTGACCCTTTGTTTGAGAAAACTATTCCGGCTAAGCTACAATCCTATATGGCTTGCGGAATGCCGATAGTGGCTGCGGCGAGTGGGGAGACAAAGAGGATTATTGAAGAAGCTCATTGTGGGTTCTGTGTTGATTTAGGAAACACAAAGGATTTGGTCAACGAGATTATCAGAATGCAAACTATTAGAATTGAAGAAATGGGCGAATGCTCACAAAAATACTGTTGTAAGCATTTTGAAAAAGCTTTGATAATGGAACAGATAGAGTATTATTTCAAGGATTAGAGATAATGAAAATTTTAATGATAAATAGTGTTTGCGGCATACGCAGCACAGGGAGAATCTGCACTGATCTTGCTGATGCGTTGACTGAGCAAGGTCATACAGCAAAAATTGCATATGGCAGAGAAGATGTACCGGACAAGTACAAGAAATACGCTGTAAGAATTGGCACAGACCTCGATGTAAAATTGCATGGTGTAAGAGCGAGACTCCTTGATGAAAGTGGATTTGGCAGCAAAAGAGCAACAAAGAAGTTTATAGAGTGGGTCAAGAAGTATGATCCTGATGTTATTCATCTTCACAATATACATGGTTATTACATCAATATAGAGGTGTTGTTTGACTATCTTCGCACCTGTGGGAAAAAGATAATATGGACGCTGCATGATTGTTGGGCTTTTACAGGTCATGCGGCGTATTGCGATGCAGTTGGTTGCACCAGATGGAAAAAAGGCTGTCACAACTGTCCTAATAAAAAGGAATATCCAATAGCTTTTACAGACAACAGTAAGTTAAATTGGTTGAAGAAAAGAAAATTATTTACCAAAATTCCAAATCTGCAGATTGTAACGCCTTCAAAGTGGTTAGCTGGACTTGTTAAAGAATCGTTTTTATCAAAGTATCCTGTCACAGTTATCCATAATGGGATAGATACAAGTGTTTTCAAACCCGTTGATAGCAGTAATATGAGAGATAAGCTGAATATCGGAGATAAAAAGGTGATACTCGGTGTTGCTGCTATATGGGATAGTCGCAAAGGGCTTGATGATTTTATTAAACTGAATAAGCTGATAGATCATAAAGAATATCAGATAGTTCTTGTTGGATTATCTCAGAAACAGATTGATGATATTCCAAAGAATATTATCGGTATTGGCAGAACAGATTCAGTAGAAGAACTCGTTGAGTTGTATAGCTTGGCTCATGTGTTTGTAAATCCGACTTATGAGGATAACTATCCTACAACTAATCTTGAAGCTATTGCTTGCGGAACGCCAGTTATCACTTATGATACCGGTGGCAGTCCTGAAAGTGCCATTTGTTATGGCAGCGTAATAGAAAAGGGAGATTACAGGGGAGTGCTTATGCAGATTATGAATCATAATAATATGCATATGAGCAATATAGATATAAAAGCAGATAGAATCACAATAGATAAAACGATGGCGGTCAATGATTATTTATTTATTTACAAATCATCACATATGAATTAGCCAACAATATTTAATTATTATTTGAATATTTAGTTTATTAGTTTAGTGAAAAGCTTAATCTATGAGGTGTAATGTGAATAATTCAAAAATAAGCAAGAATACAGCTATAGTGTTTCTTTTTGATGCTTTATTAGTATGCATTTCAATAATAATAACGCTTTTGAACAGCGAAGGAAAGTTTGATATTATTTCTGCTGTGTTAGTTATTATATTTAGCGGTATAACAGCATATAGGGGCCGTAAAAACTGGTACACCCTTATGATGTCTGTTATAATTTTATACTATAACTACAGTATATGTGTAGCAGAGTATATATCAGTGAAAAAAAATACTATTTTCACAAGCTATGCCGGATCACATATAGCCAATGAGGGCATTAAGATCCTTTTGATATTTAACATTCTGTTTTTTATTGTTATAAATACTGTTAGTAAACGATCGGGTTTTATGCGATCAAATTGTACTATTATTTATGATAACGGAAATAATAATCTTATTGTATTGGGATTGTTTATTTTACTGGTTTTAATTTGGATCTTTGGCTTTGGCAGACCAGAACATGTGGGAGACAGAGGCTCTCCAAGCACTTACTTTGAATACGCTATTATACTCATCATAATGGGTTTTTATTATAGTGGTTCATCGAAAAGTAAACATTTATTATTTACCGGGGTATCGTTTGCATATGCTTTATTAAATTTTCTCTATGGAGGAAGAGCGACCGGTGTACAAGTATTGTTATGCTTGCTGTTATGTGCTTACATTGATAAAATAGACAATAAATGGTTATTGATAGGCGGCTTTCTGACTTTTTTTGCTATGTCAATTATCGGTTCGTTTCGGGGATCGTGGTCGATAAATACTGAAACTGTTTCGTCGACATGGCAATCAATAATAAACAGTAAATTTACAAATGATACTGCATTTTCTGCATACCATACATCAATGACTTTTATTGATTATTTATCGTTATGTAGCTGGTCAGATAGATTTTACTATTTTTCAAGATACCTATTATATTTACCATTTGGCGGTTCGATTTATGATTCAAATCTTTCTCAAATAACAAGAAAGTATTATACACACTATTATGGTGGGGTATTACCATATTATTTTTATTTTTATTTGGGCTGTATTGGAATATTTTTGTTGGCAGTTTATCTTTATTTTCTTATATCATCAATTATACAGGGAAGCAATTCAAATAAGCCTTTCTGGAGGTGTGCCGGAATATATGTTACTTCTACAACGTTTAGATGGTACATTTATTCTCCTTCACAGATCACCAGAGGATTATTGATTTTTATTGTAGTATTTTACGGCTTACATTATTTCGATAAAGTATCAAAAAATAAACAAATGCATGTAAAAGGAGAAATCAATGAAGGACTATCTAGTTGATGTACCAGTTAAAATAAACATATGGATTAGAGAAGAATGCCAAAGAAAACAGTTTGAAGTAATAAAAAAAGCAAGGCCGAGTATTCTCTTCATCCAATCTGATGGTGGAAGGAATCCTGCAGAATGGGAAGCAATTAATAATAATCGCAAAATGATTGATAGTGGGATAGATTGGAAATGTAAAGTATTTAGATTATATGAAGATACCAATCAAGGTTTGTATACAATGGGTCATAAAATTACCACTATGATTTGGGAAAATGTTGATAGATGTATTTTTCTTGAGGACGACATTATTCCTTCTGTATCATACTTTCGTTTTTGTGCTGAATTACTCGAAAAATATAAAGATGATACAAGAATACAATGTATATGCGGAATGAACCATTTGGGAATCTATGACAAATGTACGAGTGATTATTTCTTTTGTGGAGAAGGGTCAATATGGGGAGTTGCCACATGGAAAAGAGTACTATCGGATCGTGATTCATTTGATTACTATTATGATAGTTATTCTATGAAATTATTAAAACAAGTCACTAAAGAAGATCGAATTGTTTGGGATAGGATGAGAAATTATCCTATCAATAAATATTATCAGGGACATACGGCAAGTGGAGAATTTTGGATCAAATATGGTGTATATGCTCAGCATAGATTACAAATAATCCCTGCAAAGAATATGATTTCAAATTTAGGTTGTACAGATAATTCGGAACACTCTTCTAACATTGCTCTACTACCAAAAGGAATAAGAAGAGTGTTTAATATGAAAACATATGAAATAGGCTTTCCCTTAAAACATCCGATATGTGTTGTTCCAGATAAATATTACGAAAACGAAAGAAATAAAATAATGGCACACAATAAACCAATAAGGAAACTATGGCGAAATATTCAAAGAATGGTACTTCTTTTGTTCAATGGCAGGGGTGGATATTTAATAAATAAAATTATTAAGAAATTCAATCAGAAAATTGCGACCAGTGTAATTGAGAAATGAGAGTGTCTGATGGATTTAAATAGTAGTAGAACTGAAAAATCGGCCAAGAATGTGTTAACTGGGGTAGTAAGTAAAATACTCATATTCATATTTGCTTTTTTATCCAGAACAGTATTCGTAAAATTATTGGGTGCGGAATATACAGGGATTAATGGTCTTTATACAAATATTCTTTCTGTTTTAGCAATGGCCGATCTTGGAATAAACAATGTTTTTAGCTATACTTTATATCAAGCTTTAGCCGATAAAGATGAAAAAAAAATAGCCACATTAATAAATTCATTTAAAAGGATATATAACATAATTGGTTTAACTGTAATAGGAATAGGTATTCTTATTATTCCATTTATGAAATTTATAATTAAGACTTCTGTTCCTAACAACGAAGTGATTCTTTATTATGTTTTATATCTTGTTAATACAGCTTCATCATATTTCTTTTGTTATAAAACAATTATTTTATCTGCTGATCAAAAACAGTATTATGACAACATATTAACAACGATAGCTCATCTGGTAATGTATGGAGTACAAACACTATATCTTTTAATATTTAAAGATTATATAGGCTATCTGCTAATTCAACTGTTTTTTACTATCTTAAAGAACTATTTATTAAGTCGTATTTCAAGTAAAAATTATCCTTTTATAGATAATCATAATTTGGTAGACAAAAATGTTATTCAGTTCAAAGATATTTTTACGAATATCAAATCAACATTTATATATAAAATGTGTTCAGTATTATTAAATAATACTGATAATATTTTGATTTCAGTTATTGTCAGCACTATATATGTTGGATATTATTCAAATTATTATTTATTAATACAGTATATTAATGCTTATATTTATATTTTTTCTACTGGATTATTGGCTAGTATTGGTAATGTAAATACAGAGAATAATGCTAAAAAATCGTTTACATTATTTAATACCCTTCTTCTTGTTTATGCATTCATTGGAAGTGTAATCACTTGTGTTTTTTTCTGCTGCGTTCAAAGCTTTATACCCATATGGTTGGGAAAAGAATACTTGTTAAGCGATAGTACAGTTATTGCAATTATTATACTTATGTATACTACAACATTAGCTAACCCAGTTTGGATGTATAGAGAAACCATGGGATTATTTAATCAAGTGAAATATGTGTTGATACCCACAGTAATTCTAAATGTTATCTTTTCAATTATATTTGGGAAAATTTGGGGAGTAAGTGGTATAATATTTGCGACAACATTCTCTAAATTTCTTACCACCTATTGGTATGAACCTATTATTCTTTATAAAAAATTTGATGTTGCTGTGAGACATTATTACATCACTCAAATAAAATATATTATTATAACAAGTATAAGTTTATTTGTTAGTTATTATATATGTAAATCGGTTCCGGAAAATATTATTGGATTGTTTATAAAAGCATTAATAAGTGGATTTATTTCTTTATCATTCATGATACTAATAAATTATAAAACTGATGCATTGAATGATGTTCGATCGAGGATATTCAAGCTAATTAAAAGAAAAAGCAATATGTCATCATGAATGCTTTTAATGTGTTATGCAGAGTTAGTAATATACTATTATCTTCGGAATACGATTAGAGATTAATGCTGTTAGTAGTAGTAATCTATAACTTGTAAATTGTTACTTCATTTGATCTTTAATGTTGAATAGACGATAATTGATCAATTTGAAAGCAAACATAAAATGCGCAATAAACAATTTGTAAAGAACTCTCTTTTTTGATTTATGCATTTTTTTGTCCAATCTATTTTCTGACTGCAATTTGTGATTAAAAAAAGGAAATGATAATATGAATAGCCAACTTAAAATGCAACTAAGTGATAAGGTAAATGCCATTCCCGAGGCTCTATCTGTTTACATGAATAATGTGGTATATGCCATGAGGCGTCGTGGCGATTCGATAAAAGTTCTTTCATTAGGGGAAGCATTCTTTGAGATTCCTATGTTTCCTTTTGATGAAATTGATTTCAAAAAAGGCTATCACTATTCAGAAAGCAGAGGCATGCCAGAACTGCGTCACATCGTTGCAAAGTACTACAAAGATAAATATGGTGCAGTAATAGATCCTGAAGATGAATTACTTATCTCCGCAGGTTCTAAGCCCTTGATCTACATGGCGTTTCAGTCAGTGCTTAATCCCGGAGACGAGGTTTTGATCCATGAGCCTGCTTGGCTAAGTTATCCTGAAGAAATTAAACTTGCGGATGGCGTTCCTAAGTTTATTCCTTATGATTGCCTCGTTGAAGACTTCGATAAATACTTTACAGATAAAACTCGCATGGTGGTTATATGTAATCCCAACAATCCGGCGGGCAAAATGTATTCAAAGGCAGATTTAGAGAGGCTATACGAGATGTGCAGACCACGAGGCATCTATATCCTTGTTGATGAAGCATACAGCGATTTTGTGATTGATGACGGTTTTACATCAATGGCCTCTGTAGTTCCTGATAAGGACGGAATAATTGTTGTAAATTCTCTATCAAAAAATCTTGGTATTTCCGGATGGCGAATTGGCTATGTGATTTCAAGTCCTGATGTGATATACAATGTTCTTAAATTGAATCAGCATCTAATCACTTGCCCGGCAACATTGCTCTCAATGTATGTTGCTCACTATTTTGATGACATTGTAAAGGTAACGCTACCACAGGCTCAAGCAGTTGTAGAGAAACGTCAAAAGATAACAAACTATATGAAATCAATTGGGCTAAAGCCTTTAGACGGATCTGCTACATTCTATATTTTTATGAGCATTGAAAACTACAAGCATTCATCAATGGAATTAGGCTTGTATTTGTTAATGAAATATGGAATTTCAGTTGTTCCTGGACTTGCATATGGAGATAGCACAGAGCGTTTCATTCGCATTGGTGTAGGTGCGGAAACAACGGAGGACATTGAAGAATGTCTTCGTACTATAAAAAGAGTTATCGAAGAAAATGAGTATGACGATGATTTTGTAGATTCTCAACTCAAGGAACTACATATGAATCGTTTTACTCCAGCAAAGTGAGGGCTTATATATGTCGAAAATTCTTGTATTACCGGGAAGCAAATGGCAGCTGCCTCTTGCACAGAAAATCAAAGAAATGGGACATTGGCTGTGCGTGGTAAGTCCTGAAGAAGCGCCTCCATGTGCGGAGATAGCAGATGATTTTTACCGTTCAGACATTTTTGCTGTTGATAATATCGAAAGTCATGCCAAAAGCATAGGGATCGAAGCGGTTCTTTCAGATGAGTGCGATATTGCTATGCCTGTTGTGGCGGAGCTTGGAAGAAGGTTACACCTTTGCACCATGTCTAATGAAGTTGCTGCACTTTATACGGACAAGTTCTTGATGAGAGAATTCTGTATGAAGCATGGCTTAAAAACTCCTGAATATAAGCTCTGTAAAAATGTTGAAGAAGCAGTTGCTTTCTTTAAGGACTTAGGAAAGCCCATTATAATCAAGCCTCTTGACAGCAATGCAAGTCATGGTGTTTTCCGAACTGATACTGAAGATGAAATCCGTGCTCATTTTGATGAGGCAATGTTATTTTCTCGGGTCGAGAAGGCTGTTCTGGCTGAACGTTTCATCGTAGGCACCGAATTTACAGTGGATGGAATAAAGACTCCAACAGCTCATTATACACTGGCTATTAGCGAAAAAAAGCATTTTAAACATAATATAAATATTGCAAACGAACTATATTTTACTCACTCAAATCCAAAGTTTGATTATGAAAAACTGAAAAGAGCGAATGATGCGTTTGTTATGGCATCACCACTCGAATATGGTTTTACACATGCTGAGTATAAATATGAAGATGGAGAATTCTATCTGATCGAAATTGGCGCACGCGGTGGCGGCAATATGATTTCTTCTGTAATTACGCAGTTTATGTCTGGCTATGATACTTATCGGTACTTGATTGAGTGCGCAACTGGCACAGTAAATGACTGTAATTTTTCAATTACAGAAGAGTACAAAGTTAAAGCAGCCGTTCTTAAGTTCTTTGCAACACCAAATGGAGGCGGTCGAGTTGAGTCGATCAATGGATTGGACTATCTTGATCAAACTAAAGATATTGCAGAATATCAGTTGAATTTCTCTGTTGGTGATACAATTGAAGACGCTAAGAATGATTCGGCACGAATAGGGTTCTTTATTGCTTGCTCAGATAATACTGAACGCTTGAATGAAGTAATAAATGAAGTAGAAAAACGGTTTGAAATATCTTTATCATAACGGAGGATAGAATAATGTACAGTGAGAAGCTTGAAGATTTGCTTAAAGATGGTTACACAAGAAAGTATGCTCAATTTTACTTAAATATTCTTGAAGAAGAGAAGAATAATAGTAATTACGATCAGAGCTTTGTTTCATGGTCTCATAGTAGAGGGTTTCGTGCAGAAGTTGCTTCAATATATGGAATAAATGATAATAATTGTTCTGATTATCTAACTGATTATGACTATTATCGCATTTGGCCTATAAATAGCTGGGAACGTATCTGGATAAATGACAAAATGACATTGAAATATATTCTGTCTGGAACAGCGTTTGATTCATTAATGCCAGAATACTACTATTATTCTACCCCCAATGGGTTAAGACCGCTTATGGATAACCCATATAAAAACGAAAACAACGGTTTATCATCATTTTGCAAATTACTCAAAGAAAGAGGAGCTTTTGCATGTAAACCATGTAATGGGAGCACTTCCGTAGGATTCTTTAAGCTTTCTTTTTCGTCTGACGGTAATTATTATATTGATAATACAATAATTAATGAAGAAAGAATCAAAAAAGTGATTGAGGAAAACCCGAATTATGTATTTACAGAGTATATTCATCCGAATCCTTTTTTTTCGAAAATGAACGAAACAATCCATACGCTTAGACTTGTTACCGTAAATGAAAATGGTTATTCACCCAGAATAATAGGTGGATACCTGAGGATTCCTCACTTATCAGATTCATCTGCTAATTTTATACATTTTGATAGTGTTGAAAACTACAATATTGTTGCAGATGTTAATCCAGAAACAGGTGAATTCGGGGATACAAAGCTTGTTTATTTTGATAGGGTGGAAGATGTTTTAATTCATCCTGATACAGGTGTACCAGTATCAGGGATTATTGAAAACTATGAGGAATTAAGAGATTCCATTATTGGAGTTGCAAAATTATTTAATACGATAGAATTTATGGGGTTTGATATAGGTGTAACTGATAAAGGATTCAAGTGTATGGAGATAAATTCACATCCTGGTATTGGTCATATGCAACTTTTCCATCCTTTTCTTGCCGATTCAGAAATAGGAGATTATTTTAAAAAGAAAATTGCTTATATAAACAGTTTAAGTGAAATTCAAAAGAACCAGCGTATTAATATTCCTAGATAAAAGGTGATATAACATGAAAATAGTGGTTTTAGGCGGAGGAATAAGTTCTGAACGACAAGTTTCGATTGTAACTGCGGTATCAGTTTGCAGAGCGCTAAGAAGTATTGGACACAAAGCTATTTTTGTTGACGTCTTTTTGGGGCTTGAAAACAACTTAGGTGATCTCGATTCATTATTCGATAATGAAAATGGATTGTGTCCTAATGAAGAAATTAATTGTGAGGAACCTGATATTAGTAAAGTGATCGGACAGAGAAAAGACAAGAGTGATACTCGTATAGGAAAAAATGTAATAGATATTTGTAAACTTGCTGACTGTGTATTTATAGGATTACATGGAATAGATGGAGAAGATGGAAAAATACAAGCATGCTTGGATTTGTTAGGGATTCCATATACAGGTTCTGATACACTTGGAAGCGCTATTGCTCTAGATAAAGAAATGGCACGAAAAATCATGTCAGCCAATAGTATCAATGTTGCTCCATTAACTGATAAAGCACCTTGTGTTGTAAAATGCATACATGGAGGTTCCTCAATTGGCACATATATCTGTAATACAGAACAGGATATGCATATAGCTCTAAAAGCTGTCAAGGAATATCAAGATTCAATAATAATTGAAAAAAAGATTAATGGCATTGAGCTTACAGTTCCAATATTGAACGGTAAAGCATTATCTCCTATAGAAATTGTGCCACCTAAAAGCGGGAAATTTGATTATATTGCTAAATATCAAAATGGAAATGAAGGAGCTCAAGAAATATGTCCTGCAAGAATTAGTTCCGAAAAAACAAAAGAGGTTCAGGCAATTGCTGAGAGAATACATGAAGCTATGAAATTATCTGTATATTCCAGAGTTGATTTCATTATGGATAATGATGGAGAACTATGGTGTTTAGAAGTAAATACGCTTCCAGGTATGACACCTAATAGCTTACTTCCAAAAGCTGCTGCATATGCCGGAATAGACTATGGTCAACTGTGTGAAATGATCATTGATTTAAGTATGGAAAAATACAGAAACCGAAGAATGTAATACACATACCGAAGTCAATTTTGATATTCTGTAGCACATAAAATAATTGATAGGACATATATCTAATGCAAGTTTATTATTCTATTTTCTTTATTTCAGATCAAGAACAAATTAGACGCACCATAAAGGTATGTGCATCATATTTTTTTGATCAATCTTATAATAATGATAATACAATCAAAACACTTGCTGAAAAATTCAGTAAGTATGGAAATGTTATTGTTGCTAAATCAGGAAGTGAAAATGTCGGTTTTTGCGCTTACTATGCAAATGATATGGTGAATTATACAGCTTATCTTTCAATGATCATATTGGTTCCTGAAGCAAGAGGAAAGGGCATAAGTTCACAACTCCTAGATGCTATGATTGAAGATTGCAAAAAACGTAGTATGTGTTCAGTTGAATTGGAGGTTGCAGATTCTAATGAACGTGCAATTCGATTCTATCAGAAAAAAGGATTCACTATAAAGAATCGCAAAACGGATAAAACCTGTATCTACAGTTTGAAATTATAAAAAGGAACATAGCTATGAGCAATATTTTAGTCACTCGTTCCTCCATGCCCACACAGGAGGAATACCAAAAAGAAATATCTGAGCTATGGGAAACCCATTGGCTCACAAATATGGGCGCAAAACACAAGCAGTTTCAGGCAGAGCTTGAATCAATGCTTGGAATTCCGCACGTTGCTCTTTATTGCAATGGTCATCTTGCACTTGAAAACATCATCGAAGCAATGAATTTCCCCAATGGAAGCGAAGTAATTACAACGCCGTTCACCTTTGCTTCGACCACTCATGCTATCGTGCGCAGCGGTCTTAAGCCTGTGTTCTGCGATGTTAACCCTGACGATTACACAATTGACGTAACCATGATCGAGGCGCTAATCACAGATAAAACAGTTGCAATTGTTCCCGTTCACGTTTACGGAAATCTTTGCAATGTTGAAGCAATAAAGACCATTGCGGATAAGCATAACCTCAAAGTCATCTATGATGCAGCTCATGCTTTTGCTGTAAAGTACAAGGGTGTAAGCTCTGCTTGTTTCGGTGATGCAGCAATGTTCAGCTTCCATGCTACAAAGGTGTTCAACACAATTGAGGGCGGCGCTGTTTGCTTTCACGATGATGAGCTTGTTCAGAAGCTGAACGATCTCAAAAACTTCGGAATCCACGGTCCCGAAGAGGTAGCTTACATAGGTGGGAACGCCAAGATGAACGAGTTCTGCGCAGCTATGGGTATCTGCAATCTGCGACATCTTGATGAAGAGATTGCAAAGCGCAAGGCTGTTGTCGAGCGTTACAGGAGTCACCTGGAGGGCGTTGACGGTATCAAGCTTGCTCCAATTCAGAAGGATGTAACGCCGAACTACGCATATTTTCCCGTAGTGTTTGATAAGGCGGTTTTCGGCGCTGACCGTGATGAAGTTTTTGAAAAACTCGGAGAAAACGGCATAGGCGCACGAAAGTATTTCTATCCGCTGACAAACACATTTGACTGCTACAAGGGTCAGTTCAATGCAAACAATACTCCGATAGCGCTTGATATTTCGCTGCGAGTTCTGACTCTTCCACTTTATGCAGATCTGAGCATGGAAGATGTGGACAGGATCTGTGAGACTATTTTAGTTGTAGGAAAAAAATAGAGCGATAATTATAGGTTTGATATGTAATGATTAGAAAAATAAGGTGGAATAATTATAATTTCTTAGGTGATCTTGAACTTGATTTCACTAAGCCAGATGGAACAGCCTATAATACGATTATTCTTGCAGGTGAGAACGGAGTTGGGAAAACTACAATTCTTAATTCTATAGCCACTTTTTTAAATAGGCAATCAATTATACCCTTTGAATTTATTGAGTATGCTATAGATGAGAACATCTTTCAAATAACTCCTATTTCACAGAATGCAGGATATGGTTTCCATAATAGAAAAGAATTAAGTGATGGAGAAGAAGTAAATATCAATTCAGGTTTATTAGCTAACCCAGATCAGATTAATAATGATAAAAAAGACATTAGACACTATGGATTTGCATATTCAAAAGCAAGATCAGGATTTAACACTAATCCGGTAAAAGCTGTAACTACACAACTAGTAGATAATGATAAATATGAGCCAGATGAAAATGATGATTTTACGAGAGTCAAACAACTACTTATTGATATTGATGGTCAAGATTCTTCAGAATGGAGAAAAAGCTGCGAACAAGGCGGTTTAAACGATAAAAAATATGATGATTTTAAAAAGCAGTCAAGAGGATACCGTTTTGAAAGAGCTTTTAATAATTTTTTCAACAACATAAAATATGCTGGAATAGATAATGATGATCCAAATGAGAAGAAGGTTATGTTTGAAAAACATGGACATCAGATATCAGTAGACCAGCTTAGTACTGGTGAAAAACAAATTGTTTTTCGGGGTGCTCACCTATTGAGAAACATTAATAGTATTACAGGCGGTACCGTTCTTATTGATGAGCCAGAATTAAGTATGCATCCAATATGGCAAAAAAAGATTCTTGAATATTATCGCAGCTTATTCACCAATAATGGAGTACAAACTGTACAAATGATTATAGCAACACATTCAGAGTATGTTATTCAATCAGCATTAAAAGACCGAAATAATGTTTTAGTCATTGTCTTAAATGATGATAATGGTGTGATTCGAAGCAAGCCTGTCACTGCTCCAAATGTGCTTCCGAGTATAACTGCTGCTGAAACTAACTACTTGGCTTTTGGCATACCTTCAACAGACTATCACATTGAACTGTATGGGTATCTTCAGACTAAATCGGGAATGCATAGAATAAATGATTGTGATCAATATATAACACAGCAAACACAGTACATTACAACTAAACATGAGAAAATAGATAATAGCTTTCAAGGACATCATTATCAAACACTTCCAACGTATATTCGAAATGCGATAGATCATCCAGACTCTGGAAGATCATATACAGAAGAAGAATTAATAACGTCAATCGAACTTCTTATTGACCTCTGCAAATAAAAAAGGAAGGTGTTAAAATGAAAGGCATAATCCTCGCCGGAGGCAAAGGCACGCGCCTTTATCCGAACACGATCGCAGTCAGCAAACAGCTGCTGCCAATCTATGACAAGCCGCTGATCTATTATCCGCTGTCGGTGTTGCTGCTGGCGGGAATAAAAGACGTCCTTGTCATTTCGACCCCCGATGATACACCTAACTATGAAAAGCTGCTGGGCGACGGCAGCAGGCTCGGTATACATATCGAATACAAGGTTCAGGACACCCCGCGTGGACTTGCAGACGCATTCATTCTCGGTGCGGATTTCATCGGCAATGACAGCGTTTGTCTCGTGCTTGGCGATAATGTTTTTTATGGCAAAGACTTCACACGCATGATAAAAAGCGCAATGAGTGCTGCTGAAACAACTGGCGCTGCAATTTTCGGATTTCCGGTAAAGGATCCGACTGCTTTCGGTGTAGTCGAGTTTGACAAGAACATGAACGTACTTTCAATCGAAGAAAAGCCTGCAAATCCCAAGTCAAACTATGCAGTTCCCGGACTGTACTTCTACAACAATGAGGTCGTTGAGATCGCTAAAAATGTCAAGCCCTCGGCTCGTGGTGAGATCGAGATCACCTCGATAAACAATCACTATCTGAATGAAGGCAAGCTGAAAGTTACTCTGCTTCAGCGTGGCATTTCGTGGCTCGACACAGGTACGCCGAAGGGAATGCAGAAAGCCGGAAACTTTGTAAAGACCGTTCAGGAAATGCAGGGCTTTTACATTTCGTGTATCGAGGAGATCGCTTGGCGCAGAGGCTTCATCACAACCGAGCAGCTTCACAAGCTTGGCGAGGAGTTGAAAATGACCGAGTACGGTCAGTACATTCTTTCATTGACGGAGGACTAAAATGACAATAATCGTTACAGGCGGAGCGGGATTTATCGGCTCAAATTTCATTTTTCACATGCTGAAAAAGTACCCCGACTACCGCATTATATGTCTGGACAAGCTGACCTATGCAGGCAATCTGAGCACCCTCAAGCCTGTTATGGACGACCCGAATTTCAGATTTGTAAAGGCTGACATTTGCGACCGTGAGGCTGTGAACAAGCTGTTCGAGGAAGAGCACCCCGACATCGTGGTCAACTTCGCAGCGGAGTCCCACGTTGACCGCAGCATTGAAGACCCGGGTATATTCCTTCAGACGAATATCCTCGGCACGCAGACTCTTATGGACGCTTGCCGCAAGTACGGCATCCAGCGTTATCATCAGGTAAGTACCGATGAGGTTTACGGCGATTTGCCGCTTGACAGACCCGATCTGTTCTTCACAGAGGAGACTCCGATACATACCAGCAGTCCCTACAGTAGCTCTAAAGCTGGAGCAGACTTGCTTGTGCTTGCTTATCACAGGACCTATGGTTTGCCTGTAACTATCAGCAGATGTTCCAATAACTATGGTCCGTATCATTTCCCGGAGAAGCTCATTCCGCTGATGATCGCTAATTGTCTCAATGATAAGCCTCTTCCCGTTTATGGCGAGGGACTGAACGTGAGAGACTGGCTCTATGTTGAGGATCACTGCAAGGCTATTGATCTTGTTATTCATAAAGGCAGAGTTGGTGAGGTCTACAACATTGGTGGTCACAACGAGATGCGAAATATCGACATCGTCAAGCTGATTTGCAAAGAACTCGGTAAGCCCGAAAGCCTGATAACTCATGTTACCGACCGTAAGGGACACGATATGCGCTACGCTATCGACCCGACGAAGATACACAACGAGCTTGGGTGGCTGCCTGAAACGAAGTTTGAAGATGGCATCAAAAAGACGATCCAGTGGTATCTGGACAACCGGGAGTGGTGGGAGACTATTATTTCCGGGGAGTATATGGATTACTACGATAAAATGTATGGAAATCGTTAATAGATGACAAATGTTAATGCTATACGATAATTTACATAGGAGTTTTATGTGATGGAAACACAAATACTAAGGCGTGTACAATTGGAACAGTTAGAAATACTTAAAGAAATAGATCGAGTTTGTAGAGAAAACGAAATTAAGTATTTTCTTGATAGCGGTACTCTAATCGGTGCTGTTCGCCATGAGGGATTTATACCATGGGATGATGATATTGATATTGGAATGCTTCGTGAAGACTATGAAAAATTTTCTAAATTAGCACCTAAACATCTTAACAAATCCTATTTATGGCAATCATGGAAAAACGATTCTTCTTATGCGCTTCCCTTTGGAAAAGTTAGAAAAAGAAATACTGTTTATATTGAAGAAAAAAGTGGAATAACTAAAAACTGTGGTTTCTATGTAGATGTTTTCCCTTTCGATTATGCTCCCAGGACAAAAAAAGAAAGGACTAAGTTAGTTAATAAACGTGTTTTTTGGGCTAGATGTTTATTAATGAAGCATGGATATAAGCCGTGGATGGTTAATGGAAATATAAACATGAAAAAAAGAATTGGATATCTTGTATATCAATTTGTTTCCCTGTTTTTTTCTCACAAGCAGATTGTAAGCAAGTATGAAAAAATCGTTCTTGATGTACCATTTTCAAAGATTGTTTATGAAAACATAGGCAAAACAAACACCCATTATTATAAAAAATCATGGCTTTCAAAAGTGAAAAAGATGAAATTTGAAAACGATTTGTTTTGTGTTCCAACAGGATCACATGAACGATTATCTGAGGAGTATGGTGACTATATGCAGTTACCGCCAGAGGATAAACGTGAAAATAGACATAGCATTATTAAAATTAAATTTTCGAATGGAGAGGAGTACAGTAATGTCTAAGAAATATCATATAGGCTATACATGTGGAGTATTTGATGTATTTCATGTAGGTCATCTTAATCTTTTAGAACGTTGTAAAGGTATGTGCGATATACTTATTGTTGGTGTATGTGATGATACATATGTAAGAGATATTAAGCATAAAGAGCCTGTATACTCTGAAAAAGATAGAGTTCGTATTTTAAAAGCTCTGAAAGTTGTTGATGATGCTGTTTTAGTTGATATTGCAACTACAAATGATAAAATGCTCGCTCTAGATAAGTTCCATTTTGATGTATTGTTCTCAGGTGATGACTGGAAAGGCTCGGAACGATATAAAAAAACTGAGGCTCAATTTGCTCTACAGGGTGTAAGCATAGAGTATTTTCCATATACACAGGGAATTAGCACTACACAGATTAAAGAGTCATTATCAAAAAAATAAACTATCCAAATTCGCATATAAAAAAGAGGAGAGCTTGAAATGCAGGGAGCAAATGCAGAAACGACATTTATTGGTAAAACATTATTAATTACCG
Organism: Ruminococcus sp.; assembly: GCA_017480485.1. The sequence continues at coordinate 14,263 of JAFVAN010000013.1, read as the reverse complement.
GCGGTACCGGCAGTTTCGGCAATGCCGTCCTTAACCGCTTTTTAAAAACTGATATAGGCGAGATAAGAATTTTCAGCCGAGATGAAAAGAAGCAGGACGATATGCGCCACCACTTTCAGGCAACAATGCCTGAGGTAGCAGACAAGATCAAGTTCTACATAGGCGATGTTCGCAGTCTGGAGTCCGTTCGTGGAGCAATGCAGGGAGTTGATTACATATTCCATGCAGCTGCTCTGAAGCAGGTTCCTTCCTGTGAGTTCTTCCCAATGGAGGCTGTTCGCACCAACGTTATCGGAACAGACAACGTTCTGACCGCTGCAATCGAAGCAGGAGTAAAAAGCGTTATCTGCCTTTCGACCGACAAGGCAGCCTACCCGATCAATGCAATGGGTATCTCTAAGTCATTGGAGGAAAAGGTTGCTATTGCAAAGTCGAGAACATCAGGCAACACAAAGATCTGCTGCACTCGTTACGGCAACGTTATGTGCAGCCGTGGTTCGGTTATTCCACTATGGATAGACCAAATCCAGAATGGACAGCCTATCACACTTACTGAGCCTAAAATGACACGTTTCATTATGTCACTTGAGGAAGCAGTTGATCTCGTTCTGTTCGCTTTTGAGAATGGTGAGAACGGCGACCTACTTATTCAGAAAGCTCCTGCCTGCACAATTCAAACACAGGCTGAAGCTGTTTGTGAGCTGTTCGGCGGTAAGAAAGAGGACATCAAAGTTATCGGTATCCGTCACGGTGAGAAGATGTATGAAACTCTGCTTACCAATGAGGAATGTGCCAAGGCTATCGACATGGGAAACTTTTATCGTGTGCCTGCGGATAATCGTGGTCTGAATTATGATAAGTATTTCAAGGAAGGCGACGAGAAGCGTGTTACACTCTCTGAGTTCAACTCAAATAATACGAGGATTCTGAATGTTGAGGAAACTAAGGCAAAGATTGCATCACTTGCCTATATTCAGGAGCGCCTTGCAGAAATGGGGCTGAACTAATGAAAATTCTTGTAACAGGCGCAAAAGGTTTTGCTGGCAGAAATCTTGTCGAGAACCTCAAAAATATCCGTGACGGCAAGAATAAGACTCGCCCGAATATCCAGATCGAGGATATATTTGAGTTTGACATTGACACGGACAAGTCCTTTTTGGACGAGTATTGCTTAAAGGCAGATTTTGTTTTCAACCTTGCAGGTGTGAACCGTCCGAAGGATAACAGCGAGTTTATGACTGGCAATTTCGGCTTTGCAAGCGAGCTGCTTGATTTGCTCAAAAAACATAACAATAAATGCCCTATTGTGTTATCTTCGTCCTTACAGGCAACGCTGATCGGGCGCTATGATGGCGAGTACGGTAGGAGCAAACTGGCAGGAGAAAATCTTTTCTTCGATTATGCAGAAGAAACAGGGGCAACTGTTTATGTGTACCGTTTTCCGAATCTGTTCGGCAAGTGGTGCAGACCGAATTACAACAGTGCTGTTGCGACTTTTTGCAACAATATCGCAAACGATCTGCCCATTCAGGTCAATGACCGTAGCACTCAGCTTGAACTGCTGTACATTGACGATTTAGTCGAGGAAATGCTCGACGCTATCGAGGGTAAGGCTCACAGATGCGTTTATGATGGGCTGAATGTTGTTCCCGATGAGCAGGGCAAGTTCTGCTATGTTCCGACTACACACAAGGTAACGCTTGGTGAAATAGTTGACTTGCTTGAAACTTTTAAGGCTCAACCCGATACTCTTGTTATGCCTGAAATACCTAACAACAGCTTTGCAAAAAAGCTCTACTCCACATATCTGAGTTATCTCCCGAAAGAGAAAACTATCTTTGATTTGAAGATGAATTGCGATGACCGTGGCAGCTTTACCGAGCTTCTTAAAACTGCAAATTGCGGTCAGTTTAGCGTGAATATCAGCAAGCCCGGTATCACAAAAGGACAACATTGGCATAACACAAAATGGGAGTTTTTTATTGTGGTGGCTGGTCATGGGCTTATTCAGGAGCGCAAGATCGGCACGGAAGAAGTTATTGAATTCGAGGTGTCGGGCGATAAAATTCAGGCGGTGCATATGCTCCCCGGTTACACTCACAACATTATCAATCTGAGTGATACGGATAACCTTGTGACTGTGATGTGGGCAAACGAGCAGTTTGACCCGCAGCACCCTGATACTTTCTTTGAGGTGGTCAAGTAATGGAAATCAAAACAGATTATTCGGATATAAAGTGGCAGAATAACGGCAAGCTCAAGCTTCTGATCATCGTCGGCACTCGCCCTGAGATAATCAGACTTGCGGCTGTTATCAATAAGTGCAGGCAGTATTTTGACTGCATTCTCGCCCATACGGGACAGAATTATGATTACAACCTCAATGGTGTTTTCTTCAAGGATTTGAAGCTCGCTGACCCGGAGGTATATATGGACGCTGTTGGTGACGATCTCGGCGCAACGGTCGGCAATATCATAAATTGCTCCTATAAGCTGATGAGCCAAATCAAACCCGATGCCATGCTTATCCTCGGTGATACTAATTCCTGCCTGTCGGCTATTGCGGCTAAGCGTCTGCATATCCCGATCTTTCACATGGAAGCCGGAAACCGCTGCAAGGACGAATGCCTGCCGGAGGAAACGAACAGAAGAATTGTTGATATTATCAGCGATGTAAACCTCGCATACAGTGAACACGCAAGAAGATACCTCGCTGATTGCGGTCTACCAAAGGAACGTACTTATGTGACAGGCAGCCCTATGGCTGAGGTGCTTCATCAGAACCTTACTGAGATTGAAGCAAGCGACATTCATGCAAGGCTCGGTCTTGAAAAGGGCAAGTACATTCTGCTCTCGGCTCACCGTGAGGAGAATATCGACACTGAAAAGAATTTCATGAGCCTGTTCACGGCGATAAACAAGATGGCTGAAAAATATGATATGCCTATCCTGTATAGCTGTCATCCTCGCTCTAAGAAGCGCCTTGAGGCAAGCGGTTTTCAGCTCGACAGCAGAGTAATTCAGCATGAGCCGCTTGGTTTCCATGATTACAATTGCTTGCAAATGAATGCTTTTGCGGTCGTTTCCGACAGCGGTACTCTCCCCGAAGAAAGCAGCTTCTTCACAAGTGTTGGACACCCGTTCCCCGCTATCTGCATTAGAACGAGTACAGAGCGCCCCGAAGCACTTGACAAGGCTTGTTTTGTGCTTGCTGGTATTGACGAAAAATCGCTGTTACAGGCTGTTGATACAGCGGTCGAGATGAACAAGAACGGCGACCTCGGTATCCCTGTTCCCGATTATGTGGAGGAGAATGTTTCTTCTAAGGTTGTAAAGATCATTCAGAGCTATACGGGGGTTGTGGATAAGATGGTTTGGAGAAAATATTAAGGGTCTTATTAATATCGAAAGAAGAACTTAAAATATGCCAAGTACAAATCAAGGAATATTCAGGAAAATACTGAATAAATATAGAGACTTGTTAAACGATTATAATGATTTAGTCTCCCGATATGAATCAGATGATATTTCGTTCTTTGATGGATTAGCACAAGATAGTGAATCATTTTATAACGCTACAAACGAATTAGCATTTAAAATTGTGAACTTACTTGAATCAAGTGATTTTAAAATGAATGAAACCCGACCAGATTATGAAGATATAATGAGTGAATGCTTTTCTATGTCGAGTAAGATCAAGTCTTATTTTAACGCCTATGTTCATGACATAGAAATTAGTGGTGGATTATCCGATGCGGAGAGAAATACCATAAGCAATATGACAATTTGGGATAGATGATAACTATTCACTCGGTTATATGAGTATGAATCTATTGTTTTATTTGTCTTGAAGAACGAGATAATTTAACTTAAATACAACTAAGCTTTCAATGTAGAAAGATATCATTATGAATAAAAATGACTATAAACAATCTGCATATTATTTGTTTTATCTTATAAGATGCGTATTAAAGAATAAAATACCTACACTAGATAAAATAGAGAAAATGAATCTTTCTCAAATATATTCTGTTGCCAAAGCTCATTCTCTAACAGCGATAGCAGCCTATGCCCTTGAAAGCGCAGGAATCACAGATGAAAGATTTCGTCAAGCAAAAGGCAAATCAATGAGAAAAAACGCTACAATGGATATTGAGCGTGAAAGAATATTTGCAGAATTTGAGAAATCAGGTATTTGGTATATGCCGTTAAAAGGGATAATTCTTCAATGCCTATATCCCGAATATGGCATGAGGCAAATGTGTGATAATGATATTTTGTATGATAAAGCATATTCAAATGAACTAAGGAAAATAATGTCTGAACTTGGTTATACCACGCCTAAAATACATACTGGTCACGATATTATTTTTCACAAAGAGCCGGTTTGCAACTTTGAAATGCACTATGCACTTTTCAGCGAATCGAAGGATAACTGTTTTTGTGATTATTATTCCAATATAAAAAGGTTGCTTCACAAAGTTGATGGAAAGGAATATGAATACAGCTTTTCCGATGAGGACTTCTATATCTACATTACTGCTCATGAGTACAAGCATTTCAGCAAAGGCGGAACAGGGCTGCGTTCCTTGGTAGACACATATGTGCTTGTAAAGTATTACTATGATAAGCTAGATAAGGCATATATAAATAATGAGTTATCGAAACTTGGTATAGCTGAATATGAATTTAAGCAGCGAAATCTTGCTTTGAAACTTTTCGATGGAATCCAGCTTTCAATAGAGGAAAAGGAATTACTTGATTACTACATATTCTCGGGGACATATGGCACGATTGAGAACAGCGTAAACAATTCCGCAGATGACTCACTTTATTCTAAAGTAAAGTATCTGCGTAAAAGATTATTTCTGCCTATGCTACAAATAAAAAATGTATACCCATTCTTTTATAAGTATAAAATATTTATACCGATTTTATATTTGTACAGGATAGGACTAATGTTGACCAAAAGTAGAAAACGAGTTATTTCGGAAATTAAAACTCTCTTGAAGATATAACCAGATAAAGCACCTGAGAGGGTGCTTTTCTCAAAAGGAAAGTGAAAATCATAGCAATGCTGAGATTAGAAAAATCAGCATATAAAATCATCATAATTATACTTACAGAGCGTGACAGGATTATTTGCTTCACAACAAACAGCTCAACAGATGAATAGATAACTTGTTCATCCGAAAGCATTACTTAAATATGATTCTGATATTTGATATAGAGACATTTATCATTAATAATTGCAGAAATCACTGCACGTTAGTTTGGTTAAATGTATTATGTAGATTGACATTGGAGAGTTGGACGGATTATGACTAATGAAATGCAAGATAGAAAAGTAACAGATATGATATATCTTGTAAGATGTGCTGTTAATAACAGGAAACCTGACAAACAAAGAATTGAAACTATGAATCACAATGCAATTCTATCGCTTGCTTCAGCACACATGATGTCAACTATAGTCGCTATTGCATTAGAATCTGCAGGAATCAAGAATCAGTTAACTGCTACCGCAATTGTTAATGGTGTAAGAAGAGATTGTTTCTTTGAAAAGGCATGGGGAGAAATATCTTCAGAGCTAGAAAAAAATAATATATGGTACCTTCCACTTAAAGGTGCTGTGTTAAAGAGCTATTATAAAAAGCCTGGAATGCGTGAGTATTCGGATTATGATATTCTAATTGATAAAACTAAGACAGAATCCATTAAGACCATAATGATGGACTTAGGTTTTGAAATGCAACATGATGATTATGGTCATGATATTGTGTTTTATAAGAAACCTGTACTGAATTTTGAGATGCATACTTTTCTATTTGGCTCTGGACATAGTGAAGTAATGAACAAGTATTACGCTGATATATCAAACAGATCATTGAAGGACGATGATAATAAATACGGCTATCATTTGAGCAATGAGGACTTTTACATTTATATGATAGCGCATGAACATAAGCATTATTCAGAGGGCGGAACAGGACTGCGTTCATTGCTGGATACATATATTTACGTTAAATCTGTAAACCTTGATTTTAATTATATAGAAAATGAAATTAAAAAAATTGGAATAACAGAATTTGAAAAAACAAATCGCTCGCTTTCTGTAAAATTGTTTTCAGGACAAGATTTGAATAGTGAAGAAGAAAAAATGCTTAGTTATATTATTTCTTCTGGCACCTATGGTACATTTGAACATAGCATTGAAAATAAGATAAGAAAAAAAGGCGGAAGCAAGATAAAATATGCTCTAAGTCGATTCTTTGTTCCAATCAGAAAGAGCAATCCTAAATATATTTACTACTCTCAAAAGTATCCAAAATTCTACAGAAACAAACTAAAGATTTGCTTATTACCATTCTATCGGACTTATATGGCTATAAAGAATAATAGTTTCAAAAGAGAATTAAAAGAAGTTGTTAACGCAAAATCTGACAAATAAGATATTAACCGAAAGGAGTGGATCCCATGCCAATGCACCTATACGAGCACAACCAAACCGCATACAATGCCGCTGTAACCATGCTCTCCGAGCGCGGCAAGGCAGCTGTGATCCACCCCACCGGAACAGGTAAATCCTTCATCGGCTTTAAGCTCTGTGAGGACAACCCAGACAAAACTATCTGCTGGCTGTCACCTTCACGATATATTTACCAGACTCAGCTTGAAAACCTCGCTGAAACCTCTGACGGTTATCAGCCCGAAAATGTCAAGTTCTACACTTATGCAAAACTGATGAATGTCAGTGAAGCAGAAATAGACGGAATTCAGCCCGACTACATAATCCTCGACGAGTTCCACCGCTGTGGTGCCGAGCTTTGGGGCGCTGGCGTTGATGCTGTCCTGAAAGCATACCCTGATGTTCCTGTGCTTGGTCTGTCAGCGACTGCGATACGCTACCTCGACAATCAGCGCAACATGGCGGAGGAACTGTTCAATAGCTGCATTGCATCTGAAATGACCTTGGGCGAAGCAATCGTAAGAGATATCATCAAGCCGCCGAAATACATTCAGGCAATATATTCATATCAGGACGATCTGGAGAGATATGAACGCAGGATCAAAAGGGCTAAAACAAAGATCACCCGTGACATAGCAGAGGAATATCTCGATAAGCTGCGGCATATGCTGAACAATGCTGTCGGGATAGGAGAAATATTTCAAAAGCATATCGAGTCTGTCGATTCAAAGTATATCGTCTTCTGCTCAAGCTATGAGCATATGCTTGAAATGATCGATAAGTGCAGAATGTGGCTGTATAATATTGATCCCGAGCCAAAGATATACTCTGTATATACTCTTGAAAATGATTCCGATAAGCAATTTACGGATTTCAAAAACGATAACGACCACGAGCATCTTAAGCTCCTTTTTTGTATAGACGCACTTAATGAGGGAGTCCATGTCGATAATATCACGGGCGTGATACTCCTCAGACCTACCGTATCTCCGATAGTTTTCAAGCAGCAGATCGGACGTGCGCTTACTGCCGGGACTTCCGGTACGCCTGTCATATTCGATATCGTAAATAATGTAGAAAACCTCTACAGTATAGGGGCAATTCGTGAAGAAATAGAAAATGCCCGTTTTTTCTTTGAATCAACAGGACGCGGCGACTTGGAAGTTAATGATATGTTTCAGGTCATTGATGAGGTGGCCGATGTAAGGAAGCTGTTTTCTCAGCTTGATGACGTTTTATCATCGAGCTGGGAGCAGATGTTTGCACTTGCAAAGGACTATTATGAGAAAACCGGTAATACCAATATTCAGGCTACTGCATTTTATGAGGGTTATCCTCTCGGAAGCTGGCTACAAACGCAGCGAGCGCTATATCGCTCGGGCAGTCTTGATACCGAAAAACAGAAAAAGCTTGAAGCTATCGGGGTCTGCTGGACAAAGGAGTTTGACAGGCGGTTTGAAATGTATTTTGCCGAGGCAAAAAAGTATTATGAAGAAAACGGCGATCTGCTTGTCCCGAGCAATTTCGTTTCAGATAGCGGCATAGAGCTTGGAAAGTGGATATACGGACTCAGGGAATCGAGACGGTATGGCAGGATATCGGAACTGACAGACGCTCAAACGGCTATGCTTGGATCCATTGGAATGGATTGGGATTACAGCAAGCAGCTGATATGGGACAAATGCTTTGAGGCGTTGAAGGAATGGAGAGCAGACCATCCGACAGGCGCTATACCCGAAGAATTGAAAACTCCCTACGGGAGATCACTGCGGTCATGGCAGCAGTCTCAGATTCAAAAGTACCGCAGCGGGACATTAAGCTCTGACAAGGCGGCGAAGCTTCAGTCTATCGGAGTTTCTTTAGACCCATCGGATAAGTGGATGAAAGCATTCAGAGAGGTCGAAAGACTGTATCATGAAAATCATAATCTGAATATTTCATCAACTTATGTCTACGAGGGCATATGGCTGAGTGGGTGGCTGAAAACGCAGACCGATGCATATTTCGGAAAATCAAAAAGAGTTCTTACCACACAGCAGCGCGAGTTGCTGAAAAGCATCGGGATAGACAGCTACAGAACAGTAAACGACCGAAAATGGCAAGAGAATTATCTTGCATTATGTGATTATATAGAGCAGAATGATTCAATGTCTATCCCCGGTGACTACAAAACACCAAACGGAGTATTTCTTCAAAAATGGGCGGCTGCTCAAAGAAAAAAATACAAAAAGGGTCAGCTGACCGATGAACAGATATCGCTGCTGGAAAAGATCGGATTTAAATGGGAGAACGATACCTTTGAGCAGTCATTTTCTTATGCAGAGAGGTATTATAACGAACATGGTGATCTGAATGTGAAGTACGGATACGTTACGGATGACGGCTTCCCTCTGGGGAAATGGCTGAAAGGAATAAGAGCAAGGAGAAAAGACAACCGAGTCCCCGAATATCAGATACACCGCCTGGATTCAATAGGTATGGTATGGGACAAGCTTTCCTATGATTTTCAAGTGACGGTAAAGGAATGCGTTCGGTATTTCGAGGAGCACGGTGATCTGAACATTCCTTTGGATTATGTGAGCAAAAGCGGGATAAAGCTGAATTACTGGATAGCTGACAAAAGGCGGGCATACAGAAACGGCAAGCTGACTGCGGAACAGATCGACACCTTAAGACAGGTGCATATAATCTAAGAATTTTTTGGAGAGGGTGAGTATCATGGCAATAAACCTATTTGAACATAATAGAATAGCATACAACGCCGCAGTAACCATGCTCGCAGAGCGCAGCAAAGCAGCTGTGATCCACCCCACCGGAACAGGTAAATCCTTCATAGGCTTCAAGCTGTGCGAAGACAACCCCGATAAAACAATCTGCTGGCTCTCGCCCTCACGATATATTTACCAAACCCAGCTTGAAAACCTTGCTGAGACTTCGGATGGCTATCAACCGAAGAATGTAAAGTTTTACACCTACGCAAAGCTGATGAACGTAACAGAAGACGAAATAGCCGAGATCAAGCCCGACTACATAATCCTCGACGAGTTTCACCGCTGTGGTGCAGAGCTATGGGGTGCAGGTGTTGATGCTGTGCTGAAAGCGTACCCCGATGTACCTGTGCTGGGCTTGTCTGCAACTGCTATCCGATATCTTGACAACCAGCGTGATATGACTGATGAGTTATTTGACGGAAATGTAGCCAGCGAAATGACGCTTGGTGAAGCTATTGTGCGCGGGATACTGAATCCGCCGAAGTATGTGCTGACGGTCTATTCTTATCAAAAGGAGCTTGAAAAATACGAAAAGCAAATTGCTCGCCACAGAAGCTCTCATATAAAGGATACTGCGACAAGGTATCTTGAAGCCCTGCGCCGAACTCTCGAAAAGGCTGATGGTCTTGATGTCATTTTCGATAAACACGTTGAGAACAGAACAGGCAAATACATCGTCTTTTGTAGCAGTCTTGAAATGATGAACGCTTCTGCTGCGGAGGCTAAAAAGTGGTTTGCAAAGGTCGATAAGAAGCCGCATATTTACAAGGCATACTCCAATGACCCAGAAACAAGCAAGGCGTTTGCTGATTTCAAAGCGGATAGCAGCGAGCATTTAAAGCTGCTGTTCTGTATTGATATGCTCAACGAGGGTATTCACGTTGATGATATATCGGGAGTTATTCTCCTGCGCCCGACTGTTTCGCCTATCATATATAAGCAGCAGATAGGTCGTGCGCTGTCGGCAAGCAAATCAACTAACCCTGTCATATTCGATATTGTAAATAATATCGACAACCTGTACAGCATTGACGAGATCAGAGAGGAAATGCAGGCAGCGATAACCTATTACCGCTACACAGGCGACAACAGAATAATTATCAACGACCACTTTGAACTGCTTGACGAAGTGGCTGACTGCCGTGCGCTTTTTGACAAGCTGGAGGGCGTACTCAATGCCGATTGGGAAATGATGTATGAAAAGGCTGTCGAATACTATAACGAGCATGGGAATTTGCTTGTTCCGTATGAATATCATACAGAGGAAGGTCATTCTCTTGGACGCTGGCTCAAAACTCAAAGGAATAATTACTCCGGCAAAGGTGACAGGCGGCTCACTCAGGTCGAGATCGACAAGCTTGAAAAGATAGGTGTCGTTTGGGGCGGCCACCACGATCATATGTGGAACAGATATTTTGAGGCTGCGAAAGCATATTATGAGCAGAACGGTGATTTGCTTGTTCCGCAGGATCATGTCACTGATGACGGCTTAAAGCTGGGAATATGGATACTGCGTATGCGGAGAGCCTATGCAGATGAACGTGAAACAATTGTTACTCCCGAAAAGAAGGCGCTGCTTGAAAGCATTGGCATGACATGGAACATGAAAAGTGAACAATGGGAGAAGAATTACCTTGAAGCGATGAAGTATTACAACGAGCACGGGAATCTGTATATGCCCAATACATATATGACCGAGACCGGCTTTAAGCTCGGATACTGGATCTCGCATATAAGGTTTGATAAGGACAAACAGTCGCCCGAAAGGATAGCCAAGCTGGACGCTATCGGCATGATATGGGACACCGAGCAGTATCACTTTGATGAGGGTTTTCGTCATGCGGAGGAGTATTTCAAACAGCACGGTGATTTACTGGTCCCAACGAAATATGTTTGCAAAGACGGTTATGCGCTCGGACGCTGGATAAGCCTGAAACGCAGACAGTATGCGAATAGGACTATGAGCGAGAACAACGTCGCTCGTCTTGAAAGCATAGGCATGATCTGGAATATGGACGCTCATATTTGGAACAAAATGTATGAGGGTGCTAAGAAGTATTTTGACGAGCATGGTGTTTTAAAAATGCCGTCTAAATACCAATATGCGGGCAGAAATCTCCATGCGTGGATATATAAGCAGGAGCGTTCCAAATCAAAGCTTGCGCCCGAACAGATAAAAATGCTTGATGAAATAAGGATAAACTGGCAGTAAAAAACGGAGGTGGAGCACATGCCAATGCAGCTTTTTGAACACAACAAAATAGCTTATGAAGCTGCTGTCCGTATGCTCTCCAAGCGCGGCAAAGCTGCAGTGATCCACCCGACAGGTACCGGCAAATCCTTCATCGGCTTCAAGCTCTGCGAAGATAACCCCGACAAAACAATCTGCTGGCTTTCTCCGTCACGCTACATATACCAGACCCAGCTTGAAAATCTTGCTGAAACATCTGACGGCTATCAGCCGGATAACGTCAAATTCTACACATACGCCAAGCTGATGAACGTCAGCGAAGCAGAAATTAGTGAAATAAAGCCCGACTACATAATTCTCGATGAATTCCACCGATGCGGCGCAGAGCTTTGGGGCGCGGGAGTTGATGCTGTTCTGAAAGCGTACCCCGATGTGCCTGTGCTGGGACTTTCTGCAACTGCTATACGCTACCTTGATAACCAGCGTGATATGACCGATGAGCTCTTTGACGGTAATGTAGCAAGCGAAATGACCCTCGGTGAAGCTATCGTGCGTGGAATTCTCGCTCCGCCAAAATATATTCTTTCCATTTTCTCATATCAAAAAGACTTGGAAAAGTATGAAGCAAGGGTACGTTCTGCAAAAAGCAAAGCGACCCGTGATGCTGCCGAGAAGATACTTGAAGCACTCCGCCGTGCGCTTGATAAGGCCGAAAATCTTGACGTTCTGTTTGATAAGCACATGGAAGATAGGACAGGAAAATACATAGTATTCTGCGCAAATTTAGAGCATATGCAGGAGATGATTGAGAAATCCAAGGAATGGTTTGCGAGAGTTGACAAGAAACCGCATATCTATTCTGTTTACTCAGATGACCCGACAGCAAGCAAGAGTTTTGCGGACTTCAAGGCTGATAGCGATAAAAAGCACATAAAGCTTCTATACTGCATTGATGCGCTCAATGAGGGCGTTCATGTGCCTGATGTATCGGGAGTTATCTTGCTGCGCCCGACTATCTCGCCTATTATCTATAAACAGCAGATCGGTCGTGCTCTTTCTGCTTCAAAATCAAAGAATCCAGTCATTTTCGATATCGTCAACAACATAGAGAATCTCTACAGCATTGACGCTATCCAGGAGGAAATGCAGGTCGCTATACAGTATTATCGCTCACATGGCGGCGAGGGATTTGTGGTCAACGAGACCTTTGAGCTTGTGGATAAGGTGGCTGACTGCAAGTCTCTCTTTGACGAGTTGGAGGGTACGCTCTCCGCAAGCTGGGACATCATGTTCGAGCAGGCAAAGAAATACTATGATGAAAACGGAAACCTTGACGTTCCGAAACGCTATTTTACACCAGAAGGTTATTCTCTCGGACTGTGGATACTTACACAGCGTAGAGTATATAATGGTGCTGTCAATGGAAATCTAACACAGGTGCAGATCGACAGGTTGAATACGCTCGGTATGCGCTGGGAATCGGTCAGAGATGTCATGTGGGAGAGATTCTATTCGTCAGCCGAAGCCTATTTCAAAAAGCATGGAGATCTCCTGCCTCCTGCTAAATATGTTGATGACAATAACGTTGAACTTGGCAGCTGGATAGCACGTTTGCGTGTCTATTACAGCAGTGGAATTCAGCAGAAATATCTCAATTCCGAGCGAATCAAAGCACTTGAAAAGATAGGGATGGTATGGAGCGTTCCCGATTACATCTGGGAAGAGAATTATGCAGCTGCAGTGCGCTATCATCGTGAATATGGTGATCTGAATGTTCCGCACAACTATGTTTCTGATGACGGCATAAAGCTCGGGCAATGGATACAAGGATTGCGCAGTAACAGGAATGGTACAGCAAAGACAGTAAAACCTCTTTCTGATGACCAGATAGCCCGTCTTGATGCAATTGGTATGGTGTGGGAGACTAAGTATGAAAAGCAATGGAATGATGCTTTTCAGGCTCTCTGCGAATATCAGTCTAAGAATGGTACACTTGATGTACCTGTCTCATACAAAACAGACTCCGGCATACAGCTTGGCAGATGGATACGACACCAGCGTGACTTTTACAAGCAAGGCAGATTATCCGATGAGCGCATAGATAGGCTCAGAGGTATTGGCTTTGTACTGGAGAAGACAGACCCGTGGGAAGAAAAGTATCTGCTTGCAAAAGCGTATTTTGAAGAACACGGCAATTTGAATGTGCCGGGACAATACGTTGTAAACGGTGTTTGGCTGCACAAATGGCTCAATGAGCAAAAGCTGATCGCAGAGGGTAAGCGCAAGAAAAAACTTACCCCCGAACAGCTTGCAAAACTTGAAGCTATAGGCTTCCGCTATGGCTCTACATATCACGAAGAACTGTGGAATATACGTTATGAAATGGCGAAAGCGTATTATGATGAGCATGGAGATTTAAATATTCCGAAAAGCTATACTGTTGGTGACTTTAAACTTGGAGTTTGGATAAGACAGCAGAAGACGCAGAAAAACGATGGAAACATGTCTGCCGAACACATAGAACGACTGACTGCTATTGGTATGGACTGGGGAGACAGACAAAAGAAAATAATAAGCAGTTCCTATGATACAGGCTTTCAGCATCTTGAAGCGTATATTGCCGAACACGGCATAGATGCAGTTACGGGTTTAATTGTTTGCGAGGACGGATATAAGCTGGGAGTATGGATCGCAAACTGCAAGAGCAAATACCGTGCAGGCAAATTAGCTAAAAAGCATATCAAGCACTTTGAGGAATTAGGGATAACACTTGAAAAAGAGGATATATGGTCGGAAAGAGCAGATGAGGTTGAAAAATACTTTAAAGAGCAT
>JAFVAN010000012.1 GCA_017480485.1 Ruminococcus sp. | reverse complement strand
TATAATACTCTTTATTAATTGACGAATCGGGGTGCCAAATAAAGTGAACAATAGGTGTTAAAATACATGATATAGCAAACGAAACAGCAAAAAAGGAAATCAAATTTGCAATTAAAATTAGTTTAACCTGCTGAAGATAATTAGCATCGGATAAACTTATATTTTCATAGGATTTAGTAATATACAATGAATAAATGCTGGCGGCTAAAATCGAAAACATAGCGATTGCAAATATGTACCATGATTTATTACGCTTTTTATTGCTTTGTTGCATTTTATTCATTCCTTTCTCCCAAAATATTGTTTTTAATGTACGTAATTACTTTCTCAGAATAGAGGCTTTTTTTGATTCAACCGCCTGTGCGTTTCAGCTCGCACACCACAAGATGGAACGGGTCGAGAAAGCGGAGCGTCACGCCGCTGTTGCCGACTCCCCTGCTGAGAAGCAGCTCGGAGCCGTCGTAGTAGTAATCTCCGGAGGTGTACTTGGGGAACAGCCCCTGTCCAGGGGCCACAAGACCGCCAATGACGGGCAGCCGCACAAGGCCGCCGTGGGCGTGTCCGCAGAACGCAAGATCCGCTTGGGAGCCTGCAGCCTTCGACTCGTCCACTATCTCCTCGAAGTCCTCGGGGTAATGGTGCAGCCATATGACGAAGTCCTCGCCCGAGGGGTAGTCCTTCATCATAATGTCGGTGAAATACGAGCCCATGTCGGACTTGGTCCCCACCAGCAGCAGGCTGTCGTCTCCCCGTGTCAGGCGGATGTACTCGTCCTCCAGCACGGTTATGCCGTTTTTGCGGCAGCACTCTGCCATGCTGTTCCTGTCCTCCTCCGAGAGCGCGAGGTCATGGTTGCCCCAGACAAGGTAACAGTCCGCAATTTTGGACACTCGCTCAAGAAAGGCGTTGGCCCTGTCGATGTGGGTGAGAATACTGTCGGCGATGTCCCCCGTAAGAAAGATATAGTCGGGGTGCTGGGCCTCGATCTTTTTTATTAGCCTGTCGTCGTGGCTGCCGCCGTGGTTGTGATAGTCGCTTATCTGCACTATCCGCACACCGTCGAAGGCGGGAGGAACGTCCTCGCTCTCGAAGGTGAACTCCTCCACCTGTATGACGGTATTGGAGCGGATGAACTCGGCGATGATCAGCACCAGCAGGACGCCAAAGACGGAAAGGACTATCTTCTTCCGCTTGGACCACTTTTTCTTCTGCTTCTTCGGGGGCTCATCGGGGGCCTCAGCTTTTGTTTTTTCTTCTGTACTCAAGGTAAGCCTCCAATATCACGGTCGCGGCGACCTCGTCAACAACGGCCTTGCGCTTCTTGCCGCGAACGTTGGTCTCGTTCAGGATATTGTGGGCAGAGACGGTGGTGGAGCGCTCGTCCCACATGTTTACGGGTATCTCGGTGAACTCTCCCAAA
The DNA here is from genome assembly GCA_017480485.1 of Ruminococcus sp. Next base: position 22,587 of record JAFVAN010000012.1, on the reverse strand, counting down.
AGGTTGGCAAAGTCCTCGCAGAGCTGGGCGCGGGGGCCCTTAGAGCCGTTCATGTTCAGGGGCAGCCCCACGACTATCTCCCCCACCTCGTACTGCTCCGCCATATGGGCGACCTTCATGGCCAGCAGCTGCATATTTCTTTCTTCTATTACCCCGATGGGCGAGGCAAGGAACTCGGTCCTGTCGCAGACCGCCAGTCCCGTGCGCACATCCCCCCGGTCAACAGCCATAATTTTCATCTTATCCTCTCCTTTTACGTCGCGTGCCGCCGGCAGAGCCGGCTTACAGCTGTGTGATGTGACAGAGCTCCCTCACGGTACGGCGGCCCTCAGCCAGGGCGTGCCGGGCGGGGAGAATTGTTATTTGATTTCCCATTATACAAAAGTGTTTCTACGATAAAACAGAATTTACAAGCGTAATCATTTATCAAAAATATTCAGAATTGCCAAAAAAACGAATAATCCTGTAAGTAAAACTAAAACAATATTATCTTTTATAGCCCCTTTCAGTTCAAGGTCTTGCTTCTTCATAGCTAACAGAACTTTTATGACCAAAAAAGACATGATCACAGGTATTACAAGAAAAGACGGAAGAAACTCCATACTTAGAATGAACAAAACCAATAATACCAACAAATAAACGATAGTATTAGTTTGCATCATACTTTCTCGCAGTTCCGACTTTCCTCTCTTTATATGGGCTTGAGCCATTATTTCTGCTATTTTATCTTCGGTATTCTGATGGTTCCCGTATTGTGAGATAGACTCAGACGGGGTATCTTCTCCGTGCATAAGCGGTTCGAGAACAGGCAATTCATCGGTATTATTTGATTTATCACTCATATCAATTTCCTTAATCATATTTATCATCTAAATTCCGGGTTTATCATATTGACAAAGCAAAAGTAAAAGGGGGCTTAAATATCTGAACAACGGCCTCTTCACTCCTGCTTCTTCCTCTCGGGCAGCTGGACCAGCACTATGGCGGCGAACATCACGGCGCAGCCGACAAGCTCCCGCCCCGACATCCTCTCGCCAAGGAGCAGGGCTCCGGCTATGACGGCGAAGACTGATTCGAGGCTCATCAGCAGCGAGGCCACCGTGGGGTCCGTGAAGCGCTGGGCGACCATCTGCAGGGTGTAGCCGATGCCTCCCGAAACTATGCCGCAGTAAAGAATCGGCACCGCCGCCGAGGCGATCTTGGTCCAGGTGGGGCGCTCCATGATAAAGGCCGCCGCCCCGGAGATGACCATGGTGGTCAGGAACTGTATCGCGGATATCCACAGCGGGTCGCCAAGGCGGGCGAAGTGGTCGCAGCAGAGTATATGGCAGGAGAACAGCACGGCGCAGACGCACACCAGCGCGTCTCCCCTCGTCAGGCGGAAGCCGCCGTCCATGCACAGCAGGTACATCCCGAGGACCCCCACCGCCACCGCCAGCCAGACCGTCAGGGGGTTCCTTCTGCGGAAGAAGACGAAGCCGATAACCGGAACCAGCAGCATATACATAGCGGTGATGAAGCCGGCCTTGCCTGCGGTGGTGTAGACCACACCCATCTGCTGGAAAATGCTTGCAGAGGCGAGGAAGCAGCCGCAGCACACACCGCCGATGACAGTGTTTTTTCTTCTCACGCGGCGCTCGGCATCGGCAAGGCCTCCGCGGTCTCTGCCGCCAAGCCCGGCGATGAACGCCGCAAGTCCGACAGCCGCCGCCGACAGCACGTTTCGGGCAGCGGTAAATGTAATGGGCTCGATGCTCTCCATGCCCTTGCGCTGAGCCGCAAATGCGGTGCCCCAGATCAGGGCGGTGAGGGTCAGCAGCAGGCTGCCGAGCAGTTTCTTGTTTTTCATTCAGACTTTCCTTTCAGGTCAGCTCTGATAATTATAACACATAACGCAAAAAAATGCAAATATCGGCCCGCGGCTGCGGCGACCGCTTGTGATTTTACGCTTTTTGAAAAGTTTTTATCGTTTTTCGATAAAAACTACTTGACAAACATAAAATCATGTGCTATACTGTACTCACAGACAAAGACCGCGAAAGCGAAAGGAGAAAAACTATGAACAAAAGAGAAGAGCTTATCCGAAACATCAAGAAGACCGCCCACACGTCATTTGTTCTTTCGATGATAACCGCCGTGCTTATGCTGGCGGGCGGCATCGGGCTGCTGGCCTACACCGCTATCTCAAAGACCGGCACCGAGACGTCCTCGTCGGAGAGCCGAGAGGCCGAGGATGACAGGGATGACGAGGACGCCGAAGAAGAACGGGAGTCCCGCGCCAAAAAGACCACCGAGAGAGCCACCAACGCCATCGGGATAATAATGAACGGCGCTGCCATGCTGGCAGTGGCGCTGATACTAAAAAAGATAGCCGAGAGCGGGACGCCCTTCGTGCCCCTCGGCAGGGGCTTTGACATTGCGGCGGCGCTTTTTGCGGCAGGCTCCGCTGTACCGAGCTGGCTGGGCTCGCTGGTGACGGTCATCAAGTTCGGCAGCGCCGAATACGGTGTTAAGATGACCGTGAACCTGCAATACATCTTCTTCGGCCTGATACTTTTCCTGCTGGGGCGCATCTTCTCCTACGGCACGCTGTTGCAGCAGGAAGCCGACGACACCGTCTGAGGGAGGGCTCTCTATGGCAATTATCATAAGGCTCGACCGCGTGATGGCCGACAGGAAAATGAGCCTCAACGAGCTGAGCGAGCTTGTGGGCATCTCGAACGTAAATCTCTCGAAGCTGAAAACGGGCAAGGCCAGCGCCATAAGGTTCTCGACCCTGAACGCCATCTGCCGCGCCCTGAACTGCCAGCCGGGAGATGTGATAGAATACACGGCGGACGGAGACTCCCCCACCGAGGACGACTGAAAACAGAACAGCGCTCTGGAGCCACCACACCACAGCCCACGGACACCGAGGACTTGTCCGCCGAGCTGTCGGCGCGGGTGGCCTCTTGTTTTCAGAAGCAAGATATTTAGAGGCAAGAAGCAAGAAAAGGTGTCCGCAAAGCGGACAATTAAAAATACCGCCGAAGGCGCACCGTATCTAACCTCTCAACTCTCACCTCTAATGGCTCGCCTCTAACTTCTGGAAATCAAAAATTGATTTCCGTGCGGCTGCGATTTTATACTGCAAAAAATGTTGACATATATGTACATATTGTGATATAATAACTATGATTGAGAATAAATATATTTATCATGGGAGGAATATATATGGCTATCATAAAGCTCAGCCCTGCCTTCAAGGATTATCTCTGGGGCGGAACAAGACTGAGGGACGATTTTCAGAAGGACTGCGACTTTGAAAAGATCGCCGAGAGCTGGGAGCTTTCCTGCCACAAGGACGGCAATTCCGTGGTGGCTACGGGCGAGGACAAGGGCCTGACCCTGCAGCAGTACATCGACAAGCACGGCAGCGCTGTGCTGGGCTCGGACTGCGCGGGCTTTGACCGCTTCCCCATACTCATCAAGCTCATCGACGCCAAGGACAACCTTTCGGTGCAGGTACACCCCGACAACGAGTACGGCCTCAGGGTAGAGGGCGAGTACGGCAAGACCGAGATGTGGTACGTTGTTGACTGCGACGAGGGAGCCGAGCTGCTCTACGGCTTCAAGCACGAGATAAGCAAGGAGGAGTTCGCAGAGAGGATAAAAAACAATACCCTGCTGGAGGTCACCAACAACGTGCCCGTCCACAAGGGGGACGTGTTCTTTATCAAGTCCGGCACCCTGCACGCCATCGGCAAGGGCATACTCATTGCCGAGATACAGCAGAACTCCAACACCACCTACCGCATTTACGACTACGGCAGAGTGGGCAAGGACGGCAAGCCCCGAGAGCTGCACGTTGAGAAGGCTCTGGACGTTACAAAGCTGGCCCCCGCCGAGAACTACCCCGTATCCCCAACAGAGCAGCACGAGGGCTACACCTCCCGCCTGATGGCAAGCTGCGAATACTTCACCACCTATGTGCTGGACATTGATAGCTCCGCCGAGCTCACCGCCGACGACAAGAGCTTCAACAGCCTGCTCATACTCGAGGGCGAGGGCGAAGTGACGGGCGGCGACACCGTTAGATTCAAAAAGGGCGACAGCATCTTCATCACCGCGGGAACGGGCACATACACCGTCAGCGGCAAATGCAAGGCCGTTCTCTCTAAGGTCTGAGGAGGAAATGATATGAACAAGAAGACAATGCTTACAGTCATCATCCCGGCGTTCGCGGCCTGTGCCTATCTGCTGGGCGCGATACTTGCAAAGAACAAGGAGCTCAAGCGTCTGTTCTCGACGCTGTCGGGCTTTATGGCAGGCCAGATCGCAGTTGAGCTCATAAGATATCTCAGGTGCGACAAAGAAACGGAGGAAGAATAAATGAAGTATTACATAGGCATCGACCTTGGAGGAACAAACATCAAGGCAGGAGTTGTCAGCGAGGAATTTGAGATCGTTGCAAAGACCTCCTGCAAGACCAACCTTCCCCGCCCCGCAGAGGCCATCTGCGCCGATATGGCAAAGGTCGCGCTGGAGGCAGTTGATCTGGCGGGCCTGACCCTTGACGACATCGAGTCCGTTGGCATCGGCACCCCCGGCACCGCCAACTCCGAGAGCGGCATAATCGAATATTCAAACAATCTGGGCTTTCTTAATTTCCCTGTGGTAAAGCTGATGCAGACCCACATCGACAAGCCCTGCTACGTTGAGAACGACGCCAACGCCGCAGCCTACGGCGAGTTCGTGGCGGGCGCTGCAAAGGGCGCCAACGACGCTGTCTGCATCACCCTCGGTACAGGCGTGGGCGGCGGAATAATAATCAACAAGAGGATATATTCGGGCTTCAACTTTGCGGGCGCCGAGATCGGTCACACGGTCATCGACCCCAACGGCCCCGAATGCACCTGCGGAAGGCGCGGCTGCTTCGAGGTCTTCTCCTCGGCCACAGGCCTTGTAAGAATGACCAAGGACGCCATGCTGGAGGACAAGGGCTCCATCATGTGGAAGATGAACGAGGAGGACGGTAAGGTATCCGCCCGCACAGCCTTCAACGCCATGCGCGCAGGCGACAGAGCGGGCAAGGAGGTAGTTGACAAGTACATCCGCTACCTTGCCTGCGGCATCACCAACACCATCAATATCTTCCAGCCGGACATCCTGTGCATCGGCGGCGGCGTATGCAACGAGGGCGACCCCCTGCTGCTGCCCCTCAAGGAGCTGGTGGCCAAGGAGGTCTACACCAAGAACTCCGCAAAGAATACAGAGGTCGTTATCGCAAAGCTCGGCAATGACGCGGGCATTATCGGCGCTGCGTTCCTGGGACTTAACAGAAAGTAATAATACTCACATAAGAGGCGGCGGCGCCGCTTCGGAAAGGGATGTATCAACATGGCAGACAATTATTTTTGCGAGGGCGTTGACAAGGCGCCCCAGAGATCGCTCTTCAACGCGCTGGGCATGACCAAGGAGGAAATGGAGAGGCCGCTGGTAGGCATCGTCTCCTCCTACAACGAGATCGTTCCCGGCCACATGAACATCGACAAGATCGTTGAGGCCGTAAGGCTCGGCGTGGCAATGGCGGGCGGCACGCCCATCGTTTTCCCCGCCATTGCAGTCTGTGACGGCATCGCAATGGGACATCAGGGAATGAAGTATTCCCTCGTCACCCGCGACCTCATTGCCGACAGCACCGAGTGCATGGCCCTTGCCCATCACTTCGACGCCCTGGTAATGGTCCCCAACTGTGACAAGAACGTTCCCGGCCTGCTGATGGCGGCCGCAAGAGTCAACGTTCCCACAGTGTTCGTTTCGGGCGGCCCCATGCTTGCGGGCCACGTCAAGGGCCAGAAGCGCTCGCTCTCCAGTATGTTTGAGGCCGTGGGCGCCTATGACGCAGGCAAGTTCACCGCCGAGGACGTTGAGGAGTTCGAGAACAAGGTCTGCCCCACCTGCGGCAGCTGCTCGGGTATGTACACCGCAAACTCCATGAACTGCCTCACCGAGGTGCTGGGCATGGGCCTGCGCGGCAACGGCACCATCCCCGCCGTTTACTCCGAGAGACTGAAGCTTGCCAAGCACGCAGGTATGCAGGTAATGGAGCTCTACAGAAAGAACATCCGCCCCAGAGACATCATGACCGAGAAGGCCTTCTTAAATGCCCTGACCGTTGACATGGCTCTTGGCTGCTCCACGAACTCCATGCTCCACCTTCCCGCCATCGCTCACGAATGCGGCATTGACCTTAACCTTGATGTTGCCAACAGCATCTCGGCCAAGACCCCCAACGTTTGCCATCTGGCACCCGCAGGCCACACCTATATGGAGGACCTTAACGAGGCAGGCGGCGTTTACGCCGTAATGAACGAGCTGGCACAGGCAGGGCTGCTCAACACCGACTGCATCACCGCCACGGGCAAGACCGTGGGCGAGAACATAGCGGGCTGCATCAACCGCGATCCCGAGGTGATCAGGCCCCTTGACAACCCCTACTCCAAGACAGGCGGCATCGCTGTTCTGCGGGGCAATATCGCACCCGACAGCTGTGTTGTAAAGCGCTCCGCAGTGGCGCCCGAGATGCTGGTGCACGAGGGCCCCGCAAGGGTCTACGAGTGCGAGGAGGATGCCATCGCTGCCATCCGCAGCGGAAAGATCAACCCCGGTGATGTTGTAGTCATCCGCTACGAGGGACCCAAGGGCGGCCCCGGCATGAGAGAAATGCTCAACCCCACCTCCGCCATCGCGGGCATGGGACTTGGCTCTTCTGTTGCTCTCATCACCGACGGACGGTTCAGCGGTGCTACGAGAGGCGCATCCATCGGCCACGTTTCTCCCGAGGCTGCGGTAGGCGGCCCCATAGCACTGGTCGAGGAGGGCGATATCATCTCCATCAACATCCCTGAGAACACCATCAACGTCAAGGTATCCGACGAGGAACTGGCTGCAAGGCGCGCCAAGTGGCAGCCTCGCGAGCCCAGGATCAAGACAGGATATCTTGCAAGATACGCTTCTCTTGTTACATCCGCAAACACGGGCGCTGTGCTCAAGCAGGGCTGATACGAACGTAAAAGCACCCTCGGTGCTCGATCATAAAAGAAAGAGGTAATAATATGGCTAAGAAAATCATCTCCGGAATTCTCGGAATAATCTTTATCATCCTTGTTATCTGCGCTATAGTTGTGGGCACCTACACCCTCAGCTCGCCAAAGACAGATGTTGGCAGCGACAGCCGCCTTCTCATCACAGGCGCCTGGACCGACGACGTAAATGACAAAATGCTGGAATTCTATGAGGACGGTACCTTCAAGTATTCCTGGATCGTAAAGGACGAGACCATTGCAGACGGCTACTTCAAGATAGACGAAAAGGGCCACAAGATCAAGCTCTTCATCCTGCCCGGCCACAGCAACGAGGACTTCAAGGAGAACCTCAAGCTCTATTTCTTCGCCGAGATCACCTACAAGGATCTGCTGGACCCCACTAAGGATGACGAAAACTCCAAGGAGCTGCCCAGCTGCACCTTCTTCATCAAGAAGCCCGACAACTCCAGCGGAGAGATGCTCACCTGCGTAATGCCCGAGAAGACCCTCGACCTGTACTCTAAGGGCAAGCACTTCGAGGCTAAGCACAAGTAATAGATCGGAGAAGCGAATGAAGCTTTTTATCAAAAACATCCGCGCAGTTGACCCCCAGACAGGCCTTGACGGGCTCACCTCCATCCTTGCCGAGGACGGAAGGATAACTGCCCTCGGCGCAGACTGCGAGTCAGCGGACAGAGTCATCGACGGACAGGGACGGCTCATCGCCATCCCCGGCCTGTTCGATATGCACGTTCATTTCAGGGACCCGGGCCAGACCCACAAGGAGGATATCCTTACGGGCGCCGCAGCCGCAAAGGCAGGCGGCTTCACGGGAGTTGCCTGTATGCCCAACACTGTCCCGCCCATCGACAGCCCCGAGCTGGTGCGCTATGTCTTTGACAAGGCGGAGCAGACGGGCATCCATGTTATCCCCTATGCCTGCGTCACCAAGGGCATGAAGGGCGAGGAGCTCTGCGACTACGAGGCGCTGAAAAAGGCAGGCATCGTTGCCATCTCGGACGACGGCAGGCCCGTGGAGAACGCTGAGCTGATGCGGCAGACGCTGGAGCTCTCGAACAAGAACGGGCTCATCATCACCTCTCACTGCGAGGACCTGAAAATAATCAACGGCGGTATAATCAACAAGGGCGAGGTGTCGAAGAAGCTGGGCGTCCGCGGGATGGACAGGGCCAGCGAGGACAGCATCACCGCTCGGGAGATAACCCTTGCCGCCTCCTGCGACGCAAGGATACACATCTGCCACGTCTCCACCTACGGCTCCGTGAACATAATCAGGGCCGCCAAGCGGGACGGCGTAAAGGTGACCTGCGAGACAGGGCCCCACTACTTCACCTACACCGACGAAAAGCTGCTGAGCCGCGATGCGGACTACCGTATGTCGCCGCCCCTGCGGACCGAGCGGGACAGGCAGGCGGTAGAAGCTGCCCTGCTGGACGGCACCATCGACTGCATCATCACCGACCACGCCCCCCACGCCGCCGAGGAGAAGGCAGATTTTGAGAAGGCCCCCAACGGCGTTGTTGGCCTTGAGACCTCGCTGGCGGTAACGCTGACGCAGCTTTACCACACGGGGAAGATGAGCCTTGCACAGCTGGTGCAGGTAATGGCCGTGAATCCCAGGGGCATAATGGGCCTGCCGGAGGTAAGGATCGCTGAGGGCGCCCCCTGCGAGCTCTGCATCTTCGACCCCGAGGAGGAGTGGACGGTGGAGCCCGAAAAGCTGCACTCCCGCTCAAAGAACACGGTATTCAAGGGCGAGCGCCTAAAGGGAAGAGTGCGCTACACCATTTGCGGCGGGCAGGTAGTCTTCGACCGCAGTGAGGAGGAATAATATGTCATTCGACAGACTTATAGAAAACATCGTCAAGACCCAGAACCCCTCGGTGGTGGGCCTTGACCCGAGGCTGGAATACGTCCCCGAATTCATCGTAAACAAGAAGGTCAAGAAGTACGGCAAGACCCTGAAGGCTGCCGCCAAGGCCATCCTTGAATACAACAAGGGCATTATCGACGAGATCCACGACATCTGCCCTGCCATCAAGCCCCAGGCCGCCTACTACGAGATGTACGGCTGGGAGGGCGTCAAGACTCTGGCAAAGACCATCGAGTATGCCCAGAGCAAGGGTATGTTCGTTATGACCGACGGCAAGCGCAACGACATCGGCGCCACTATGGATGCCTATGCCACCGCCCACCTTGGCTTCACCGAGGTATGCGGCGAGAACATCCCCGCCTTTGGGGCCGACGCCCTGACGGTCAACGGCTACCTTGGGACCGACGGCATCTCTCCCCTGCTGGAAAAGTGCCGCGCCTACGACAAGGGCATCTTCGTGCTGGTCAAGACCTCCAACAAGTCCTCAGGCGAGCTGCAGGACCTCAAGATCGGCGACAAGACCGTTTACGCCACCATGGGCGATATGTGCGAGAAATGGGGCGTCGAGGTAATGGGCAAGTATGGCTACAGCGGCGTTGGCGCCGTTGTGGGCGCCACCTATCCCGAGCAGCTGGCAGAGATGCGAAAGGCTCTGCCCCACACCTTCTTCCTTGTACCGGGCTATGGAGCACAGGGCGGCGGAGCCGAGGGCGTCTCCAAGGGCTTTGACGAAAACGGCCTTGGGGCCATTGTAAACTCCTCCCGCGCCGTTATGTGCGCCTACAAGAAGGAAGAGAACTGCGACCCTCGCGACTACGCCAAGGCCGCCCGCCGCGAGGTCATCAGGATGAAGGAGGACATAATTTCCTTCCTTCCCAAGATCGCGCTGCCCGATTAAAACGAAACAAAGAAAGCATAAAAGCGCTCTCACCCAACTTAGGGTGAGAGCGCTTGTTTTGTCAGTCTATCCGAGCCTCTGTCACCATGGCTTGACAGTGCCAACGATCTCGCTAATGTCCTTAACGCCGTTTTTGTCGCACCACTCGTTCATGCCTTGGATGATCTTAACGGGTGCGTAGGGGTCACGGAACAGGGCTGCGCCCACCTGTATGCAGCAGGCGCCCGCCATCATCATCTCGATGGCGTCCTCGGCGGTGGAGATGCCGCCCATGCCGCAGACGGGGACCTTCACGGCGCCCGCCACCTGCCATACCATCCGCACCGCCACGGGGAACACCGCAGGCCCCGAAAGGCCGCCCACGTTGTTGCGCAGCACTGGTCTGCGGGTCTTTATATCTATCCGCATACCCAGCAGGGTGTTGATAAGGGACAGGGCGTCGGCACCCGCAGCCTCCACGGCCTTGGCAATATCAACGATGCTGGTGACGTTTGGCGAGAGCTTGACCATCAGAGGCTTTTTGGTGGCCTTGCGCACCGCCGAGGTGACTGCCGCCGCCACGTTGCAATCGGTGCCGAAGGCGGCGCCCCCCTGCTTTACGTTGGGGCAGGAGATATTGAGCTCTATCATGTCCACAGGGGTGGGGTCCAGCAGGGCCGCAAGCTCCGCGCACTCCTCCACCGATGCCCCCGCAATATTTGCGATGATAGCGGTGTTCTTGGTCACAAGGTTCGGCAGCTCATACTCGATGAACTTCTTGGCGCCGCCGTTTTGCAGGCCCACGGAATTGAGCATCCCCGAGGGGGTCTCGGCAATGCGGGGAGGCGGGTTGCCCTGACGCTCATGGAGGGTGGTGCCCTTTATAGAAATTCCCCCAAGGGTCGAAAGGGGGTAGAGGGCCTCATACTCCCTGCCGTAGCCGTAGGTGCCGCTGGCGGTGATGACGGGGTTTTTCAGCTCCACCCCGCAGATAGTTGTTTTAAGCTCAGCCATCGAAAACTACCTCCTTGCTGTCGAATACAGGGCCGTCCTTGCAGACGTGCAGGTGCTTATCCTCGCCGTCCCGCTTTATCTTCGTGGCGCAGCCCAGACAGGCACCAACGCCGCAGGCCATCCTCTGCTCCAAGGATACCTGACAGCGAACGCCGTATTTTTCGGCGATAGCGGCAACGCCCTTTAGCATCGGCATTGGGCCGCAGGCGTAGATAATGTCCGTTTTATTGGACTGCAAATACAGCTCGAGGGCGGTAGTGACAAAGCCGTGGATCCCTGCGGAGCCGTCGTCGGTGCAGAGGATCGTCTCGCAGCCGAGGGCCTTGAAGTCCTCCTGAAGGATGACCGCCGCGGCGTTCCTGAAGCCTGTTATGGCGGCTGCGCGCTCGCCGTATTCAGCGGCTATCCCCAGCATCGGGGGAACGCCGATACCGCCGCCCACGCAGACTGCCCTGCCCTCAGTGACTGTGAAGCCCTGACCCAGAGGGGCGATGAGGTCCAGATTATCGCCGACGTTCAGCCTTGACAGCGCCTCTGTGCCACTGCCTCTCACCTCGAACACCAGTCGGAGGGTGCCGGCCTGCTTGTCTATCCCGCAGATGGAGATGGGCCTGCGCAGGAAGAACCCGGGCGCCAGCAGCTGCGCGAACTGTCCCGCCTTTGCGAGGGCCGCCATTTCGGGGCAGAGCACCGTAATATCAAAGATGCCCTTAGCCGAAGCCGTTTTTTTGATTATAGGATAAAGACCTTGCTTATACATAGCATCAGTTCCTTTCATAGCTATTATAAGCATTATAACACATTTCCACCCTAATGTAAAGGGTTCTGCACAGCGGAGAGTGGTATGTCAGGAATGGTATCTCCCCCCTGGGGGGAGATACCATTCCTGACCATTATAAGAATATTTTAATACATCATAATAGAGGATTGTAAAAAACCTACAAAAATTATGCTATAATTTCTACTAAAAAGAAGAAACTTTTTGTACACTTTTTACTAAAAATGTGGTATAATTAAAGGGTAAATATAGTTTCTACAAAACCTAAAGGAGGTCATTTTAATGGCAGTAAACAGATTCAAAGGCGAATATCCCGTTATCGGCATAAGGCCCACCATCGACGGCAGGCGCGGAGCCTTGGGCGTGCGCGAGTCCCTCGAGGACCAGACCATGAACATGGCGAAGAGCGCCGCCAAGCTCTTTGAGGAGAACCTGCGCTACTCCAACGGCGAGCCCGTTAAGGTAGTCATCGCCGACACCACCATCGGCCGTGTGGCCGAGGCCGCCGCCTGCGAGGCAAAGTTCAAGCGCTGCGGCGTGGACATCACCCTGACAGTCACCCCCTGCTGGTGCTACGGTGCCGAGACTATGGACATGGACAAGAACACCATCAAGGCCGTTTGGGGCTTCAACGGGACCGAGCGCCCGGGCGCCGTTTATCTGGCCTCCGTGCTGGCGACCCACGCCCAGAAGGGCCTGCCTGCCTTTGGCATCTACGGCCACGACGTCTGCGAGGCGGACGACACCGAGATACCCGCAGATGTAAGAGAGAAGCTGCTGCGCTTTGGCCGCGCCGCTGTTGCCGCCGCCACCATGCGGGGCAAGAGCTACCTGCAGATAGGCTCCATCTGCATGGGCATCGGCGGTTCCATCATCGACCCCGCCTTCATCGAGGAATATCTCGGTATGCGGGTAGAGTCTGTTGACGAGGTAGAGATCATCCGCCGAATGACCGAGGAGATATATGACAAGGAGGAGTTTGAAAAGGCCCTGGCTTGGACAAAGGCAAACTGCAAGGAGGGCTTTGACAAGAACCCCGACTTCCTGCAAAGGACCCCAGAGCAGAAGGAACAGGACTGGGAATTCGTCGTAAAGATGATGTGCATAATCAAGGACCTTATGAACGGCAACGACAAGCTGCCCAAGGGCCGCGAGGAGGAGGCCGTTGGCCACAACGCCATCGCGGCAGGCTTCCAGGGCCAGCGCCAGTGGACGGATTTCTATCCCAACTGCGACTTCCCCGAGGCCATGCTCAACACCACCTTCGACTGGAACGGCGCCCGTGAGCCCTACATCCTTGCCACCGAGAACGACGTGCTCAACGGCCTTGGTATGCTTTTCTTAAAGCTCCTGACCAACCGTGCCCAGATCTTTGCGGACGTGCGCACCTACTGGAGCCCCGAGGCCCTGAAAAAGGCCGCAAACTACGAGCTCACGGGCCATGCCAAGGAGGCAGGAGGCTTCATACATCTCATCAACTCAGGCGCCGCCTGTCTTGACGCCTGCGGCAAGGCCCTTAACGACAAGGGTGAGCCCGAGATGAAGCAATGGTGGAACGTTACTCCCGAGGACCAGAAGAACATCCTTGAGGCCACCACCTGGAACTACGCAGACTGCGGCTACTTCCGCGGCGGCGGCTTCTCCTCGAGATACGTCACCGACGCCGAGATGCCTGTTACGATGATAAGGCTGAACCTTGTCAAGGGGCTCGGACCCATGCTGCAGATCGCCGAGGGCTGGACCGTCAAGCTGCCCGAGGAGGTAAACGACATCCTCTGGAAGCGCACCGACTACACTTGGCCCTGCACCTGGTTCACTCCCCGCGTAACGGAAGCGGCGCCCTTCAAGACCGCCTACGACGTTATGAACAACTGGGGCGCAAACCACGGCGCCATCAGCTACGGCCATGTGGGCGCAGACCTTATCACTCTGGCTTCCATCCTGCGCATCCCCGTGGCAATGCACAATGTCCCCGAGGAGAAGATCTTCCGCCCCGCGGCTTGGAACGCCTTCGGAATGGACAAGGAGGGCGCAGACTACAGAGCTTGCCAAAACTACGGCCCGATGTACAGAGGAATGCGTTAAGCGCCAATGCACAATGCACAATGAATGTGCCGCCTGCGGCGGTATTTTGCCGCGAAGCGGGTAAATTAGCAATTATCAATTATGCTTAATAGAAATTGTGTGTTTGAACGTGAATTGTGCTTTATACCTCTATCTATAGCGGCCGAATGTATTCCCCTGACAGGGAAAATGTCCGAAGGACAAAAGGGTAAATGTGCGCGAAGCGCACACCATAATTGTGCATTGTGCATTATGCATTGTGCATTGAAATGGAGGACACTCTATGAGTATCAGACGAGTTCTTGCCATCGACCTTGGCGCATCCAGCGGGCGCGCCGTGGTCGGGACCTATGACGGTGAGACTATCTCCTTGGAGGAGATACACCGCTTTTCCAACGACCCCGTGACCGTGGGGGACACAATGTACTGGGACGTGCTGAGGCTCTATCATGAGATAAAGCAAAGCCTTGTAAAGGCGAAGGCCTATCCCGAGATCGAGAGCGTGGCCATCGACACCTGGGGAGTCGATTTCGGGCTCATCGGGGCCGACGGAAGGCTGCTTGAAAACCCCGTACACTACCGCGACAAGCGCACCGCAGGCATGGCCAAAAAGTGCGCCGAGGAGATCTCTCCCGAGGAGCTGTACAAGCTAACGGGAAATCAGATAATGGACATCAACACCCTGTTCCAGCTGAAGGCCCTGTCGGAGCAGCGGCCCGAGCTGCTTAACAGGGCGGCGCGGATGCTTATGATGCCCGACCTGCTGTCCTATTTTCTGACGGACATGATCTACACCGAGCTCTCCATGGCCTCCACCACCCAGATGCTGGACGCCGTGCTGGGCACCTGGAGCAACGACGTGCTGGACAAGCTGAACATCCCACAAAGGCTGCTGCCGAATGTCATCATGCCGGGCACCGTGGTGGGAAACATAAGGCAGGAGGTCTGCGAGGAGCTTGGGATACACCCATTGAAGGTCATCGCCGTATGCGGACATGACACCCAGTGCGCCATGGCGGCCGCCGCCCCCGAGGACGGCAGCGACTTCGCATTCCTCAGCTGCGGGACATGGTGCCTGCTTGGAACTCAGACCGACAAGCCCATTCTCTCGGACATGGCGATGCAGCGGGCCTTCACCAACGAGAAGGGCTACGGCGGCAAGACTGCCTTCCTCAAAAACCTGACGGGCCTGTGGCTCATTCAGGAGTGCAGGCGCTACTGGCAGCGCAACGGCCGCGACTACAGCTACGCCGACCTCGAGGCCATGGCCGAAATGTCGGAGCCCCGCAAGTTCATAATCGACACCGACGACCCAAAGCTACAGGCCCCGGGCGACCTTCCCACAAGGATAGCCCTTATGTGCCAGATGAAGGGTCAAGGCAAGCCCGCCGACGATGCCGAGATCATCCGCTGCGTTTACGACAGCCTTGCCATGAAATTTGAGCGGACCGTCACGGAGCTGGAGGACTGCACGGGCAAGGGCTATGAAAAGCTCTACGTCGTGGGCGGCGGCACAAAGGACAAGCTGCTTTGCTCGCTTATCGAGGAATGTACGGGCAAGACCGTTGTAAAGGCCTCTACCGAGGCCACGGCTCTGGGCAATGTCAAGATACAGCTTGACGCTCTGGGCGCACTGAAAAGGAGTGAGACCGATGCTTAAAAACATACCGCCCATCCTGTCTCCCGAGCTTTTGAAGGTCCTCTGCGAGATGGGCCATTCGGACAGGATAGTCATTGCCGACGGGAACTTTCCCGCCGAGAGCATGGGCAGGGATTCAATAGTCATCCGCGCCGACGGACACGGAGTCCCCGAGCTGCTGGACGCCATACTCACGCTCTTCCCGCTGGACACCTACGTAGAAAAGCCCGTGAGCCTGATGCAGGTGATGCCCGGAGACACCGCAAAGACCCCCATCTGGGACACCTACAAGGAGATAATCGCCCGGCACGACCACCGGGGCGCCGACGCTGTGGGCGAGATCGAGCGCTTTGCGTTTTACGAGGAGGCCAAAAATGCCTACGCCATCATCGCCACCGGCGAGAAGGCGGTCTACGCCAACGTTATGCTGCAAAAGGGCGTTGTATAAGAAAGGAAGTTTTGTATGTACGAAGAAATAAAGGATCAGATAGTTGAGGTCTGCCACAAGATGTGGCAGAAGGGCTGGGTGGCCGCCAACGACGGCAATGTCTCCGTCAAGGTCGGCGAGAACCGCTTCCTTGCCACCCGTACGGGCATATCAAAGTACGAGATCACCCGAGACCACATCGGCCTTGTGGACAAGGACTTCAACATAATCGAGGCGCCCGCCCCAGACTGGCGCCCCAGCAGCGAGATAAAGATGCACATGAAGTGCTATAACGACCGCCCCGACGTGGGCGCGGTGGTCCACGCGCATCCGCCTGTTTCCACGGGCTTTGCCTGCGCCCACATCCCGCTGGACGACTACTGCATGATAGAGACCGTCATCGCCGTGGGCTCTGTTCCCCTGACGCCCTACGGCACCCCCTCTACCTTCGAGGTGCCCGAGGCCATCGAGCCCTATTTGCAGCACCATGATGTAATGCTGCTTACCAATCACGGCGCCCTCACCGTGGGCGCAGACCTGACGACAGCCTACTACCGCATGGAGACCCTTGAGCTTCAGGCCCAGATCTCTCTTGTGGCGCGGCTGCTGGGCGGCGTCAAGGACATCAGCCGAGAGAACATCGACCGCCTCATCGGTATGCGCCCCCAGTACGGCGTTACGGGCAAGCACCCCGGGTATAAGAAATATCCCGAGCAGAAGGAATGGTAAGGCCCTCCCTTGACTAAAGCCCTTCCATCTGTTATAATTTAATGGATATCAAATCCATCGTAAAGGAGTTTTTTAATATGGCTTATGTAATAGGCGTTGACTGCGGTACCAGCGGCACCAAGACCGTGCTGTTCAGTGAGGACGGCAGCGTTGTGGCCTCAAAGACCATCGAGTACCCCATGTATCAGCCCAAGAACGGCTATGCCGAGCAGATGCCGGGAGACTGGGCGAACGCTATGATCGGCACCATCAAGGCCGTAATGGCCCAGAGCGGCGTCAGCAAGGACGACGTGAAGGGCATCGGCATCTCGGGACAGATGCACGGCCTCGTGCTGCTTGACAAGGACAACAACGTCATCCGCCCCTCTATCATCTGGTGCGACCAGAGGACAGCCGCCGAGGTAGCCTGGATGAACGAGAACGTTGGTGAGAAGAAGCTCATCGAGATCACCGCCAATCCCGCCCTCACGGGCTGGACCGCCGCAAAGATCCTCTGGGTGAAGAACAACGAGCCCGAGAACTATGCTAAGATCGCACACATCCTGCTTCCCAAGGACTTCCTGCGCTTTGTGCTCACCCACGAGTATGCCACCGAGGTCTCGGACGCTTCGGGTATGCAGCTGCTTGACGTTCCCAACAGGCGCTGGTCTGACGAGCTGCTGACGGCCTTCGGCATCGAGCGCAGCTGGCTGGGCAAGGTCTACGAGAGCTGCGAGATAACAGGCGGCCTCACAAAATGCATGGCCGAGGAGCTGGGCCTCAACGAGGGCACCATAGTTGTGGGCGGCGCAGGCGACAACGCGGCTGCTGCCATCGGCACAGGCGTCTGCGAGGACGGCAAGGCCTTCACCACCATTGGCACCTCGGGCGTTGTTTTTGCCCACACCTCAAATATCTCCATCGACCCCAAGGGCCGCGTGCACACCTGCTGCGCCGCAGTTCCAAACTCGTGGCACGTTATGGGCGTTACTCAGGGCGCGGGCCTTTCGCTCAAGTGGTTCCGCGACAACTTCTGTCAGGCGGAAAAGGACACCGCCGCGCTGATGGGCGTTGACGAATACTACCTGATGGACAAGGAGGCCGCCACCGTTCCCGTTGGCGCCAACAGGCTGCTCTACCTGCCCTATCTCATGGGCGAGAGAACGCCCCATCTTGACCCCGACGCCCGCGGCGTGTTCTTTGGCCTCTCTGCCATGCACACAAAGAAGGATATGCTCCGCGCGGTGATGGAGGGCGTTTCCTACAGCCTCCGTGACTGCGTTGAGGTCTTCAAGGAAATGAACATCAGCGTTTCGGACATGATGGCCTGCGGCGGCGGCGGAAGCTCGCCCCTGTGGCGCTCCATGCTCTCGGACCTTTACAACTGCCCCGTAAAGACAGCCTCCTCCAAGGAAGGTCCCGCTCTTGGCGTGGCGCTGCTGGCCCTGACGGGTGCTGGGGTATATTCCAGCGTTCCCGAGGCCTGCAAGGCGGTAGTCAAGACCGACAAGATACAGCAGCCCGAGGCCACGAACGTTCCCGAATACGAAAGGTATTACAGGCTCTACACCGAGATCTACCCCGCCCTCAAGGCCGAGTTTGCAAAGCTTGCAAAGCTGTAAAAAGGGTGCTGTTTTAACAAATAAAAGCAAAAGGGATATCTGCTCTTCGCGGGCGGATATCCCTTTTCACTAACAAAAAAACACCCCGATGAGACATCGGGGCGGGGTAATACATTGTTATCGGCGGGTCGAAACGGCCGAAGAGATCACTGCTTTTCAAGAACGAAGAACTCTCCGTCCTTTTCTGTCTTGAAGTCCTTGATGGCCCAGCCGCACTCAAGCAGAGCGTTCAGCTTTTTGATGCGGTCAAAGCGGTTCATGTTCGGCGCAGGAAGCTCCTTGCCGCCGTCTGTGTTCCTTGAAATATAGAATATCTTTTGCATAAGAGATTCCCCCTTTCACTGCATTAACAGCTTTACACAGTTCTCTATGGTACTATTATAGCACAGCCTTTTTCAAATTGCAAGCCCAAAAGGGTGAATTTTTGTACATTTTTATAAAACATTTGACAAATGCGGCTAAAGGGCGGTACAAGCAGTCGTGGCCGGCGCCCGAAATCAGGCCTGGAGGCCCCAATATATCGTCGCTGAGAGCGTGGAGAAAAAGTGCGAATTATTTGTGAACTCGGTAGAAAGGGGCGGGGCTGCAAATAATTAACTGCGGAAGCTTTGTGGCTTTCGCAGTTTTTCATTCAATACTTCGCTTTTCGTTTGTTAGCTCAACTATCCAATCTATGCTGACATTGTAGTGCTTTGCGAGAATGATCATCTTGTATAATGGTATTTCTCGTATGCCCTTCTCGTACTCGCTGTATACCTGCTGTGTCGTGTTGAGCAATTCAGCGACCTGCCGCTGGGTTAAGTCATTGTCCTCACGCAGATCGCGAAGGCGTTTGTAATAATACATAGCTCTTCTCCGTAGTCCCTCGGTTGTTGGTATGTCATAAAAATTATACCACAAAACCATAAAAACTATTGACTTTACATGAAAATTCGTGTATAATTATTATACACTATATTTCGTGTAAGGAGTTGATGATATGTTTTGCAGAAATTGCGGCAGCAAACTGCGGGATAATGCCAAATTCTGTGCAATGTGCGGAATGCAAGCTGATTTTGCTCCTACGGCCCCTTGGCAGCCGCCTCCATACAACATGGCACCAAGGCAGATGGCTCCTCCTACATACACCACTATGAACAGCACGATAAACAAGATAAACACCGGCAGTATTATTATAACAATCATAGCTATCATTGCCTGCTTTCTTCCCCTCTTTGACGTTTTCAAGAGCGAGCCGCTGAATGAAGTATTAGACTTTTTTGACTTTGAGTCTACATCCTTTTCTCTTTATACTATGATGTCCATTGCAACAAAAGATGAAATATGGGAGCTTTTACCGGACAATATACAAGATACAATATCCTTTCTTCAAATGTTTATGATCGTAATATTGATCCTTTTTATAATAATTATAGTGCACTTCGTAAATGCTCGGCTTTCAATAAACAACAATTATATGCTCAACAGTACTAAACGAGATTACGAGAAAAGAAAAGCTCTGATCTGGTTGGCAAAATCAGCGGCCTTATTGTCCTTGATTGAGGGTATTATGATGTTTTTGATCTCTCATTCATCCAAAGGACTGTTGTCCCTGAATTCAGGATTTTGGTGCATTATACTGGCCTCTGCTTTTTGTTTTGTATATTCTTTTTCCCTTAACGATATGAATTACAAATCTTCCTTTCCAGTGCCTGTGATAACTCCACATAATAATTATTATAGGTATTGATCATATTAATATTTGTCTTATGAGGTGATGATATGTTTTGCAGATTTTGTGGAAACAAGCTTCAGGATAGCGCGAGATTCTGTACATACTGTGGACAAAGCATAAACAGCGCACCAACACCCACAGTGGTACGACAGGTTCAGCCAATCATAAACAACGCCGCTTCGCCAAACGATAACAGTATTTTTCTGATATTTACGGTCCTGGCCCTTTCGGTCGTCATGTTCGCTGGCATCTTCATAAATACTATGTCTGCTTATTATTATAAATTATACGCAAAGTCCGAAATAAAAAAGGATGATTATCTGTCAATGCAGAAATTGCTTGAATTATCAGAGCCTGATATGGATATTTCAGTAAAAACAGAATATGGATACAGCATAAAGGAACTAAGGAAAGATAAAAACGAACATGATTTTTCTTTTTCAGGAATGCTCAAGCAATTCTATAGAAATTATTTTAATAATTCCAAGATAAGAAAAAGCCTTGATGAAGATGAATACGATGAAATATACGGTGACTCATCTGATGATGACGATGATGAGACCAAAGCTGCTGCCAGCGTTATTTTATTATGTAGATTAGTAATATTACTTCTGTACCTAAGCTCATCTTCAATAATGATAATAATTGCTCTGATCATGCTTTTAAATAAAAAAACTGCGTCCTTCTTTGGGTTTATCAAAAGCTCTTCAATAATCACATTTTCGGGCTATCTTCTCTTTTTTGCGTTGATAATTGTAGAATGTATCGCCGACTCAAGAATGGAATATAATTTTTCCAACATCAGCTACCATTGGACTTATTTTTTGTTTATGGGGGCCTCGTTAGTAAATAGCATCGTTTCTTCCATAGGGAAAAAACAGCTTTCAATGCGTCATCTATAAAATATGATCTCAACATTGCTGCCCTGCCCAACCAATAAACCCTTGAAAAATCTCCCGTAATATGCTATAATCAAAAAAACGACAGGCAAAGGAGAGGGCTCGATGGCTAAGGGAAAAAGCGTTTATGTTTGCAGCGAGTGCGGGTATGAATCAACGAAATGGAACGGCAAGTGCCCGGGCTGCGGCGAGTGGAACACCTTCGAGGAGACCGCACCTGTGGTGGCTGCCCCGGCTGGCCGCGCAAAGAGCAAGGCCGTGCGGGACATCTCCGACAACATAGTCAAGATACGCTCGGTGGATGCGCGGGTCAACGAGGTCAGGTACCAGACCGGATTGAGCGAGCTGGACCGGGTGCTGGGCGGCGGCCTTGTCAAGGGCAGCCTGGTGCTGCTGGGCGGCGAGCCGGGCATCGGAAAATCCACCATGCTCTTACAGATCTGCCAGTTTCTTGGCAAAAAGCACACCATCCTCTACGTCTCGGGTGAGGAATCTGTGAAGCAGATAAAGCTCCGCGCCGCCCGCCTTGGCGTTGACAGCGACGAGCTCTATCTTGTCAGCGAGAACGACTGCGAGGCCATCTGCGACGCGGTGGTGCGGGAGGAGCCCGACATTGTGATGATCGACTCCATCCAGACCATGACCATTCAGGGGCTGCCCTCCTCGGCAGGGTCGGTGACTCAGGTGCGGGAGTGCACAAACCTTTTCATGCACACCGCCAAGAGCCAGGACGTGCCCTTCTTCATCGTGGGCCATGTCAACAAGGACGGCGCCATCGCGGGGCCGAAGGTAATGGAGCACATCGTTGATGCGGTGCTCTATTTTGAAGGCCAGCGGAATTTCAGCTACCGCATACTGCGGGCGGTTAAGAACCGCTTCGGCTCCACCAACGAGATAGGGGTCTTTGATATGCGGGGCAGCGGCCTTGCAGAGGTGCCGAACCCCTCGCAGCTGCTGCTCTCGGGCAGGCCCACGGACGTCTCGGGCTGCTGCGTGGCCTGTGTGATGGAGGGCAGCCGCCCCATTCTTGCAGAGGTACAGGCCCTTGTGTCAAAGAGCAGCTTTTCGGCCCCCCGCCGCACCTCGGACGGCTTCGACTACAACCGACTTTACCTGATAATCGCGGTGCTTGAAAAGCGGCTGGGCTTCTTCTTCGGCGGGCTGGATGTCTACCTGAACGTGGTGGGCGGCATGAAGCTTGACGAGCCCGCGGCAGATCTTTCCATAGCGCTGGCGCTCTATTCAAGCCTCAGGGACAAGGTGGTGGACGAAAAGACCATCGCCTTTGGAGAGATCGGCCTTGGCGGAGAGCTCAGGGGAATCAGCTACACCGAGCAGCGCATCTCCGAGGCGGAGCGCATGGGCTTCGAGCGTTGCATCCTCCCCGCCCAGTCACTGCGGCAGATAAACAAGAACGATTTCAAGATCAAGCTCATCGGCGCCCGCAGCCTGCGGCAAGCCTTCGACGCGCTTGAGAAGTAAAGGAAGTATATCACATGGATACGTTTTTGATCTTCCGCCAGATGTTAAGCTCCGACAGCGGGTGGTTTCTGGTCATCGGCTTCGGGCTCAGCTTTATAATAGGGCTGCTGATAGAGAGGCGGCCCCTGCGCATTTTCAGCGTCTGTGCCTCGGCGGCGTTCTGTATTATCTGCGAGGTCATCTTGGACTTTCGCCTTGCGGGGAGCATCGGCGGAGGCATAATGTCTCTTATCTTCGGGACGGTCGCTCTCGGGGCGGCGCTGGGCTTCGGCGCTGCGGCCCTCATAAAGCGCAGGAACGCCAAGGAAGGGCGCTAGCGTGCACGGCGGGCGGTGCCCCGCCGGGGCAGGTCGCGTGAGCGGCGGGCGGTGCCCCGCCGGGGCAGGTCGCGTGAGCGGCGGC
>JAFVAN010000045.1 GCA_017480485.1 Ruminococcus sp. | reverse complement strand
AGCAGTACCTTATAGCCTTTCTGCCGCAGGATAACGCCAATATTGATTGCCGTTGTTGTCTTGCCTGCACCGCCCTTTTGATTGGCGATAGCAATTACTGTGTTCTTCTTCATCTAATCAAATCCTTTCTTTCTGACAGATCATCTATCAGAGAATAATATTTCGTGTTCTTAAAGCACAGGAAAGGGCAGGGAAGAACACTTGAACCTGCCCCGAGGAGCGACCTCGCCTGTGCCTGATGATGTTTAACACCATCAAAAAAGCCGACAAACTTATTGTTTGTCGGTTCTTCTCATAGTGCTATCTGTGATTGTTTGTGCCTTCTTGTGGAATGATTATATCTTCGTTCAGTTGATCATGCTGCTTGCCGGGAGGTTCGGGACCTTGTTCCATACTGTCTTTGAACATAGCTATTAAGTGTTGGCATTCAGAATATTTGCCTAAACTTGCCAATACTAATGCATCACGTGTATATGTATTGTACTCAGAAAACAAACTCCTGTCCATTGGAAACCCGTGGGCATCTGCAAATTCACAAGCGAAAGTAATTATTGTTCGCGTATTGCCTTCACGAAAGGGATGAACTTGCCATAGAGAGGCAATTCCTTTTGCAAATAACTCAGCCTTAAAATCAAGCGATAAAACATTCCAGTCTTGCTTGTTCAGATGATCTATACAGTATGTTGCTTTAGATTTTATCGTAGTGGGATAAGCATATTTTACAGAGCCGCCTACCACCCGTTCGCGTTTGGATATTTCGGTTTCCCTAATTGTCCCTGCCCATTCATATATATCCCCAAAAATATGTTTATGTAATTCAAGTAAGGTTTGATAATTAAAACCTTCAATAAAAATGGATTTAATCCTTTCCGACTGAGATAAACGTAAAAAAGTATAGTTTTGCTCAGCTTTGTCTAATTCATTATCAGAACGAAGGTTTAGTTTATTAACTAATACTTTTGAATTAGGATAACAATATATATCATATGACATAGGCTTTATTGTACCAACTATTTACTACTGAAATAATATCTTCTATTTCCATTTTCCCTTCAATGTATTGCTCTACCATTTCCATCACATCATCGGTAGGCGGAAGCGCATCAAGTGTGGAAAGTGCTATCGCATCGTCAACTATTTTTTGCCGTTGTTCCTTTGTTGTGTCTTTAATAAGACAGGATTTAGGCCTCATGATCAACACCTCACTCAGTTTTTGTTATTATACCACACTTTTTGAAAATATGCAATAGATAAACAGAGGCAATTATTATTTCTCCTATTATAAGTAGGATATTTTGTGTCTATAGACACAAATGATTTGTGAAAAGCAAGCGCAATTTCACGGTGTAGAATTAAGGATTGTTTCCAAGACCTGAACTATGGATTGCACATTAACAGGCAATGCGTTATAATTCTCATCTTCAAAATGCCACATACCGTCCTTACGAATAAAGGCATTAGGGTATGCTTTATCAATCATATCCAAGATCTCTAAAGCGTCCTTACGCGA
The DNA here is from genome assembly GCA_017480485.1 of Ruminococcus sp. The sequence continues at coordinate 4,181 of JAFVAN010000045.1, read as the reverse complement.
CATAACAACCGTATGCAATGTATTCCAGTGTCCGTGTGGAGTAAATGCGGTTTCCTCTTGTTTAATGTATTTCAATCAAATCCCCCCTTTTTGTATCGTCAAATGTCATTCTTTATGAAGTTGGTTCGAGTCCAACACGTGGCGCCATTAAAAGCCCGCAAACTTCGCGTTTGCGGGCTTTTTTGTGTGTTTGGATAAATACAGCCCTCTCACGGTGGGAGGGCTGGTTTGTATATACTGCAATTTTTTTCGGTGCTTTACTTGCTGTAGTCCATCCTTACAAGTATCTGCTTGTCGTTGAAGATGGGCATATCCGAGCCTACGCCGATGAAGTTCTTTCCGAACATATCAAACATATTGCCCCTGAGAGCGAACTCCGGGAGCCTGCCGATGAAACGCTCTCCGTCGCAGAGCATGGCGGTCTGGACCGGAGTAACATATTCGCCCTTGTCGTTGTAGCCGCCGCCCGCCGCTCTGATAGGCACAACGGTCAGCCGCCCGTCCAGCAGCTCCTTGATGGTCTTCTCGCTACGCTCGATCTTCAGGTTAACATACCCGTTATAGGGCACGTCTGTCAGATTGAAGCCCGCGCTGCCAGTGTGGGGAACTCCGTATTTGTCAGCGACGCGCTTGTCGGCAAAGCCTGAGAGAAGCACGCCGTTTTCTATGAAGACCCGTCTGTCCTCAGGCTGCACAACGCCCTCGCCGTCAAAGAAGGGCGTGAACCAAGTCTCCTTGTCGGAGACGTCGTGGCTCAGGGTGAAGCTATCGGCAAAGACCTTTTCACCGATCTTCCCCGAGAGAAGCGAGGTGTTCAGTGCAAGGCGCTCCGCATCCAGACACTCGTTCAGCTTCGAGAGATATCCGTAATACTGGGTCTGGACTATCAGCTCCTCGGGGAGCTCCACAAGGTTTGTGAAATTGGTCAAGTAGTTGTCGGCCATGTCCGTGAACTTCTTGAAGTCAAAGGTCCTTTGCCCGATGCTGAACCAGCCGTCGTCAATGTCCTTGCTGTCCTTGTGCTTGAAGGCAATATCTGCATCTAATCTACAGTCTGTGTTGGAGTAGTCAAGGCCCACGGAGTTTTCCATTTTAACGGACCTTTTTAGGGTGCTTACCGAGCCGCTGAAAATGAAATCAGGGAAGTGCTCTTTAAGATAGCTGAGCGCCTCGCGGGTGATCTCCATAAGCTCCTTTTCACTGTACTCACGCTCGGTCTTGTCGCGGTGGCGGGTGCCGCTCTCAAGGGAGAATTTGTAGGGCCGTTTAAGGGTAAGATTATCCTGGGCCTGTCTGTAGCCCTCCTCAGGGTCGATCTTTCCCTGCACGAACTGTACGCCCGCGCACTCGCCTTCGTAAACGCGGAAGGAGGTGTTCGTCCGATTGTCCTTGTTGAAGGCCTTTATTTTGGTCTCCTCGATCTGCGCCTCGCAGTAGGAATACTCACCGATTATAATTTCTCTTTCCATTTTCTCGCCCCCTTAGTTTATCGTCAGCTTTCTGACGCGGATGGTCGGGCCCGCATCAGAAACAGGCATGGACTGGCCGTTCTTGCCGCAGGTGCCTGTGTCACAGAACGCCATATCATTGCCGATGGCGTCAATGTCGAACAGTGTCTGGAACACGCTGCCCGTCACAACATTGACTCTCAGCGGCTCACAGAGCTTGCCGTCCTTTATCTTGTAGCAGCAGTTGGGCTGCATCGTGAAGGTGCCCTGTCCCGTGCCGTAGTTTACGTTGTAAACATAAATGCCGTCCTCGACCCCCGCAATTATCTCCTCGGGAGAGATCTCGCCGGGCTCCATATAGGTGTTGGTCATTCGCACCATGGGAGGGAAGCCGAAGTCCTGAGCTCTGGCGTTTCCCGTAAGCTCCTCGCCAAGGACAGACGCCGAGTTCGCGTCATGCAGCCTGCCGGTAAGCACGCCGTTTTTGATAAGCCAAGTCTCTCTTGGCGCCGAGCCCTCGTCGTCATAGGCTATGTAGCCGCGGTGCAGCATATCTCCGCTGTCGCAGATAGAAACAAGGTCGCTGCCAACTTTCTTTCCCATTACCCACTCGTCCTGTAAGGTCTTGTCGTTGAGCATGAAGTCCGCCTCGCTCTTGTGTCCAAAGCTCTCGTGAGTGAACATTGCGGTAACAGGCGGCGCAAGCACGCAGACGTAATCTCCGGGGACAACGTCCACAGCGTTCTTTGCATAATCAAGATAGCGCTCAAGCTCCTTTGTGATCTCCTCCTCGCGGCCCATCAGGACTTCAAATTCCATCCCGCCGATGGCCTTTCCTCCGGAGGTGGTCGCATCGTTCACGACAATATCGCACCAAGCATTGACAAAGCACTGCTGGTAATCCTGAATGATCTCTGCGCCCTTGCTGGAGTAAAACTCCTTGACGGTGTGGAGCATATAGCTGCCGGCGTACCACTGCTTGATCTCGGGCGGAAGATCTGTAAGGCAAGCAGAGATGTAGTGTTGAACCAGCTCCTCCCGCTGGGCGCGGGTGATCCTTCGCAGGTCATTCTCGCCATCAAAGCGCAGCACCTTGTCCTTGTTTACCTCGAACATCTTTACAACGGGGTTGTTTTCAATGTCGGGGTCGGGCTCTGCGATAGCCGCCAGACTGTCAAGCTCCGTCTGGACGTTCCCGAGGTCGTTGGTCACGCTGGTGTACCACAGCTTGCCATCGAACACCCTTATCATTGCGCCCTCGATCAAGGTCTCGCTGTTCTGCATGACCTCATGGTTCTGCACATAATAGTTCGCCGACCATGTATGCTCGATGCGTATATCGGCATACAGCCCTTTTGGGAAATCATACATATTTATCATCCTCGCTTTCTGCAATATCATTCGCCATTATCATCAAAGCAACGAATTTGTCGGTGATGTGAAAACGGTAGATCACATCGTGTCCAGAGCGGTTGCTGAGCTCGGCCCGCTGTACAAAGCCAAATCTCATAAGCTTGTCCACTACCTTGTCTACCACCTCGGCGGTTACCTCTGCCTCCTCGGCCAGATCGCTGCGGCTGATGAATACCGCTTCTCCAACGCTGTCAAGGCTTTTAAGCACCTGCATACATTGACTGTCAGCGATAAGCTCTGCCAGCTCGGAATACCGTCTTAGCTCCCGAAGCTCATTTTGGCTGCGCTTTTTTGGCCTCTCTCTGCCATATAGCTCGTCAATTCCGGTGTCCAGACTGTCCGCGATCTTTGGCAGAAGTGAAGGATCGGGATATCCGCCGCTTTCCCATTTCGATACCGCCTGCGCTGATACACCGACCATATCCGCAAGCTGCTCCTGAGTCATCTGCTTTTTCTTCCGCAGGCGCTTTATGTTGAGGCTAAGCTCGTTACTCGTCATCCTTCCGCCTCCTTCGCCATAATTATACCATAAGCACAGGTTGAGTGCAAGAGATTTGTTTTTGAATTATCCAAATGTTGGTTGTGTTCCTGCGGTTTCAAATATCTCTTGTTTCTGAGCCCTGTCCTATTGCGGTCTATCCTGCCGCTGCGCCAAAGCTCCTTTGAGCCTCTGTTTGATAATAATTTCATCTTTTCTCCCTTTGCGGCACAAAAAAAGTGTCCCCGATAACGAGAACACTTTTAACTACACATTTACAGTCAGGCCTTTTGCCGTGTCAGGACACCGTCAGTGAATGATAGATATTCTCGCATCTGTTGTGTGAGCAAATTAAAATAGTCATATCATTCACCTGCCTTTCGGTTTGATGTGGTTATTATATCACAATTTGAAAGCAATGTCAAGATGTTTATTGCTTTCTCCCTCACTCCTCCGCGAACTCGCTTACCAGCGCGGAAACGGTGGCCTTGGCGTCGCCGTAGATCATAACGGTGTTGTCGTTTGTGAAGAGCGGGTTCTCAACTCCTGAGAAGCCCGTACCCTTGCCGCGCTTCAGCACGAAGACCGTCCGCGCCTCAAAGGCGTTGATGATGGGCATACCGTACAGCGGCGAGCTTTCGTCCGTCAGGGCCGAGGGGTTAACAACGTCATTGGCACCGATGACGATGGCAACATCTGTGTTCGACATCTGGGGGTTCATTTCGTCAGCTGTTTTTAGCTGCTCGTAAGGTACATTCGCCTCGGCCAGCAGTACGTTCATGTGGCCGGGCATTCTTCCCGCAACAGGGTGTATCGCAAAGCTTACCTCCGCGCCGTTTTCT
>JAFVAN010000011.1 GCA_017480485.1 Ruminococcus sp. | reverse complement strand
ACTCTTAATTAAGTTGTATATCAAAGCGCTCTCGCGCCTTGCTATCCTTCTCAGCTTTTACACTGACTGTGCGTTTTTTAGTCTTTTCTTGACTTATTACTTCTCGTCTCTCAACTCAAAGTTTCTCAAGGGTTCTTCTTTAGCTTCGTTGTTATTCAATTTTCAAGCTGCTTTGCACTTGTTGTGCACTGCCGCCCTCTCAGGCGACTTATTTATTTTAGCACATCATCTCCCCTTTGTCAAGCGGTTTTATCAACTTTGTATAATAGCACAATTCCCGCCAAGAAACAGCCGCGTGGCATTGTGCAATTCGCGCAATCGCGCTGTAATTTCCAGGAAAAACGCCCATATCAGCCGCAGCAGACGTATAAAAAAGGGCAGAAAAGCAAACACTACTGACACCATTATAATATATAAAAGGAGCGGCAAAAATGGATGCTACGATAAAACGGTTTATTAAGATGACGCTGGCAGCGCTTGCGGTGCTGGGGGCGATATATGCGGCGGCGCTGGTGCTGGTACGGCCCACCGAGGATGCCGAGCAGGTCCTCTCGCAGGTGGGGTCGCGAGGCAAGGAGGTAACGGCGATACAGGAAGAGCTAAAGGCCCGAGGGCTATTCAACGTTGGGGTGACGGGCTATTACGGTGAGGAGACCCGCAAGGCGGTGCTGCGGTTCCAGAAGCAGCAGGGCATCCAGCAAACGGGTATCGCGGGGCCGATAACGCTGAAGGCTCTGGGGATATCCGTAGGAGAGATCCCGGCGGCGACTGAGGCCAACATCTATCTACTGGCGCGGATAATCTCGGCGGAGGCCAGGGGCGAGCCCTACACGGGGCAGGTGGCGGTAGGTGCCGTGGTGCTCAACAGGATAGAGCATCCCTCCTTCCCCGACACGCTGGCGGGAGTGATCTACCAGAACGGCGCCTTCACGGCCATCACCGACGGGCAGTTCAACGAACCCATCTCGGACTCGGCCTACCGCGCAGCGCGGGACGCCCTGAACGGCTGGGACCCCACGGGCGGCTGCATTTACTATTATAATCCTGCCAAGACCTCGAACAAATTCATCTGGTCGCGGCCTGTGATAATCACCATCGGGGCCCACAGGTTTTGTATGTGAGCTTCGGCGAGAACGAAAAGGTATCCTCGGGCGTTATGCCGAAGGATACCTTTTTGCGCAATATGATCTTTGTTGAGGACCCGCTCTTCGGGTCGTGCGGTATTGCCTCAATACACCTTATAATACTTAGTCATCTTTGTCTCAAAAACGGTAGTACAGAAGCCGATCGCCGCGCACACCGCCGCGATGACGCCCACCACCAGAAGTATCTTTGCAAAGGTCTTCATATGCACACCCTCCTTTGATCCTGAAAAAACGCCCGCGGGCATATCTTTATATATAGTATACTATATTTCAGAGCATTTTGCAAGCCCTATGAGGTAAAAAAGCGGAAAACCTTTTTCGCATATCGAATATTTCTACGCTCTCCGCCGCTGCTCGGCGGAGAGCGTAGTGTCTGAAATTGCTCTTTCTTAACAATTTACTTGCCCGCACAAAAGCCGTGGCCTGAGGTCAAAAAAGTCTTGACATCAGGGATGGGGTGTGCTAAAATATAGATATGCAGATATCGTATAACGGTTATTATATCGGCTTCCCAAGCCGAGGATGCGGGTTCGACTCCCGTTATCTGCTCCAGCCGCGCGCGGCGGCCCGCAATGCCCTCGCCCTCTACAGGGTGGGGGCTTTTCATTTTGTTGGGCTAGGGGGCGGAGCTTTTCGGTGCAAAAGGGTATTCCCCGCCCCAGGGTGGGGAATACCCTTTTGCACAAATTGCCTCGCTGCGAAGCAGCGAGGCAATAAATTTTTTTCAAAAAACGTTCACAAGCCTTATTTCGGGAAAACAGGCAGGGCCTCGAGGAAGACGATGTCGTCCCGCTGGGCGGCTTGGCCCTCGGCGAGGACGGCGGCCTTGGCGGCGATGATGCCTCCCGCCTCGTTCACAAGCTTTTCGAGGGCAAGGAGGGACTCTCCCGTACTGATGACGTCATCGAGGATGAGCACCCGCTTCCCGCGGAGCTCCTCGGCGTCCTCGTGGGAGAGGTAGAGGGTCTGCTCCTTGGCGGTAGTGATGGATTTGACCTTAACGGCGATAGGATCGGTCATATAGAGCTTAGTGGATTTGCGGCCGACGATATAGCGCTTGCCGCTCTGGCGGGCGGCCTCGTAGGCAAGGGGTATGCCCTTGCTTTCGGCGGTAACGATGATATCATAGTCGGGGCATTTTTTGAGCAGCTCCTCGGTAACGGCCACAGTGAGCTCAACATCGGAGAACATGACAAAGGCGGCGATATCGAGGTGCTCGTTAGCCTCGCAGAGAGGCAGCTCGCGGGTAAGCCCTGCGACATTAAGGGTATAGGTCTTCATAGCAGACAGTCCTTTCTGTAGTTGATAATTGATAATTGATAGTTGCACAGCCCCCACCACGCTGCCCCAAGCCCACAGCATAGTCGGCCAAGCCAGGACCAGCTCAAGCCAACGTCCCCTAAGACTACCGACCGTCTCCCCGTCGAAACCCAAAAGAAAGCAGAAACCGCAAGAGTCCATTGAGCTTGAAATAGTAACGAAATGACCGACTGAGAGATAAGGACAGGGATGCGCGGAAGAACCCCTCCACCACCGCCTGACGGCGGCGGTCCCCCTCCCGCGGTTGCTCTGCTGCCGCTGTTCAGGGGAGGCAAGTTGTTCGTCCAAGGCCAAATGAGGAGCAGAGGTCCCATATGCCTCCCCTGAAAGGGGAGGTGGCTTGCCGAAGGCAAGACGGAGGGGTTTCCACAGCCGAGCCGGAGGGGTTCCGTCGGGCCGCAGCCTTGCCGCCCATCCGTGCCTTTACAGGAATATATACTTCAGCACGAACAGTACTGCCAGCACATACATTATCGGGTTTATCTTCTTCGCCTTTCCGCAGGCAAGGTTGATAACTACATAGGATATAACTCCCAGCGAGATGCCCTCCGAAATGCTGTAGAACAGCGGCATTGCTATTATGCACAGATACGCAGGGATCGCCGAGGTGAGATTGTCGCCGTCAAACTTGATGTCAGTGATGGTCGAGAACATCAGGAAGCCTACTACGATCAGCGCGGGCGCCGTCGCAAAGGAGGGGATGGCTATGAATATCGGCGCCAGCAGCGTGGACAGCAGGAACAGTATAGCCGTAACTATGGCTGTAAGACCCGTTCTTCCGCCTGCTCCCACACCCGCCGCAGACTCAACAAAGGTGGTGGTGGTCGATGTTCCAAGCACAGCGCCAGCCGAAGTGGCCACAGCGTCCGAGAGCAGCGCAGGCTTGATGCCCGGCAGTCTGCCCTCCTCGTCCAGCATATCCGCCTTTGTGCTGACGCCTATCAGCGTGCCGATGGTGTCGAAAAGGTCAACGAACAGGAAGGAGAAGGTAACAACGATAAAGTTGAAGATGCCTACATCCTTGAAGTCGATATCGAAGCACTTGCCGAAGGTCTTGCCCAGAGCCGAAAAGTCGGTCATCGAGAAGGAGGGCACCAGAGAATAATAGCCCGCGTCTGCGTCTATCTTGTACAGGCCCACTGCCTGACAGATAAGGCCCATGGCCCATGTGCCGAAGATGCCGATGAGTATGGAGCCCGGAACTTTTTTAACATAAAGCACGATGGTCAGCAGCACGCCGATCACCGCCAGCAGGGCGCAGATGCCCGTGGTGTGGAAGTTCTCACGGAAGCTTACCAGAGAAACAAGGGTGCTGTCGTTGTTTACGGATATCTTTGCGTTTTGCAGGCCGATGAAGGCGATGAACAGACCAATGCCCACGGACACGGCCTTTTTCAGTGAAAGCGGGATGCAGTTGAAGATAGCCTCGCGGACGTTTGTTACCGAGAGGACGATGAAGATAATGCCCTCAACAAAAACGGCGAAGAGCGCCACCTTCCATGAGTAGCCCATCTGTCCGCAGACGGTGAAGGAAAGGTAGGCGTTGAGGCCCATGCCCGCCGACAGCGCAAAGGGCAGGTTGGCAAGTATACCCATGCAGAAGGAGCCGATGAAGGAGGCGATACAGGTCGCCAGAAGCACAGCGGTGGCGTCCATCCCGGAGCCGAACTCGTTCCCAAGGATGCTGGGGTTGACAGCCAGGATATAGGCCATGGTCATAAAGGTGGTTATGCCCGCCAGTATCTCGGTCCTTACGTTGGTCCCGTGCTCCTTGAGCTTAAAGAATTTTTCAAACAAAGTGATTCCCCCTATTCTTCATATTCCGCAATATACGGAAGGTTTCTGTAATACTCGCCGCAGTCCAGACCGTAGCCGATGACGAAGTGATCGGGGATGGTGAACAGCGACCAGTCGGCCTTGAGGTCAACTATCCTGCGGTCGGGCTTGTCCAGCAGGGTAACGACCTTGAGCGACAGAGGCTTTCTTGCTCTGAGAATGTCCAGCACTCTGGCCAGAGTGCGCCCCGTGTCGATTATGTCCTCGACGATGAGGACGTGGTACCGGCTTATATCCTGGGCCAGGTCGTAGGTTATCTCCACCTCGCCGTCGGCCGAGGTCCCCTCGAAGTAGCTTTTTGCAGCCATGAAGCCCACCTCGCAGGGTATAGACATCTGCTTATTCAGGTCGGACAAAAAAACAAACGAACCCTTTAATATGCTGACCAGCAGCAGCGGCTTGCCCTCGTACTCGCGGCTAAGCATACTGCCGCAGCTCTCGAGCTCCTGCTTTATTTGGTCCTCCGTAATAAGGATACGTTTGATCTTATTATTGAAGCTGTTTTTATCTGTGATTATCATATCCCTCACCCCGTTTTTGTAATTTTTTACAAAAAATAACCTACAGCTCAACTGATATATCTACAGTATAACACAAAATACGGGCCGTGTCAATGTCCTAGCGCGGACGGCGCAATGCCGCCCCACCTCTTCCCGCGAAAAAAGGATACCCACCCCTAACGGGGTGGGTATCCTTTTTTCGCATATTATTCTCTGCCCTCGGGCTCGGTCTGGGCCTTGACCTTCTTCTTATTAGACTTTATATGCTTGCCCACGATCTCGGAGACATCCGAGACGGTCATAAAGGCGGAGTAGTCGTTGTTCTCGACTATCCTTCGCATAGTGGAGAGCTCGATGCGGGTGATGACGCAATAGAGGACGATCTTCTCGCCGGAGATGAGGCCGCTGCCCTCCATAAGGGTAACGGTGCGGCCCAGCTTCTGGTAGATATCCTCTGCTATCTCCTTGCCGTGGTCGGTGATTATCATAATGGCCTTGCCCTCCAGCATACCGGTGCTTATGAAATCCACGACCTTAGAGACGATGAAGTAGGTCATAAGGCTATAGAGGGCACGGTCGAGGCCGAAGAGAACTCCGGCTGTGAGGTAGATTACCACATTGAAGCAGAGGACTATCTGGCCCACGGAGAGGTTGACCTTTTTGCTTATGGTCATAGCCACGGCCTCTGTGCCGTCGAGGCAGGCGCCCGCGTGGATAACGAGGCCCACGCCGCAGCCCAGCATGAGGCCGCCGAAGACAGTTGCCAGCAGCTTATCGTCGGTGACGGTGAGCTTGATCCCGGCCATCACGGAGAGGGCAGCGGAAAAGACCAGCATAGCGGCGACGGTCTTTAGCAGGAAGATCTTTTCGAGCCTTCTGCTGCCTATCCAGATAAGAGGCATATTGAGCAGCACGGTAAGCAGGCCGAGGGGGACGGGAGTTAGCTGGCTGATTATCATGCTGACGCCGACCATGCCGCCGTCCATGATCTGGACGGGGATGAGGACTCTTTCGAGGGCGAAGGCGGCGATAACGCACCCCAGCAATATTTCAAAGGCCACGACGATATGTCTGAGCCCGGGTTTTTTGACCATAGATATTCTCTCCTTTTTAAATCACGGGAACTCCCTCGTGATACGGTGGGCCTCAGAAGGCTGCTGCTCCTCAGGGTATCGAGCGAACACTTTTGCCTCCCCTGAACAGCGGCAGCAGAGCAACCGCGGGAGGGGGACCGCCGCCGTTAGGCGGTGGTGGAGGGGTTTCGTTGGCAGATGCCTTTGTGTCCTCCGGACGGAATGCGCTTCGCTGTTCCTGCTTTGTGTAAGAGGCAACATCGTTACGGCGCAGCATAGCGCCCCCAACCAGGATGGTGCAGGGCGCAGGCTTTCCGCTTCCCTTTTAACTGATGCTGCGCCGGGTGTAAGGCACTAAGTCTGCGCCTGTTTCGCGGGTCCGCGACCAGGGCATTGCCCGATTTTCGTCCGAGTTTATGCGAGGACAAAATATACCTACCAAGGACTAAGGCCGCCCTTGGAACTGGCCAATGCGCTCCGCGTGGGGTGTTAGGGCTTCTGCTCCTACTCCTTAGCAATAAACAGCACGCCCAGCGTTCCCGGGCCGCAGTGGCTCGAGATAACGCCTCCGGCCTTCGTCTCCAGCACCTCTCCGAAATATCCTAATCCTTTCAGGTATTCGCAGACCTTCTCTACAGGCTCTCTCCCGCTGTCAGGCACCGTGTGAGTAACAAACACCCTCTCCGGGCGGGCCTTCAAAAGCTCCTCCTCCATCTCCTTCGCGTAGTTCAGGATGATGTCGTTATACCGCCCACGGTATTTCTTGCCCGCTCCCATTATGCCGTCCTTGACGTGTATCTTAGGGTGCAGCCGCAGAACGCTGCCAGCCATCGCCGCAAGCCCGCTGCAGCGGCCACCGCGGTGCAGATATGTCAGGGTGTCTACCACAAAGCTTGCCCGCACCTTCGGGACGAGCCCGTTTATGTGCTCCACGATCTCCTCCGCCGAGGCTCCCTTTTGGGCCATGTCTGCGGCCTCCACCACCAGCAGCCCAATGCCCGTGGAGAGGTTCCGCGAGTCAATATAGTGGACCCTGTCCTCGGCATCCAGAGTCTGGGCCGCAAGGCGGATAACGTTGCCCATGTTGGACATCTCCGTGGAGATGGAAAAGGCCACGATCTCGTCCCCTGCATCCAGGGTGGGCTTGATTATCGCCTTTATATCGTCAAGAGAGGCCGCCGAGGTCTTGGGCGTGGTCTTGTGCTCGTCCGACCAGCGGAAGATCTCCGCGGGGGTGATGTTGACTCTGTCCTTGTAGTCCTTCTCCCCGAGGATGATATAAAGCGGCATGAGCGTGATGCCGTACCGCTCCAGCAGCTCGTCCGAAAGGTCGCAGGTGCTGTCTGAAAATATTCGTACCATAAAAAGCTCCCCCTTCACAGGCAATGTTTAATATACTTCTATTGTATCACTCCCACCCCCTTTCGTCAAGTCCTAAGCGCGGACGTGTCCTAGCGCGGACGGGTCCTAGCGCGGACGGCGCAAGTCGCGTGAGCACTCGCAAGCTCGTTTACATCCGTGTGATGTTAGGCGGCTCCCTCACGATACGGTGGCACTCGGAAGGCTTCTGCTGCTGCCCCTCAGATGACCTTTGGCGAACAAATTGCCTCCCCTGAAATGGGAGGTGCCCGATAGGGCGGAGGGGGTTCAAGGCAGGCTCCAAATCATTATCAACTCACCAACCCCGCCCCGAACAATAATTGAGCATTGAAACACCTCGCACCTGTCTCTGCACCACAAAAAAGCGCACCCCCCGAAAGCGCGGTGGCGGGAAAGAAGGTTTTTCTTGTCACAGCTTTGGTGTGCGCCACCGCTAAATGAATAAAGAATAACGAATAGTGAATAATGAATAATTTAGGTATCGCCTTCGGCGATGTTTTAAATTCATCCGCGCAGCGGACACCGTTATCCGCAAGCCTGCATATCGTTTATTTACCGCTCTTTCGGCCTGATAAATACCGCGATCAGGGCAGGACTTATAAAAATCGCTTCCCGTGGTCAAAAAACCTCCTGCACCGTGTTGCATTTTTCCGCCGTTCTGCTATAATAAATAGTAGACCTAAGGAGGCATGACCATGGACGCGCTTGGATTCATTCAGACTTTTTCTCGGGGCGGAGCGCCCGTCAAGGACCTGAGACGGATACGCTCGCTGCTGCAAGCATTGGGGGACCCCCAGGACTCTCTGCGCTTTGTGCACATCGCGGGGACCAACGGCAAGGGCTCCATCGCCGAGATGCTGTCACAGGCCCTGACCTGCGCGGGACATCGCACGGGGCTCTTTACCTCCCCCTACATAATCGAGTTCTACGACCGCATACGCCTTGACGGGCGGTGCATCGCTCCCGAAGAGCTTGACCGCATTATTGAAAAGCTGTGCCCCGCCGTGGAGAGCCACCCCCTTCGGGACAGCTTCTCCCAGTTCGAGATGACCCAGGCGGCCGCCTTCCTCTGGTACAAGGAGCAGGGCTGCGAGGCAGTGGTGCTGGAGGCGGGGCTTGGCGGCCTGCTGGACAGCACCAACGTCATCGGGCCCCCGCTGGTCTCGGTCATAGGCTCCATTGGTCTGGACCACACCGCGATACTGGGGGACACCATCGAAAAAATAGCCGCCCAAAAGGCGGGGATAATAAAGCAAGGGGCGCCCTGCGTGCTCTCGGCGGGGGCAGCGCCCGAGGCCGAGGCAGTCTTTAGGAACACCGCCGCCCGCCTTGGCAGCAGGCTGGTGATACCGAACCTTTCCGAGCTGGAGGTCCTCGGCTGCGGCCTCGGGGGCAGCAGCTTCCGCTACAAGGGAAGGGAGTACGCCCTTTCCATGACGGGAGCTCACCAGATACGCAACGCCCTGACGGCCATCGAGGCCGCAGAGATAATAAGCGCCGCCCTGCCCATCGGCCCCGAGGCGCTGAAAAGCGGCCTTTCACGGGCGAGGCTCAGCGGAAGGGTGGAGCTTATCTCCCGGGAGCCCCTTGTGATACTTGACGGCGGCCACAATCCTGACGCCTTCCGTGCGCTCTCGGGGGCGCTGGAGCTGGCAGGGGGCCGTGACATACGGGCGGTGATCGGGATGCACACGGACAAGGATGCGGCGGCCTCCATCGGGCTCATCGCGCCGCAGGTGAAGGAGTTCTATCCTGTCAGCGGGTTTTCGGACAGGGACATCCCTGCGGAGCGGCTAAAAGAGACCATCGAGGCCGTTGGGGGAAAGGCAGTGCTGACGGAAGAGGGGATCATGCCGCTGATCGAGCGGTTAAAGCGGGAGCACCCGCAGGACATCCTGCTGATCTCGGGCTCCCTGTTCCTTGCAGCATATGTAAAGCACTTTATAAGCAAAAAAAGCCCTGTCGAGCAAAACAAGTGAAAAAGTCTGATGAACTGCGGTATATTCGCCGGTTCCAAGGGCGGCGTTAGCCCTTGGCGGATCCCAAAGGCAGAGCCTTTGGTCGCGGACCCCGCGAAACACGCACCAAACCATCGGTAATACGCGGCGCAGCACCATCAAACATGGGCGCACAAATCCAACAGCCCCCACCCATCTCGGGTGGGGGCTTTATGCTGCGCCGCAACGACTGAACGCCCCGCTCCATCAGGAAAGAGCGAAGCGATTTTTCCGTGCGGCGAGCGGCAAGGCTGCATAAACAAAAGATAAAAATTGATTTTCGTGGGGGAATTAAAAAAAGGGTTGATTTATTGGGGGGAATGTGATATACTTTATTTAATAATGCCTTATTTTTAAATGAAAGGTAGGACGTGTGATGAAAAAGCAAATCGTTATAAGGATATTCGGGCGCGACTATAAGCTGCTGACCGACGAGACGGAGGAGTACAGCCGCGACCTTGCTTCGGCCCTGAACCGCAGGTTCGAGGAGATAACTAAGGGCAAGTCTACCCTCTCGGCACAGGACGGCGCCGCCCTTATCGCCCTCGAGGCCTTCGACGACCTCATCAAGACCCGCAGCAACCTCGAAAATATCCGCAGCCAGATAAAGGTCTATTTTGACGACGCCACCAACGCCAAGGCAAGAGCCGAGGCCGCCGAAAAGGAGAACGCCGAGCTGAAGGCAAGAGTCGAGCAGCTCAAGCGGGAGATACAGCTGCGCAAGTCCTTCGCCCCCGAGGAGCCCTCCAGCGCCAAGGATATGATAAGCCGCGATATCTCCGACGCCCTTGGCGGCAGCGGCGGGTTCAGAAAGAAGTAATGACCCCCGAGCTGCTTGCACCCTGCGGCTCGCCCGAGGCCCTTGAGGCTGCCCTGAGAGCGGGCTGCGACGCCGTCTACCTCGGCGGCGAGCACTTCTCCGCCAGACAGAACGCCAAAAACTTCACAAGGGACCAGCTCCGGGAGGCCGTGGAGAGCTGCCACAGAAGAGGCGTCAAGGTCTATCAGGCCATAAATACCGTCATCACCGACAGCGAGCTTTCGGAGTGCATGGACGCCGTCCACGCCGCCTGTGAGCTGGGGGTGGACGGCCTTATAACTCAGGACCTGGCCCTCGTGGCCGTTGCAAGAGAGTGCTGCCCCGAGCTGCCCATCCACGCCTCAACACAGATGACCCTCCACACCCGCGAGGGGGTGCTGCTGGCAAGGGAAATGGGCTTTTCAAGGGCCGTCGCCTCGAGAGAGCTGCCCGAGGAGGTCCTGAGAGAGCTTTGCAGCCTGCCTATAGAAATAGAGGTCTTTGTCCACGGGGCCCTGTGTATGTCCGTGTCGGGGCAGTGCTTTATGTCTGCCGTCATCGGGTCCAGAAGCGCCAACCGCGGCCTCTGTGCACAGGCCTGTAGGCTGCCTGCCTCGCCCATAAGCGGAAGGCGGGATGACCACGCCCTGTCTCTTAAAGATATGAGCCTTATCCCGCAGCTTGCGAAGCTTCGGGAAATGGGGGCCGCCTCCTTAAAAATCGAGGGGAGGATGAAGCGCCCCGAATACGTCGCCGCTGCCGTCAGGGCAGCCCGTGACAGCCTCGAGGGACGAGAGCCCCAAATGGAGCAGCTCAAAAACGTCTTCTCCCGCAGCGGCTTTACCGACGGATATTTCACGGGAAGGCGGGGCAGGGAGATGTTTGGCACCCGCACCCGCGAGGACGCCATGGCAGCCGCCGACGAGCTGCCAAAGCTCCACGAGCTTTACAGAAGCCTTGAAAAGCGCGCAGATGTGCGCTTCGAGATAAAAATAAGGGCGGGCGAGCCCGTGACCCTCACCGCAGAGGACAGCGACGGCTGCAAAGCCTCGGCAGTGGGAGAAGCGCCCCAGCCCGCAAAAAACCGACCCATCGACAAGGCCGTCCTCAGGGCAAGCCTCTCAAAGCTGGGGTCAACGATCTATGAGCTGCGGGAGCTGCGCTGCGACCTTGGCGAGGGGCTGAATGTCTCCGCCTCGGCAGTGAACGCCCTGCGGCGGCAGGTCTGCGAAGGGCTGGATATGGCCCGTCAGGAGCATTTTACAAGGCACCCCGAGTTCAGAGAGCGGGACTTTGCCCTCGCGGCACCCCGCCGCCCCGAGAGGCAGCCGCTTCGCATAAGCGCCCAGAGGGCGGAGCAGCTTTCGATGATAGACAGCTGCGACTACGACCTGGCCTGCGTTCCTATGGAGGCAGCAGGGGAGCTGCTGCGGGAGGGCTTCGACCCGAACAAGCTCTGCGCCGTCATGCCCCGCTTCACCCTGCGGGAGGCAGAGCAGGCACGGGAGCTCAAGGCCCTTGCAGAGCTGGGGCTGCGGCATATAGAATGTACCAATTACGCGCATATCAGAATGGGCAGGGAGCAGGGGCTCACCCTCCACGGGGGCTTTGGCCTGAACGTCACCAACACCCTTGCCCTGAGGGAGCTCGGGCGACTTGGGCTGGCAGACTGCACCGCCTCCTTCGAGCTGACGGCAGCACAGATAAACGCTCTGGGCGGTGAGCTGCCCTTCGGAGTGATGGCCTACGGCAGGCTGCCGATGATGCTCACCGTCAACTGCCCCATCCGGCAGAGCGAGGGCTGCAGGGCCTGCCGCCGACAGCTCTTTGACCGCACAGGCAGACGCTTCCCCGTGAAGTGCAGCAGGGAGCGGGGCTATGTGGAGCTTCTGAACGCCGACCTGCTCTGCATCAGCGACAGGCTTCGGGACTTTGGCACAGCGGCCTTCTTTGGCATCAGCCTCTTTGACGAGAGCCCGCGACAGGCCGCGGATATAGTCGCCTGCTTCAAAAACGGCAGAGCCCCCGAGACTGGGGACCGCCTGACAAAGGCCCTCTATTACCGGGGAGTTATGTAAAGCAGCGGAGAGCATTATCTCCAAGAGGAGAGAGATCAGAAAAAAGCGCCGAAGGCGCACAACTAATCTAACCTCTCACCTCTAACCTCTAAAAGCGAAGGCGGTGAAGGCCGTTTGAAGGCTGTACAGCTCAACAAGGAGACCATAGATACCATTAAAGAGAAGAGCAAGGAGAAGCGCAGCTTCGTCCGAGAGTTCCTCCACAGGCGGCAGCACCCGATAAAGATAATCGGCTACACCTCCAAGACCCTGTGGCTTCTGCTTATACCCATTGTAAAAAATATCATTACCCTCGAGTTCGACATCCAGGGCTGGATAAGGACCCACTGGCTGGACGGGATAATCATCTCCTTCATCGTGGGCTTTGCGGTGTTTCGGTGGATGTTCGTCTACTACAGGATAGAGGAGGACGGGATAGAGGCCCACTTCGGCCCATTCGGCATCATCCGCACCAAGGTGTATTTCAGCGAGATAACCACCTTTTCAACAAATCAGGGCTATCTCTACCGGGCCGTTGGCGCCTGCACCATGTATATCGAGACCAACGCCGACTCCGTCCCGAGGACGGACATGAAGCTGGTGCTTTCGGACAAGAGCGTTAAGGAGATATACGAGATAGTCTCTGCCCGATCTAATAAGCAGCCGAGCTTTTCCGTTGCCCCCCGCAAGCGGCATCTGGCGGTGTTCTCCCTGCTGTTTTCCTCCCCCATCTCGGGCATAATACTGTTCATGACCTTCATCTACGAGCTCTACCGCCTTGTGGGGCAGGAGATGGAGAAGCAGCTTTTCAGCACCGTCAACGGAAAGATCGTGCAGATCGACTCCGCCACTCTGGGGCTGTTCCGCGCCGTGCCGGGGACCATCGCCATGATAGGCGGGGTCATCGCGGGCGGGTGGCTTTTGAGCTTTATCACCAATATGCTCTCCTACTGGAAATTCACCTCGGCCCGAAGGGGCAGGCAGTTTTTCATAGCCTCGGGCTTTATCAGGCGAAAGCGCAGCATCCTCAACCGCGACCGTGTGAACTACTTTGACGTTCGGCGGACGCTGATGATGCGGCTCTTCCACATAAGCTCGGTGCACATCTGCTGCACGGGCTACGGCGTGCGCAAGAGCGAGACCTCGGCCCTTATACCCATCACCACCGACAGGGAGATGGAGGCCTCGTTAAAGATCCTTGAGCCCTCGCTGGTGCAGGCCCCTCCCGAGATACACACGGGCAAGCGGGACCTTGGAAGGTTCCTGACCCTGCCCCTTATCATGTGCGCCGTGCCGATCGCCGCAGGTACCTTTATGAAGTACCTCATCGACCGCTGGCACAGCGAGATAAACATTCTTATGGTCGTAATGACCCTGCCCCTTCTGTGGCAGGTGATAATAAAGCTGGTGGCGGCCTTCACCACATCTGTGGGCATGAAGCACGACGTCTGCACCCTCTGCTACTGTCGGGACAGTATGTATCACACGGTCTCCATACCGAAGAAGAACGTCTCGAAGCTGAGGATTAAACAGAACGTCTTTCAGCGCAAGAGCCGCACCTGCACCCTGTATATCTACACGGACTCCGAGCGCAGGCGGGTACACCGCATCATGGGCCTCCCCGCCGAGGCCACGAGGAATATGTGCATCAGAGAAGGCTTCGCGGTCTAGGGCGGTGCCCCGCCAGGGCAGTTCGCGTGATCACTCGCAAGCTCGTTTACAACTGTGAAGTGTGAGGGGGCTCCCTCGCGGTACGGTGGCCCTGTGAAAGATGGTTCTATGATAGGAGCAGATAGGAGCACCCGCACAAAGCCTTCCTAACGGCTGCACCGCAGCCTCATACACAAGGGCTCCCACCTCCCCTCCGGGGAGGCGCTGAGACCCCTCGTGTGCGCACGAGTGAGGCCTTGGTGGGGGAATTAAAAAAGCTGCACCGCAGCCTCATACGCAAGGGCTCCCACCTCCCCTCCGGAGCGGCGCTGAGAATTTGCGTGTTCGCAGAGTTGAGGCCTTGGTGGGGGAATTAAAAAAAGAGGTGAATGAAGTGGCAAAGTTTGATCCCGGAATGGAAAGTATGCTGGATACCTTCGTCTTTGAGTCGGGGGAGCTGCTGGAAAATCTTGACGAGATACTGATGCGCACCGAGAACGACGTGCTGGGCGAGGACGATATCGCCGAGATATTCCGAGTTATGCACACCATCAAGGGCAGCGCCGCCATGATGGGCCTTAAAAATATGTCCGAGCTTGCCCACAAGCTGGAGGATATCTTCTTCATAATCAGAGAGAAGCCCGACCTTGAGTTTGACAAGGGGCCCCTCTACGAGCTTTGCTATACCGCCTCGGATAATTTGAAAAGCGAGATCGAGAACCTGTCGGACGACAGCATCCCCCTGACGGATTTCTCGGATTTCATAGAGCAGCTGATAGAATTCTCGACCTACCTTAAAGGCGTGGCCGAGGGAGGCAGCGCCCCCAAGGAGGCCGCCCCCACCCACGAGGTCTTTGCCGCCGACGAGCCCGCAGACGTCTCCACCATTGAGGTCAGGTTCGAGGAGAACTGCCTTATGCCCTCACTCAGGGCAATGGTCATCTGCAACTCTCTTGATGGCGTGGCAGAGCTCTACGGCACAGTCCCTCCCGACCTTGAGGCCGAGACCGCCGACGACGAGATACACAGCAGCGGCTTCTTCATAAAGGTCAAGGGTGACCCCGCCCCCGCGCTGGAGATAGTTAAAGAGGCCCTGAACGTCAGCTCGGCCCGCGTACTCGAAAAGGAGGGCGCCGAGGCAGGCCCCGCCGCCTCCTCCGACCTTGGCGAGGGCGAAACGGAGTTCCTTGTAAAATTTGACGATAGCTGCATGATGCCCTCTATCAGGGCCATGGTGCTGATAAATTCCGTGGCCTCCGTGGGCGACGTGGTCTCCACCGACCCCGCCGACCTGGAGGACGAAGCGGCAGAGGATGTGCTGAAGGAAAAGGGCTTCCGCATAAGGATGCGCATAGACCAGCCCTCCAAGGCCGTGGAGCTTTTGAAGGAGGGGCTGAACGTCGCCTCGGTGGAGAAGCTCTCCTCGGCAAAGCCCGCAGCGCCTAAGGCTAAGCCCGCCCCGACGGCACCTGTTGCCCCTGCCGTTCCCGCTGCCCCTGCGGCAAAGCCTGCCGCTCCCAAGCCCGCAGAGGCGCCGAAGAAGCAGGCCCCCGCCCCCCAGCACAAGGACGCCCAGAGCAGCATAATCTCTGTTAAGCTGGAAAAGCTGGACCACCTGCTGGACCTGGTGGCGGAGATAGTTATAACCGAATCCGGCGTTATCTCCAGCCCCGACCTGAGGGGAATGGAGAGCAGCCTTGACCGCTTCTCGAAGTCCGCCCGCGAGCTGAAAAAGCTGACCGACGAGCTTCAGGACGTGGTAATGTCCATACGAATGGTGCCCGTCAAGACCGCCTTTTCAAAGATGAGCCGCGTGGTGCGGGACATGAACAAGACCCTCGGTAAGAACGTTGAGCTGATCTTCGTCGGCGAGGACACAGAGGCGGACAAGACCGTTGTGGATATCCTCGGAGACCCCCTGATGCACATTGTAAGGAACGCCGTGGACCACGGCATAGAGCTGCCCGAGGAGCGGGCCGCCGCAGGCAAGACAGAGCCCGCAAGGGTGACCCTCTCCGCAGGCTATGACAACGGCGAGGTCGTTATCTCCTGCGAGGACAACGGCGCGGGCATGGACGCCTCGGCCCTGCTGGCAAAGGCGAAGAAAAAGGGCATCCTCACCAAGCCCGAGAGCGAATACTCCGAGAGCGACTGCTTCCAGCTGATAATGGCAGCAGGCTTCTCCACCAACGAGACCGTCACCGAATACTCGGGGCGGGGCGTCGGGATGGACGTTGTTAAAAAGAACATCGAGAAGGTGGGCGGCAAGATGCTCATCGACTCGGTATACGGCAAGGGCTCAAAGTTCACAATACGCATACCGCTGTCCCTGTCCATCATCGACGTGCTGGACGTAACGGCGGGAGAATCTGACTTCTCGGTGCCAATAACCTCGGTGAGCGAGATCTTCCGGGCCGAGGAGAGCCAGCTTATAAAGGACCCCGACGGCACGGAGCTTGTAATGTTAAGGGACGAGTGCCTGAGGGTAGTGCGGCTGACTGAGGCCTTTGAGCTGAAGGGCGAGAAGAAGCCTTTGTGCGAGGGCATAATGCTTCGGTGCCGCGAGGCAGGGTTTGACGCAGTGCTGTTTGCGGACGAGCTGCTGGCGGACCAGCAGGTAGTAGTAAAGCCGCTGTCGCCGCTGCTGTCGAAGTTTGATCTTAAACGGCGGGGCCTTTCGGGCTGCTCGATACTTGCGGACGGCAGCATAACGCTGATAGCTGACGTAGGAGAGATATTCTCGGCCGCAGGAGTCAGGAGAACGGCAGAAGGAAAATAGTCAGATGGCTGTCCGCATATTGGCCGGAATCCAAGGGGCGGGTGCTAACGGCGCACGGCCGAATTTCGCGCCCCAAAAGGTGCAGGCCGATAAATAGTCCCGCGAAGCGCATTCGCCGGTTCCAAGGGCGGCGTTAGCCCTTGGCAGGTCCAGGGCAGAGCCCTGGTCGCCGACCCGGCGAAACACGCACAAAACTATCGGGCAACACGCGGCGCAGCACAACATAACAAGGGAGCACCTATTTCGCATTTAACCACCATCCCTAAGTGGGGCGCAATGCTGCGCCGCAAAAGCCGTCCTCTTTCTCTATCAGGAAAGAGCGCAGCGATTTTTCCGTCCGGCGGGTGGCAAAGCCGGGGCACACGGCAGTGGAACCCCTCCGTCTTGCCTTCGGCAAGCCACCTCCCCTTTCAGGGGAGGCATATGGGGCTTCTGCTCCTCAACTGGCCTTGGGCGAACAACTTGCCTCCCCTGAACAGCGGCAGCAGAGCAACCGCGGGAGGGGGACCGCCGCCGTCAGGCGGTGGTGGAGGGGTTCTCCCGGCGGTGCACCGCCCGAGCTTGCGAGTGATCACGCGAATTGCGTGGTGCACGCTGTGCACTGCGAATTAAAAAAAGGAGAAAACGCCATGGCAGCAGACAGAATAAACGACTCCTCGGGGCAGCTGCTCACCTTTGAGTGCTGCGGGGAGATCTATGCCTTCGATATCCTCACAGTGCTGGATATCATCGAGATATACGACATCACTACCCTGCCCCTTGTGGCAGACTATATCCTGGGCATGATAAACCTGAGAGGCAAGGCCGTGCCCGTTATGGACCTTGCCCTAAAGCTGGGCCTCGGCACCCCCGAGTATAACGAGCAGAGCTGCATGATCGTCGTGGACTGCGACGGCTCTCCCCTCGCTATCAAGGTGGAAAGAGTCATCGACGCCGAGAGCTACAGCAAAAAAGGCATGAGCCTCTCCCCCGTGGAGAATTCCTTCGTTATTGGCTATGCCTATCTCAACGACCGCCGCGTGACGGTCCTGGATTGCGTGAGATTAACTTCATAAGCAGAACTTAATGCAGCCCCAAAAAGCTTTACGCTCCTGTCACGGAGCCATCGGAGGTGAAGGCATTGAAAATACGGGACGAGGATTTTAACGTGCTCGCGGAGCTCGTTAAGACCAAATACGGCATCGACCTTACGGGGAAAAAGTATGTCATCGAAACAAGATTGACTAACTACGTCCTCGACTGCGGCTATAATGATTTCTCCGAGTACCTGCAATCTGTCTACGCCGACCGCAGCGGCATAGAGATGACCAATATCATCAGCCGCCTGACTACCAACTATACCTACTTCCGCCGGGAGGACGGCCATTTCAGACACTTCTCCGAGGTCTTCCTAAAGGAGGCCGAAAAGACCGTCTTCGATAAGGACCTGCGCATCTGGAGCGCGGGCTGCTCCTACGGCAACGAGCCCTATGAGCTGGCAATGCTGCTGCACGACCACTTCGGCCGCAACGAGCTGGGCTGGGATTTCAGGATACTTGCTACCGATATCTCCTTCAACGCCCTCAGGATGGCAAAGAGGGGCGTGTTCGCCGAGCAGGCCGTGGACGCCCTGCCCTCGGATTGGCGGAGCAGATATTTCAACCGCCATGTCAACGGCACCTATCAGGTAACGGACGAGATACGCTCCAGCGTGGTGTTTAAGTATCACAACCTCATGGAGCCCATCTCCTTCAAGAAAAAATTCGACCTCATCGTTTGCAGGAACGTTATGATATACTTTGACGAGGAAACAAAGGAGCGGCTCATAGAGCGCTTCTACGAGGCCACCGAGCCCGGGGGCTACCTCTACATAGGACACGCCGAGAACTGCCCAAAGGACACCAATTACCGACAGGTGGCGCCCGCCGTGTTCAAAAAGCCTGTAAAGGAGGAAACAGAGAATGAGTGATATTAAAGTGCTTATCGCCGACGACTCGGCGCTGTTTTCAAAATTTATGAAGGGCATCGTCGATGGACTTGAGGGCTACACCTGCGTGGCCTGCGCCGCCAACGCCTTCGAGGCCAGAGACGACATCGAGCGCCTTAAGCCCGATATGCTCATACTTGATATCGAGATGCCGAAGCTCAACGGCATTGCCTTTCTTCGCCAGCTGATACCCCAGTACACTGTGCCTGTCATCGTCTGCTCGTCAAGGAGGGACCTTGTTATGCAGGCAATGGTGGCGGGGGCCGCAGACTTTGTCTCCAAGCCCGACGAGAGCGGCTACGACGAGTTCAAGCAGAAGCTCATCGCCTCCCTGCGGGCGGCAGTGAACATCAAGCGGGTCAAGAGCGGCTGCAACTTCTACACCATGCGTGGCGCCAGAGAGACCGCCGCTGTGGACAACAGGATGATCGTCATCGGCGGCTCGGCAGGCAGCACAGAGGCCCTGCCCACCATACTAAAGGAATTTGACGAGAACACCCCGCCCATCGCGGTGGTGCTGCATATGCCCGAGGGCTACACCTCGCTTTACGCCAAGCGGCTGAACGCACAGCTTAAAGTGAATGTGGTTGAGGCGGCTCAGGGGCTGTACCTTAAAAAGGGGATGTGCGTTATCGCTCAGGGCGACAAGCACATGAGGCTCGTAAAGGACGCAAACGGGTACTTTGTTACCTGTGAGGAGGGGCCGAAGGTCTCGGGCCATTGTCCCAGCGTGGATGTTTTCTTTGAGAGCGCTGCTTTTGCGGCGGGCAAGGACGCCATTGCAGTGATACTGACAGGCATGGGCAAGGATGGCGCGAACGGAATGTCGCAGCTAAAGCACGCGGGGGCATACACCATTGGGCAGGACGAAAAGAGCTCGGCGGTATACGGTATGCCGAAGGCAGCCTTTGAGCTGGGAGCGGTGATGCAGCAGTGCAAGCTACAGGACATCGCGGGGGCGATAAAGGCAAGATTAGAGGCAAAAGGCTAACGCCCCACACCGCGAAGCGCATTGGCCGGAATCCAAGGGGCGGGTGCTAACGGCGCACGGCCGAATTTCGCGCCCAAAATAGTGCAGGCCAATAAATAGTCCCGCGAAGCGCATTGGCCGGAATCCAAGGGGCGGGTGCTAACGGCGCACGGCCGAATTTCGCGCCCAAAATAGTGCAGGCCAATAAATAGTCCCGCGGAGCGCATTGGCCGGAATCCAAGGGGCGGGTGCTAACGGCGCACGGCCGAATTT
>JAFVAN010000044.1 GCA_017480485.1 Ruminococcus sp. | reverse complement strand
CAGATGGCCATTCGGCCGATTTAGAGCTGCCAAGTGCTCAAAATGATCGATATTCACAAAAATGTGCATTGATAATTTACCCGCTTCGCGGAAAGATCCATCGCCGAAGGCGATACCTTCATTGTGCATTGTGCATTGTGCATTGTGCATTGTGAACTGTGCATTGTAAACAATAAAAGTTTTCAAAAACCCTCAAATTTTTTCCCCGTACCCCTTGAAATCTTTAAGCGGCTGTGTTATAATAACTGAGTAGGCTTGTTTAATGACTTGCTGCATTTCCTCTCAGTCGTGCAGTTAGTTTATCCGAATAAGTGCATATTATTCAGAAAAAGAGGAGGTGTCGGTATGCCGAACATTAAGTCCGCTAAGAAGAGAGTAAAGGTCATCGAGGCTAAGACTCTGCGCAACAAGATGATAAAGAGCGACCTCAAGACTGCTCTTAAAAAGGCTGACGCTGCTGTTGCAAACAACGATGAGAACAAGACCGAGGCTGTTAAGACCGCTATCAAGAAGGTAGATATGGCTTGCACCAAGGGCATCATCCACAAGAACAAGGCAGCCAGAAAGAAGAGCCAGCTCGCCAAGAGCCTGAACGCATAAGCGCTCAAAAAAAAATATCAGGACCGATGTTGACCCGCATCGGTCTTTTTGTTTTGGGTAAAAAGCATAAACGCGCCGCTCTATTTTTGTGCAGCAATATGATTTATCTTTTTACATATTCACAAACAGCGGTTTGTTGCACGCCCGTGTGCAACAAAAGCCCCTTTTTTGCCTGTTTGTGAAAGGGGTCGATGAACATGAACATCACAGACGAGAGAAGAAGCGTGTTCCCCGAGGGGTTCAGGGGCGTGTGGATACCTAAGGAGATCTGGCTGGACGACAGGCTCGAGCTTATCGACAAGTGCATTCTCACCGAGATAGCAGCACTTGACGGAGCCGACGGCTGCTTTGCATCGAACCGCCACTTTGCCGAGTATGTCGGGTGCAGCGAGAGGCGCGTCACCGCCTCGGTCTCGAAGCTTGTCAGGCTTGGCCTGATCGTCACGGAAAGGAGCGGCGGCAGCAGGATCATCAGGACAGACCTCGCATTATTTGCCGGGCGCGAGGACAGCGCCGGAACAAACTGCGAGCCGGGGCCGCAGAATATTCCGGACAGCCGCGAAAATATTTCCACCCCTCCCCGAAAAAACTGCGAGGCCGCCTCGCAAAATTTGCTGCATAGTAATACATATAATAATATATATAATAATACAGATAATAATAAAATTAATAATACTGATAATATCAAAAATAATAATATTTATTCTGATAATATAAGCACTGATAATATAAGCGCGGACAAGCTCGGAGCGAACGACAGGGAGAGCAGGGCGGTCATCGAAGTGATAAACAGCTACACAAAGAACGAGGAGCTGAGAGAGGCGCTGAAGGACTTTGTGAGGATGAGGCAGGCGAACAGGTCGATCAATGCCACAGGGCTGCGCCTTGCCCTCGGCAGGCTCAACAGGATAGCCGCAAGCGACGAGGACAAGCTCCAAAGCGTCAGCAACACGATCATGAACGGCTGGGCAGGCTTCTATCCGCTGAAAAAGGAGCAGAAGAAGAGCAGCGGCATCAGCTCCTACGACATCGAGCAGTGGGAGCGCTACGCCGAGAGCTTTGTGCAGCAAAGCCTTTCAAAGAGCGAAAAGAGCGCCCCGAAATCTTGACATGACCTTCCTTTTGAGGTATAATAAATATATATGTGCCTGCCCTCGGGGCCGAGGCTTCGGGGTGCGATTATTCACATGAAAGGAATGTTTGATTTATGGGATTGACATTGACAGAAAAGATCTTGAAGGCGCACGTTGTTGACGGCGAGTTCGTTAAGGGCAGCGAGATCGGCATACGCATCGACCAGACCCTGACACAGGACGCAACGGGCACCATGGCCTACCTTGAGTTCGAGGCCATCGGCGTGCCGAGAGTAAAGACCGAGCGCTCTGTGGCTTACATAGACCACAATACCCTGCAGTCCGGCTTCGAGAACGCCGACGACCACCGCTTCATCGGCTCTGTTGCAAAGAAGCACGGCATCTGGTTCTCTCGCCCCGGAAACGGCATCTGCCATCAGGTGCATCTCGAGCGCTTCGGCATCCCCGGCAAGACCCTCATAGGCTCTGACAGCCACACACCCACGGGCGGCGGCATCGGAATGATAGCCATTGGCGCGGGCGGTCTGGATGTTGCAGTCGCTATGGGCGGCGGCGCTTATTACATCACCTACCCCAAGATCGTCAAGGTCAACCTCACGGGCAGGCTCTCGCCTTGGGTGGCCGCCAAGGACGTTATCCTTGAGGTGCTGCGCAGGCTCTCTGTAAAGGGCGGCGTGGGCAAGGTCATCGAGTACTGCGGCGAGGGCGTCAAGACCCTTACTGTTCCCGAAAGAGCCACCATCACCAACATGGGCGCAGAGCTGGGCGCCACCACCTCCATATTCCCCTCGGACGAGGTAACTCTTGAGTTCCTCAAGGCACAGGACAGAGCAGAGGTCTGGACCGAGCTCAAGGCCGACGAGGACGCTGTATATGACGAGGTAGTGGACATCGACCTTTCTGCCATCGTTCCAATGGCGGCCTGCCCCCACTCTCCCGACAACGTCAAGACCGTGGCGGAGATCGGCAAGCTGAAGGTGGATCAGGTCTGCATCGGCTCCTGCACAAACTCCTCCTTCATGGACATGATGAAGGTGGCCTATATCCTGAAGGGCAAGACCGTTCATCCCGATGTTTCTCTTGCCATCGCCCCCGGCTCCAAGCAGGTGCTGAACATGATAGCCCAGAACGGCGCTCTTGCCACCATGATAGACGCGGGTGCAAGGATACTGGAATCCGCCTGCGGCCCCTGCATAGGTATGGGCCAGTCGCCTAATTCCGGCGGCGTTTCCCTGCGCACCTTCAACCGCAACTTTGAGGGCCGCTCGGGCACAAAGGACGGACAGATCTATCTTGTTTCTCCCGAGATGGCGGCGCTCTCGGCGCTTACGGGATACCTCACCGACCCCCGCGAGCTGGGAGATATGCCCGAGTTTGCGATGCCCAAGCAGTTTGTGATAAACGACAACATGGTGGCTGCCCCCGCCCCCGAGGCCGAGATGGACAGCGTTGAGATACTTCGCGGCCCAAACATCAAGCCCTATCCCGAGACGGCGCCGCTGGTGGAGAGCATCGAGTGTCAGGTGTCCTTGAAGGTTGGCGACAACATCACCACCGACCACATCATGCCCGCAGGCGCAAAGATACTGCCTCTGCGCTCCAACATCCCCGCCATCTCTCAGCACTGCTTCACGGTCTGCGACGAGGACTTCCCCCGCAGGGCCAAGAACATGGGCAAGTCGATCATCGTGGGCGGCGTGAACTACGGACAGGGCTCCTCCCGCGAGCACGCGGCTCTGGCGCCTTTGTACCTTGGCATCAAGGCGGTGCTTGTAAAGAGCTTCGCCCGCATCCACAGGGCAAACCTGATAAACGCAGGCATCCTGCCCCTGACCTTCGTTAACGAGGCCGACTACGACAGGATCGGTCAGGGCGACGAGATCGCCATTGAGAACGTAAGGGCCGACATCGAGGCAGGCAAGACCGAGCTCACGGTCATCGACAAGACCACAGGCGACCGCATCCCTGTCCTCTGCGAGCTGACGGGCAGGACCAAGGACATCATCCTTGCAGGCGGTTTGCTGGATTATACAAGGGAGAGTTTGCGCTAACGGCGCGCGGCCGAAGCCGCGAGAGCACTCCCTGCGCATCACACCGTTGTAAGCCGGCTTGCCGGCGGCACGCGACCTAAAAAAAGAGGACACAGCAAATGGACGAGAAGGATATTATCTCGACGGATTTTAACTATGACGTCTACTCGGGCGGCAACGCGAAGAAATATCTGGACGAGTACAACGCTCAGAAGAAGCGCGAAAGGGAAGAGGCTGCCAAGTCCGACGCCGAGAAGCGCCGTGACGAGTACCGCAAGCGCTTCGAGGGAATGAGCGCCGACGAGCTCTTTGACCGGCCCCTTGCCGAAAAGCATGACCCGAAGCCCGAGCCTCAGCCCTCTCCCGAGGAGCTGCTGGACGACGGCGCGGGCATCAAGAACGAGCTCCCCGAGCTCACGGACCTGCCTACCCTCGAGCCCCTGATGGACGGGGAGGAGGAGCCCGACTCCCTCTCGCCGGACCAGAAGCTAAAGACCGAGCGCTACAACGAGGGCGTGGCACAGGTCAACGAGATGCTGGCCTCTGCCCGCTATCGAAGGGACTATCAGAGCATGATCTACGGCCGCTCGAGGGGCCTGGGCCTGGGCTATCCTCTTGGCTACTCGGCCTTCACCAACCGCGGCAGGCTGGGCTACAGGCGCTATCGCCTGGGCGGAAGGCGCTTCAACTCCCGTGAGGAGCGAGCGGCCTATATCTATTTCACCTGCGTGATGCTGGGAGTGCTTCTGGCCCTCTCGCTGCAAATGCCCTTCGGGATGTATTTCCTGCTGGGCGGGGCCGCAGGCGCTGTAAGCTCGGTCATCAGGCGCATGGTTGAACACGGCTACTCTCTTCCCGAGGCCATCGCCGCCAGCAGGCTTTCTATCATAGTCGCAGGCGTTGCCGCGCTGCTGGGGATATTTTTCAGCTTTTAGACAATGCACAATGCACAATGCACAATGCACAGTGCACAATGCACAATGCACAATGAAGGTATCGCCTTCGGCGATGGATCTTTCCGCGAAGCGGGTAAATTATCAATGCACATTTTTGTGAATATCGATCATTTTGAGCACTTGGCAGCTCTAAATCGGCCGAATGGCCATCTG
>JAFVAN010000010.1 GCA_017480485.1 Ruminococcus sp. | reverse complement strand
CCAAAATAGTGCAGGCCAATAAATAGTCCCGCGGAGCGCATTGGCCGGAATCCAAGGGGCGGGTGCTAACGGCGCACGGCCGAATTTCGCGCCCAAAATAGTGCAGGCCGATAAATAGTCCCGCGAAGCGCATTGGCCGGAATCCAAGGGGCGGCCTTAGCCCCTTGGCAGGTATATTTTGTCCTCGCATAAACTCGGACGAAAATCGGGCAGCGCCCTGGTCGCCGACCAGGCGAAACACGCACCAAACTACCGTTAAACCGCGGCGCAGCACCAATGAAAATGGGGGCCGTGATTTCGCATCTCGCTCTATCTTAGGTGGGGGCGCTATGCTGCGCCGCAACGACTGAGCGGCCCGCTCTATCAGGAAAGAGCGAAGCGATTTTTCCGTCCGGCGAGCGTCAAGGGCGGGGCCTTGGGAACCCTCCGTTGAAACCCCTCCGCCGCCGCCGAGACGGAGGGGTTCTTCTTGCTTCTTGCTTCTGACCTCTTGCTTCTAGAGGCGCAGCCAGCGGCACGCGACAAAAAAAGGAGATGAACTTATGGAAACAAATACCGAGCAGATCAGAACACATCGGTACCTTACCTTCCTGTCAGCAGACAGAAAGTTCGCCGTACCGTTCCATAATATCTTGACCGTCCTTATCGCAGGCGAGCTCCACCCTATCCCCGAGTTCCCCGACTACTTCGCGGGTACCTGCGTCTGGGAGGAAAGAGCCGTCCCCGTCATCGACGCCCGAAAGCGCTTCGGCTTCGGCGAGGGAGAGTACGGCAACCGCAGCTGTATCCTTATCTGCGAGACCGAGTTCACCGCCCGCAGCGGCCTCGGCGTTATAGGGATACTTACCGATACAGTTTCCGAAATGGAAATGATGCCCGAGGATAAGATCCTCCCCTGCGAAGCCGTCAGCGCCGAGGCCTATACAAGATATCTCAGCGGCTATTTCCTTCTGGGAGAGAAGCCCTGCTATATCGTGGACGCCGGCCTTATGGTCAATGACTGCGACATAGATACGGTCAAAGAAAAAACCCAAGAATAACTGTTTACAAAAAATTAACCTTTCCGGCTGAACAAATCGCGCCGCATATATCTCTAATATACAGAAAGGCGCAAAGCCGAGAAAGGAAGATGATATTATGAAAAACCAAAAGACATCCGCAACACCATTAGCTTTACGAAATGAGGAACCAATGGCAAACAGAAAGATCTCCATCAAAGCCGCAGCCGCATTGCTGGCAGCGCTGGGCGCAGCCGCCGTGCTGACCCTCGCACCCGCCCCCGCAAGAGCCTTCGCCGATAACGAGGCCCCCGTGGGAGAAGTAACACAGGGAGAGGGCTCCGAGGATCCCGAGGACCCCGAAAATAAAATTGATATCTCAGAGGCCATAGCCGTGCTCTCAAAATCCACCTTTACATATTCGGGACTGGAGATAAGGCCCGATGTAACAGTGGTTTTCGAGGACGCACCTCTGACCCCCGCCGAGGACTACGAGGTTGTCTATGAAAACAACCTGAACGCGGGCGTTGCAAAGGTCACCATCCTTGGGGCGGGCCGATATAAGGGGCAGATCGAAAGGACCTTCCTCATCAGGCCCAACGACCTCTCCGACAACCGCGCCTCTATCCCATATCTCAACTATACCTACTCCGGCAAGGCCATCACCCCCGCCCCGACCCTTAAGATAAACGGCATCAAGCTGGTCGAGGGCACCGACTATACCGTCAGCTATTCCGATAACGTGAACGCCGGCAGCCTTACCGCAAAGATAACCATCACGGGCATGGGCAACTTCAAGGGCACCACCGTCAGGTATTTCAACATCAAGCCCAACGACCTCGCCGACAACCGCGCAACTATCCCCTATCTTAACTACACCTACACGGGCAAGGCGCGGACCCCCGAGCCCACCCTTAAGGTCAACGGTGTCAAGCTGGTCAAGGGCACCGACTATACCGTGAGCTATTCCAACAACATCAACGTGGGCGAGCTCACCGCCAAGGTGACCATAAAGGGTAAGGGCAACTTCTCAGGCACCACCGTTAGATATTTCAACATCAAGCCCAACGACCTCTCCGACAACCGGGCAACTATCCCAAGCCTTACCTACCCCTTCCTTGGCAAATCCATAAAGCCTGTGCCGACCCTCAAGGTAAACGGCATCAAGCTGCAAAGCGGCAAGGACTATGTTTTATCCTACAAGAAAAATTCCAAGATCGGCACCGCCACCGTCACCCTGACGGGCAAGGGCAACTACACGGGAAAGACCTCCCGAGAGTTCGAGATAACCAAGGCCCACGGCTTCTATGTCATCGACGGCAGCACCCATTACTTTGACATCAACAGCAATGAGGCCAAGGACTGCTGGGCCCAGGGCTACCAGTTCGACAAGAACGGCGCCATGACCGCCGAGAGCGAGGCCTTCAAGGCAAAGATCGACAAGTACGCAAACGATATGCTTGTAAAGTACGGCGCCGAGAACGAGACCCGCTTCAACAAGCTCAAGACCCTGTTCTATCATTTTGAGAAGAGCGGCTATTACTACCAGAAGCTTGCAAACCCCAATTTCTCCAACCCCAAGTGGGAGATGGACGCGGCGGAATACATGATGAAGTACCGCAAGGGCAACTGCCAGCGCTACTCGGCAATGTTCGCATATCTGGCGCGGGCCGTGGGCTATGACGCCGTGGCCCAGTACCACTACTACATCATCAGCATCAGCGGCAACTACAACTGGATCCACGCATGGACCGAGGTCATCGACGACGACGGCAAGGTCTACATCTGCGACTCCGAGCTGAGGATAGAGATCGTCCGCTTCGGCACCTCGGGCCCTGCACCCTTCATGATGGAAAAGAAGGCCACAGGCAACAAGGGCCCCAGGAAGATGCTGTATTACTATAAATGGGCGTTTTCTTAAGCCGCGTGACACTCGCAAGCTCGTTTACAACTGTGTAATGTGCTGGGGCTCCCTTGCGATACGGTGGCCCTCACAAGGGGCGCGGAAGAGGTGAAACGCCCCATATCAGGCGCATTTTGTCGTAAATCGTCCCCTCGCCGCAAACGAGGGGCGCCAATAAGCTTTGGCGAAAAATGCTCTCCCCGCCGTTGGCGGGGGAGTGCATTTTTCGCATTTCTCCGTTCCGCCCCGGGCGGCGGGGAGTATAGATAGCAAAAAACTAATAGATTGGGGAGAAAAAACCTTGACCTTCAGTTCCGTGATCTTTCTTTTCGCGTTCCTTCCCGTGACGTTCCTGCTCTATGCCATATGCAGGAACGATCTGGTAAGGAACATCCTGCTGCTGGCGGCAAGCCTCGTGTTCTATGCCGTGGGCGAGCCCGTGGCAGTGCTTATCATGATAGTCTCTATCATCCTTAACTACTTCCTTGGCATACAGGCCTCGAAGGAGAAGGGCGATAAGGCGGCGGTGGCACTGGCTGTTGTGCTGAACATAGGCCTGCTGGTGGTGTTCAAGTACCTCGGCTTCCTTACCGAGACCTTCAATTCCATCACCTCCCTCTCGCTGCCCGTCCCGAAGATAAGACTGCCCATCGGCATCTCCTTCTTCACCTTCCAGGGGCTCAGCTATGTCATCGACGTTTACCGCGAAAAGAAAATGGTGCAGAGGAGCCTGATGAAGGTAATGCTCTACATCTCCTTCTTCCCCCAGCTCATCGCGGGACCTATAGTCAAGTATCACGATATCGAGGCCCAGATGGACAAGCGGGAATTCTCCGCCGACCGCGCCGCAAGGGGCGTAAAGCGCTTTATCGTCGGCCTTGCAAAAAAGGTGCTCATCTCAAACCAGATGGGCCTCGTGGCGGACGCCGTCTTTGCCACAAAGCTCTCGCAGCTGGGCTGGGGCCCCGCATGGATAGGCGCCGTCTGCTACAGCCTGCAGATATTCTTTGATTTCTCCGGCTACTCCGACATGGCCATCGGCCTTGGCTGTATGTTCGGCTTCGATTTCAGAGAGAATTTCAATTACCCCTTTATCTCCGCGAATATGCAGGAGTTCTGGAGACGGTGGCACATCTCCCTCTCCACCTGGTTCAAGGAGTATGTCTACATCCCCCTTGGCGGCAACAGGCGCGGAAAGGGCAGAGCGATATTCAACCGCTCTGTCGTTTTCCTGCTTACTGGCCTCTGGCACGGGGCAAACCTTACCTTCCTCGTCTGGGGTATGCTGCACGGGGCCTTCCTGCTTATCGAGGGCGCGGGTTGGCTGCCCACAAAGAAAAAGGCCTTCCGCCCCATCGGCCACGTTTACTCCCTGCTGGTGATAATCACTACCTTCGTCATCTTCCGGGCCGACACCCTGACTCAGGGCTTCGGCGTTATCGGAAAGATGTTCTCGGGCGCTGCGGGCTCGGCCCCTGAAAATGCGGCGATCTACGCCCTCTGCTCGCCCCTGTTCCTGACGGCGCTGGCTGCGGCGGTGCTGTTCTCTACCCCCATAGTTCCAAAGCTTGGGGAGAGGATAGCCAAGACAAAGGCCGCCCCCGCCGCCGAGTACGTCGCTTATTTCGGTACCCTCGTGATGTTCGCGCTCTGCGTGCTCAGCCTTGTGGCAAGCGAGTACAACCCGTTCATCTATTTCAGGTTCTAAAGGAGGTGCGCAGAATTGAACAAGATAGCCAAGCTTATTTACGTTGCGGCGTTTTTCGCAGTCTGCTGCGCGCCGCTGTGCATGATGCCCTTCTCAAAGTCCGCTGACCTTGAGAACACCTCGGACAAGCTCTCCTTCCCGAAGCTCATGGAGGAGGGGAAGATAAACACAAGCTTTTCGGAGCAGCTGGACAACTACATGAACAAAAAGCTGCCCGCCCGCTCGAAGCTCCTGAACGCCGCCGACAGCCTTACGGGAGGAGTATTCGGCGCCAAGACCGCCAACGTCATCCCCGGCAAGGAGGGCTGGCTCTTTTACGGCGGCACCGAGGACAACTACATCGACCGCAACGCCATGACCGAGGATGAGCTCCGCTCGGCGGTGGTCACCCTTTCGCTGATACAGGAAAATGTTCAGTCTAAGGGCGGCAGCTTCGTCTTTGTGCCAATGCCCAACAAGAACGAGATCTACCCCGAGTATATGCCCTCGCGGTACATCAAGGCGGAGAAAAACGACCTCTCCCGCCTAATGGAAAAGCTTGGGCAGAGCGATGTGAATTTTCTGGATATGAAGCAGGTGCTGCTTGACAACAAGAGCCTGGGGATATATCATAAGAATGACAGCCACTGGAACTACCTTGGGGCCTTCATCGGCTACGACGCCATCATGAACGCCCTTGGCCGCGAGCACAAGACCTACGAGAATGCCGACTACACCACCGCCTACACCTGGCGGGGAGATATCTACGACATGATCTACCCCGAGGGGGACTATCTGGACAAGCAGTATACCTTCAATATCGACTTTGAGGAGTTCCGCTTTGCCTTCCCCCAGACTCAGGACAACGAGGGCCAGCTGAAGCTCTTTATGTCCAATGACGCCGAGAAGAACCACGACGAGCGCTTTGCCGTCCAGAAGCTTGTCCCCACCACCCACCGCAAGCTCTATATGGTGCGGGATTCCTTCGGGCGGGCGCTGCTGCCCTTTATGATCGACAACTACGATTCAGCCGTTTTCGCCCGCACCACCATCCCCGAGCTGTCCTCGGTGGGCCCCGGGACCGATATGGTCTACGAGCTGGTGGAGAGAAACCTGAAAAATCTTATCTCGGCGCCCCCCGCCATGCCCGCCCCCGAGCGAGAGGGCATCACCGCCGACACTCTGTTTGCCTCTGACAAAAACGAGGCCGTGCTGGTGGAGACCGCCACAGGCACCCGCGTCTCGGGCTCCATCGACCCGGAGCTGACAGGCGAAGACGGGCGGATATACGTCACCCTCTCGGGACAGGGCGGCACAAAGACCTATGAGGCCTTCCCCGTCTTTGACGAGGAGTCGGACATCTGCACCGAGGGCCGTCAGGGCTTCTCCGTCCGCCTCACCGACGACGCCCTCCCTGCGGGAGCTTACACCGTCACCGTCCTCTCGGGCGGCAGGACCAGCGGAGAGATAGCCACAGTTACTCTGGGCCAAAGTCAATATCAGTGATCGGCTCGTGCCGACAGGATATATTCGCAAACAATTTGTTTAAGGAAAGGTAAGGATCAAAAATGAAGAATTACATCAAGCTTATGGCAGTTATCGCCGCCCTGTGCCTCACGGCCTGCGGCTCATCGGATTCCTCCGCAGAGGAGGACAGCGGCAAGCTGACGCTGGCGTCAAGCACGACGACGACCACAGCAGCCGAGGATGCGTCCACGACGACCACCACCGAGGCGGAGGCAACGACCACAACAGCCGAGACCACCGAGGCGCCCGAGGAGACCACCACAGAGGCAGCAACCGAGGCGACAACCACTACCACCGCCGCCACCGAGGCTCCTGCTACGACCACGACCACGGCTGCTCCCGCGACCACTACCACCACCACTACCGCGGCTCCCGCCCCTGTTCAGACCAAGGAGACTAAGTTCGCTGTTACCTACAACGGCGTTACCTTCAACATCGGCGACAGCTTCTCGGCCATCGAGCAGAGCCTTGGCAGACAGGCCGCCGACCCCCAGAAGGCTCAGGCCTGCATCGGCGACGCCCCCGATTCCACCTATTACTACTATCCTCAGCTCAACATCGAGGTAAACGAGGACAAGATCTTCTCTATCGCCCTTGAGGACAACTTCTATTACGGCGACGTGACTCCTAAGACCGCAAAGGGCATCGCCCCCGGCAGCAAGCTTTCGGATGTTACCGCAGCCTACGGTCAGGGCGAGGGCGACGACTGGATGGCGACCTACAAGGACAGCGGCATGGTAATGACCATCAACCTCTTTGATGAAGAGGTCCTCAGCATTTACATCCGCATAGACCAGTGATATGACAGAGCGGGAAAACTATGACGTTGTAGTCGTCGGGGCGGGACACGCGGGCTGCGAGGCAGCGCTGGCTGCCGCAAGGCTTGGCATGAAGACTGCCATCTTCACCATCTCCCTCGACGGCATCGCGAATATGCCCTGCAACCCCTCCATCGGCGGCACCGCCAAGGGCCATCTGGTGCGGGAGATAGACGCCCTTGGGGGCGAGATGGGCAGGGCCGCGGATGCAACCTTCCTCCAAAGCAGGATGCTCAACCGAGGCAAGGGCCCCGCTGTCCACAGCCTGCGGGTGCAGGCCGACAGGGTGCGCTATCATGTCTACATGAAGCAGGCCTTGGAGCACTGCGAGGGCCTGCGGATAAAGCAGGACGAGATCGTGGAGCTGCTGACAGAGGACGGAAGGCTCTGCGGGGTGAAGACCCGCCTTGGCACCTGCTACGGCGCCGGGGCAGTGATAATCGCCAGCGGTACCTACTTAAACGGGCGCATACACGTGGGCTCTGTGAGCTACGAGAGCGGCCCCGACAGCGTGCTGCCGGCAAGGTTCCTCTCCGACTCCCTGCGGGGGCTGGGGGTGGAGCTCAGGCGCTTCAAGACGGGGACCCCCGCTCGGGTCCACCGCCGCTCTATAAACTTTGACGTGCTCGAAAGACAGGACGGCGATGAGGATATCACGCCGTTTTCCTTTGACAACAGACAGGAGCTCAAAAACCGGGTCTCCTGCTACGTTGCCTACACCAACGCCGAGACACATAGGGTCATCCTTGACAACATCCACCTCTCGCCCATGTATTCAGGCCAGATAGAGGGCGTGGGGCCAAGGTACTGCCCCTCGATAGAGGACAAGATAAAGCGCTTTTCGGACAAGCCGCGGCACCAGCTTTTCATCGAGCCCATGGGCCTCGACACCGACGAGTATTACCTGCAGGGGATGTCCTCCTCTCTGCCCGAGTGGGTGCAGCTTGAATTCCTGCGCACCATAAAGGGGCTGGAGAACGTTGAGATAATGCGCAACGCCTACGCCATCGAGTACGACTGCTGCGACCCCACCCAGCTGCTGGCAACGCTGGAATTCAAGGATATAGAGGGCCTCTACGGTGCGGGACAGTTCAACGGCACCTCGGGCTACGAGGAGGCCGCCGCCCAAGGCCTTGTGGCAGGCATCAACGCCGCTTTGAAGCTCAAAGGACAGGAGCCGCTGGTGCTGGACCGAGCCTCGGGCTACATCGGAACCCTTATCGACGACCTTGTGACAAAGGGCTGCTCGGATCCCTACAGGATGATGACCTCCCGCAGCGAGTACAGGCTGCTGCTGCGGCAGGACAACGCCGACCGCCGCCTGACCCCCATCGGCCACAGGATAGGCCTTATCAGCGACGAGCGCTACGAGGCCCTGCTTGAAAAAGAACGGCAGATCGCCGAGGAGCTGGAACGAATAAGACACCTGAACCTTGCCCCCGGCGAGGCCCTGAACGCCTACCTTGCGGACATCGGCACTGAGCCCCTGTCCACGGGCATAAAGCTCTCGCAGCTTTTGAAGCGGCCCCAGGTGACCTACGACGGCCTTGCGCCCTTCGACCCAGCCCGCCCCGACCTCAGCCGCGAGGTGAGGGAGCAGGTGGAGCTTGAGATCAAGTACGAGGGCTACATCAAGATACAGCTGGAGCAGGTGGAGGCCATGCGCAAGCTTGAGACCAAGGCCCTGCCTGCGGATACGGATTATTCGCAGATACGGGGGCTGCGGCTGGAGGCCGCCGAGAAGCTGGGCAAGCTCAGGCCCCTGTCGGTGGGTCAGGCAAGCCGCATCTCGGGGGTGAACCCTGCGGATGTGAACGTGCTGCTTATCTGGCTGGCGGCGCAGAAACGAAAGGACTGAGGCTCTATGAACTACATCCCGGACTTTGAGGCCGTCAAGGAGCTTTTTGCAGGGGGCGGCATCGTCCTCTCGCGGGAGCAGTACGAGGGCCTCGACCGCTACGCGGAGCTGCTGGTGGACTGGAACCAAAAAATGAATCTGACCGCCATCACCGACCCCGAGGGCATAGCCATGAAGCACTTTTTTGACAGCGTCTATCCCTTTTGGGCCTTTGAGGCGGCGAGACTGCCGGAGGGGGCGCGGCTCATCGACGTTGGCACGGGGGCGGGGTTCCCGTCCTGTCCGCTTAAAATTTTCAGGCCCGACCTTGAGCTTACGCTGCTGGACAGCCTGAACAAGCGGGTGCGGTTCCTTGGCGAGCTCTCGGAGGAGCTTGGGCTGGGGGCGGAGTGCATCCACGGGCGCGCGGAGGAGCTCAACCGAAAGGAAGGCTTTCGCGGGCAGTTTGATGCGGCCACGGCCCGGGCGGTGGCTAACCTTGAAAAGCTGTGCGGGTGGTGTCTGCCCTTTGTGAAGAAGGGCGGGGTGTTTGTGGCCTTGAAGGGCTCCGGCGGCAGGGAGGAGCTTGCGGCGGCGGAGAGAGAGATAAAGAAGCGGGGCGGAGAGGTGATACTCTGTGAGGATTACGCCCTGCCCAACGGCGACGGCCGCTGCGTGATAGTAATAAAAAAGAAATAGGAGCAAAAGCCCTAAATCCTGATCGCGGAGCGCATTGGCCGGAATCCAAGGGCGGGTGCTAACGGCGCACGGCCGAATTTCGCGCCCAAAATAGTGCAGGCCAATAAATAGTCCCGCGGAGCACATTGGCCGGAATCCAAGGGGCGGGTGCTAACGGCGCACGGCCGAATTTCGCGCCCAAAATAGTGCAGGCCAATAAATAGTCCCGCGGAGCGCATTGGCCGGAATCCAAGGGGCGGGTGCTAACGGCGCACGGCCGAATTT